>CAIMAQ010000001.1 GCA_903839035.1 uncultured Opitutia bacterium
ATCGAGTTCCGCAGCTTCTCCAAGACCGCCGGCTTCACCGGCACGCGCTGCGCCTACACCGTGGTGCCGAAGTCGCTCCAGGCCTTCGACGCCGCCGGCCAGCCGCACTCCGTGCACGCCCTCTGGACCCGCCGCCATACCACCAAGTTCAACGGTGTCGCCTATCCCATCCAGAAGGCCGCCGCCGCCATCTTCACCACCGAGGGCCAGCAGCAGACGCGGGCGATGACCGATTTCTATCTCGGCAACGCGAAGCTCATCCGCGACGCCATGGCTAAGCTCCGCCTGCCCTGTGTCGGCGGCGACAATGCGCCCTACATCTGGGTCAACACCGGCCGCGACTCCTGGGAGTTCTTCGACCTGTTGCTAAACCAGGCCCAGGTTGTCTGCACGCCCGGCGCCGGCTTCGGCAAGTGCGGCGAAGGCCACGTGCGCATCAGCGCGTTCAACTCCCGCGCCAACGTCGAAGCCGCCCTCACCCGGATCGCCACCGCGCTGAAGTAAGCGCGGCGACCTCGCCGGTCAGCGTTTCCCCGCCGACCCCGCGGACCCAATCAGGGTGACGATGCGCGCCGCCAGGCCGTCCACGGCCTCGCTCAGCTTCGCCGCCAGCTGGCCATAGCTGCCATTCCAGCCGGTGACCTCGATGACAAAGGTGTCGTGCGCCCTCACGTCCGCCCCGAGGCGGGGCGCGTAAATCTCCACCACGGCGGAAAAGCGCGCCAGCTTCGCGTCGCTGTCGCCCTCGCACCGGAGCACGCGCACCAGCACATCAAAGTCGGGATCCTCGGCCGCGGATTCCACCACATGGGCGACGTCGCCGCGCCCTTCCAGGCTCTCGCGCAGCACCCGGCCCAGGCCGGCCTCCAGCGACTCGGCCCAGCGGGCTTCGTCGGCGTAGTGAATCTCGTTGCCGGCGCTGCGCACCTGCATCGCCTTGCCCCGGAGGAAGCTCGGAACCTCGACCGAGCGCAGCGCGATGCGCCAGTGCGGACCCTCGGCCGCCGCCGGGGCGGGCTTGGCGGGGGCGGTGGTCAGGACGTAGTAGCGGGTCACATCCGGCTGCGAGGCCGGGATGACGTTGCAGCCCGTGCCGGCGAGGAGCCCGAGGACCGGGAGCAGCAGGGAAAGGAGGGAAAGAGGACGGGCTTTCATCGGGATTTTCGGGTGGTTCGCGGGCGCACGCTCAGTGCGCCGGGTGTTTGCCGCTGATCAGCGCCTGCGGGTTGCGCTCAAGAAATTCGGCCAGCCGCTGCACGGCCTCGGCGGCGTCGGCGAGCTGCGCGAGCGTGCGGCTCGTATCCGAGCCCAGCCCGCTTTGCGCCGCGATGAAGCGCCGCGCGCCTTCCGCCGCAGCGTTGAACGACGCCAGGGTGGCCTTCGTCTCAACCAGCGTCGCCTTCAGCTCGTTGCCATTGCTGTCCACCTGCTTGTCCAGCTTCGCCAGCACGGTGCGCAGGTCGGTGAGCGTGGCGTTGAGATTGGTGATGGTCTGCTTCGTCTCCGGTGATCCGGCCAGCGTCTCGACGGAGGCGCCCGCCTTCTGCCACTGGACGACCAGCGCTTTGAGATCGAGGCCGTCCAGCTGCTTGTGGGCGTCACCCAGGAGCTGCTTCACCTCGCGGCCGATGCCGGCAAAATCCACCTTCTTGATGTCGTTCAGGATCTCCGTGAGGTTGGTCTGGAATTCCGAGATCGCGGAGGGCACATAGGGCACCACGACGTATTTCAGCTCGGTGACGCGGCTGTCCGCCGGAAAATCCTTCGGATTGAGGAACTCGAGCTCCACGAACAGCAGGCCCGTCGCCAGGCCCTGCACGTCGAGGCGGGCCCGCAGGCCGTTGTCCACCAGCGTCTGCAGCTCGGCCCGGTCCGCGACGTTGATCGGCGCGCCCTTGGCGTCGGTGACCTTGTTCTTGCTGAACTCGCACACGACCGCGACAACCGAGTGATGGGTGTCGCTCTCGTAGTGGACGTTGAGATCCACCACGCGCCCGACGGGCACGCCGCGCAGCTGCACCGACGAGCCGAGGTTGAGGCCGTGGACCGACTCGTCGAAATACACCACGAAGCGCTGCGGTTTCGCGAAGAAGTTCACCCCGCCGAACGTGAGCAGCGCGATGATGAGCAGCGCAAACGCCCCGATCACAAACATGCCGACAATGGCCGGACTGACTTTGGTTTTCACGTGCGGGGAAGCGTAACGATGGACGATTTGAGGGGAAGTCTATTGCGGGAGCAAGTCGCCGCGCCGGAGAAACTCCGCCACCCGGGGGTCGCGGCTGGTCTGCGCCAGTTCGCGCGGCGGGCCCGCCGCGATGATGCCCTGCTCCGCGCGGTCGAGCATGATCACGCGGTCGGCAATGTCGAAGATCGACGCCAGCTCGTGCGACACGACGACGATCGTGGTGCCGAAGGTCTCGCGAATCTGCAGGATGAGCTCGTCGAGCTTGCGCGAGGTGACCGGGTCGAGCCCCGCCGACGGCTCGTCAAAGAAAACGATCGCCGGGTCCAGCGCCAGCGCGCGGGCCAGGCCGGCGCGTTTCTTCATGCCACCGCTGATTTCCGACGGATAGTAATCCTCGAAGCCGCTGAGACCGACCTGCGCGAGCTTGAGCGTTGCGATTTCCTCGATCTCCCGGGTGGACAGGCTCGTGTATTCCTCGAGCGGCAGGGCGACGTTTTTCCGCAGGCTGAGCGAGCTCCACAGCGCGCCACTCTGGAACAGCATCCCAAAGGTCTTCAGCAGACCGCGCCGCGTCACCGTGTCCGCATCGGTGAAGGACTGGCCGAAGAATTTCACCGTGCCCGCGGTCGGTTGGTTCAGGCCCACCAGGTGGCGCAGCAGCGTGCTCTTGCCACAGCCCGAGCCGCCGATGATGAAAAAGATCTCCCCGCGCGCGATGGTGAAGGAGATGTTCTTCAACACCACCTTGCCGTCATAGCCGCAGTCCAGGTTGGCCACCTCGATGGCGGGGCCGCCGGCGGGCGGGGGATTCGGGAGGGTCGGGTCGGCCATGGGCTTAGATTCCGAGCGCGTTGAAGAGGACCGCGAAGATCGCGTCTGCGATGATGATGAGCAGGATCGCGGTGACCACCGCCGAGGTCGCCGCGCGGCCCACGCCGGCGGCACTGCGGTCCGCCTGCAGGCCGCGCAGGCAACCCGAGAGCCCAATGATCAACCCGAACGCAGTCGCCTTGATCACCCCGCTCAGGATGTCCGACAGGTCCACGATCGTGAGCATCTCGATCCAGAAGGCCGCCGGCGGGATGCCGAGCAACCCAAAGGCCACGATGACCCCGCCGATGATGCCGAGCGCGTTGGCGTAGAGCGCCAGCAGCGGCATCATCACGCCCAGCGCGATCAGGCGCGGCAGCACGAGGAACTGCACCGCCGGGATGCCCAGCGTCTCCAGGGCGTCGATCTCCTCGTTGGCCTTCATGTTGCCCAGCGTGGCCGCGAAGGCCGCGCCGGTCCGGCCCGACAGCACCATGGCCGTCATCATCGCGCCCATTTCCCGCACCATGGAGAGCCCGATAAAATCCGCCACGTAGATGTCGCCGCCGTACTGGCGCAGCACGACCGCGCCGATATACGCCAGCGTGACGCCGACCAGCAGGCTGACCAGGCTCACGATCGGGAGCGCCATCGCCCCGCACTGCTGCATCTCGTCCAAGCAGTCCCGCCAGCGGAACTTCCTCGGGTTGCGCACCAGCTGCTGCACGGCGAGCACGCACTCGCCCACGAACTGGAAAATCGCGCGGGTCTTGGCCGCCACATCCTGCGTCGCCAAGCCGACCGTCGTGATGAAGTTCTCCGACCGGTCGAACGGCACGCTCGTCTCGTGCGAGGCCGCGAGCTGGCCGAGGAGCGTACGGATCTTCTCCGGCAGTGCGTCCGTCTCGCAGTACGCGCCGGTCCCGCGGCACCACTGCTGCACCTCAAACAGGAAGAGCAGCAGTGAGCTGTCCCACTTCTCGACGTCCGCCACCACCAACCGGACCCGGGCGGGGTTCTGCGCCCCCAGCAGGCCGGCCCACGACGGCCGCGACTCCATCACCTGCCACGTGCCCGCCAACGCCACGGCCAGTGCGTCGCCCTCGGTGGTCAGCACCACGCGCGCATTCAGGGGTCCGGGACTGGCAGGCATGGGCCCACTTCACCCGTGACATGGCCCGCCGCCAAACCAAATCTCCATGGCTTCATGCGGCCCTGCTCCACCCTCCTGTTCGACCTCGACGGCACGCTCGTGGACGCGTTCACCACCATCCACCGCGCCTACCAGCACACCCTGCCGCAGTTCGGCCGGCCGGCCCCGACCATGGCGGAGGTGCGGCGCGCGGTCGGCGGCGGCATCGGGAAGGCGATGGCGCAGTTTCTGCCGTCCGAACTCATTCCGGCGGCGGTCGAAGCCCACACCGACTACACCAGCCGGATCCTGCTGGAGGATGTGATTCTCCTTCCCGGGGCGTTGGGATTGGTGCGGGCCCAGCACACCACAGGCATGAAACTCGCCGTCTACACCAACAAGAACGCCGGCTATGCCCGCCGCATCTGCACGCATCTCGGGCTGGATCCGTATTTATCGGGCGTGTTTGGCGCGGGTGACACCCCGTGGCTGAAACCCCAGCGCGAGTTTTCCGACCACGTGCTGGGCGCGCTCGGCGCGGACGCCGCCACGACGCTGCTGATTGGGGATTCACCCTTCGACGTCGAAACCGGACACAACGCCGGTTTCCCCTGCTGGTGCGTCACGACCGGCACGCATGACGCGGCCCAACTGACCGCCGCCAAGGCCGACCGCGTGTTTCCGGATCTGTTCGCGGTTGCCCGGGAGTTGGCCTGAGGCCGGGGTGGCGGCTGAGCCCTCTTCAGCCGGCGGCGGGCACCAGCACCTTGCGCGCGGGAAAATCCAGATCGAAGGGCTCGTCGGCGCCGGGCGTGTGATACGTGCTGATGATGGCGTAGCGGTCCTTGCCCGCGGTGTTGCGCGTCGAGCCGTGGACCAGCCGGTCGGAAAACACGATCACGGAGCCGCGCTTAATATTGCAGGTGACAATGTCGCCGTCCCGCCACGTGCCGTCGTTGATCTCATACTGGAAATCCCCGCTCGGCAGGCCGATCTTCACCATGTTCCAATCCCGCTTGTGGCTGCCGGGCACCACGGTGAGCGTGCCGTTCTCGGCCGTCGCGTCATCGAGCGGGATCCAGACCGAGAGCTTGGGCCGGGTGTTGCGCCAGTAGAAGAAGTCAATGTGCCACGGCGTCGCGAAGGTTTTGCTGGCGGACTTGTAGACAATCTTGTCGCTCAGGAACATCACGCCCTGCGGCATGACCTCCGCCAGCACGTCCACCACCCGCGGATCCTCCGCCAGGGCCCGGAAGGCCGGGCTCACGACGGCGATGTGCACGTAGACCGACGCGCCGGGCTTGGCCTGCGTGTCGAGCACGTGGCGGGCCTCCGCCTTCAGCCGGTCGCACTCCTCGACGCTGAACAGGTCGGGTACGATGACAAAACCGTCGCGGTCGTAGCGCTCGGCAAGGGAATGGGCGGCGGTCTTTTTCATGCAGCGCGCCCAACGTAGCCGCACCGGTGGTGGTGTGGAGCTTTTTCTGGCTGATCCCGCGGGTCTCTTTTCGTGCGGTTAGTGTCTTTCGTGGAGAAAATCCGCTTCACTCTGACGCGCCTTGCCCCAACGTACCCCGGTCGCTCCCCCGCTCCACCCCTGGCCGTTCGCCCTTTCTTCATGACGCTACACCCGCTCGATTGGATTATCATTGTGGGCTATGTCATCGGCTGTCTCTCGGCCGGCCTGTGGATGCGGCGCTTCGTCCGCGGCGTGGACGACTTCACGGTCGCCGGCCGCGAGGTGCACGTGAACCTCGGCATCGCCTCGCTGGCGGCGACCGAGATGGGCCTCGTCACCGTCATGTACACGGCGCAGCTCGGCTACTCGAAGGGTTTCGCCGGCGCGACCATCGGGGTGATCATGGCCGTCGGTTTTCTGTTCGTGGGCTACACCGGCTTTGTGATCAAGCCGCTGCGCAACGCCGGCGTGATGACCATCCCCGAGCTGTTCGAGAAACGCTTCAGCACGCGCGTGCGCTGGCTCGCCGGCGTGTTCGTCGCGCTCGGCGGCCTGCTCAACATGGGCATCTTCCTCCGGCTCGGCGGCGATTTCCTCGTCCACGCGACCGGCATGCCGGCC
>CAIMAQ010000002.1 GCA_903839035.1 uncultured Opitutia bacterium
CGCTGCCGGGGGCGCGTCCCTATGCCTTCGGCCTCGGCCATCTCTGGCGCATCGCCGTCGACTGGCCTGGCAGCGCCGTCCCGCCCTGCATCCACCGCGCCCCGCCCACCGGCCCCGGCGACCCGCCGCGCCTGCTGCTGATCAGCTGATCAGCTTCGAGGTTTTCTGCCTTCGCCCCATGGGTCCCATGCTCCCGCTGGGCCCCGATTTGCGCCCCGACGCCGGCCCGGGCCTCGGCTCCGGCCCCGTCCACCACTCCCGGATTGTAAGTCGGAAAAAATAAACCAGTTTTCCCGGATGCCGATCACCCGAACCTGTCCGGACGAGACCCGCCGTCTCGCCGTCCAGACCCTCGCGGAAAATCGCGTCGCCGTCTTCATCGTCTGCTACCACGCCGAGCGCCACATCGACGAGGTGCTGGGGCGCATCCCGGACTGGGTCTCCCGCAAACTCGCCGAGGTGTTTGTCATCGATGACAGCTCCCGTGACGGCACCGTGCAGCGGGCGGTGGCGGCGCAGTGGGCCGGCGCGCCGCTGAAAATCTTCCAGACTCCGTACAACCAGGGCTACGGCGGCAACCAGCGGCTCGGCTACCATTACGCGCTCGCCCAGGGCTTCGATCTCGTCGTGCTGCTGCACGGCGACGGGCAGTATGCGCCGGAATTTTTACCGGACCTGCTGGCGGAATACTCCCGCCCCTCCGGCGCGGACGCCGTGTATGGCAGCCGCTTCCTGACGAAATGGGGCGCGCTCAAGGGCGGCATGCCGCTGTACAAGTTCACCGGCAACCGGATCCTTACCTGGGTGCAAAACCGCCTGATCGGCACGCGCCTCAGCGAGCTGCACAGCGGCTACCGGTCCTACCGCACGGCCGCGCTGCGCCGGGTGCCCTACGCGGCCAACAGCCTGGGTTTCGATTTCGACTCGGATATCATCATCCAGTTTCACGCCGCCGGCCTCACAATCCGCGAGGTCGCCATCCCGACCTACTACGGCGACGAGATCTGCCGCGTAAACGGGATGAAATACGCCTGGGCCTGCATGGTGGCCGCGCTGCAATACCGGCTGATGCAGGCCGAGATCTTCTACAACCCGAAGTTCGACATCCCCAACCGCGCGCGGAAGTACACCGTCAAGCAGGCGCCCACGAGCCTCCACCATTTCATCCGCCACCTGCCGCTGGTCCCGGGTTCCGAGCTGCTCGACCTCGGGGGCGGCGACGGCAGCGCGGCAGGCCTGGCCCACGCGGAACGCGGCGTGAACCTCGTGGTGGTGGACCAGCTCACCACCGTGGATGACGAACTGGGGCGGCGCGCCGCGAGCCAGTCCAATCTCCGCCGCGTGCCGGCGAACCTCGACGGGGACTGGCCCGCGGCAACCGGCGCGCGGGCGTTCGACACGGTCTTCGTCCTCGACGTGCTTGAGCACATGCTGACGCCCGAGCGCACCGCCCAGCAGATCTTCGCCGTCATGAAGCCCGGCGCCAAACTCTACGCCAGCACGGGCAACATTTCCTTCTGGGTGATCCGCGGCATGCACCTGATCGGCCAGTTCAACTACGGGCGGCGCGGCATCCTCGATCTCACCCACACCCGACTCTTCACCGTGCGCTCGTTCCAGCGCCTGCTGCGCAACGCCGGTTTCCAGGTGGACCGGGTCCGCTGCTTCGGCCCGCCCCTTGCCGACCTCGGCACCGAAGGCTCGAAGCTCCTCAAGCTGCTCGACTGGGTGTCCGCCAAACTGGCGAAGCTCTGGCCGGGGATGTTCGGCTACCAGATCCTGATCGAGGCGACGCGGCCGGACTCCATCGAGACGCTCGTGGAAAAAACCTTCGTGGACCAGCGGGGACGCACCGACGCGGCCGCCCCCGGCAAAATGGTTTGATCCGGCAAGGCCCTCCGACTTTCCACCCGCCTTTCGCCACCCACCCAACTCCCGTGGCCGCAATTTTCCTAACCGACGTAGGGGTGACCCTGGCCGCCGCGTGGCTGCTGGTGTGCGCCGGCGGACACGCGAAACACGGTTTCCTTGAGGCGGGCATCGCGTGGCTCTGGTCGCTGCTCGCGCTGGCCGCGGGCGCGGGGGTGATCCTCGGCCTGACCGGCGGCTTTGGCGCCCCGGGTTTCCTCGTTTTCCACAGCGGGCTGCTGGGTGCGCTGTTGGTGGTGCGGCGTTCGCACCTCGCGGCCGACCGGGAACTCCTGGGCCGCGCGGTCGGGCAGGTCCGGCAGTTTTTCGCCACCCCGGGCTGCGACCGTCTGATCGCCGCGGGACTGCTGGTCGTCTTGCTGGCGCTGACCGTGATCGCGGCCCTTGCCCAACCCGCGGTGCTGGATGCGCTGACCTATCACCTGCCCCGAATCGGCGCCTGGCTGCAGGATGGCCGGGTTCATGTGCTGGCCACCACCGACGCGCGCCTGAACTTCGTGGCCGACATCCCGGATATCGTCTGGGCCTGGCTGGCCGGCGGTGTGAGCGCGGGGTTCCGGCTGGTCGTCCTCGCGCAGGCGCTCACGGGTCTCCTCGCGGTCGGCGCGACCATCGGACTCGCGCGCCAGTCGGGCCTGAGCCGGGGGGCCTCGCTGCTCGCCGGCGGGCTGTTGCTTGGCATGGCCAATGTCGTGGTGCAGTTCACCGCGGCGCAGACCGACCTGTTTGCCACCGGGATTTTTGCGGCGTCGTTTTACCTGTGGCTCGCCGCCCTGCGGCGCGGCGAAGTCTCCTGGCTGGGCGCGTTGGGCGCCGGTTTCGCCCTCGGCGCGAAAGGGACGCTGTTCTACCTGGCGCCCGGCGCGCTGCTCTGGGTCGGCTGGCTGGCCTGGCAGCATCGCCTGCCCTGGGCAAAGTGGCAGCGGACCCTGCTGGCCGGGTTGATGGGGATCGGGCTGTTTGCGCTGCCGTCCTACCTGCGCAACTGGCAGGCCTATGGTGGCTTCCTCGGGCCGGCAGCGTGGGTCAAGAAACACCATCAGGGCTTCGACTCGGTTTCCGGCCAGCTGCACAAACTCCAGTGGAACCTCACCGCTTCGCTCGCGCAAAATCTCGAGCCGCAATCGCAGCCGGACGCGCTGCGGGCCCTCTCGCTCGGGACCGCCCGGGCCCTCGTCCGGACCCTGCCGGTGGCCGATCCCTACACGTTGGACGGCATGGATCGCCGGGCCGTGCTGGGGCAGATCCTGCAGCGCACCGAACCCGACGCCGATGCGGTGTCGTTTGGCCTGGTGACACTCCTGCTGTTTTCCCTCGGGGTAATTTTTTGCGTGATCCGCTGGCGGCACGCGGCGGCGCGCCAGATGGCGGTGTGGGGCGCCGGGGCGTTCATCTTCCTGCTGTTTTTCCATTTCATGCAGCAGTGGCACCAATATGCCTTCCGCTATCTCGTGCTCGCGTCGCCGTGGGTGGCGCTAGTCTCGGCGTGGGGCATCGAGCAGCTGGGCCCGTCCTGGCGCCGGGCGATCTGGCTGCTGGCCGGCTTCGCGACCCTGGATGTCGGCTGGCACGTCACGATGCATACGCACCAGGCCGGATGGAAATCCGTCGTCAGTCCGGAACGCTCTTTGAGTTATTTCGTGGCCCAGGGCTGGCGGGATTGGTCGCAACAACTCGATCATCCCGAAGCGCCCTTGCTGCTCGCATTGTCGCAGGAGCGGCCGATCGGGGCATTTTACCGGCAGTCGCCCGCGCGCCCAGTCGAGTTCATGGCCGAACCGGAGAGCGGCGCGGCCACGGCGGAGGCAATCCTGCACAGCCGACCGGGCTGGTTGATCGTGACCGCGGGTCGGCTGCTCGGCCGCGAGGGTCGCGTCGCCGCCAGTGTCTGGCTGTTTAAGGACGACGAGAACAACCCCGTCAGTCTCGCCGCCTACCGGTTGCTGATGCCGGGAGAGAAACCGACCCCGATAGTTTACCGGCAAAAGCGCGCAATTACCGCCGGGGTCCTCACCTACGATCTGCTGGTGAAAACCACGGAACGCCCGGCGGTCCGCCTGCTGCTCACCAACCCCGGCCCGACCGAGCGCGGCTATGCGTGGTCCACCCCGCTCACGCGGGTGCGCGGCCGGCTGGCTGCCGGCACGCGGGTTCTCCTCGAGCTGCCCATGCCGGCGGACGCGGTGGGTGAGATCCTAGTTGTCTTTGACCCGGCCGGAGCAGCGGCCGTGAATGACCCGGCTCCGACAGTCGAGTTTCAGCCCTAAGCTTGCCGGCCCTGTTCGCCGCCACGGGGAATTCTCACCGCTTTGAGCCGGCCGGCGCCCGCCAGACCATCGTCCAAAAATGCGGGAGCCGGTGGAAGTCCTGCATCTGGGGATGCCGGGCGATGACCTCGCGTTTCGGCAGCGGCTCGTCGAAGTGCTCCAGCACCAGTCCCGCCGCAAAAAATGCCGCCATGTACGCCGAGAGCGGGCGGTGCCAGTTGACGATGTTCATCCCGGCCCACTCGGCCTTCACGGCGCGCTCGACCATATAGTTGTCCATGGTCCAGTGCCGCTTGTGGCCGTCCTCATCCCGCGCCCAGTACAGTGTGCTCGCGGTCGAGAAACTGTTCAGGTTCGCGGCCACGAGGCGCCCGCCCGGCCGCAGCACGCGCGCCTTCTCGCGGATCGCGGCGCGGTAATCCGGGATGTCCACCAGGGAAACATAGCTGACCACGAGGTCCACGCTCGCATCCGGCAGCGGCAGCGCCTCCGCCCCGGCCTCGTGAAACACGCCGCCCGGCTGCTGCCGGCGCGCCTCCGCGATCAGCTCCGCCGTCGGGTCAATGCCGATGGTGCGCGCACCGCGCGCCGCAAGCATGCGGCAAAAACGCCCCTCGCCGCAGCCGGCGTCGAGCACGTCCATTCCCCGCACCTCGCCGCACAGGCCGAGCATCACCTCGTCCAGCAGCAGCACGCGGTTGGGATCGCCCTGCTCCATGAGGCGCAGCCACGACCCCGACGATCTGCTCCAGCCATTGTCCGCAGGGTTGCTCATCCCGCCGAGCCAACGTCCCGCCCCACCCGGGTGCAATCCCAACCTCGGGCGGGCGGCTCAGCCGCCGAAAAGCTGGTGCCAGACCACCGGGATGTTTTCCCAGAACACCAGCAGGACGCCCATCAGCGAGCCGCCGGCAATGATGCCCGACGCCACGGGGAAATTGTACAGGTCGGCGCGCTCCGGGTGCTTGCGCTCCATGAACCAGCCGGCCAGCGCCCCGAGGAAAAAGAGCAGGCCGTAGTACCAGTGGAACGTCCAGGACAGGCCGATCCCGGAGGCGGACGGCATCCACTTCGCCTGGCGCGGAAACCACTTGGGCAGGAGCGTGAGCAGCACGCCCACGAGGCCGCCAATGCCGATGGACCACACCTTAATCGGTTCCAGCGACTCAAAGCCCTTGCTCAGCGCCAGGGCCACGACCCGCCACGCCTGCGCCGCCGGCGCCGGAAACTGGTCGGAGCCCAGCACGCTCGCAGTGGGTACCATCACGCGGAACGCCAGCACCGTGGCCACCGTGCCGATGAAGATGCCGCTGAACTGGGCGATGAACTGCTTCCGGGGATTCGCCCCGAGGAGATAGCCGCTCTTGAGGTCGGAAAGCAGGTCGGCGGAGGAGATGGCGGCGCTCGAGGTGATGTTCGCGCTCATGAGGTTGATGTTCATGTTGCCGGGGTTGAGCCCGCCGAAGATCAGCTGCGTCACCTTCCCCATCGCGCCGGTCGGGGTCGTGTCCGTCTCGCCGGTCACCCGGCAGGCCACCAGGGAGAGGAAAAACGACAACAGGACAGCGAGCGCGCTTTCCCACACCGGCATGTTGAAACTCACCTTTGCGAGCCAGCTCAGTGCCACCAGCGAGACGGCCTGGCCGATGAAGAACCATGACATCGGCGCCTCGAGCCGCTCCATCTCCCCAGCCGCCACGGCCGGGCCCCCGAAGAGACCGCGCAGGCCGCTGAACGCCTTGGCGATCGCGCGCCATTGCATGAAAAACGCCAGCAGGCCGGACGTCACCATGCACGACACCCCGCCCCACAGCGTCCACTGGACCACCGCCCGGTATCCCTCGCCGATAATCACGCCCTGCGCCTGCATGATGGGTACGAACACCACCCAGCAGAGTGTACCCCCCAGGAAAATACTTCCCGCCGCGCGCATCCCCATCAGCGTGCCGGCCGCGATGAAAATGGGGTCCCACACGAAGGTCACCGTGCGCCCGATCCAGGCCGGCCCAAAGATAACCGCGTCCATCCGGTCCACCAGCGTGCCCAGCCCGAACGGCTCCAGCCGCTTGCTGACCAGCCGCAACCCGTCCGTCCAGAACTGGCTCACCGCCGCAAACACCGCCGCGTAGGAGAGCGCCCGCGCCGATTGCGCCGCCCGCTTGCCCTTCGAGTACAGCGCCCGCAGCGTCTCCGCCGTGGCAATCCCGGTGGGAAACCGCAGCTGCTCGATATTGATCATCTGGCGCTTCATCGGGATCGCCATCGTCACGCCGAGGACCGCGAGGAAAAAAACCCACGCCAGCGTCAGCCCGAGCGGCAGCGCCTGGTTGTTGATCATGAAGTACGCCGCAAACGCCGACACCAGCGTCGAGCCGGTGGAGTAACCGGCGGAGCTGGAGGTGGACTGCATGCAGTTGTTCTCGAGGATCGTCATCGGCGTCTTCGCGAAGCCGAGGCGGAGAAACACGGACCAGACCGCGTACGACACGATGCAGGCGGTGATGGTGACGCCAAAGCCCCAGCCGGACTTCAGGCCGATGTAGAGGTTGGTCAGCGAGAGGACGCCGCCGAGCACGGTGCCCATGAGCACCGCCCGCCACGTGAGCTGGACCATGGTATCCCCCCGGCCCCGATAAACCTTCTCCAGCCACTGTCGCTCAATCTCCTCCGGCGTGCCTTGGAAACCTTCCACGTAGAGTGGCTGGTCGTAATTCGCCTCGGCTGCCGGCGGGGTGGGAACACGAGCTTCGGGGTTGGCCATAAAGGTTCCAGGTCAGTCCGCCAGCAGCCGGCGGAGGAGCGAGGCCCTGGACGCGGATGGTGTCGGGGGGCAAGCGGCGGCAATCTGCCAGCCAGCTCCGCCAAGCTTAAGGGTCCCGACCATGGCAGAGCAAAGCCGAGCCCCGGCAGGTAGTTCAAGGGGGAAGTGGCTGGGTTGCCTTCCACCCGGCGGGGCCGCGATCCCGAGCCTTACTCCCTCGGCTTCAAGGCGTGGGCGCAGATCCGCCCGCGTTCTCCCAGCCGCCAAAGAGATCCTCCCAATGCGCCGTAATCGCGGCCTGCTCCCCGGCGGGGATCGTGGCGGGAAACGGCAGCTGGTCCGCCACCGCCATCGCCGCGGTGAAATCCGCCACCGCGCCGAGCGACGACGCCATGAGGCGCGGATCCACCCGGCTGAGATCGTCGTCCGGCCGGTGGTGAAAGAAGCGCCCCGCCGTGCAGTTGAACCGCATCAGCGTCAGCGCCGGCACGCCCGCCGCCACGAAGGGAAAATGATCCGCATACGGCAGCACGCCGTACTCACGCCGCACCCGCTGGCCGTGGGTTTGAAAATAGGCGGACAGCAGCACATCCAGCTCCCGCGGCCCGCTGCCCCAGAGCGTGTTCCAGCCGAGCAGCGAGCCAAAGCTGTCAAAGTTGAACAGGCAGCAGCCCCGCGATGCGAGTTCCGCGCGGTGTCGCCGCACGTAATGCGAGCTGCCCACCGACAGCTGCTCTTCCGCGCCGAACGAGATCAGGCGGATGGTCCGCCGCCGCGGCAGCGGGGCCAGCACCCGCGCCAGTTCCAGCAGCCCCGCCGTGGCCGAGCCGTTGTCGTCCGCGCCGACCGAGTTCGCCTGCGTGTCGTGGTGGCCGCCGAGATACAGGATCCCTGCCGCCGGGTCCGAGCCCGGCAGCTCGGCCACGATGTTCGCCGACTCCGCCGGGCGCATGCCGCCCACAATCCGCAACCGCGCGCGGGTCGCCCCGCGTTCGCGCCAGCGCCAGGCATCAAGATAGGCCACATTCAGCGTGGGGACCGCCCCGCAGGCGCGCGCGTAGGCTGGAAAAATCGCGTCTGCCAGCGGCACCGCGCCCGGATAACGCACATCCACCATCAGCACGCCCGCCGGCGCCGCCGCCATCAGCCGCCGGTAGTTTTCCCGTGATTCAATGTGGCAGCCGAGGTGCAACACGATGCTCCCGCGCAACTCCGCCCCGAGGTCCGGCCGCTGGTAACCGGTGGGCCCGTCGAAAAACACCAGCGGCGCCTCGCGCCACGCGCCGTCGGTGCCGGGCGTGTTGACGAACGCCAGGCCGCCCGCGTCGTGCCACGCCCCGTCGAAAAACACCTGCAGCTGTTCCTCGCGGACTTCACGCGTCTGGACCGGAAAAACCTCCCGGTGGACGCGGGCGCCCGCGGCGGAAAATTCCCGCTCCAGATAGTCCGCCGCCGCCGCCTCGCCCGCGCCGCCCGCGAGCCGCACCCCGATGGTCTCGGTTAGGTGGCGGAGATGGCGGGTCAGATGCTCGGGTTTAATCGGCTGCATGGGTCGGCGTAAGATTGTCCCCGCATCCACGCGCGGTCCGCGCCGAATGACAAGCGCGCGCACGTCCCCGTCAAATGGCGGCAAAAACAGGGCCGAATGCCGCGGCAATTTTCATGGGGTTTTTGCACAACAAAGTTCGTTTTCATTCGTCTAAGAAACATGCTCGCCACCATGCCAACATCGAACCCACCCGCGCCCGGCGCTCCCGCCGCCGCGCCGCCCGTCCGGCCCCTGCACATCCTCTACGCCGACGACATGCCCGAGTTGCGCAATCTCATGCGCGACATGCTCGCGCGCCAGGGCCACAACGTTGAGACCGTGGACGGCGGCGACACCGCCCTCCTCCGCCTGAAAGAGGCCAATCACGACTTCGACCTGATCGTCACCGACCATCACATGCCCGGCGTCAACGGCCTCGAACTCGTACGGCGCACCCGGCAGACGCCCTTTCCGGGGAAGATCGTCGTCTTCAGCTCCGAGCTGAGCAACGAAGTGCATGAACAGTACCGGAAATTCGCGGTGGACGCGATCCTGCCCAAGCCGATTTTCCCGTCCACGTTCCGCCAGACGCTGGAGCGGTTGTTTGCCCCGGGGCCGGCGTCTCACGTGGAGCCGGCCGCAGCGCATTTGGAAGCCGACGTCTGAGGGCCGGGCCGCACCGGAGGCGGATCTCACGGTTCGTAAACTTATGCCCTGACCGCGCCGGATCCGCTTTCGCTTCTATACTTCCAGGCAACAGTTTAGGCCTTGCCAACCGCCGGGCCTCTGGTTTCGTCCGCGTCTTACGCCGCGGCCCTTCCAGCCCGAATGCTGTTCAACTCGCTTACCTTTGTTGTCTTTTTCGTCCTGGTCCTGAGCGCCTATTGGACGATGCGGTCGTGGACCGCGCGCAAGAATCTGCTGCTGGTCGCCAGCTACATCTTCTATGGGGCGTGGAATCCGCCGTTCGCGCTGCTGCTCTTCGCCACCTCCGCGCTCGACTTCTACCTGGGCGCCCGCATCGCGGCCGCCGATGACCCGCGGGCCCGCCGGGCCTGGATGATCACCAGCGTGACCGTGAATCTCAGCAGTCTGGGCTTCTTCAAGTACGGCAACTTCCTGCTCACCAATTTCGAGTGGACCCTGTCCAAGTATGGCGTCGCGTACCACGCGCCGCAGTTCGATGTCTTCCTGCCGATCGGCATCTCCTTCTACACCTTTCACTCGCTGTCCTATACCCTCGATGTGTACCGCAAGGTGTGCCAGCCCACGAAGTCGCTGCGGGACTTCACGCTCGCCGTCTCGTTTTTCCCGCAGCTCGTCGCCGGCCCAATCGTGCGCGCGGCGGATTTCCTGCCCCAACTCGTCACGGCCCCGGGATTAAAACGCGGGCAGTTTTACTGGGGCCTGCTGCTGATGACCCTCGGCATGTTCGAGAAAATTGTCCTCGCCGACACGATGCTCGCGGACACGGCCGACACCATCTTCGGCTACGGCGGTCCGCTGCAGGCCCTCGACGCGTGGGCCGGCGTGCTGGCTTTCTCGGGCCAGATTTTCTTCGACTTCGCCGGCTATTCGACCTGCGCCATCGGCGCGGCCCTCTGCCTCGGTTTCCACCTGAAGGATAACTTTCGCTTTCCGTATGCCGCGGTCGGTTTCTCCGATTTCTGGCGCCGCTGGCACATCTCGCTGTCTACGTTCCTCCGCGACTTCCTCTACATCCCGCTCGGCGGCAACCGGTCCGGTCCCGTGCGCGCGGCGATCAACCTGATGATCGTGATGTTCATCGGCGGCCTCTGGCACGGCGCCGCGTGGACCTTTGTGGTGTGGGGCCTGATCCACGGCGTGCTGCTGGTCATTGAGCGGCTCGTCAAAGCCGTGACCAAGGACGCAGCCTGGACCGAGGCCTTCATGACCCGGCTCCTGATGGGACTGTTCACCTATGCCGCGGTTTGCTTCGCGTGGGTGTTCTTCCGCGCGAACGATTTTTCAACTGCGGCCCGGATTGTGGCCGCGATGGCGGGCCAGATCCCCCACGGGGTTGGCGCCGCACTCCTGCCCACCCTCTCCCTGTGGAAGGTCGGCGTCGTCATCGCCGGCCTGCTGCTCGCGCACCGGGCGTTGCGCGACACCTCGATCGAGGCGGTGGTCACCCGGATGCCGCGCTGGCTCGTGACCGCGCTCTGGACGCTCATGCTCGGCGCCATCATTCTCACGCAAGGAAACGGCCATGCCTTCATCTACTTCCAATTTTGATTTTGTCCGGCCCGTGCCGGACCTGCCGTGGCGCGGCCTCCTCCTGGCCGTCACCCTCTTGACCGCGGTGGCCGCCGTCGCCTGGGAAATCCGCGTGCGCGCCTGGGGTTATGTCCCGACCTACACGGACGATTCGGACCTGTGGGCCGACCGCCGGGGCAAGGTGAAACCGGATTCGATCGTCATCATCGGCGACTCGCGCGCGTTGTTTGACTCGGATCTCAACACCTTGGAACAGGGCCTCGGCCAGCGCCCGGTCCAGCTCGCTCTCGTCGCCAGCTGCGCCTATCCGATCCTCGAGAATCTGGCCAACGACGAGAGCTTCCACGGCACCGTCATCAGTAGCCTGCTCCCCATGATCTGGCTGGCGCCCCCGCCGTCCCCGCCCTACCAGAAGTCCGTCCGCGCCCTCCATCGCTATCGCAACCGGACCCTGGCGCAGCGTTCCAGTCATTTTATCGGCCTGTGGCTGGAGGGACAACTCGCCTTCCTGAACGATGACGACCTCACGCTCGAGGCCCTGCTGAATCATCTGCCGGTCCCCAACCGCGCCGCCGCGCAGATTCCGCCCCCCGGTCCGCCGTATTTTTTCAACATGGATCTCGACCGGCGCAGCTGGATGATCGACCAGGCTGTACACCCGGGAAAATTGCAGGACCGCGTAAAATATGGCTGGCCGCCGCTCTTCACGCCGCCGCCCCCGCCGAGTTATGTGCCGAAGGAGGCCTTCCTGGCCGGCGTCGGCAAGGCGATCGAGGCACGCTTCGGCGACACCGCCGCCGCGGTGAAGAAAATTCGCGCCCGCGGCGGCAAGGTGGTTTTCGTCCGCTACCCGTTCAACGGCCCGTTGAAGGAAATCGAGGACAAGGCGACGCCCCGCGCAGGTCCGTGGAGCCGGATTCTGAAGGAATCCGGTGCGCCCGGCATCTATTTCGAGGACTACCCGGAACTCGCCGGCTTCATTTGCCCGGAGTGGTCGCACCTGTCGGCGCCGGATTCCGTCGAGTTCACGAAGCGGCTTGTGCCGCACCTGAAACAGGCGCTGGCGACGCCCTGACGCAGCGCCGCCGCCGAAAACTCCGGCGGCGGGCGGTTGAAGGCGAACGGCGCAGGGCGCCGGAGGGTTACATCGACGCGAGCACGTTGACGGAAACGGCTACCTGGCCGTCATCCGAGGTGACGATGTTGATGGTGTCACCGACCTTGATGTCGCCACTACCGATCGAGGCACTGCCCTTCGCATAGGTCGTGGCGCTGGTGATCGTGACGGTCCGGCCATCCACGGTCAGCGTGGTGGCGGTCTTGGCCGCGAGCTTGCCGCTGATGTTCTTGGTCAGCCGGTTGTCGGGCTTGACCTGGGCCGGCGCGGCCGGGTCCACGGCCGCCGATTGCGCCGAGACGGACACGGCGGTGAGGGCAGAGGCGAGGAGCAGGCCGTACAGGGCCGGATTGAGCGGATGGATTTTCATGGTGATGGGGTGGGTGGATCGGGCCGGTTCACTTGACCGTGATTTTGTTTTCGACGTCGTGCACGCCCTTGATGCCGCGGGCGATCTGCGCCGCGCGTGAGCGCTGCTCGGAGGTGTCGACAAAGCCGCTCAGCTGGACCGTGCCCTTGAACGTCTCGACGGAGACATCGAAGGCCTTGACGATTTCATCATGGATGAACGCCGCCTTCACCTTGGCGGTGATCGTGCTGTCGTCGACAAATTCGCCGGTGCTTTCCTTCGTCGGCGTGGCCGCACAGCCGGTCTGCAGGGAGACCAGGCCACTGCCGCAGAGCACCACCAGCGCGCATACCTTGAGGGAGGATTTGAGGGAGTTCATGCCCTCTTAGTATCGCCAAACCTCCCCCGGTTCGTGGCCGGGGCGAAATTTCCGCATTTCCCGGCGTCGGCCCAGCCTTGCCAATTTCCCCGGTGGGGGCCAACGTTTTACCCCTCTAGGCAACCTTCCAACCCACCCCGCACTCCCATGGCAAAACCGTCGATTTTCCCGTCCCTGAGCCTGGCTCTGGTGACTCTCCTCACTGCCAGCCTAGGCCTCATGGCCCCGTTGGCCGCCGCCCCTGCCGCCACCCCCACTCCCGTGACCGCCAATCCCCTCCTGACCGAGAGCACCCTGCCCTATCACCTGCCGCCGTTCGACCTGATCAAGGAGGAACATTACACGCCGGCCTTCGAGGAAGGCATGGCGCAGCAGCTGAAGGAAGTCGCCGCCATCGTGGACAATGCCGAGGCCCCGACCTTCGAGAACACCATCGTCGCCCTCGAGCGCTCCGGCCAGTTGCTCAACCGCGTTGATGCCATCTTTTCCAATCTGACCGGCGCGAATTCCAACCCCGCGCTGGAGGCCATTGACAGCGCCATGGCCCCGCGGCTGGCGGCCCATGAGGACGCCATCAAGCTGAACAGCGCGCTCTTCGTGCGGATCCAAACCCTTTATGATGCGCGCAAGGACCTCGGGCTGAACCGCGAGTCACTCTGGCTGCTGGAGCGCTACCACCTCGATTACATCCGCGCCGGCGCCAAGCTCGCCGAGACCGACAAGGTCAAGCTCAAGGCGCTCAACGCGCAAATCGCCACGCTCCAGACCACCTTCTCGCAGCAGGTCCAGAAGGAAAAAAACGCCGACGCCCTGATCGTCGACACCCAGGCCGAGCTCGCCGGCCTGTCCGACACCGAGATTGCCGCCGCCGCCGCGAAGGCCGCCAAGAATCACCCCGGAAAGTACCTGCTGCCCCTCCTCAACACCAGCGGCCAGCCCGCCCTCGTCTCGCTGCAAAACCGCGCGGTGCGCGAGCGCCTCATGGCCGCCTCGCTCGCCCGCGGCAGTCACGGCGGGCCGAATGACAATCGCGCGCTCGTCTCCCAGCTCGTTCGCGCCCGCGCCGAGCGCGCCGCCCTACTGGGTTACGCCACCCATGCGGATTACCAGCTGGAGGACCAGACCGCCAAGTCCGTCAAGACCATCAACAAGCTCCTCGCCGATCTCGCGCCGCCCGCCGTGGCCAACGCCCGCCGCGAGGCCGCCGAGATGCAGGCCATTATCGACCGGGAAAAGGGCGGCTTCACCCTCGGCGCCGCCGACTGGGCCCTCTACACCGAGAAGGTCCGCACGTCCAAGTACGCCTTCGATGAGTCCCAGCTCCGGCCTTACTTCGAGCTGAACCACGTGCTCATCGACGGTGTGTTCTTCGCCGCCCACCAGCTCTACGGCCTCAATTTCAAGGAGCGCCATGACCTGCCGGTCTATCATCCGGATGTGCGGGTGTTCGAGGTCTTCAACGCCGACGGCTCGCCGCTCGCGCTGGTCCTCATCGACTACTATGCTCGCCCCTCCAAGCGCGGCGGGGCGTGGATGAACGCCTACGTCTCCCAGTCCGAGCTGCTCGGCGTGAAGCCCGTCGTCGCGAACCACCTCAACATCCCGAAGCCGGCGGACGGCCAGCCCACGCTGCTCACCGCCGACGAGGTCAAGACCGCGTTCCACGAGTTCGGCCACGCGCTGCACGGCATGTTTTCGCACGTGAAGTACCCGCGGTTCAGCGGCACGCGCGTCCCGCGGGACTTCGTCGAGTTCCCCTCGCAGGCGAACGAGATGTGGCGCTTCTGGCCCGAGGTGCTGCAGCGCTACGCGAAGCACTACCAGACCGGCGAACCCATGCCCGCCGTCCTGCTTGAGAAGCTCCTCTCCACGCAAAAATTCAACCAGGGCCACGAGACCACCGAACAGCTGGCCGCCACCCTGCTCGATCAGGCCTGGTACCAGCTCAAGGCCGACCAGGTGCCCGGACCCGACGGCGTCGTGGCGTTTGAAGCCGCCACCCTGCGCCGGGTCGGCATGGACTTCGCCCCCGTGCCCCCCCGCTACCGCACCACCTATTTCTCCCACGCTTTCGCCGGCGGTTATTCCGCGGGGTATTATTCGTACCTCTGGAGCGAGGTGCTCGCCGCCGACACGACGGAGTGGTTCAAGCTGCACGGCGGTCTCACGCGCACCAACGGCGACCGCTTCCGCAGCACCCTGCTGTCCCGCGGCGGCAGCCAGGACGCCATGAGCCTGTTCATCAACTTCACCGGCGGCGAACCCCAGCTCGAGCCCCTGCTCCAGAAGCGCGGGTTGGAACAGCCCCCGGGCGAGAAAAAATCCTCCGACTACGACGGCTGAGCCGCCGACCCCTCCCATGAAGGACTATCTCCTCCTCGGCACTGCGGCGCTGCTCGTCGTTTTCACCGGCTGCAACCGCTCCGGCGTGATTGACGCCACCAGCCCCGCCGGTACGGCCGCCGCCGGCAGCGCGGTCCACAAGTCGCCGACCCCGGCCCGCATCGGCCGCGGGAAGGAAGTGAACATCCAGGATTTCGTGGTGCCGGGCAAAACCACCATCTTCGACTTCACCAGCGAATACTGCCCGCCCTGCCGCGCCATCGCGCCGTTGCTCCACAAGCTCCACGCCGACCACGCCGATGTCGTCGTGGTGGAGGTGGATCTCAACCGTCCCGGCGTGCAGGGAATCGACTGGGCCTCCCCGCTGGCCCGGCAGTACCAGATGACCTCCATCCCGGCGTTCAAGGTTTACGGTCCCAACGGCCGCCTGCAGGCCGAGGGCGATGATGCCTATCAACTGGTCCGCAATATGTTGAGGTAAGTCTTTCCCTCCCGCGGGTCGCGGGAGGGAACTCTGCGGCACGCGGCTGGCTGTCGGGGGCGCTGGCCCCGGCGCCTCCGCGCCAGGCCACCCCCACGACCCGTCATTCCGCCCCCAGCGGGCCAAGACCAGCGGCTGACGCCTGCTGCAGCTCTTTCTGCGCGGTCTCATCGTCACCGTCCCCGTCGCCCTCACGCTCTTCCATCGTCCACTGGGCTTTCGACAAGGTGAACGGCATCCTGAGGCCGTACGTGCCCACCCGCGGCCTGGGCCTGCTCCTGATCCTCGCCCTGGTCGTGTCCGTGGGCTGGTTCAGCTCGTTCTTCCTGATCAAGCGGATCTACCGCCTGATGGATGGCTGGAACGCATGCCGGTCATCAGCTTCATCTACGCCTCGCCGCGCGATTTCCTCAAGGCCTTCGCCGGCAAAAAACGCCGCTTCACCCACGCCGTGCTCGTCAATGTCCTCGCCGAGGAGGTCTGGTTCACCGGCTTTCTCACCGATGAAAACCTCGAGGAATTCAAGCTCGGGGAAAAATACGTCTCCGTCTACGTGCCCCAGGCCTACAATGTCGCCGGCCAGCTCTATCTCGTGAAACGCGACCGCGTCCGTCCCATCGACCATCTGTCCTCCGCCGCCGTTTAAGATGGGCAGGCATGTCACGTGCCCACCCACCCGCAAGGCGTCCTCACGCCCGACAATGGGATGGAACCCGCGAGCCGGGCCCGTAGTCTCACGTTTCCTCCCATGCTCCCCACCGGCCGGCTTTTCCTTGTCCTCCTCTGCGGCTGTGCCGCGCTCGTGGCCCACGCCGCCTCCGACGTGCGTTTCTCCGCGACCCTCAACCCGGATCTGCGCAACCGGACCGGGCTCAACCAGCTGACTTCCGACAACGTCGCTGTGATCGACGGACTCGTCCGCCAAGACGAGGCTGCGAGCAAGTTCAAGGACAACGACGTGGATCACACCCGGTTCTCCCAGCGGCGCACCACCCGCGAACAGGATATTTCCGGGCTCAACCGGCTGACCCCGGACCAGGTTTCCCTGCTGGATGACCTCATCGGTTACCGCATCACCGGCATCGCGCCGGCGTCCACGGCCGCCGCGACCACAGTCACCTCGACGACCGGCACCGCGGTCAAACCCAACCTGTCCACCGCTAAGCTCGATATCCACGGCGAGATCGGCTTCACCTACGGCTGGGGCAAGGGCGGCAGCTTCAGCGGTGGCGACATCATCCTGACCTACGATGATCCCGCGGGCCGTTATGGCGTGCTCGTCGGCTACTCCGAGTACCAGGGCAAGGGCCTGTCCCCCTGCAATTTCCCCGGCTACGGCCCGTATCGCCTCTACCCCGGCGCCATGCCGTTCACCCGCTAGCCTGGCGTCCGTGGCGGGCGGGCGCGTCCCGTGCCCGCCCGCCCGGGAGCCGTTTCACTGCTGACCCCCTCGCGTCTCGACTCGGCCGCCCCCGGGTCCACGCTTCGCGGTTCATGCCCTGGCGATACATACTTGTTTTCATCGGCGTTTTCGCGAGCTCGACCGCGGTCATCATGATCCGGCTGAGCCATACCCACCCGGCGGTGCTCGGCGCCCTACGGCTGCTCATCGCCGCCGTCCTGCTGGCCCCCCTGTACTGGAACGCCCGGCGGAAACACCAGGCGGTCTATACCCGCGAGCACCGTGGACGCACCCTGCTGCCCGCCGCCCTGCTGGCCGTCCACCTGATCTCATGGGGTTACGGTTCGCGCCTGACCCCCGTGGCGTCCGCCAGCCTCATCGGCAACCTCCTGCCGATCGCCCTGCCGTTTTTCCTGCACTACCTGGTCAAGGAGCACATCAACCGCGCGGAGATCATCGGCACCGCCATCGCCCTCGGCGGCGTCGTCGCGCTCACCGTCCCGGGGCTCCTCGACAGCAGCCCGGGGTTTTTGGGCAACATCATCTGCTTCGGATCCATGATTGCGGCCGCCGGCTATGTCGCCCTCGGCCGGCGCAACCGCGACTTTCCCTCCCTCTGGCTTTATGTCGTTCCCGTTTACCTGCAGGCCGGGCTCATCAGTCTGGTGGTCTCCCTGCCGTGGCTGGGCACCTTCGAATTCAGGTCAGGCCGCGAATGGCTGCTGATGTTCGGGCTCGCCGGTTTCCCGACCATCCTCGGCCACTCGATGGTCAACTACGGCGTGCGCCACCTGCGCGGCCAGGTCGTCAGCCTCTGCAACGTCACCCAGTTCGTCTTCGCCACCGTGCTGGGCTTCTTCTTTTTCCGCGAACTGCCCAGCCCGCTCTTCTACGCCTCCAGCGCCCTCGTCATCGCCGGCATCGCGCTCGTGGTGTTCTCCGCGCCCACTCCGCTGCCCCCGGAGGTGGAATAGCCCGCCTCATCGAGGCGGTCGGGGCAAGGAGCAAGAAGCAAACGGGAGAAAGCTATCCACGATCAGAATCCTATGTTTTCTCCTGCCCCCCGCTCCCTGAAAGATTCTGGATATCGCTGAAGCCCCCCGACAAACTCCCGCTGGATTCTCCGCCAACGTAAGCAGATCACGCCCATGCCCATCCCCCGCCGCCAATTCCTCAAAAACAGCCTTGGTCTCGGCGCCCTCCTTGCCCTGCGTGGCACCGGTCGCGCCGCCGAGCTGATCGCGCCGGCCTCCGTCACCGCGCCCCGCGGCCTGCTCTTTGACACCGCCGACCTGCCCCGCCTGCGCGCCAACGTGCAGCGCCCGGAATTCCGCGAGTTCTGGACGTTCATGACCCAGGTGGATTTTGCCGCGGAGGAGAAATTCCTGAACCACGAGCTGCATTTCGCGAACCACGTCGTGGATATGTCCCGCGCCCAGGTCATCATGCAGCGCTCGGCTTTCGTGCATCTCCTGTTTCCGGATGCCCGGCACCTCGCCCTGGCGCGCACGGCCCTCGCCAAGATCCTGGGCTATCCACGCTGGGACTGGCTGCGCGACAGCCAGCAGCGCCCGGTCGGCGTCATGCGCGGCGGCGGCACCTGCATCGCCCTCGCCCTCGCCGCCGAATGGCTCGCGGCCGACCTGAGTCCCGCGGAACAGGCCACCATCACCGAGCGTATGGGCAACGAAGGCGCCCCGGCCCAATACCGCGGGTTGCACGACATGACCCACCACACCGAGGTCGGCCCGTGGAGCCTCGAGCCCGGCGAGGAGGGCCTGCCGCCCATGAGTGTGAGCAACTGGCCCACCATCCTCGATGACACCAATCTCCGCATCACCTGCACCGCCGGCCTCGCCGCAGCCACGTGCCACCTGTGGGGCCGCCATCCGGATGCCCCAAAATGGCTCGAGATGACCCGCGGCAGCCTGCAGCTCTACGCCTCCCGCTTGCCCAAGGACGGTTCGTTTCCCGAGGGCATCGGTTACTGGGACTATACTTTCACCCACTACACCCTGGCCCTTGAACTCCTCCGGCGGAAACTCGGCGTGGATGAGCGCGCACTGGTGGATTTTCCCGCGCAGGCCCGCTACGCCCTCGAGATGAGCATGCCGACCGCCGGTCATCCCGACGACTGCATCAGCATCGGCGATGCCGCCACCGCCGCCGGGGCCGTGCCCCTGATGTGGATCGCCCGCGAGTTCCGCGACACCGGCGCCCAATATCTCGCACTCCAGCCGGGCGCGGTCCGCTCCTCGTGGCTGACCTGCCTGGCCGCCATCTGGCATGATCCGGCCGTACCCGCCAGGTTGCCGGCGACGGCCCTGCTCGACCGCCAGACTGACCTGGGGATCATCATCTCCCGCACCGGCTGGGAAGAGAAGGACACCGTCGTGACCCTGCGGAGTGGCCGCCCGGTGAATCACGAGCACGCCGACCGCAACAGCGTCATTTTCAAGGCCCACGGCGAGCGGCTCTTCAACGACCCGCTGCACGCCAATTACTCGACGAAGGAGCCGAAATGGCTGCTCCGCCAGACCGAGGCCCATACCGCCGTGCTGATCAACGGCCTGGGCCACATCTACCACGACGGCCGCGACGGGGTGAATTCCTCGACCGCCGACGCCGCGATCCAGGACTACCGCACCGGGCTCAACTGGATGGCTGTCACCAGTGATGCGGCCGATGCCTACCACCGGGCCGGCCTGCCGGCGAAGCTGGTACAGCGCACGCTCGTTTACGTGAAGCCCGACGTGCTCGTGATTTTCGACCGCATCTTCTTGTCCGACCCGCTGCCCGTGTCGGCCCGCTTCCAAGTGTTCAACGAGGATGGCGCCGGCCAAGTCTCAGTCAAAGGCGCGACCTTCACGATTACCCGCCCTCACGCCACGCTGCACGCCCGGGTCGTCACCGCCACCCCCAGCACGCTTGCCACCGGCAAGCTCGCGCTGCCTGAAGGCAGCGGGGTCTATCCTTTTGCCGAAATCCGCTCCGCCGCGGCGCTCGAGCACTCGCTGCTCACTGTCTGCACCGCCGCGCCCGAGGGCGAGGGGCATGGCAATCTCCACGTGACCTCCGGCTCGGGCGCTTGGGATATCACGGGGACGCATCGCGGGCAGAACGTGGTGGTGCGACTCATCGCTGCGGGCAAGGGCGCACCGGTCATCGTGCTCTGATCCCGGCCCCGGCGGACGATACTTCGCGGTCATGGCCTCCCTACCCGTCGTCAAAATCTGCTGCATCAAGTCCGCCACCAAGGCCCGCCCCGCCGTCGCCCACGGTGCCTCCGCCCAGGTGCGACCGCAGGGCTTCGACCTCTGCAGCAGCCTGCGGACGAACGACGTGCGCGACGAGGCCAAGCTCGCGGCGTTTTCCCCGCGGTGCGCGCCCTGAAATAATCAGCCGGCGGGACCGATTTGCCTTCGCAAGACGGGGCGCCCGCGCTTGGCTCGCGCTGCTTTCCCCATGCATGTCTTCCATCTTTCACCCCGTGGACGCGACTCGGCTCCCGGTTCCGTCTCCCGCCCCTGGGCCACGCTGGCCGGCGCCCGCAACAACCTGCGCCAGCTCCGCGCCGCCGGCAAACTGACCGACCCCGTCACGGTGCAGGTACACGCCGGCCGCTATGAACAGGCCGAGATGGTTGTATTTGACCAGACCGACTCGCACACGCGCTTCGCCGCCGCACCCGGCGCGTCGCCGGTGTTCGACGGCGGCGAAAAACTCACCGGCTGGAAAGTGGGCACGCGCAATGGCCGGACCGAGTGGACCCTCGACCTGCCCGACGTCGTGGCCGGCAAGCGCTACTTCCGCTCACTCTTCGTCAACGGCCGCCGGGCCCCCCGCGCGCGCCTGCCGAAATTCTCGCCGGACGAAAAAGGCACCAAGAACGTTTTCCACATCGGCGATATCCTCGAGCCGGAGAAAGTCGGCTTGGGCGACGGCCGCGATACGTTCAAGCCGAAGCCCGGCGACGTCTCCCCCGCGTGGGCCTCGCTGCCCGACGCCGAGTTCGTGCTGCTGCACTACTGGATCGAGGAGCGCCTGCCGAAGCCCGCGCTCAACCCGCGCACCGGCTGGCTGAGCTTCGCGCGCCGCTCCGCGTTCACCCTGTACGAGGCCTACGTCAATTCCGCCGGCGGTCGCAACTTCGCCCGCTACTACATTGATAACCTCTTCGAGGCACTGACCGAGCCCGGCGAATGGTACCTCAGCCGCGAGACCGGCCGGCTCTACTATCTGCCGCGCCCCGGCGAGACGCCCGCCAACACCGCGATCTACGCACCGCGCCTGCACACCTTTGTCCGGGCCGGTGGCAAGGTCTTCGGCGAGGCCGGTGACCGCCTCGATGTCTATGGCACCCTGCCCGTGCGCGGCCTGGAATTCTCCGGCCTCACCTTCCGTCACGCCGACTGGTATTCCCCGCTGACCGAGGCGCACATCCTCGGCCACTTCCTGCTCGAGGGGAACGACGCGCCCATCGGGGGCAGCCCGCAGGCCGCCATCGCGGTGCCGGGCGCGCTGACGTTCCGCGCCGCACGCGACTGCGCCGTGACGGACTGCACCATCGAGCTGGTCGGCCTGTATGGCCTGGAATTCGGGCCCGGCTGCCGCGAATGCTCCGCCATCGGCAACGACCTGCACGACCTCGGCGCGGGCGGCATCCGCGCGGGCGGCGCCGATCTCGACGGCTTCGCGGAGCGCCGCACCGGCAATCTCCGGATCACCGACAACCACATCCACCATATCGGCCGGATTTTCCACCAGGGCATCGGCGTGCTGCTCGCCCATGCCGCCGATTGCGTCGTGGCGCACAACCATATCCATGACACGTGCTACACCGGCATTTCCACCGGCTGGACGTGGGGGTTCCGCGACACGATCAGCTGCAACAACCGGATCGAGAACAACCACATCCACCACATCGGCGCCGGCATCCTGAGCGACATGGGCGGCATCTACACGCTCGGCATCCAGCCCGGCACCGTCCTGCGCGGAAACCACTTGCACGACATCTTCTCGCACGACTACGGCGGCTGGGGCGTGTACCTCGACGAGGGCAGCTCGTACATCCTCGTGGAGCACAATCTCGTCCACGACACCAAGGATGCGCCGTTCAACATCCACTACGGCCACGAGAACATCGTCCGGAGCAACATTTTTGCCCGCGGCAAGAACGCGCTCTGCTCCGTCTCGCGCATCGAGCCCGGCTACTTCAGCGCGAGTTTCTTCAACAACATCCTGCTCGGTCCCAGCGCGTCGCTCTACAAGGGCGGCTACAAGGGCAACATCGCATCCGGCGCGCTCATCGCCAACGCCAACTGCATTTGGTTTCCCGGTGGCCGGCTCGCTCCGAGCCTGAACCCTGAGACGCACCTCAAGGAGGGCAACCCGCACAAGCTCAGCTTTGCCGCGTGGAAAAATGCCGGACACGACCAGCTCACGATCGTCGCCGACCCAAAGCTCACCGAGGGTAAAAAGACCTGGCAGCTCGCGAAAAATTCCCCGGCCCTGAAGCTCGGCTTCGTGCCCTACGACTGGTCGAAATCCGGCGTCAGGCCGAAGGCCGGGCGCGTCGCCTACGTTTAAGCCGTTCTCCCGCCATGCGTTTCATTCACCATCTCTCGCTGCCGTCCCGGGACTTGAAGCGCTCGGCCGCGTTCTATGATCCGGTGATGAAGGCGCTGGGCTACAAGCGGGTGTACACGCACGAGCGGGTCATCGGCTACGGTCTCGTCAAAAACCAGGACCAGTTCGCCCTCCGACTGCGCAAGCAGGAGAAGATCATGACGGGTGACGGCTTCCACCTCGCCTTCGTCGCGCGCTCGCGGAAGGCCGTGGATGCATTCTACAAGGCTGCACTGAAACACGGCGGCAAGGACAACGGCGGCCCGGGCCTGAATCCGGAGTACGGCAAGAATTACTACGCCGCCTTCGTCTTCGACCCCGACGGTTACCGCATCGAAGCCGTCATCAACGGCCGGGTCTAAGCCTCGGAGGTCGCCCCTTGGCTTTATTCAGCGCTTCGGCACTTTCGCGTTTCCGCGATTCTTTTCCGTGACTCCCGACCTTTCCTCCCTCCGCGACCGGCTCATCCGCTGGGCGAATCAAAACTCCGGCAGCGACCACCTCGCCGGACTCGCCGCCATGCTCGGTCTGCTCGAGGCCGACTTTGCCGCCCTGCCCGGCGTGAAGGCCGAGCGGGTCCCCTGCGCCAACACCACCGCGCAGGCCCTCCGCGTGCGCTACCGGCCGGAGGCGCCGAACCAGGTGCTGCTCAGCGGACACTTCGACACCGTCTACAGCGCGAATAATCCGTTCCAGCGCTGCGAACTCGTGGATGACCGCACGCTCCGCGGACCCGGCGTGACCGACATGAAGGGCGGGCTCGTCGTGATGCTCGCCGCGCTGCAGACCTACCTCGCCTCCACCCCGCCGCCCACCCTTGGCTTTGAGGTGCTGCTTACCCCCGACGAGGAAACCGGTTCCTTTGGCAGCGCGGCCCTGTTCGTGGAGGCGGCGAAACGCCACCGGCTCGGACTCGTCTTCGAACCCGCCCGGCCCAACGGCAACCTCGTGCAATCGCGCAAGGGCACCGGCAACTTTGTCGCCACGGCCCGCGGCCGCGCCGGTCATGCCGGCAAGTCCCCCAGCGACGCGCGCAACGCCATTGCCGCCCTCGCGGAGTTCCTGGTCGGCGCCCATCGCATCCCCGCGGAATTGCCGGGCGTTCTGCTCAACATCGGCCTCATCCGCGGCGGCAGCGAGGCCACCAATGTCGTGCCCGATTTCGCCCAGGCCCTGCTCGACGTGCGGATCACGCGCACGGTGGAGCGTGACGCCGTCCTCGCCCGCCTCGCCGAGCTCGCCGCCCCCATCAACGCCCGCGAGGGCCTGCGGATCGAGATCACCGGCAGCTTCAACCGGCCGCCCAAGGAGTGCGGGCCGGTCGAGGAGGCCGTGTTCGCCGCCTATCAGCAGTGCGGCCAGGAGCTCGGCCTCGCCCCGTTTTCCTGGGTCCACGCCGGCGGCGGCTCCGACGGCAACCTGCTTTCCTCCGCCGGGCTCCCGAATCTCGACGGTCTCGGCGTCATCGGCGACCACCTGCACAGCGATCGCGAATTCTGCGTGCTCCCCAGCCTCGTCGAGCGCGCTTCGCTCTGCGCGCTGTTCCTGCGGAAACTGGCCGAAGGAAAGATTGCCGGGCTGTAAGGCGGGGTCACTGACCCCGCCCTACCAAAACCTCACTGCGTCTGCGAATCCCACGCCTTGCCGGCGGGCTTCACGTCCTTGTAGCGCACCTTGAAGGTCGGGTTGCTCGCGGCGAGCTTCAGGAAGGTGTCGAGGGGCACGATCTCGGGCTTTTCCTCGAGGCCGTTCATGATGCTGATCACGCGCTTGAGGCTGTTCGATTCGCGCACGTGGATGAGCATGTAATACGGCCGCACCGGATTCAGACGCGCCAGCTCGTCGAGGTCGGCAATCGCGCTGGCCACCGGCCGGTGTTCGTCGAGGTAGTAATCGTACGACATCATCGCCTGGCCGTTGCGGACGTCGAAGGTGTGCGCGGCGGCGTAGCCGTTGATGAAACCGATCACGCCGGGAGCGCCGGCGTAATACTCATCCACCACGTGTTTCGGCAGATCAAAATAGCCGATCGGGATGCCGCGGTCGGTGTGGTCCATGATGCCGACCGTGTGCTGGTCCATCAGCGGCATCAGCGCGTTCATCTCCTGCATCAGGCCCGGGAAACGGTCCGCCGGCACCGCGGCCGGGTACATGTAGCCCGACTGGCCGCCGATGAAGTAGTCGTTCGGGGTCTTGTCCTTCGTGAACATCTCCATCGCCGCCGGATACCACTTGGCGCCGTCCACGCCGACTTCCCAGTTGTAGGGAATCGAGCCGCGCTCGGGCTCGGTCCAGGCGCCGATCCCCATGCTGTCGGACTGCACGAGGCAGACGTAGAATTTCTTCTCCGCGGCCACCACGCTGTCGCGCGTGACGTGGTTGTTGTTGGTCAGCTTGAAGCCCGGCGAGAAGCCGATCTGGCTCATGAAGGTGCCGTTGGGGAAGGTGTTCAGGCCGATCGCCTTGAGGCCAAAGCCGGACGTCAGCGTGATCCACTGGCCCTCCGTGTCCTTCGCGTACGAGTGCCAGCCCATGATCCACGCCGTGGGTTTCAGCTGGGCGAGCAACTCCTTGTGAAAGGCGAGTTCCTCCTTGTCCTTCGGGTTGGCCGAGAGATCGGTGACGAACGCGCCGAAGGCGATCGCGAGGTCCGCCACGCCGGGCTCCATGCTGTTGCCCGCCACGCCGCCCATCCAGATGATGTAGTCGCGGCTGCAGTCCTTCCAATATTTGTTGTAGGCCCAGCGGTAGATCTGGAGGTCGGTCTGGCCGGTGAACTGTCCGCGGAAGTCCGCCAGCGGCTTCAGCCCGTGCTTCGCGGCGAGCGGGATCAGGTCCTCGTTGACCACGACCGCGCGCAGTACGCCGGCGGCGGTGAGGGCGACGTTGATCGAGGCGCGGACGTGCTTGTCCCAGACCACATACCCCTTGGCAAAGGGCGCCAGCTCCTTGAGCGCCGCGTCCACCGTGTCGAGCCGCGTGAACTTCACGCCGTACTTCGTGGCGTAGAAATCCTTCAGCGGGTTGAAGTCATGAAAGTGCCAGGTCTCGGGGTACTCGATGTACACGCGCGGGGCGTCGGTATTGGCGAGGCCCTGGAGCGCGATGAGCAGCAGGTTTTCCGCAAGGGCGGCAGGCGCGCCGGGCTTGGCGGGATTGATCTCCCAGTTGTCCTTCACCGGGATGAGAAAGGCGGTCTTCGGCGCGGGGCCGCTCACGCCAGGCACGGCGCGGAGGGCCGGCGCGAGCACCGCGGCGGCGAACGTGAACAGGGCGAGGAGCTTGAAAATGTTTTTCATGGCGGGGGCGGGCAGGTTCAGGCGCGGGTGAAGATGTAGACCAGGGCTTCGTCGCGGGTGGAGCGGAGCTCGAAGAGTTTCAGCGTCTTGCCGTCCGCCGAGAGGCGGTACTCGTCGTAGATGTGGACCGCATGGTCGCCCTGCTGCGCCTCGATGAAGAGGTTCGTCTCCAGCTTCAGCACGCGGCCGCCGTCGAGCCACTCGCCCGTGACGTGCTTCTGGTGGTCGCCGCCGATGTAGACGTTGGTGTACCAGGTATCGAGCCAGTAGCCCACGGAGCCGGCCGTGACGGTCTTGCCGTCGGTCTTCACCGTGGTCGTGTCGCCGGCCTTGCGGTCGGCGCCCCAGGCGAGGTTGCGGGTGAGGACCGTGGTGTCGCCGGTCACCGCAATAGTGAGGGACTCCTTGTCCCAAGGCCGGATGGGGGTGCTGCGTGCCACATCGAGCGTCCAGGTGCCATTGAGTTTCGACGGAGAGTCCGCCGCGGACAGGGAAAGGCCCGCACTCAACAGGAGGCCGGCAAGGTAGAGAAGGCGTAGTTTCATGGGGAAATGGCGAACTGCCGGCGACGAATGTTGTCTTATTTCGGACCGAGACAAGCTACGGTGGACTAAATTGTTGTCATGAATGAACTATCGCCTCCGAACGGCGACATGACCAAGACCACCCGCTCCCAAAATCCTATGAACCGCTGGCTTGCCCTTGCCCTAATTCTCCTGGCCTCATTCGCCGCTTCCGCCATTGGCGGGCTGGCGACATTTGAGTCGGTGCGCACATGGTATCCGACACTCATCAAGCCCTCTTGGAACCCTCCGTCCGCCGTCTTTGGCCCGGTGTGGACCCTCCTCTACCTGCTGATGAGCATTGCCGCGTGGCGCGTCTGGCTGAGTCCAAACACCCACGAAAGCCGGCTCGCGCTGCGGCTCTTTTTCGTGAGCCTGGCGTTGAATGCATTCTGGTCGGTGCTGTTCTTCGGTCTCCACCGGCCGGGCTGGGCGCTCGTGGACAACGGCGTGTTGTGGGCCACCCTCGCCTTCCTGCTGCTCCGCTTTGCGCGGATCGACCGGCTGGCCGGCTGGCTGTGGGCGCCCTACTTTGCCTGGGTGACGTTTGCGGTCGTCCTGAACGCCGCCATCTGGCGCCTCAACCCCTGACCGGCACCACGTAGAAAAACACCGCCGCCCAGTGGCAGGCGCTGCCCGCCAGCACCCAGAGGTGCCACACGGCGTGGTGATACGGCAGGCGTTTCCAGAGGTAGAAAACCGCCCCACCCGTGTAGCAAAAGCCGCCCGCCAGCAGCAGCCAGAAGCCTTCGCGCGGCAACAGCACCAGCAGCGGGCGCAGCACCGTCAGGACCAGCCAGCCCATCGCGATATAGACGAGCGTCGAGCCCACCTTAAACCGGCCGGCAAACCAGAACTTCAGCGCAATCCCCGCAACCGCCAGTCCCCAGATCACGCCAAACAGGGTCCAGCCCCACGGACCGCGGAGCGTGACGAGCAGGAAGGGGGTGTAGGAGCCAGCGATCAGCAGGAAAATCGCCGCGTGGTCGAACTTGCGCAGAACGTGCTTCACCGCGACGGAACGGAAGCTGTGGTAGAGCGTGGAAGCCGTGTAGAGCGCAACGAGCGTGACGCCGAAGATCGTGGTACCCGTGATCAGCCACGCATCGCCGTGCAGGCTGGAGAACGTCGTCAGCAACCCCAGCCCCGCCAGGCTCAGCACGATGCCGATGCCATGCGTGACGCAGTTCGCCAGTTCCTCTCCCGGCGTGTAGGTGTCAACCGCGGCCATGGATTCAGCATCAGGCGATGGCGAAGAAGCGCGAGGCGGAAGTCGTGACCCTGCTCACGGGTTCCGGCTCACCGGGTCGCCGGGCGACTGGTAGTGCGTCGGATAGGTTTTTGCGTCGGCCGCGAGCTGCAGGAAAACATCGAGCGGCACCACCTCGACCGGCTCGCTGAGGGAGTGGAAGATGGCCGCCACCTTCTCGATCGGGTTGCGCTCCCGGATATGCAGGAGCAGGAAATACGGGCGCGCGGGATTGAGCTGGATGAGCTCCTCCAGGTCCGCCGCGGCGTCCTTCACCGTGCGGTTCACATCGAGGTAGTAGTCGTAGCTGATCAGCGGCTTGCCGTCGCGCAGGTCGTAGGTGCGCGCGGTGCCGTAGCCGTTGATGAAGCCTATCGCATCGGGAAACTCGTGGTAGTAGCGGTCCACGACCTCCTTCGGCAGGTCGGTGTTGCCGACGTGGCGGTTGCCCTCGGAATAGTCCATGATCTCCATCACGCGGAGGTCGAGCTGGCTCATGAGTGAACGCGCGTCCTTCATCAGGGCCGGGAATTTGTCCGCGGGAATCGACTTCGGGTACATGTAGCCCGGCCCGCCGAGACCCGCGATGTAGTAGTCGTTCGGCGTGCGGTCCTCATAGAAATACTGCAGGGCCGGCGCGTTCATCCAGGCCCAGTTCATCGTCACCTGCCAGGTGTACGGGATCTGGCCGCGGCCGGGCTTGGTCCACGCGCCGATACCCATCGAGTCGGTCGCCACCGCGCAGACGTAGACCATCTTCTCCGCGTGCAGCTTCGCGTCCGGGGCGACGTGGTGGTTGTTGGTGAACTTGAAGTCCGGCGTCAGCGGAATCTGGCTGGTGAAGGAGACGTTCGGCAGGTTGTGCAGGCCCTCCATCTTCAGGCCGTAGTTGCCCACCAGCGTGGTGTGCTGGCCCTCGGTGTCCTTGCCGTAGGAATGCCAGCCAACGACGATGCTGTGCGGGTTCTGCCCGCCGAGGATCCGGCGCTCGAGCGCGAGTTCCGCGGGATGCTTCGGGTTCGCCGACAGGTCGCTGAAAAACGCCCGTTCCATGACGCCGAAGTCCGCAATGCCCGGCTGCATTTCAACGCCCGCATGGCCGCCAAGCAGCACATAATAGTCCCGGGAGCACCGCGCCCAGTAGTGATCGTAAGCCCACTGGTAGATCTCCGCCTCGGACTGGCCGCTAAACCGCCCGCGCAGGTCGGCAAGCAGCTTCAGGCCGTGTTTTTCTGCGAGCGGGATGAGTTCCTCGCTGACCACCAGCGCGTCCTCCACGCCCGAGATCGTGAAGGCCACGATGAGCGAGGAGCGGACCTTCCGGTCCCACACGACGAAGCCCTTGGCGTACTTCGAAAACCGCGTGAGCGCCGCATCGATATCGTCCTGCGCCAGCCGGTCAAATTTCACGCCATGACGTTTCTCCAGGAATCCCTCCAGCGGACGCGCAATTTCCCACTGCCAGTCCTTCGGGTACTCGAGGTAGAGGCAGGGATGGCCGCGATTCGCGAGGCCCTGCAGCGAGATCAGCAGCGCGTGCACCGGGACGTCCCCGTCCATCCGCCAGTTGTCCGAGAGCGGGATGATCGTCGCCGTGGCCGGGGCGTGGGCGACCTTCGCCGGGATCGGCTGGGCGGGTGCGCAAACGGGAAACCCAAAAACGCTGAGGGAAAGAAGACAGGAGAAACGACGGGCCAGGGTCATGGGAGAGGACGGAAGGTTCATTCGGCGTTGCCCTTCGCGACCTTCGCATCGGCGGCGACATCGGTCACGCGGTGGAAGACATACACGACGGGGTCGTTGCGCGTGCTGCGCAGCTCGATGAGGGTGAGCTGGGCGCCGCTGGCCGACACCTTGTAATCGCTGAGGATGTTCACCGCGTGCTCGCCCTGCTGCGTGGCGAGCACGAGGTCGGAGCTGAGCCGCAGCATCCGGCCGCCATCCATCAGGGTGGCGTGGATCCGCTTGGTCTTGTCGCCGCCGATGTACGCCCCGAGGTGGCGGTTGTCGGGCCACCATTCCACCGGCACGGCATTGACCGCCGAGGTGAGATTGAGCGGCATGACCTCATCGAACGTCCGCCGGCCCGCCGTCCAGCGGCGCACGAGGGTGACGCGGGGGCCATCCACGGTGATGACAAGCTGGAGCGCGCCCCAGGAGCTGAGCGCGGTGCTGCGCGCGGGGTCGTAACGCCAGATGCCGGCGAGGAGATGGGCGTCCGGTTCGGCCGCGGCCAGGCGGAGCAGACAACCCATGAGGAACAGACCGAGGCAAAGGAAGCGACGCATGGCAAAGCCACACCAAGGTCTCCCCCGCCCGATTATCAAACCGAATATTTCCGAAATCCGTGTCTTGAATGTAACCGGGCCCGGCCCGCCTCAAACCGGCCGGCAGTTGAATGCCGTCTTCAACTCGAACGCCTTGGCTCGGTTCAGCCGGCACTCGAGGTGCCAGACCGGTTGCAGGCGGAAATCAATCGAGTCCTCGCGCTGGGTAATCGTGTCGGCCCACGGTGCCCGCAGGGTCAGCTCCCACCCGGCCAGTTTCAGCACCGCCTCCTGCCCACGGATCTCCCACGGGCCGCGCGTGTGCAGGTTGAAGGCCAGCGTGGTCGGCGTGAGCAGTTCGCCGCGGTCGATGACGGAAAATTCCTCGACCGTGTCAGCCGTGATCTCGCGCGTGCAGCTGGCCATGACCCCGCGCCAGACATGCGCGAGGTCGATCCGCGCGCGCAACCGCCGCTCATCGCCCTCGCCCGCCGGGATCGTCGCCTCGATCACGCCGGCCTGGTTGAGGTAAACCCCCTCCGCCGTCACCGGCGAGAGCGTGTTGTGCAGCTCCGTGCGCTTGAGGGTGTAGGACCGCAGGTCGTCGTACCGCACCTGTCCGCGGTCGAGCAGGACTGGCGTCCGGTCGAGTTCGAGCAGGAACGCCCCCTTGTCGAAGTGGGTGTGCGAGGCCTTCGCCTTGGCGCCGACCAAGTGCAGCCGCACCGACCGGCCCGCGGGTGTCCGGCGCAGGCTCGTGAGATGGCCCGTGTGCGCCAACCGGGCGAAGTTCGGCACAATCGCCTCGGGCGGGGCCAGTTTTCCCGGGCCCGCAATGAAGGAGAACACGCCTTCAAAGAAATACTGGTCATAATAACCCGCCGGCCGGCGCTGCATCAGGCAGGCCGCCACCACGCGGGAATAAACCTCGCCCGGGAAAATCGCCGCCAGCATGGGGATCGTGTCGCCGACGACGAGGTCGATGGTGTTGTCGCCCTCCGTCAGCACCCGCCCCGGTTCCATCGCCGACAGCGCCGCCACGAAGCCGCCCGTCTGCGCAAAGGCCGCCGGCAGCAACGTCCGTACGTCCACGCCGCGCGCCCGCGCATAGGCGAGGAAACCCGGCAGCACCGCGTGCAGCGTGATGGAGAAATAGCCCAACCCCTCATCCGTACCGCCGTCGGGGAGCAGGTAGTTCTCCATGCCCGTCCGCATGTCCGCCAGCGCCAGCTCGGTGTGCGGTTTCATCCGCGGCCAAACGGTCTCCAGGTAAAGCCCCGCCAGCAGCCGCGCGCGGCAGAACCACGGGCCCTGGTTCATGGTGAAGACGTAGTCCCACTTCAGCATGTCGCGCTCGATCACGCTGACGCCCTTGTCCCACAGCACCTGCTGCGCGAGCACGCGGGCCCGCGGAGTCAGCGCAAAGTCGTACCAGTCGAGCAGCAGCGTCGCCGCCGTGGTCGCCTGCTCCTCGTTGAAGCAGCGCTGGTCCCAGACACTGCCGCGCACCCGGCTCTCCGCCGACTGCGCCCAGGAGGTCGTGTGCAGCAGGCACATCAGGTAGCGCAGCGCATGAAACCCCATCGCGCGGTCGCCGTTCACCAGCCCGACGAAACCGAGGATCACCGGCTCCGCGAAATACGTCGTGCGGCCCTTTTCGCGCGCCCGGATGTACCGCTGGTCTGTCTGCGGCAGATAGTCATCGAGGTCCGCCTCCGGCCGCCGCGCCAGATACTGCCTCGCCCGTTCCTCCAGCAGCGCCCAATGCTTGTCCCAGTACGGCGCCGTGCGCTTTTCCCGCAGCGCCGGCAGGTCGCTCTCGTTGAACAACAGCCCGCGCGCCAGCTTCACCGCCGGCCACGACTCGGGCGGCAGGATCAGGCCTTCCCACTGGCCGTCATACTGCGGACGCGCGGCGATGAGTCCGGCGACGAGGCTCGACTGCGCCACACCCCACCATTGCAGGCTCGTCATGACGTGGCCGCCCGATCTGGCCGTAAAGCCGCAGCGGATCGCTTCCACCGGTCGCCGCCCAATCGGAAACGTGGCTTCATCCCGACTGCCGATTCCCACCACGGGAGCGCCGAGGGAAGTCCACTCGCCGCCGCGGCAGGCCTCAAACGCGAGGCTCACTTCCGGTGGTAGCACATGGCAGAACACGAACTGGTCGAAGCGCTCCGGCAGGCCGACCAAGGGAAACTCGAGCTGCACCGCCAACGTGCCCGGCTTGGCCGTGTCCCACGATACCTTCACCCCGTCCCAGCCGAAGTCCCGCTTCAGCACCGTCGCCGACCCCGGCACCACCTTGAGCGACAAATGCTCGGAGATGATCGGGTCGTTGAACGGCGCGAACATCGACTCCGCCGGGGTGAGCTCAAACAGTTGCGTCATGGGTAAGCCGGCGATGCCGGCGAAGCTGGGAGATTGGAGAGGGGAGCTGGGGAAATGCAGTCCGAAAATCGTCCGGGCAAACACCCCGGGCATTCGTCCCTATCTGCTATCTCCCAACTTCCATCTCCGCGGCGGGCTCCGCCCGCCGCTCTTCAGCCCTTCCCGGCTTCCTCGTTGCTGACGGGCTTGAAGTTCGGGCGGCCGTAACGCGCGGTCGGGATCGGACCGGAGGGGTTGAGTTTGAACTCATCCACGCCGTGACAGAGGTAGACCTTGAAGTTCGGGTTCACCGCCAGGTCGTTCTTCACGTTCGTGCCGGAGTAGCGGATGGTCAGGCCTGCGCGGCGGCGGTCGGAGGGATTCGCCGGAGAACCGTGGATCGCGCGGTCGTCGTGCAGCGAGCACTCGCCGGCCTTGAGGCGGAACTGCACGGCGTTGTCGGCCTTGAAATCCGAGCCATCCTCCAGCTCGAGCGTGAGCACCGACGAGGTCTGCGTGGAGCGCTTGTGCTTGATGATGCCGCCGCGGTGCGAGCCCGGGAGCAGCTTCATGCCGCCGTTGACCTCGTCGACGTCGTCGAACGCGAGCCAGACGGTAACAGAGTTGTGCGGGGCCATCGGCCAGTAGTAGGCGTCCTGGTGCCAGCCGACGGTGGAGGCGTTGTGCGGCTCCTTGATGAAGAAATTGCTGGCCCAGAAATAGAAGTTCGCGCCGAGGATGCCCTCGACGAGGTCGAGGATCTTCGGGTTCATCGCGATCTCATACAGGTAGGTGCTCGTCTCGTGCCATTCGCGGATGTCCTTGGACGACTCGCCCGGCTTGAGCAGCGCGAGCAGGTTCGGCAGCTCGGCGTTGATTTTCGCCATCTCCGCCTGCGTGTAGATGGGCGGCAGGCCGAGCAGGTAGCCGTTCTCGTGGTAGAACTTCTGCTGGTCCGCGGTGAGGTGGTAGGAATTGGTCGGGGTGGACATAAAGGAGGGCAATCAGGTGATGCGGTCGGGGTGGGTGGACGGGAGGCTCAGGAAGAGCAAAGGAACAGGGTAACCCGAAAGCAGGCAACTGGCGTTCAGATTTTTCGGTGGAAATGTATAGAATATTATGGCTGCATTAAAAAGCTGAACCCCAGCCCAGACCGATGAAAGTCCTGCGCGATCCCCAAATCATCAGTGGTTTTCTCTATGACAGCCCGGTGGACGAGCTGCCGGCGCTGACGCACTGCGGCGAGGCGCTGTGCTGCCGCGGACACCACCGGAAGCCGCACTCACACCCGGCGTTTGAATTCCTCTACCTCGCCCGCGGCCGCGCCTCCTGGCGGGCGGGCGGCGAAGTCACGACCATGGCGATGGGTGACCTTTACATCGCCTACCCGGGCGAGAAGCACGGCACCGGGCCCTTGCCGAATCCGGAAAACCACCACCTCTGGGTCGGCCTGAAGCTCGACCGGCTCGGGCCCGCCGCCAGCCGGCTCGCGGTGGAGCTGCGGCACTCCCGGCTGCGGTCGCTGACCGGCTGCCCGGAAGTCGAGCCCGTGTTGCGCGGCCTCGTGGCCCAGGTGGTGGCCCACCACCCCCAGCGCCAGGAGGCGGTCACGGCCTACCTCGAGCTGTTCATCACGCTGGTGACCCAGCGGCTGAAGGCCGGGGAACGTCGTACGCCCGCACCCTCCGCCCTGCCCTACTCCTATGCCGTGCAGCGCGCGGTCACGTACATGGAGCAGCAGCTCGACCGCCGCCTGCCGCTGCGCGATCTCGCGGCCATGGCGACGGCGCGGAGCGTGCCGCACTTCTGCGCGCAATTTCGCCGGGAAGTCGGGGTGAGTCCCGCGGCCTATCACCTCCAGCTGCGCCTCGACGCCGCGCGGCTCACGCTGCGGCAGCCGGGTTTCGATGTGACGAAGACCGCGCAGTTGCACGGCTTCAGCTCCTCGCAACATTTCAGCACGCTGTTCCGCCGGGCCTATAGCCTGACCCCCCGCGCGTGGCGGCAGGCCGCGGACAGCAAAACGCCCGCGACCTTGCGGCGGCGGGCGGTGGCCTGAGCGGCGGGGGCGTCAGGCTTTGCCGGACTTGGCGCGGGCGCGACCCTTGGCGGGGGCGGCCTTGGCCGGCTCGCTGGCCGGCCAGCGACGGAAGACGGAGAAATTAGGCTTGGTCTTGTCGTAGGTTTCCCGGCGGCGGGCGTATTCCGCGTAGTCGGTGACCTGCTTCGGCTTTTTCGCGCTGCTCACGAGGAAGTCCGCCTCGGGCGGATAACAGGCGATGTTGCCCTTCTTGTAGAATTCCGCGTCGGCGTTGCCCTCGGCGTCAATGGTCTTGGGCCAGAGGCCGACATTGCTCGGGGCCTCGATCGACTGGAAACGCAGATCGATGCTCCACCGGACGTGGTCGGAATAATTGGGGGTCGAGCAGTGGGGCGTGCGGTTGGTCATGAAGACCACGCCGCCCTGCGGACAGGCCGCCGTGACGGCGCGGCGCGGGTCGTCGGGCAAATTCTCGTCCTTGATCACGAGGAAGCCGGCGTTGCCCCCGGTGTGGTGGGTCACGACCTTGCCCCGGTGCGTGCGCGGGAGGATCTGCATGCAGCCGTTCTCCACGGTCGCGTCCACCAGGGGAACCCAGCAGGTGATGATCATCTGCTGGTCGCAGTGCGACGCGTAGTAGCCACTGTCCTGATGCCACGGCACATCGCCGCGGCCGAGCTTGGGCAGCTTGGGCCGCACGCGATAGACGGACGACGCGACGATTTCCTTCGTGCCGAGAAGCGCACCCACCGCCGCCATCAGCTTCGGGTGTGAAATCACCTCAAACATCTCGGGCGCATGAAACCCGCCGCCGCGCAGGCCCTCGAGGTAGCGGATGACGGTGTTACCGTTCTCCGCGGAATCCCGGTAAATCGCGGCCAGACGCTTGTTGAAACCGAGGCGGGAATGGAGGTTCTGCAGTTTGCCGGCGGCCTTCAGCTCGCGGGCCGTCTTGCCGATCGCCTGGTGGAGCGCCTTCCGCAGCGGCTCCAGTTCGGCCGGGTTGAAGACATTCGGCGCAATCAGATAGCCCTCCTCGTGGAAAAACTGGACTTGCTGGGGGGTGAGGGGCTTCGACTTGGGGGCTGGTTTCATCGGGGACACAGTCTCGCAGTTTTCCCCCGGGATGGCAATGGCCCGCCGTCACCATTGGTGGTAAATAATCATCAATCAAAGGTGATGGGCCATGAGTGATGGGCGATTGGTCCCGGATGGGGAGAGCGTCCTCGACGGCGCGGCGACAACCTCTAGCGTTCAACCATGGATCGCTTCGCGGGCAAGGTCGTCTGGATCACCGGCGCGTCGTCGGGCATTGGCGAGGCGCTGGCCGCCGCGTTCGCGCGCGAGGGGGCGCGGCTCGTGCTCTCCAGCCGGCGGGCCGATGAACTGGAGCGCGTGCGCCAGGCGCTCGTGCGACCCGCGGAGCATTTCTGCCTGCCGCTGGATTTGGCGCAGAGCGACACCTTCCCCGCCCTGACCGCACAGGTACTGGGGAAATTCGGCCGGGTGGACATCCTGGTGAACAATGGCGGCGTCAGCCAGCGGGCCCTCGCCGCGGACATCCTGCTCGAGGTCGAGCGCACCATGATGGAGGTGAATTATTTCGGCACCGTCGCCCTCACGAAGGCCGTGCTGCCCACCATGCTCGCGCGCGGCGCCGGCCACGTGGTCGTGATCAGCAGTGTGATGGGCTACATCGGCACGCCGGGCCGCTCGACCTATGCGGCGTCGAAACATGCACTCCATGGCTATTTCGATTCGCTCCGCGCCGAGGTCTGGCGGGCGGGATTGAAGGTCACCCTGGTCTGCCCCGGCTACGTGCGGACGAAGGTGTCCGATAACGCCCTGGGCGCCCGCGGGGAAAAGCACGGGGTGACGGACGCCACGCACCAGCGCGGCATCACCGCCGAGCGCTGCGCGGAGGCGACCCTGCGCGCCATCGACCGCGGGAAAGAGGAAATTTCCGTCGGCGGAGCCGAGACCTGGGCGATCACGCTCAAGCGTTTTCTGCCCGGCGTGTTTTCCCGCGTGATCCGGCGGATGAAGTTTACCGGCTCAAGGTAGGGCGGGGCGAAGACCCACTCTGCCTCACGCGAAGCTGCCGCCACGCTTGATCCCCATTGCCTTGCGGCGGCGGTTGCGGTCGGCGGCGGCCTTGCGCTCGTAACCGCTGCGCCGGTGGTCGGCGAGCGGGTCGGCGGGAAGCCCATTGGCCTTGCGCCAGGCGGCCATCGCGGGGGCAACGTCCGTGAAAAACGCCTTCTTCAGGATGAGCTCGGCGTCGATCACGCTGTTCTTCGCCTGGGCGGCGCGCAGTGCGTCGTGGTCCACGAGCGCGGCCTTCGCGTACAGCTCCTGCGCCATGATGACAGTCTGGATCATCGCCTCGACCTTGGCCTTCTCGTTGTGGCACTGGTCGATCATGTAGGCGATCTTCGGCATGCGGCCGCGATCGGAGGCGAAGAAATGGATTTCGTGGAAGATGCGGAAGATCTGGTACGGGTCGATCGAGCCGAGCGTAAGGTCATCGTCGGCGTACTTGCGGTCGTTGAAGTGGAAGCCGCCGAGCATGTCCTCGTCGAGGAGCCAGGCGACGATCTGTTCGATGTTCGTCGCGTTGTAGTGGTGACCGGTGTCCACGAGCACCTTGGCGCGCGGGCCGGCCTTCTTGGAGTAGAGGTAGGCCATGCCCCAGTCGGCGATGTCGGTGGCGTAGAACGCGGGCTCGAAGGGCTTGTACTCGACGAGCATGGTCTGCTTCGGGCCGAGCTTCTGGTGCAACGCCTTGAGGCTCTCCTCGAAGTAGCCCTTGCGCTCGCGGATGCTGCCCTGCCCCGGGTAATTCGTGCCGTCCGCGAACCACAGGGAAAGATACTCGCTGCCGACGGCCTTCATGATGGCGACGGAGTCAAAGCAGTGCTGCAGCGCCTGCTGGCGGATTTTCGCGTCGTTGTTGCCGAAGGAGCCCCATTTGTAGCACTGGTCCTGGAAGACGTTGGGGTTGATCGCGCCGAGCTTGATGCCGTGCTTGCGGGCGAGCTTGATGACCTGCTTCGGGTCCTCACCCGGGGTGAAATCCCACAGCACGTGCGTGGCGACGGTCGGGCAGCAGCCGGTGACGGCGTGCACCTGGCCGGCATCTGCCAGCTTGTCGTTCATGTCGATCGCGGCGGCGTCCTGGAAGAACTTGCCGAAGCGGGTGCCCGTGTCGGCAAAGCCCCACGAGGGCGTTTCCACTTCAAATGAGGTGAGCGCCTCGACGGCGCGGCGGAGGAGTTTCGGGGTCATTGGGTAGGGAGTTTGTGTTAAGCCAAACGGAGGTTGTCAGCCGCGAAATTCCCCGTTCGAGTGAAATTTCTTATGTGCGACGCCTGCCTGCAATTCGGCTCCCCCTGGCTGCCCACCCTGCACGGCGGCCGGAAGCGGCCGGTGGCCAAGGCCGTGCTGGGGTTGCGGGTAAGGAAGCCCGCGAAGAAGAAGAAAATGTAGGTCGGGCTTTACGCCCGATATCCGGGCACGCTCGAAGGTATCGGGCGTAACGCCCGACCTACGACTCCGACGGACGACCCACCTTCAGGAGGGCAAAACCGAACCCCGCCAGCGCCGCGCAGACCGCGACAAACCAGTCGCCGTGCTCGGTGTAGAAGCTGTACCGCCCCACCCAGCGGGCGTCGCGCGTGACGTTCAGCGTCTTCGTGCCGCGGAAATAGATGGTGCCGTCGTCGTTCACCAAAGTCGCCCGGATGCTGCCAAACTCGTCGATCCAGCCGCTCCAGCCGCCGTTGCCGTCGCGCAGGACCGGCCGGCGCGTCTCCACCGCGCGGAGCACGGAGTTGGCCGCATGCTGGTAGGCCGCGCCGCCTTCCCCGAACCACGCGTTGTTGGTCAACACCACCAGCACATCGGAGCCGGCGAGCGTGCTCGCACGGGCGAGCGCCGGGTAAATGTCCTCGTAGCAGATGAGCGGGCCAAACGTCAGCGCCCCGTTGCGCAGCGGCACGACCAGCGGCGAGGAATCAAGGCCCGTCGCAAAGTCCTCGCCAATCGGCACAAATTTCGTGATCCAGCCCAGCACCGGCCGCAGCGGCACATATTCGCCGAACGGCACGAGGTGGCGCTTGGCGTAGTAGGACGATTGCAGGCCAAAGGCCGGGTCCACGACAAAGGCGCCGTTGTACCACTGCTCATTGGCCGCGGGGGAATTCTCGACGGCCACCGAGCCGATCAGCAGCGGCGCCTTCGCCGTCGAGGCGAGCGACTCGACGAACGCCCGCGCGTTGGCATCGCCTTTCACCGCCCACGGCGTCGTCGCCTCGGGCCAGAGAATAAGGTCGGGCCGCGTCGCGGCGGCCGCTTGGGTGGTCTGCTGCAGTACGGTGAGGATGCCCGGGCCCTTCGCCGGGTCCCATTTCACGTCCTGCGGGATGTAGGGCTGCACGAATCCCACCCGCGCCACCGGCACGGTGTAGCGGACGCGGTTGAACGCCTCCTGCACGTGGATGCTCAGGCACACCAGCAGCAGAAACATCGCGAGGAAGAACTCCTGACTGCGCTTGCGCAGGCCCGTCTCGCCCTCGCGAAACAGCCGGTGCGCGTAGGCGCCAAAGCCGATGTTCACCGCGACCAGCACGAACGATACGCCGTAGGCCCCCGTGTAGGACGCGACCTGGAGGATGCTCGCGCGCTGCCACTGGCTCGCGGCGAGCGGCAGCCAGGGAAATCCGCCGAGGAACCACGTGCGCGTCCACTCGATGAGTACCCAGGCGCCCGCCAGCCCGAGCAGCACGGGCAGCCGCACCATCGTCGGCCGGCCCAGCATCCGCGGCAGCGTCCACCACGCGGCCAGGTACCAGAGCCCGATCCACGCGCCGACGACCGGCCCGAGCAGGATCAGCCCGAACCAGGTCACATGGTGCAGCCAGCCGAGGATGAGCGTCCAGGCCACGGCCTGCGCGGCGACCATCGTCCACGCGTAAACCTTGAAGCGTGGCCGAGTGTACGCCCAGAAAATCCCCGGCACGAGCATCGCGTACGCGGCCTCGGGGATCTTGTACGGCGGAAAGGAGACCACCGCCAAAACCACAGTGAGCACCAGCACGACGCCGGCCGCCACCCACTCGGACTGGCGCTCCCAGAAGGTCGGGACGACGGCGTACGGATCGGCGGCGGGCGTGGAGTCGGACATGAGATCGAAAGGTGGAGCGCGTTGCCCCTAACGCGCTGGCTGGAGTCGGTTCACCTGCGGGGTCGAACAACGCGTTGGGGGCAACGCGTTCCACCCGCAAGCCTTCAGAAAAGCAGGGAGCACACTCGACATCGCAGGCACGCGCTCAGGCGCCGTGACAGTTCTTGTACTTCTTGCCGCTGCCGCAGGGGCACGGATCGTTGCGCCCGACCTTCGGGGCCTCGCGGCGCACGGTGACCTTGGGCAACTGGATCTCCGGCTCGGCCGGCGCAGAGCTGGTGCCGCCGGACGAGACCGTCGTCGTGATTTGCGGGGCCGCAGGGGCGTCGGACGGACCGACGGCCTTGGCGGTACGGCTGAGCAGCGCCAGCATGTTCTCGAACGACTCGAGGTTCGACGCGCTGCGGAACAGGCCGGTGCAGATCTGGAGCCGCACGTTGTTCATGAGCTCCTCGAAGAAGCGGTAGGCCTCGGACTTGTACTCCACGAGCGGGTCCTTCTGGCCGTAGCTGCGCAGGCCGATGCTCTTCCGCAGGTCCTCCATCTCGGTGAGATGCTCCTGCCAGTGGTGGTCAATGGCGTTGATGACGACGTAGCGCTCGAGCGAACCGAGCGCGTCGGGAATCTCCGCGGACTCCTTCACGGCGTAGGCCTTGTTGATGCGCTCCAGCAGCAGCGCGGTCAGCGCGACGGGATCGGTGCCCGTGAGCTCGTTCACGTGGATGCTGATGGGAAAATGCGAGTTCAGCCAGCCGACGAGGCTCTCGACCGCGGTCTGCTCGGCGCCGCCCTTTTCGCCGAAGCCGGCGACCCCGAGGCGGACCAGCAGTTCTTCCTCGATCTGCTCAAAGATGATCGTCTTCGGGCGGTCGGCGTGGATGGCGGCATTGCGGATGCCGTAGACGACCTCGCGCTGCTGGTTGAGCACATCGTCGTACTGCAGCAGGCGCTTGCGGATGGAGTAATTCTGCTGCTCGACCTTTTTCTGGGCCGACTCGATGGAGCGGTTGAGCCACGGGTGCTCGAGTTCCTCGCCCTCCTTCATCGAACCCTCCATCAGGCGGGACGCGAGGTTGCCCTGCAGGAAGAGGCGCATGAGGTCGTCCTCGAGCGAGAGGAAGAACTTGGTCAGGCCGGGATCACCCTGGCGCGAGCAACGGCCCCGCAGCTGGCGGTCGATGCGGCGGGATTCGTGGCGCTCGGTGCCGACAACGTAGAGGCCGCCGGTGACGGTCGTCGCGGGCGTGAGCCGCAAGCCGATCGCCTCATCGCTGTTGGAGTCGTATCGCTTGGTTTCGCCCGTCTTGGGCTCGGTCAGCGTGTAGAGCAGCGGATGCTCCTTGCGTTTTTCCAGGTCGGGATGCGGCTCGGAAGTGACTTTGAACCGCACGCCCTCGCCGAGTTTGATGTCGGTGCCGCGGCCCGCCATGTTGGTGGCGATCGTGACGGCGCCGCGCTGGCCGGCGCGGGAGACGATCTCGGATTCCTGCTGGTGGAACTTGGCGTTGAGGACGGTGTGGATGACGCCGGCGCGCTTGAGCATGCGCGACAGCACCTCGGACGACTCGACGCTCACCGTGCCGACGAGGACGGGCTGGCCGCGCTTGTTGGCCGATTCGATCTCGCGGACGACGGCGTTGAACTTGTCGCGGCGGGTCTTGAAAATGGAATCGTTCCGGTCGATGCGGATGCAGGGCTGGTTGGTCGGAATAACCTGCACGCCGAGCCGGTAGATGTCGTTGAACTCGGTTGCCTCCGTCTCCGCGGTGCCGGTCATGCCGGCCAGCTTCTCGTACATGCGGAAGTAGTTCTGGATCGTGATCGTCGCGTAGGTGCGCGTCTCGCGCTCGATCATGACGTTCTCCTTCGCCTCCACAGCCTGGTGCAGGCCGTCGGACCAGCGGCGACCGGGCATGACGCGGCCGGTATTCTCGTCGACGATCATCACCTTGCCCTCCTGCACGACATATTCGACGTCGCGCTCGTAGAGCGAATAGGCGCGGAGCAGCTGGGAAATGGCGTGAATGTCCTCGGACACCTCGGCGTAGCGGGTCTGCGCGGCGAGTTTTTTCGCCTCGCGCTGCTCGGGGGTCATGGACGCGTCCTTGTCGAGGTCAATGAACTCGGTGGCCAGGTCGGGCAGGACGAAAGCGTCGGGGTTGTCCGGGCGGAGCGTGGTGCGGCCGATCTCGGTGAGGTCGGCCTGGTGCTGGCGCTCGTCGATGACGTAGAACAGGTCTTCCTTGAGCCGGTAGACCTCCTCCTTGTTGAGGTCGGAGTTCATCTCCGTCTCGGTCTTGTCGAGGAGCTTGCGCCACTCGGGCGTCTCCATGAGGCGGAGCAGCAGCTTGTTCTTCGGGTGGCCCATCTTCACCTGGAGGAGCTTGCGGGCGGCGAGCAGCTTGTCGTCGTCGGTGGCGCCGGGTTTCTCGAGGATTTCCTTGGCCTCGGAGACGATGCGGTTGCAGAGGCGGGTCTGGTCGTTGACCAGGCGGTCCACAGGCGGCTTGATGCGCGTGAAGGGCTGCTCGCGCTCGATGGGCGCGGGGCCGGAGATGATCAGGGGCGTGCGGGCCTCGTCCACCAGGATGGAGTCGATTTCGTCCACGATGCAGTACCAGTGGTCGCGTTGGACCTGGTCTTCCTTGCGCGTGGCCATGCCGTTGTCGCGAAGGTAGTCGAAGCCGAACTCACTCGCGGTGCCGTAGGTGATGTCACGGCCGTACATCTCGCGGCGGACGTCGGGCGCCATCTGCTGCTGGATGCAGCCGACGGACACGCCAAGGAACGTGTAGAGGTGGCCCATCCACTCGGAGTCACGGCGGGCGAGGTAGTCGTTGACGGTAACGAGCTGGGTGTTCCGGCCGTTGAGGGAATTCAGGTAGAGCGGCAGGGTGGAAACGAGGGTCTTGCCCTCGCCCGTGGCCATTTCGGCGATGAGGCCCTGGTGGATCGCCATGCCGCCAATGAGCTGGACGTCAAAATGCACCATGTCCCACGTAAGCTCGTGGTCGCAGACCATGATCGGGCGGCCGACGAGGCGGCGGGCGGCGTTTTTGACCGTGGCAAAGGCTTCCGGGAGGATCTGGTCGAGGGTTTCGCCGGCCTTCAGGCGGGCGCGGAACTCATCCGTCTTGGCGCGGAGCTGCTCGTCGGACAGCGACTGGTAGCTTAACTCCAGCTCGTTGATACGGGCGACGGTGGGCCGGGCTTTCTCGAGGAATTTTTTATAGTGCCGGCCGGCAAAGCGTTTGAACAGAAAGGAAAACATGAAGGGCCAAGACCATAGGTAACGAGGGAGGCTTGGCAAATGACAAATGCCTCCCTGTCTCGTACGGGTCTTGCTTAGCGGAGGGACATGGCTGTCTCCCCCGCCCCCACCAATTCGTCTTGCCCGCCCGGGTCCGGGTCGGGTCTGCTGCCGACCGTGCTATCCGGCTACGCCACCGAAGGCTTTTTCGACGAAATGTTTCTGCCCGACGGGACCTTGCGGCCCCACTATCGGAAATTCGTCTCCCGCTTCGGCACCATCCCGCGGGCGGAACTGGACGCCAAGCGCGGGGCGATCGACGCCCTGTTCCTGCGGCAAGGCATCACCTTCAACGTTTACGGCGATTCCCAGGGCACCGAGCGCATCTTCCCCTTTGACCTGCTGCCGCGCGTCATCCCCGCCGCCGAATGGGAAAAACTCGAGGCCGGCCTCATCCAGCGTATCACCGCGCTGAACCTCTTCCTCCACGACATCTACCACGAGCAGCGGATCCTGAAGGACGGGGTCATCCCACCCTATTACGTATTGTCGGCCAAGCACTTCCGACGTGAGTTTGTCAATTTCCGGGTGCCGGGCGACATCTACATCCATGTCTGCGGCTCTGACCTGATCCGGGGCGCGGACGGTGGCTACATGGTGTTGGAGGACAATGCCCGCTGTCCATCCGGCGTGAGCTACATGCTGGAGAACCGGCGGGCGATGCGGCGGACGTTTCCGGGGTTCTTCGATGGCACCGGCGTGCGGCCGGTGGACAACTACCCTGCCGAGCTTTACGAGGTCCTGCGGCATATCGCGCCGGCCGGCGTGGCCGATCCGACCGTGGTGCTGCTCACCCCCGGGCCGTATAATTCCGCCTATTTCGAGCACACGTACCTCGCCCGCCAGATGGGCATCGAGATCGTGGAGGGACGCGACCTCGTCGTCCGCGACCAGCGGGTCTACACGCGCACGACCAAGGGCCAGCAACCGGTGCACGTCATCTACCGGCGCATTGACGATGATTTTCTCGACCCGACGGTATTCCGCGCCGATTCCGCCCTCGGCGTGCCCGGGCTGATCCACGCGTACCGCGCCGGCAATGTCTCGCTCGCCAACTCGATCGGCACCGGCCTGGCCGACGACAAGGTGATGTATTATTTCGTCCCGCGCATCATCAAGTACTACCTCGACCAAGAGCCGCTCATCCCGAACGTCCCGACGTACCTCGCCAGTGAGGAAAAGGACCGCGGCTACATCCTGGACAACCTCGACAAGCTCGTCGTGAAGTCCGCCAACGAGGCCGGCGGCTACGGCATGCTGATGGGGCCGCACTCCACGAAAGCCGAGTGCGAGGCCTTCCGCGAAAAGATCGTGGCCGACCCGCGCAATTTCATCGCCCAGCCGATGATCTCCCTGTCGCGCCATCCCACGTTCATTGAGGAGACCAACCACTGCGAGGGCCGCCACGTCGACCTGCGCCCCTACATCCTCTACGGCCAGAAAACCACCGTCATCCCCGGCGGCCTCACCCGCGTCGCCCTCCGCCGCGGCTCCCTCGTGGTCAACTCCTCCCAGGGCGGCGGGAGCAAGGACACCTGGGTCCTCTACGCCGACGAATAATTCCCATGCTCAGCCGCGTCGCCAACAGCCTTTACTGGATGAACCGCTACCTCGAGCGCGCCGACAACACGGCACGCCTGGTGGACGTGAATCTCCAACTCCTGCTCGACCACCGGGCCCTCGATGAAAAGACCCTCGCCGGCCACTGGATCCCCATCGTCCAGAGCGCCGGTGACGAGAACCTCTTCGCCTCGCTGCACGCGCGCGCGACGGGCAAGACGGTGACGGAGTTCCTCGTCTTCCAGCCGGAGAACACCAACTCGATCCTCGCCGCCGTTTCCCAGGCTCGCGAGAACGCCCGCATGGTGCGCGACCAGATCACCAGCGAGGTCTGGGAGGAGATCAACCGCCTCTACCTCTTCCTCCGCTCGCCGGCCGCCCGGCAGCGGCTCGACTCGAGCCCGATTGAGTTTTTTCAGGAGATCAAGGCGAGCTCCCTTTACCTTCAGGGCCTCACCAACGCCACCGTCCTCCGTAACGAGGGCTGGCTCTTCCAGCAGGTGGGCAAATACCTCGAGCGCGCCGACAAGACCTCGCGCATCCTCGACGTGCGCCACGCCTCCCTCCCCGCCCGCGGCGAGCCCGTGCCCGTCACGCAGGCCGGTGCCCTGGAGTGGGCCGCGGTCCTGCGCTCGTGCAGCGCGTGGGACGCCTACAAGTCCATCCACGGCGCCGACGTCCAGCCTGCGCTCGTCGCCGAGTTCCTGCTGCTGTCCCCGGACTTCCCCCGCTCCGTGCGCTTCTGCGTGCAGTGGGTCAACACCCTGCTCCGCGGCATCTCTGGTGTCGCCGCCGACCGTTTTTCCAACGACGCCGAGAAGCTCGCCGGCCGCCTGCTTGCCGAGCTGCAGTTCGGCACCGCCGACGAGATCATCGAGGCCGGCCTGCACACGTACATCGACCAGCTGCAGACCAAGCTCAACGAGATCGGCGGCGCGCTGTTCCAAGCCTACATCTTCCAGACCTTCCTCACGCCGGACAACGAGCAGCTCCAGCAGCAGGAAGAGCAGCAGCAGCAGGCGGCGGGAGCCGTCCCCCGCCGATGAAACTCCAGATTTTTCACCGGACCCACTACGACTATGCCGCGCCGGTGCGGGACAGCTTCAACGAGGCCCGCCTGCAACCCACCAACGCCGAGGACCAGATCTGCCACAGCTTCCTGCTCAAGGTGCTCCCCGCCACCCGGCTCAGCCACTACCTCGATTTCCAGCTCAACGTTGTCCACCTGTTTGACCTCACCGAGCCCCACAAGTCGCTGACCATCGAGGCGACGTCCATCGTATCCACCCCGGCCGGGAAGCTGCTGATGGCGGATCATCCCTCGACCCCGCTGGCGGAGATGGAAAAGGCCTGCGGCCAGCTCGATCGCTGCCATGATTTCCTGCAATCGAGCCGGTTCGTGGAACCGGGCCCTGACACGTGGCGCCTCGGACTCGATGCGGCCGTCGGTTTGACCGACACCTGGCAGGTGGCCCAGGCGGTGATGCAATATATTCACCGCGACTTCACCTACATGCCCGCCGCCACGCACGTGCACACCCACATGCGCGACGTGCTGCGCACGAAGCGCGGCGTGTGCCAGGACTTCGCCCATGTGATGCTCGGCATCTGCCGCTCGTTGCGCATCCCGAGCCGCTACGTCAGCGGCTACCTCTACAACGGCCCGGCCGACCAGCTGCGCGGCGCGCAGGCAAGCCATGCATGGGTCGAGGTGTACCTGCCCGATTCCGGCTGGCACGGCCTCGACCCCACCAACAATTGCCAGCCCGACGAACGTTACGTGCGGATTGGCGTGGGCCGGGACTACGCCGACGTCACCCCGATCAAGGGCACCTATCGCGGAACCGGTGAACGGAAGATGACCGTGGATGTGCAGGTGACCTCACTCGACCCGGTGCCGGTAGGCTGAGGTGGAGCGGCTTGTCCCCAAGACGCTGGTTTGCCTCAGGCATTTCGATCCAACGCGTGAGGGACAACGCGTTCCACCCCCAAGCCAAGGCGGATGGAGAACCGCCCCACCCTCACACCCGGCCGCGGAAATAACCGATGGTGCGCTGGAGGCCTTCCTCCAGTTCCACCTTCGGCGTCCATTTGAGGACCTTCTTCGCGAGCGTGATGTCGGGACGGCGCTGCTTCGGGTCGTCGGCCGGCAGCGGCTTGTGGACGATCTTCGATTTGCCACCGACCAGCTTCACCGTGAGCTCGGCCAGCTGCAGCATGGAGAACTCGCCGGGATTCCCGAGGTTCATCGGGCCGACCGTCTCCGTCTGCGCCATGAAGCGCACGAAGCCCTCGATCAGGTCGTCCACGTAGCAGAATGAGCGCGTCTGCGAGCCGTCGCCGTAGATCGTGATGTCCTCACCGCGCAGCGCCTGCACGATGAAGTTCGAGACCACGCGGCCGTCGGCCTCGTGCATGCGCGGGCCGTAGGTGTTGAAGATGCGGACGACGCGGATATCCACCTTGTTCTCGCGGTGGTAGTCGAAGAACAGTGTCTCGGCGCAGCGCTTGCCCTCGTCGTAGCACGAGCGCTTGCCGATGGGATTCACGTTGCCCCAGTAGCTCTCGGGCTGCGGATGCACCTGCGGGTCGCCGTAGACTTCCGAGGTCGAGGCCTGGAAGACGCGCGCCTTGAGCCGTTTCGCGAGCCCGAGGCAGTTAATCGAGCCCATCACGGACGTCTTGATGGTCTTGATCGGGTTGTACTGGTAGTGCGGCGGCGACGCGGGACAGGCGAGATTGTAGATCTGGTCCACCTCGTACTTGAACGGGTCGATCACGTCGTGCCGCACGAACTCGAAGTTGGCGTTGGTGAGCAGGTGCTCGATGTTGGACTTGCGGCCGGTGAAGAGGTTGTCGATGCACACGACCTCGTGCCCGTCCTTGAGGAGCCGATCGCAGAGATGGGAGCCGAGAAAGCCGGCGCCGCCGGTGACGAGAATGCGCATGGGGGAGTTGGGGCCGAGTGAGAGGGAAACTGCCGTGGTTGGCGAGTACGGGAATTACCCCGCGAGGTCAGGCTGAACCCGACAGACGCGCCGCCGCGCCGGTCTCGTAGCGCGCAATCCAGGTCACGTGCCACGACGCATAATCGCCAGCCTCGATATGCGCCCGGGCCTGGGCCATCAGGTCGAGGTAGAAATGCAGGTTGTGCAGCGTGAGCAGGGTGCAGCTGAGGATTTCTCCGGCCAGCGTCAGGTGGCGCAGGTAGGCGCGGGAAAAATTCCGGCAGGTGTAATTGTCCAGGCCCTCGACAATCGGCCGGGGGTCGGTGCGGAACTGCTCGTTGCGCAGGTTCAGCGGACCGTCCGGCGTGAAGACGAGACCGTTGCGCGCCACGCGGGAGGGCAGCACGCAGTCAAACATGTCCACTCCGAGCGCGACCATCTTCAGCAACTGCGGCGGTGTGCCGAGGCCCATGGTGTAGCGCGGCTTGTGGTTCGGCAGGAACGGCGTCGTCGCCCCCACCTGCTTCAGCATCTCCGGCTCCGGCTCACCCACGCTGACTCCGCCGACCGCGTAACCGGGAAAATCCAGCGCCGCCAGTGACTCCGCCGCCTCGCGCCGGAGGTCATCGAAGGTCGAACCCTGCACGATGGCAAACACGTGGTGGCCCGCGGCCAGGAACCCGCTGTCGGTGGCGATCTGCCGGCACTGCTGCGCCCAGCGGTAACTGCGGGCCACGGCCTCGGCACACGCGTCGCGCTCGCACGGCCAGGGCGGGCACTCGTCCAGAACCATTGCAATGTCGCTGCCGAGGTTCTGCTGGATGCCCATGACCTCCTTTGGCCCGAGAAAGAGTTTCGCCCCGTCGAGATGCGACTGGAACGCCACGCCGTCCTCCCGGACGTCGCGCAGCTTTGCCAGCGAGAAGACCTGGAAGCCGCCGCTATCCGTCAAGATCGGCCCGTCCCAACCCATGAACTGGTGCAATCCGCCGAGATCGCGGATCAACTCCGAGCCCGGGCGCAGGTTGAGGTGGTAGGTGTTGCCCAGGATGATCTGGGAGCCGATCTCGCGCAGATGCGCCGGCGTGAGCGACTTGACCGTGCCCTGCGTGCCCACCGGCATGAAGATTGGCGTCTCGATGACCCCGTGCCGGGTCTGCAACCGACCCCGCCGGGCGGCGGTGGCCGTATCGGTCTTAAGCAATTGAAAGTGATTGGCCATCAGCGTGCTCCACCTTACCCGCATGCTTGACCCCCCTGTCAATCTTGGGTAGATTGACCGAAGTGCTGCTCGTCATCGACAACTACGATTCGTTCACCTTCAACCTCGTCCAATACTTCGGTCAACTGGGCGTGGCGCAGCGCGTTTTTCGCAACAACGAGATCACTCCCGCCGAGGCCCTGGCCCTCAATCCCGACCGTGTCCTGCTTTCCCCCGGCCCGTGCTCACCCGCCGAGGCCGGCGTGACCCTCGACATCATCAAGGCGTTTGCCGGCGTGAAGCCCATCCTCGGCGTCTGCCTCGGCCACCAGTCCATCGGCCATTATTTTGGCGGCAAGGTCGTCCGCGCCGGGCGCCTCATGCACGGCAAGACCTCACCCATCCAGCACCGGAACACCGACCTCTTCCACGGCCTGCCCCAGGGGTTCGCCGCCACGCGCTACCACTCGCTCCTCGTCGAGCGCGCCACCTTCCCGGCCGAGCTCGAGATCACTGCCGAGACCGCCGAGGGCGAGGTCATGGGCCTGCGCCACAGGAAGTTGCCCATCTGGGGCGTCCAGTTCCACCCGGAGTCCATCGCCACCGAAAGTGGAATGAACATCCTGAAAAACTTCCTGTCGCTGAACTGAACCCAGAAGTAACGAGCATCGAGTAGCGGGTAGTAAGCATACCAATCCCAGTCGCCGACCAACTATTCGCTGCCTTTCTACTCTCTACCCGCTACTCTCTACCCGCTACTTTCCCGACCCATGCGCTGCCCCAAATGCACTTCCATTGAGGACAAGGTCACCGACTCCCGCATCAGCCGGGAAGGCTCGACCATCCGCCGCCGGCGCGAGTGCCTCGAATGCGGCCACCGTTACAGCACGACCGAGAGCCTGGTCCGCGACGGCATGGTCGTGATCAAGCGCGACGGCCGCCGCGAGGAGTTCTCCCGCGAGAAGCTCGTGCACGCCGTGCGCGCCGCCTGCCACAAGCGCCCGGTCGATGCCGAACAGATCACCATGCTGATCGAGGACGTGATCGACATGCTGGATGCGCAGTTCGAAAACGAAATTCCCTCGGGCGCCATCGGCGACGCCGTGATGCAGCGGCTGCGCACCGTCGACCAGGTCGCGTACGTCCGCTTCGCCAGCGTCTACAAGGAGTTCCGCGACGTGGCGGAGTTCATGCAGGAAATCAGCACGCTCGCGAAGAAGACGAAATGACCCGCGACCGCGCCGACCTGCGCCGGCTGCATTTCGTCAACGCGCTGTTCGCCCACGCCACGGGCCACGACCTCTACCTGGCGGAGCAGATCAAGGGCGCCATCACGTTCAGCTTGGCCGACCTCGCCGCGCAGACCGCCGCCCACCCGGAGTTCAACGCGAAGTTCGACGCCGAGTTCAACGCCGCCGCCGCGCTGCTGCTCGCCAAGCTCTTCGCCCATCTGCCGCGCCGGGGGTTTTTCCACTGGGACGCCGCCCTGACGCCCGCCGCCGCCACCCCGCTCTTCGCCCGCGCCGAGCTGATGGCCGGCCTGAAGCAGCTGGCCACCTATCGCGAGTCCACCCTGCTCGTGACCAACCTGCGCCCCGCGCTCATCCCGCCGCAAAAGCGGGCCACGCCGCGCCGCCGCCGCGACTATGAGGAGGCCCTCGCCTTCATCCAGGACCTCACCGCCGCCCGCACCACCCGCAGCGCGAACCTGCAGTTGCTGTTTCTCTGATTTCGTTAGAATCCGTCCATGCCCAAGACGATTTTCCAGCGCATCATTGACCGGGACATTCCGGCGACCATCGAGCACGAGGATGAGCAGTGCATCGTCATCCGTGACATCGACCCCAAGGCCCCCGTCCACCTCCTGATCATCCCCAAGCAGCCGATCGTTCGCATCAGCGAGACCACGGCGGCTGACGAGGCCATTCTCGGCCATTTGCTCGTCGTGGCGAAACTCGTGGCGAAGAAACTCCAGCTGTCCCCGGGCTTCCGCCTCGTAATCAACAACGGCCCCCAGGCCGGCGAGGCCGTGCCCCACCTCCATGTTCACCTGCTGGCCGGCCGCCAACTGAACTGGCCCCCGGGCTGAACCGCGCAGGTCACGCGCGGCCAAAGCTTGAATGCCGGCCTCTCGTCCGCTTGGTATGGCGCCCTCCCCACCCCATGAAGCTTTCCCCGACTCAGATTGAGCAATTCCGCCGCCGCGGCTATGTCGTCGTCCCCGGTTTCTTTGACGCCCCGGAGACCGCCGCGCTCCAGGCCGACATTGCCCGGCTAAAGCGCAACGGCTTCCTCCGCAACGTCGCCACGGACGGCGATGGGAAGACCCACTCCGCCACGAAGCAGAATCTCCAGCTCTGCCCGGCGAATTTCTACAGCACGCTCATCCGCGCCCTGCCGTTCGCGCCCAAGGTCATCACCGCCGTCACCCAGCTGATCGGCCCCGAAATCACGCTGCACCTCGACCAGATTTTCCTGAAGCCCGGTAAAACCGGCATGGGCACCGCCTGGCACCAGGACAACGCCTACTTCAAGATCCCGAAGCCTCTCCGCGGCACCGCCATGTGGATCGCCATCCACGACGCCACCATCGCCAACGGCACGCTGCGTGTGGTGCCCAACGCCTGGGAATCCCTCCTACCCCACGAGCGCGACGGCAACAGCGACCACCACATCCGCTGCCAGCCCGACGAGTCAAAGGCCGAGACCGTCGAGCTGAAGGCCGGCGGCGTGATTTTCTTCTGCTACGGCACCCCCCACGCCACCGGGGACAACCAGACCGAGTCCGAGCGCGCCGGGCTCGCCTACCATTTCCTGTGCGAGGACCAGACCGACGAGGCGTTTTACTCCACCGGCCGCATCGGCAACCCGCGCCCGCGCCTCACCGGCCCGCGCGCGACCGGCGGTCTCGAGGAATATGGCAACGTGATCACGGGCACGTGGGAGGCCGAGGTCGCCCGCGCCGCGACGCCACAGAAGAAGTAAGCGGCAAAGGTGGGCGGGCACGTCCCTGTGCCCGCATTGGTCCAAACCCTGAGCATAGCAGAACGCGGGATCTACGTTCTGAATGCGGGCACAGGGACGTGCCCGCCCACCTTAAACAATCTCGCGGTAATCGCGGTCCGGCAGCGGCGCGAGCGGGGCGCCGGGCAGCGTCTGGTACCAGTATGCCACCGAGGCGATGTCGTCCTGCAGCGCGTGGTAGCGCGCCTTCGGCAGGCCGAGGTCGCGCCAGCCCAGCGCCTGCATCGTGACCCGCAGGTCCTTTTTGAAAAACACCGGGTCCTGCAGGTGGAAGCGATAAAGTGTCATCCGGGCGCCGGTCTCCCGGGATTTTCCGACGACGTGCTGAAACCCGAAATACGGCCCCGAGAAATTGTTCTCATCAAAGCACCACGCGCCACCGAAGTAATCCTCCGTGCCCGTGCCGCAGATCGTCGGCCACTCCTTGTCCCCGTCGAGGTACATCTTGATCTCACCCTCCCCCCACCAGCCCGAGGTGTTCTGCTGCCAGCTCATGAACGTGCCGACGTAATGGCCGTGGCCGCGGACGCCATCGAGGATGGTGTAGACATCCTTGTAGGCCACCGGGTTGGTGCGGCGGAACTGGGCGTGAAAGTACAGGCAGTCGTCCGGCACCGGCTCGAGCGTGTAGTTGAAGGTGTAGAAAAAGTGCGGGATATCCGCCAGGGAGTCGTTTTGCACCGTGATCCGGGCGTGCTTCCGAAACGGCATCGGGAAAAAGCAGTTCATCCCGCCCTTGGGATTCACGTTGATCGCGAGCGAGCTGATGTTCTGGTCACGGTTCCACGACTGGCACATGAAGTCGCCGATCGGGCACTCCACCGAGGGGTGCTTCTGCCCGTCCCAGTAAATCCGGATGATGACCTGCCGGCGGATTTTCTGGTCGAAGGTGATCCACATGTGCCGGATCACGCCCGGACCCTCGTGGTCCATCAGCGTCACCGTCTCCCCCGACTTGATCGGCAGGCAGGGCGATATTTTCCAGCCCCGGCCGAGGTGGATCGCCTGCTCCCACGCGCCCGGGGTGAGCGAATTTTTCTTCGTCGCCATGCCACCGGCACCCTTCTTGCCCTGGAAATTTTCCGCGGACAGCGAGCGCGACTCGGCCTGGCGTTTGTGAAACAGCGTGGAGAGATCAATCGAGGTATTCATGGGGTGGGATGAAAACTAGGTGCGGGCTTCAAACGCGCCGTCCGCACGCTTGGCGATCAGCCGCTTGAGTTCGAGCAGCATCAGCGTCGCGGAAAGCCGGTCGGCGGGCAAACCCGTTTGTGCCGTCAGCGCATCGGGCGTCAGCTCGGCGCCACCGCGGAAACACGCGAACACCGCCGCCTCATCCGCCGTCAGCCGGCCGGCCGGCGTGACCGGCGCCCCCGGCTTGTCCGGGATCGGCGACGGGCGCAGGCCGTCGAGGTAATTGAGCTCCGAAAGGATGTCCTCAACACTCGTCATCAGGGTCGCCCCGTCGCGGATAAGCTGGTGGCAGCCGGCGCTGGTCGTCTGGTCGATGCGCCCCGGGACCGCGTAAATCAGCCGGCCCTGCTCGCCCGCAAAGCGCGCGGTGATCATCGCCCCGCCGTCCACGTCCGTCTCCACCACGATCGTCGCCTCGCACATGCCGGCGACCACGCGGTTGCGCATGGGAAAACTCTGCCGGTCGGCGCGACGGCCGAAGGGAAACTCCGACAGAATCGCTCCCTCCGCCTCGATCTGGCGGTAGAGGGCGAGGTTTTCCGGCGGATAGATGATGTCGATGCCACAGCCAAGCACCGCCGCGGTCTTGCCCCCGACCGAGAGCGCGCCCTCGTGGGCCGCGGTGTCGATGCCGCGGGCGAGCCCGCTCACGATGCAAAAACCGAGCCGCGCCAGCTCGATGCCGAAGCGTTTGGCCGTCGCCTGCCCGTAGAGGGTCGAGCGCCGGCTGCCGACGATGGAGATGCACGGGGCGCCGAACTCGTAGCCACCCTTCCGGTAGAGTCCGATGGGCGGGTCGTTGATTTCCTTGAGCAGCTTTGGGTAGGCCGCAGCGCGCGCGGTGACGAACGTCGTGGCCGCCTTCGCCATCCGCTCCTCCTCGCGCGCGAGGTCGAAGTGCTCGCGCCACCCGGCGATGGTCGCGCTGATCGCGGGACCGACGCCTTTCACCGATTCGAGTTTCCGCGGGCCGACGGTGAAGACCTCGCGCGGGTCGCCGCCGAGTTCCTCCAGCAACCGGTTGAGCGTGATCGGGCCGATGTTCGGCAGCGCGTTCAGGACCAGAAACGCCTGCTGCTCGGTCAGCTCGCTGCTCATGGGTCAGGACCTCAGGGCGGCTGGCAGGAAATCCAGCAGCTGAGTTGTCTGCACCGCGGTTTGGCCATGGGCCCGGACCAGGTGGTCCGCCGCCAGACCGTGCCACACCACCCCCCGGCACGTCGCCAGCAGCGGTTCGTCCGGGGTCTGCGCGAGCAGTCCGCCGACCACGCCTGCCAGCAGATCACCGCTGCCACCACGCGCCAGCACCGGTCCACCGTAGAAACTGTGATATACCGCGGTGCCATCACTCACGCGCGTGACCGGGCCCTTGAGTGCAACGATCGCACGGCGCTTCCGGCCCAACGCCCGCAGCTCCGTCTTGCCGGCGATCCGTAAAAACTCCCCGGCGTGCGGGGTAAGCACGAGCGGCGCCTTCGCGGCCTGCACGATGTCCGGTTGCAGCGCATCGGCGTCGAGCAGCACCGGCAGCCGGATGGTTTTCACGATATCCGTGACCAGCGCCAAAGTCTCCGCCTCGCGTCCCAACCCGGGCCCGGCCACCAGCGCCGTGGCGCGCGTAAGTCTCGCCTGCAGCAAGGACCGGCCTTCCAACGCGAGCCCGCCTGCGGCCGTTTCCGGCCAGCCCACCCACATCGCCTCGGGCGCCCGCGCCGCAAACGCCGGCGCGAGCGATTCCGGCACAAACGCCGTCACCAGGCCAGCCCCGCTGCGCAGCGCCGCCAGCACAGTCATCAGCACCGCGCCCGGATAGCTGCGCGAGCCACCCAAGACCAGCAGATGCCCCTGGCTGCGTTTGTCGCTCGACGGCGGACGCAATCCCGCCAACGGAGCCAGCAGCGCCGGCGTGAGCACGCGGTCGGTTCCGCGTTCGGCTCCGGTAAAAAATCCCAGGTCGAGATAACGCACCCGGCCGACCTTCTGGTCCGCGAGCACCGGCGTCTTCACGCTGCCGGTCGCATAGGTGAAATCGGCTTGGAATTTCCCCGCACTCGGCAGATCCACCGCCGCCCGCAGGCGGACCGGCAGTGCATTCACCCGGGCCAGCAGCGCCGACACCGCCGCCCCGGCAGGTGGGCGGAATTGGAAACCGAAAACCCCGTCGAGGCAGAGGTCGTAGCCATGGGCCAGTCCGTCCGCCGGGATAACACGCAGCCGGTTGCCCGCGGTCTGCACCAGCGCCCGGTAGGCCCGCGCCGCGAGCGGGCGCAGGTCGCGTTCTCCCAGGACAAAAAGGACATCCACGTGCGCCGCCGGGTAACGATCGAGCAGGGTCTGCGCCGCCAGCAGCGCGTCGCCGCCATTGTGCCCCTTGCCCACGAGCACGAGCAGGTGGCTGTTAGCCGGGAATCCGCCGATCTCCTGAAAGTCCTGCAGGACCGCCGCAGCGACCGCGGGCCCGGCCTGTAACATCGCGGGCCATTCCCTGGTTTCATCGCCGCCGAAGCGCTTCGTTTCGAACCGCAACGCCTCAGCGCAGGTGAGGATCGGATGGCTGGCGGTGATCATGTTCAGGATTTTCCCTCACTGGGCTTGGCCGGGGGCGGGACCGGCTCAAACCGGCCATGTTCCAGCCATTCGCGCCGCATCGCCTCGGTCTCGGTGAATTGCAGCGGCATCGGGCCGTGGAGGCCATGGTTCAGCACCGGCCGGGTGAGCCGCGGGATGGAGCGGAAATAGAGGGACTCCCCGCTGCGCAGCACTTCGTAGCAGATCGAGTAGCTCTTTTTGTCCACGTCCCAGAGCGCGACTTCCGTCAGGTCATTGTCCCACACGGCGAAACGACCCCACGCGGCAAACACCGCCTCGATCTCGGTCGTGGCCGGACGCAACAGCTGCACCGTCAGGGATTGGGTCGGGGACGGCGCGGCGGATTTTTCCGCGCGGGGCAGCGCCCACACAAACAGCGCGCCGAGCACAAAACCCAGGGTCACCCACGAGGGCGTCTTGGAGAGCCGCTGCGCCGAGGGCGGGTACACTTTGGCGGGCGCATCCATGGCATAACCCGCTCAGGCCCGGATAATCGCCGCGACGGCCAGGGCATGCGACTCGGTGTGCGAGAGGGTGACCATCACATGCGTCGCACCGACCGCCGCGAGGAGGGCCTGGCCCTTCTCGTCGAGCCGCACCAGCGGCTGGTTGCGCGGCCCGTGATAGATCGAGACCGACCGCCAGCCGAGCTCGGCGCCGATGCCCGTCGTGAAACATTTCGCCACGGCCTCCTTCGCGGCGAACCGCGCGGCGTAGTGCTTGTGCGGATGGGCCATGCCGGAGCAATAGGCCCGCTCCTCCTCGGTGAACACCCGCTCAAGAAAACGCGGCCCCTGGCGCTCCAGCACGCCGCGCACGCGCTCGACCTCGATCAGGTCGGCGCCGAGGCCGACCAGCACGCCGCCGGGGGGAAGGTTGAGCAAAGAAGAAGCCATGACGGAAAGAAGCAACGTCAGAAACTCAGGAAAGAAGAAGCTGGATGGTCATCACGAAGGAGGTTTCTGCTTCTTTACGTTTCCAAGTTTGCCCGGCGCTTCATCTCGCGCACCGCTTCCTCGATCCCGGTGAACAACGCGCGGCTGATGATGCTGTGGCCGATGTTGAGCTCGTGCAGGTGCGGCAGCGTGCGCACTTCCGCAATATTGACGTAATTGAGGCCGTGGCCGGCGTTGACCGTGAGCCCGAGCTCGTGGGCGCGCACGCAGCCCAGCCGCAGCCGCTGGAATTCCTTGGCCCGCTTGGGTCCCAAATAGGCGTTGGCATAGGCCCCGGTGTGCAGCTCGACGATCGGCGCACCCAGCTTGGCGGCCAGTTCGATCTGGGCCTCGTCGGGGTCGATGAAGAGGCTCGTCTGGATGCCTGCCGCCGTCATCGCGTCAATGCAGGCCCGGACAGCCTTGCGGTTGCCCACGACGTCGAGGCCACCCTCGGTGGTGATTTCCTGCCGGCTTTCCGGGACCACGCAGACCGTCTCGGGCTTCAATTTCAGGGCGAAGGCCGTCATCGCCGGCGTGCAGGCCATCTCGAGATTGAGCCGCGTGGCAATGCCCTCGCGCAGCCGCCAGACGTCGCGTTCCTGGATGTGCCGGCGGTCCTCGCGGAGGTGGACGGTGATGCCGTCCGCACCCGCGCGTTCACCCAGCAGGGCCAGGGTGATCGGATCCGGCTCCACCGCCCCGCCCGTGGTGGCGGCGGCCTCCCGATAGCGCGCCTGGCGCACGGTGGCACAGTGGTCGATGTTCAGGCCGAGGAGAATCATGGGACAGAGGTTTGACGCCATTAAACGGCTGGTGATTCTCCAATGCAAAAGCGAAATGACCCCCGAACCCCTCCCTGCGCCCGCATCCGCCCCCGCCCCCGCCCGGCCGCCCGCGAAACCGGAAAACCTGCTGGTCAATCTCGCCTTCAACGTCGCGATCCCGGCGGTGCTCATGGCGCAGTTGAGCAAGGAGAACCGGCTCGGTCCGGTCTGGGGCCTCGTGGTCGCCCTGCTCTTTCCGCTCGGCTACGGCCTCTACGATTTTGTCGTGCGGCGTAAGACCAACGTGCTCTCGGTCCTCGGCACCGTGGGCGTGCTGGTCAGCGGCATCTTCGGCATCCTGAAACTCGGCGGGTTCTGGTTTGCGGTGAAGGATGCGGCGATTCCCTCGCTGATCGGCGTGGCGCTGCTGGCGACCATGCGCTCGCGCGAGCCGCTGATCAAAACGATCTTCTACAACGACACCGTCATGGACGTGCCGCGCATCGAGGCCGCCTTGGGCGAACGCGGCACACAGAGCGGGTTCATCTCGCTCCTGCAGCGCTGCAGCCTGCTGATCGCGCTGGCGTTTTTCCTGAGCGGCGGGCTGGGTTTTCTACTCGCGCGCTACCTGCTCAAGAGCCCGGGCGGCACCCCCGAGTTCAATGCCGAGCTGGCCAAGATGCACTGGCTGAGCGTGCCGGTCATCATGGTGCCCGTCATGGCCATGATGATGGTCGCGCTCTGGCAGCTCATCCGCGGACTCCGCGGGCTGACCGGGCTGACGACCGACGAGATTTTCAAGGCGGAGCCGGAGAAAAAGTAGGTCAAAAGGTGGTCACCGATGTCCCCATCGGCGAATACGTCGATAGGGACCTCGCCGCCCACCCTCAACCCCGCTGCGCCATGGGTAGGTAATCCCGCTTCACGGGACCGGAATAAATCTGCCGGGGACGGTAAATGCGGCCCTTCGGGTTCGCCGCCACCTCTCGCCAGTTGGCGATCCAGCCGGGTGACCGGCCGATGGCGAAGATGACCGTGAACATGTTCACCGGGATACCGAGGGCGCGCATGATGATGCCGCTGTAGAAATCGACGTTCGGGTAAAGTTTGCGCGAGATGAAATAGTCGTCCTTCAACGCAGCCTGCTCGAGGTTGCGGGCGATCGCGAGCAGCGGATCGTTGATGCCGAGCTTGTTCAGGACGTCCTCGCAGGCCTTGCCGATGATCTTCGCGCGCGGGTCGAAATTGCGGTACACCGGGTGACCGAAGCCCATCAGGCGGTTGCTCTTGCCGCCGGACTTGGCCGCGGCGATGAAGCGCGTGCCGTCGTCGTGCTCATCATGGATGGACTGCAGCATGTGCATGACCGCGGTGTTGGCGCCGCCGTGCAGTGGACCGGAGAGCGCGCAGATGCCGGCGGAGAGCGAGGTGAAGAGGTTGGCGGCGCTGGACCCGACCATGCGCACCGTCGAGGTGCTGCAGTTCTGCTCGTGATCGGCGTGGAGCAGCAGGAGCGTGTTGATCGCCTTGGAAATTTCCGGGGCGGCGACGTAGTCCTTGTACACCTCCGAAAACATCATGTGCAGGAAGTTGTCGCAGAACGGGATGTCCTTCGGCGGGATGTACGGCAGGCCGTGCTGGTAGCGGTAGATCATCGCCCCGATCGTGCGGATCTTCGAAATGGCCATGGCGGCCGCGAGGTCGAAGTTTTTCAGGTCCTTCTCAAAGTCATTCGTGGCGAGGTGCGGGTTATGGGCGGCCAGCGAGGCGACGATGGACGAGAGCATCGCCATGGGCGGCGCATCCTTCGGGTAGCCCTGGAAGATCGCCTGCATCTGCGGCTCGATCGCGGCGTGCTGCCGGAGGAGGTCACCAAAGGCCTTGCGTTGGGCGGCGTTGGGCAGCTCGCCGTAAATGATGAGATAGGCGGTCTCGCCGAAGTTACTGTTCTGGGCGAGCTGCTCGATCGGATAGCCGCGGTGCCGGAGGATGCCATTGTCGCCGTCGAGATAGGTGATCGCGCTCTCGCACGAGCCGGTGTTGCCGTAACCCTGGTCGTAGGCGATGTAGCCGGTCTCGGCGCGCAGCTTGCGGGTATCAATGGCCTTCTCCCCCTCCGTGCCGACCATCACGGGCAGGACGTATTCCTTGTCATCGAGTTTGAGCTGCGCGGTCGTGGCCATGGTCAGCTTAACCAAGCCGAATCCGCGCCGCTTGCAAAGCAAAGTTGCCCGGTTGGCCCTCGCATGACGCGAAATTAGCCGGCAGCAACCCGGCTGTTAGAAGATTTGCCACCCGAAATCAGGCCCTCGCCGCCACTCCGGCGAAGTTGCGGTAGACCTGCAGGCCCTTGGCCTGACTCTTCTCCGGGTGGAACTGCGTGGCAAAGCAGCGGCCGCGCGCAATCGCCGCGCAGAACGGACCGCCGTAGTCGCACTCCGCCAGCACCAGCGCGGGGGCGGACGGCACGCAGTAGTAGCTGTGGACAAAATAGAAGGCTTCGCCTTCGGACGCGAGGCCAAGGGCGAGGGGCGATTGGGGCTGGGTGAAACGGATGGTGTTCCAGCCCATGTGCGGAATCTTGAACTCCGGCGGGCGGCGGAACTTGACGACCCGGCCGGGGAATATGCCGAGGCCCGTGACGTTGGACTCCTCGGAGTGCTCAAACAGCGCCTGCATGCCGAGACAGACGCCGAGGAACGGCCGGTCGGCGGCAATCCAGTCGCGGACCGTGTCCGCAAGCCCGGTCGCACGCAGCGACGCCACGCAGTCGCGGAGCGCACCGACGCCGGGCAGCACGAGCCCGGTGGCCCCGCTGGCCACGACTTCGGCGGGCGTGCGCACCACATGCGGCTCCGCGCCGACGGCCTCGAGGGCCTTCGTGACGCTGCGGAGATTGCAGATTCCGTTGTCGATGACCGCGATCATGGAAAAGACATGGCGCGACGCGGAGATCGGAGTTCGGAGATCGGAGACCGGAAGCCGGAAGATGGGAAAAGATGCCCAAGCTGAAAGCTTGGGACTTCCGTGGGACAAATGCTTGGGCGAACTGCCATCTCTGAACTCCGATCTCCGCATCCGAGGCGCTCGGGCCTCAGATGCTGCCTTTGGTCGAGGGGAGCAGGTCGGCGGCGCGGGGCTCGATGGATGTGGCCATGTCGAGCGCGCGGGCGAGGCACTTGAAGATCGCCTCGGCCACGTGGTGCGGCTCCTCGCCGTAGACCAGCTGGACATGCAGGTTCGCCCCCAGCGCGTTGCTGAACGCACGGCAGAATTCCTTCACGAGGATGATGTTGAAATCGCGCACAAACATCGTCGGCGCGTCGGCGGAATAGACCAGATGCGGGCGGCCGCCGACATCGATGGCGATGCGGGCGAGCGACTCGTCCATGGGCAGCAGGAAAAAGCCGTAGCGCTTGATGCCGACCTTGTCGCCCAGCGCCTCCTTGAAGGCCTGACCGAGCACGAGGCCGACATCCTCGACGGTGTGATGGTAATCCACGTCGGTGTCGCCCTTCGCCTTCACGGTGAGGTCAAACAGGCCGTGTTTTGCGAAGAGCGTGAGCATGTGGTCGAAGAACGGCACGCCGGTGTCGATCTTGCCCAGGCCGCGGCCGTCCACCGCGAGAGTGAGCGCGATGTCGGTCTCGGCCGTCTTGCGGGTGACAGTCGCTACGCGAGAGGTGTTTTTAGCCATGCGTCGAGGGATTCGTTGAGGGCGGACATTTCGCCATCGGTGCCCACGGTGATGCGGAGGAACGAGGCGGTCAAGGCGTGGCTCGGGAAGTGCCGGACCAGCACCTTGCGCCGGCAGAGGAAGTCATAGGCGGACTGGGCGACCGCCGGTCCGCTTTCATCGCGGGCGTTCCTCGGCTCGGTGAAGATGAAGTTCGCCTGCGACGGGTAGGTGAACCAGTCGCGCGGGCCGGCGAACCGCGCCAGGTTGGCGTCACGCGTGGCCTTCACCTTGGTGATCAGCGCCTCGTAGTAAGCCGGATCCCCCAGGGCCGCGAGCGCGGCGGCCTGCGAGAGGCGGTTGACGTTGTAGCTGTCGCGCACGCGGTCGAGCAGGCCGATGAGCTCGGGCTGGGCCAGGGCGTAGCCGACGCGGATGCCGGCGAGCGCGTAGGCCTTGGACAGCGTGCGCACGATCACAAGGTTCGGGTATCGCGCGAGCAAGGGCACGGCGTTCTCCTGCGCGAAGGGCACGTAGGCCTCGTCCACGACCAGGATGCCGCGAAACGTGGACAGGATGCGCTCGAGTTCGGCGTTGGTGAAGGCCACCCCCGTGGGTGCGTTCGGTGACGTCAGGAAGAACGCCTTGGCCGTCGAGGCGGCGATGTTTTCAAACGGCAGCCGCATCGACCGGTCGAACTCGATCACCTCGCTGCGGCCGTCCTGGATTGCAACCAGCACGGGATAGAGCGAGTAGCTCGGGAACAGGAAGCCGGCGGCGGCGGCCGGGGAGCAGAAGAGCCGCACCAGAAGGTTGAGGATGTCGTCGGAGCCGTTGCCGATGCAGACGTTCTCCTCGCGCAGGCCGTGCAGCCGTGCGACGGCGGCGCGCAGCGGGCTGCTCTTCGGGTTGGGATACAGCCGGAGCGAGGAACCGTCGGCGCCGATTTCCTGGCGCAGGGCCTCGGCGACACGCGGACTGGGCGGATAGGGACACTCGTTGGTGTTGAGCTTCACCCAGCCGGCGTCCGTGGGCTGGAGACCGGGAGTATAAGCGTGCAGCGAAGCGACGTGCGGCAGCGCGAGCTGCGTCAGCGGGGAGGACGGCATGACGTGCTTATTTTTTGACCGTGCGGATCTTCACCGACCGCCCGTGCGCATCGAGTTTTTCCATCGCCGCGAAGGCGGCCACGATCGGCTCGGCCTTGCGGACGCTGCCGCGGCTGTAGCCCGTGATGCTGGTGCGCCGCATGAAGTCCGCCACGCGCAGCCCGCTGAAGAACCGGCCCGCGCGGCCGGTGGGCAGCACGTGGCTCGGGCCCGCGGTGAAGTCGCCGAGGGCCGTGGGGGTAAAGTTGCCGAGCATGATCGCGCCCGCGGTCGTGATGGTCCGCGTCAGCACCTTGGCGGCGGAATCCTTTACGAGCAGCTCGAGGTGCTCGGGGGCGATGTAGTTCGCAACCTCGGCGGCCTGCGCGAGGGTCTTGACTTCGACGGCCAGGAAACCCTCGGCGAGCACGCGCGCCATTTTCTCCGAGCGCGACAGGAGATGCAGCTGCTTTTCCATCTCGGCGACGATGTCGGCGATGATCTTGGTCGAGGTGGCAACGAGGAAGACCTTCTCCCGGCCGGAACCGTGCTCGGCCTGCGCGAGCAGGTCGGCGGCGGCAAAATCCGCGCGCGCGGTCTCGTCGGCGATGACCATCAGTTCGCTGGGACCCGGTAGTGAGTCCACGCCGACGGTGCCAAACACCTGGCGCTTGGCCTCGCAGACAAAGGCGTTGCCGGGGCCAAAGACCTTGTCGACCGCGGGGATGGTCGTCGTGCCATACGCCATGGCGCCGATGGCGTGCACGCCACCGATCTTGTAGACCTCCTCCACCCCGACGAGGTGCAGCGCGGCCAGCAGGCCGTCGGCGATCTTGCCGGAGGAATTGGACGGGGTGAACACGGCGATCTCCGGGCAGCCGGCGATCTTGGCGAGGGTGGCGGTCATCAGCACGCTGGAGACCAGCGGGACCTGGCCGCCGGGCACGTACAGGCCGACACGGCGGATGGGGTCGAATTTCTCGCCGACCGTGGCGCCGTGCTTGTTTTTCGCGGTCCAGGGCTGCGGCAAGCCGCGGCGGTTGAAGGCGATGATACTCTCGTGGGCGGCAACCAGCGCCTTGCGCTCGGCGGTAGGCAGGCGCTTTGCGGCGGCGGCGATTTCGGCCGGCTTCACCCGGAAGTCGCGGGCCTGCAGCTTGGCGCCGTCAAATTTCGCGGCGTAATAGCCGACGGCCTCGTCTCCGCGCTCATAGACGGCGGTGAGGATGGCGGCGACGCCCGCGGAGAGTTCGCGGGAGACGAGGCTGCCGCGGCAGAAGGCGGCCAGGTCCTCGGTAAAAGTCCGGGAAGTGATGGAGAGGGTGCGCACGGGAATGGGTTACGGGTAAAAGCGGGTTACCGGGAAAACGAGGGAATCGCAAACTGGCTGGCCGGGAAGGTTTCGTTCACGGTGATGGTGTCAAAGGTGATGGTGACGGTCTGCTCTTTGCCGTCGGCGGTCTTGATGGAATTGGTGATCTTCCGCGGGAACCGGATGCCGGTGACCATGATTTCGCCCTGCTCGCGGATCGAGCTGCCATTTTCGGTCTCGGTGAGCATGAGCCGGCCGGTGGCGACGGCGAAGTAGCGGTAGAAAATCAGGTCGGGGGCGTGGATGAAGGCTACCTTCCGGCAGGCGACGCCCTCCAGGGTGACGGGACCCTGGTCAACCACGCTGCCGCCCGCCTGTTCCAGGCCGCGGTAGAAGGCGAGGTTCTCCCAGACAATGGCCCGTTGCCGCTTGACCTGGTCCGTCGGGAGCAGTTGCAAACGCCAGCGGGTGGGATCCTTGGCATCTTGGATTTTCTGCCAGCCATCGTAGTCATCGAGTGCACTCGTATCCACGATGCTGGTGGTGGTGCGGACCGTACGCTGGCGATAGGGTGTCTGAAACATGATCTCCACCCCGACGGTCAGCGGCTTGGTGGCGTCCGCCCCAACGGGCGCGAGCATCGAGCCGGTGTAATGCACCGATTTGACCGCGTTGAGCGCCGCTTCGGACCCTAGGTAGGCCCGGGCCTTGGCGATGATCGCGGGCTCGGCCTGCACGGCCGCAGCCGGCACACAGACGAGGGCCAGCAGCGCGGCAAACCGGCGGGAAGACAGGGTGAGCATCACGAACCCCAGGTTGGACTATAGTTCGCCCCGAGGAAAGCCCGGTTCCGGCTTATTCCCACTCGATGGTGGCGGGAGGCTTGGAGCTAATATCTAGCACCACGCGACTTACACCACGGACTTCATTGGTGATGCGGCTCGAAATCTTCTGCAGGAGGTCGTACGGCAGCTTCGCCCAGTCCGCCGTCATCGCATCGATGCTTTCGACAATCCGCAGCGCCACGACGTAGTCATAAGTCCGCTCATCGCCGAACACGCCGACGGTCTTCACCGGCAGGAACACGGCGAACGACTGCCAGACCTTCCAGTAAAAGCCGGACTTCATCATCTCATCCTGCAGCACGAAGTCGGCATTGCGGAGAATCTCGAGTTTGTCGGCGGTGATGTCGCCCATCACGCGCACGCCGAGGCCCGGACCGGGGAACGGCTGGCGCCAGACGACCTCCTTGGGCAGGCCGAGAGCGGCGCCGACCTCGCGAACCTCATCCTTGAAGAGCTCGCGCAGCGGCTCGATGAGCTTGAGCTTCATGCGCTCGGGCAGGCCACCAACGTTGTGGTGGGTCTTGATCAGCGAGGCGGGATTGTTGCCGATGGAAACGCTCTCAATTACGTCCGGGTAAAGCGTGCCCTGGCCCAGAAACTCGGCGTGGCCGATGGACTTGAGCGACTGCTCAAAGACCGTGACGAAGGTGCGGCCGATGATCTTCCGCTTCTGCTCGGGCTCGGTGACCCCCTTGAGCCGGCGGAGGAAGAGCTTCGACGCGTCCACCACGCGCAGGTCGATCTTGAAATTGCGCTGATAGAGCGCCTCGACGTAGTTGCGCTCGTCCTTGCGGAGGAGACCGTTGTCCACAAACACGCAGGTCAGCTGTTTGCCGATGGCCTTGTGGAGCAGCGCCGCGGCGACAGAGGAGTCGACGCCGCCGGAAAGCCCGAGGAGGACGCGCCCCTTCCCCACCTTGGCCCGGATGTCGGCGACAGCGTGCGCGATGAAATCCTTCGTCGTCCAGTCCTGCCGTGCGCGGCAGATGCCCACGAGGAAGTTGCGGATCATGTCCACGCCCCGCTCGGTGTGGAACACCTCGGGGTGAAATTGGATGCCGTAGAACCGGCGCTTGGGATCCTCGATGCCGGCGAACGGCGAGTTCTCGGAAATCGCCGTGGCCTTGAAGCCGGGCGGCAGCTTCGTGAGCTTGTCGCCGTGTGAGTTCCAGATGCGGAGATGGCGCGGCAGGCCGGCGAAAAGCTTGCCAGGCTGCTTGATCGTGAGGTGGCCGTGGCCGTATTCGCGCTCCTTGCTCAGCGCGACCTTGCCGCCGAGGAAGTGGCCCATGAGCTGCACGCCGTAACAAATCCCGAGCACCGGCACGCCGAGCTCAAAGATCGCCGGGTCCGGATGGGGGGCGGTCTTCGCGTAGACGCTCTGCGGGCCGCCGGAAAGGATGATGCCAACGACACCGTCCTCGCGCAGTTTCGCCGCGGGCGTGGCGAAGTGGTAGATCTTCGAGTAAACTTGGCACTCGCGGATGCGCCGCGCAATGACCTGCGTGAGCTGGGAACCGAAGTCGAGAACGGCGATGGTTTGGGGCATGGCGGCCGGAAAAACGAATAAACGGACAACAAACCGCAGGCGTGTCAATGGCCCGCTCCGGCCGCACCCCCGGCGGTCAGAATTTCAACCGGGTGTTCTCGTGGGCACAGCGCGGACATTTCGCGAGTTCGGTCCCAATGGGCGCGGTGTAGAGGGCGTCGCAGCGGATGCAGTGGAAGGTCGTCTTGCGGCGCTCGACCTCGAAGCGGGCATGGTCGCGCCGGTCGTAATAGAACCACACGCCGAGGAATACCGCGGCCAGCAACGTGCAGTAAACCACGACGGCGGGAGTCAGCTCGAGCATGGCGAAAGGGCTAAATGAAAAACGCGCCGAAGGAAACCTTCGACGCGTTGGAGTGGGGAGCGGAGGGGCTCAGGCCTTGGTTTCAGGCGTGGCCTCGGCGGCGGCCGGGGCGGCCGTCTCGGCTTCGGCCTTCGGGGCCTTGGCCTTCTTGGCCTTGGCGGCCTTCTTGCCCTTCGACTTCTTGTAGCCGGTGTCGTCCGCCTTCACGAACTCGATGAGCGCGAGCTCCGCGGCGTCGCCGAGGCGCTGGGCACCGAGCTTGTAGATGCGGGTGTAGCCGCCGTTGCGGTTCGTGAACTCCTTGTGCTTCTCGTTGAAGAGGAGCGTCAGGGCGGTCTCGTCGCGCACGTCGGAGTGGGCCAGGCGGCGGAGGTGGAGCGCGTCCTTCGGGTCGGTCTTGGCCGCGGCCTGCTTGGCCTTGGTGATGACCTTCTCGATGAAGGGACGCAGGGCCTTGGCCTTGGTCAGGGTGGTCTTGATGCGGCCGTGGGTGATGAGCGAGGCGGCGAGATTGGACATCATCGCCCGGCGGTGCTCGACGGTTACGCCCAGGGAAGCGTGGTGTTTATTGTGACGCATTGGATTTGGTTTTTAAGCGGGGCCCGATCGGCAATCCGGTCGCAGCGTGGCGCGGCAGCGGACGGCGCGAGCCCCTTGGGTTATTTTCGAATTTGGATTTTCGCTTTTCGAATCCCGATCCGGACTTCCAACTGCCGGAGCAATTGAAAGTCGGAGATCGAAGTTCGAAATTCCTCAGGCTTCCTTCTTGGTGTCGAGGAGGCGCTCGTCGAACTTCATGCCGAGCGAGAGGCCGAGGGCCTCGAGCTTTTCCTTGATTTCGTTGAGCGATTTTTTGCCGAAGTTGCGGTACTTGAGCATCTCCTGCTCGGTCTTCATCGCGAGCTCGCCGACGGTGGTGATGTTCGCGTTGTTGAGGCAGTTGGCGGCGCGGACCGAGAGCTCGATCTCGTTGACCGACATGTTGAGGAGCTTGCGGAGCTTGTTCTGCTCCTCGCTGACCTCGGACTGCTGGCTCTCGAACTCGAAGGCCTCCTCGGAGACGCGATCGAACACGTCGAGGTGGTGCTTCAGGATGGAGGCGGACTGCTTGAGGGCGTCGTCCGGGGTGATGCGGCCGTCGGTCCAGACCTCGAGCACGAGCTTGTCGTAGTCGGTGATCTGGCCCACGCGGGTCGCCTCGACGGCGTACTTCACGAGGCGGACGGGCGAGAAGAGGGAGTCGATGGAGATGACTCCGATCGCCTGCTCTTCCTTCTTGTTGGCCTCGCCGGGGTGGTAGCCGCGGCCGGTCTTGATCTCGATCTCGGCCTCGAAGGTGCGCTTCGTGTCGAGGGTGCAGATGACCTGCTCGGGATTGACGATGGTGATGTTGGCGTCGGCCTGGATGTCGGCGGCGGTGACGACGCCGGTCTTGGTGGCCTTGACCTGGAGCGTGATGGGCTCGCGCTTGGCGGAGACGATCAGGATCTTCTTCAGGTTCAGGACGATGTCGGTGACATCCTCGACGACATTGTCGATGGACTGGAACTCGTGGTTCACGCCGTCGATCTTGATGGAGGAGATGGCGGCGCCCTCAATGGAGCTGAGCAGCACGCGGCGCAGGGAGTTGCCGATGGTGTGGCCGTAACCGGCCTCGAAGGGCTCGGCGATGAACTTGGCGTAGGTCGGGCTGGAGCCTTCCTCGACTTTGGTGAGCTTGGAGGGGAGTTCGAACTTTCCGAGACGTTTGGGCATGGCGATGAACTCTGAGTTGAGCGTTGAGGTTAGAGAAGGGTTGGAAGGTGGCTTAGAAGCGCGAGTAGAACTCGACGATGAGCTGCTCGTTGACGTTCTGTTCCATCTCGTCGCGCGTGGGCAGGCGGTTGACGACGGCCTTGAAGGCCTCGGCGTTCAGCGTGAGCCAGCCGGGGACGTTGCGGATGCGGTTCTCCTCGAGGTTGCGCGTGGCAAACTGGCGGGAGGCCGGGGCGTTCTTGACCTCGATCTCGTCGCCGGGCTGCACGTTGTAGCTCGCGATGTCGACCTTGTGGCCGTTGACGCGGATGTGCCCGTGGTTGACGAACTGGCGGGCGGCGGCGCGGCTCTTGGCGAGGCCGAGGAGGTAGACGGTGCTGTCGAGGCGCGTCTCCAGGAGCTGGAGGAAGCGCTCGCCGGTGACGCCACGCTCCTTCTTCGCGATCTCGAAGGTGCGGCGGAACTGACGCTCGAGCAGGCCGTAGGTGTAACGGAGCTTCTGCTTTTCGTTCAGGCCGACGGCGTATTCGGAGACCTTGCGGCGGAGCTTCGCGCCGTGCTGGCCGGCGGGATAGGCGCGACGCTCAAAGGCCTTGCCGGAGCCAAGGATAAGTTGGCCAAAGCGGCGGCTGATGCGGGTGGTGGGACCGGTGTAACGAGCCATTGTAGTAAAGTGACGAGGGTTGGGAAATTAGACGCGGCGACGTTTGCGCGGGCGGCAGCCGTTGTGCGGGATGGGGGTGACGTCGACGATCGACGTGATCTCGAGGCCGATGGCCTGGAGGGCGCGGATGGCGGAATCGCGGCCGAGGCCGGGACCGGAGACGCGGATGACGACGTCCTTGAGGCCGTGCGACATGGCGTTGCGGGCGGCATCCTGCGCGACAACCTGGGCGGCGTAGGCGGTGGACTTGCGCGAGCCGCGGAAGTTGCACTTGCCGGCGCTGGACCAGGCGATGACCTGGCCCTTGTGGTCGGTGATGGAGACGATCGTGTTGTTGAAGGAGGCGAGGACGTTGACGAAACCGGAGGTGACGTTCTTCGAACCCTTGGCCTTGCGGACCTTGATGGTGCCGAGCTCTTCCTTGAGGAGGTCCTCAGCGGTGGGCTGCTTGGCGACGCCACCGATCATCTCGACGGGCTTGTCGGACGGGGCGGCGGCCTTCGGGGCGGTTTCACCGGCGGCGCCAGGAGCGGTGCCCTCGGCGGCGGCAGCCTTGTCGGCAGCAGCCTTGAGGCCCTTCGCCTTCTTTTCGGCGGGCGTCTCGGTAGCGATGGGCGCGCCGTCAGCGGCGACAACCTTCGCGGGTTTCTCTTTCTTGGGAGCGGACTTTTCTTCGGCCATGTTCGTAAGGGATTAAACTTCCTTGGCTTTGGTGACGCCAACGGTCTTGCGCGGGCCCTTGCGGGTACGGGCGTTGGTGCTGGTGCGCTGACCGCGGACCGGGAGGCTGCGGCGGTGGCGGATGCCCCGGTAGCAGTTGATGGCCTGGAGGCGCTTGAGATTGCCCGCGATTTCGCGGCGGAGGTCACCCTCGAGCACCCATTTGTGCTCGGTGATGATGTTGAGGATCTTGTTCAGCTGTTCCTCGGTGAGGTCAGCCGCCCGCATATCGGGGTTCAGGCCGGCCTCCTTGACGAGGAGATCAGCCCGCGTGGGGCCGATGCCGTTGATGTAACGGAGGGAGTACGCGACTTTCTTTTTCGCGGGGATTTCTACACCGAGGAGACGTGGCATGGGATTTTGAGTTGTGAGTTAAAGTTTAAAGGAAAAGGGAACTGGCTGAATCTTGGCCCTAGCGGCGCGGGAGCGTGAGGATCTCGGGACCGGTTTCCGTCGTGAGCACGGTATGCTCAAAATGGGCGGAAGGCGAACCGTCGGAAGTGACGACCGTCCAGCCGTCGGCGAGCGTTTTGATCCGGTGACCGCCGACGTTGACCATCGGTTCGATCGCGAGGGTCATGCCGGGCCGGATCTTTTCCCCGGTGCCCTTGCGGCCGAAGTTGGGAATTTCCGGCGGCTCGTGCATTTTGACCCCCACCCCGTGCCCGACCATTTCGCGCACCACGCTAAAACCGTGGGACTCGACGTAGGCCTGGATCGTGGCGGAGATGTCGCCGATGCGATTGCCGACCACCGCCTGGCGGATGCCGAGGTCCAAGGCGTCACGGGTGACATCGAGGAGTTCGGTGAGGCGCGGGGTAATCCGGCCGACGGGGACCGTGACAGCGTTGTCGCCGATGTAACCGTTGTAGGTGACGGTGACGTCGAGCGAAACGATGTCGCCGTCGCGCAAAACGCGGCGGATGGACGGGATGCCGTGGACGACTTCCTCGTTGACCGAGATGCAGGTGTGCGCCGGGTAGCGGCGGGAACCGATCTGGTAACCGTAATCGGAACTGCGGGCTCCATGGCTCGCGATCAGGTCGCGGCCAGCTTCTTCCAAGTCTTGCGTCGTGAGACCGGGCCGGACCAGTTGCTTGAGGGAATCAAGCACCGTGGCGGCGACGGCACACGCCTCGCGCATGCGGGCGATCCCCTCCTTGTTTTTGAGGGGAACGCTCATGTCGCGGGGCCGCCGGCCTCCAGGAGGAGACCGAGCGTGCGATAGTGTGCGACGACAGGCCCGGGGGAGCCGGGGCCGGCGAGTGCGGCGCTGAGCGCTTCATCACGGGCATCGAGCCATTCGTCGAACACTTTGGCTTGGAGCAGCGTAGCCGGGAAGTCCGCGAGGACAAAACCCGCATCAGGTTTGCGCGCGAAGAACCAGCGGCGCAGACGCGCCAGCGTGGTCGCTTCATCCGATCCGGCAGGGCCGGGTCGGCGCGAAATCTCCGACCGCATCAGGGTGGCGGGAGAGACGTGCTCAAGATTCAAAGAACGCACCTGGTTCATCAGGTTTTCGGAACGAAAATCGGGTGAACCGAGGAGAAGGAGTTTGGTTTTGGCGGGAGGGCCGAAACGCGAAAAGAGGTCGTTGATGCCTGCCATCGAGGCCAGAGTAAAGAACTAAAGCGCCCAGTGGCGGACAACCCAGGAGATGATGCCAATCAGGGCGATCGCGCCGAGCGCAAGCCACAGGGTACCAACGGTTTTCATATCTGCCGCCTCGCCCAGGGCGCCGGCGACATTCGGGTTGCGGGCGCGGATCCGGCCCTTTTTCAGGAAGCCGTCGTAGTGGCGCTGGAGCAGGAAGGTTTCGACCTGCCGCATGGTGTCCAGGATGACGCCCACGGTGATCAGCATGCCCGTGCCGCCGAAGAAGATGGAGATGCGCTGCGGGACGTGCAGCCAGTTGAGCATCAGGTCGGGCATGACGGCGATGACCGTGAGGAAGACGGCGCCCGCGAGGGTCAGGCGGGTCATGATGAAATCGAGGAACTGCGCGGTCGGCTCGCCGGGGCGGACACCGGGGACGTAGCCACCGTATTTCTTGAGGTCATCCGCGATCTGGATCGGCTTGAACATGACGGACACCCAGAAATAGCTGAAGAACAGGATCAGCATCGTGTAGAGCACGTAGTAAATCGCGTGCCCGCGGAGGAAATCTTGGGAGACATCGCGGAAGAACTTGATGTCCCAGGCCGAGCCCGCCCACGAGAAGATCGTCTGCGGGAACAGCATGATCGAGCTAGCGAAGATGACGGGCATGACGCCGGAGTAGTTCACCTTCAGCGGCAGGAAGGAACTCTGGCCGCCCATGACCTTGTTGCCGACAACGCGCTTGGCGTACTGGACGGGGATTTTGCGCTGCCCCTGCACGACCATGATGATGCCCATGGTAACGGCGAAGAAGAGCGCGATCATGATGACCGCCTGCGGCAGGCCGAGGCTCGCGCCGGTGCCGACGGGGCGGAAGAACATCTGGTAGGTCTGCTGGGCGGCGCCGGGCAGGTCGGCGAGGATGCCGACGGTGATCAACAGGGAGACGCCGTTGCCGATGCCCCGCTGGGTGATCTGCTCGCCGAGCCACATGAGCAGCATGGTGCCCGCGGTCATGAAGATGACCGAGGTGACGAGGAAATACATCTTCCCGGCCAGCACGATGTGGCCGTAGGTGTTGATGTCGTAGCCCGGGAACATCCGGTCGGGGTGCTCGAGGGAAAGGATGAGCATGGTGCCCTGGATGAGGCAGAGGGCGACCGTGGCGTAACGCGTGTACTGCGTGAGCTTCTGGCGGCCGACATCGCCCTCCTGCTGCAGGCGACTGAGCGCGGGGACGACCGCGGTCATGAGCTGGAAGATGATCGAGGCGCTGATGTACGGCATGATGCCAAGCGCGCCGACGGCGCCCTTCAGGAGCGCGCCGCCCGTGAACATGTTGTAGATGCCGACGAGGGCGCCGCCGCCGCCCGCGGTCTGGTCCTCGAAGAACTTCTGCAGCGGGTGCGGGTCGATGCCGGGCAGCACGATGTGCGCGGCGACCCGGGCCACGAAGAGCAGCGCCAGCGTGTAGAGGATCCGCGAGCGCAGCTCGGGGATCTTCATCGAGTTCGTGAAAGCGGAAATCATCGGATTATTTTCGAATTTCGAATTTCGATTTTCGATTACGCGGATTTCGACCAGTGCGGGAGCAGCAATCGAAAATCGAAACTCGAAAACCGAAAATCAGTTAGCCGACGATGGCTTGGCCGCCGGCCTTCTCGATCTTGGCCTTGGCCGATTCCGAGAATTTCGCCGCGGTGACCTTGAGCGCGCGGCTGATTTCGCCGTCGCCGAGGATCTTGACCGTCTTCTCGCCGCCACGGATCAGGCCGCTGGACGCAAGGACCCCGGCGTTGACCTCGGTGACCTTGGCGTCGAGGGACGCGAGGTCGCCGACGTTGAGGATCGCGATCTCGGTGCGGTGGTTGTAATTGTTGAAGCCGCGGTGCGGGAGCTTGCGGTAAAGGGGCATCTGGCCGCCTTCGAAGCCCGGGCGGATGCTGCTGCCGGAGCGCGCGCTCTGGCCCTTGCCGCCGCGACCGGAGGTCTTGCCGTGGCCGCCGCCTTCGCCGCAGCCGACGCGCTTCTTGCGGTGAATGGCACCGGCGACGTTCTTGAGTTCGTGAAGTTTCATGATGGTTCCTGGGAGGGGGCGCCCCACCCCGCAAAAGTTGCGCGGAGCGGGACTCGGATGGATGGACTTAGAGTTTGTCGGCGTCGGTGACCGTGGTGCGCATCGACGAGATGTCGGCGGCCATGCGGAGCTGGAGCAGGCCGTTGAGCGTGGCGTGCACGACGGCGATGTGGTTGCTGGAACCCATCGACTTCGTGAGCACGTTCTTGACCCCGGCCGCCTCGAGGACGGCGCGGACAGCGCCACCGGCGATGAGGCCGGTACCGGTCGTGGCGGGACGGAGGAGGACCTTGCCGCCATCGTATTCACCGAAGACCTCGTGGGGAATGGTGTCGCCCTTGAGCTTGACGCTCACGAGCTTCTTGTGGGCGTTGGCGGTGCCCTTCTTGATGGCGTCGGGGACCTCGTTGGCCTTGCCGTAGCCGATACCGACCTTGCCCTTGCCGTCGCCGACGACGGCGAGGGCGGAAAAGCTGAAGCGGCGGCCGCCCTTGACGACCTTGGCACAGCGGTTGATGAAGACGACCTTCTCGATCATCGTCGGGCCGTCGCCCTGGTCCTTGTTGTCGCGGTTGTTGCGGTTGCGGTCGTCGCGGCGGAAGCCGCCACCGGGACCATCACGGCGGGGGCCGCGGTTGCCACCGGGGCCGCCGGGACCGCGGTTCTCACGAGCGGGTGCGGGGGCAGACGTGGGCGCGGCGGCGGGAGCGGTCGGGACGGAAGCGGGAGCGGAAGTGGATTCGTTGCTCATGGGCATGGATTAAAACTGGAGGCCACCTTCGCGCGCGGCGTCGGCGAACACTTTGACTTTACCGTGATAAAGGGCGCCGGCGCGGTCGAACACGACCGAGGCGATGCCCGCGGCCTTCGCCTTGGCGGCGAAAGCGACCCCGAGGGCCTTGGCCCCGGCGAGATTGGCGGCGAGCTTCTGCTTGCGCAGCTCGGGCGCGAGGGTGCCGAGAAACACGAGCGTCACGCCCTTGTCGTCGTCGACCGCCTGCGCGTAGATGTGCTTCGTGGAGAAGCGCACGGTGAGGCGCGGCCGGAGGGCGGTGCCATTGACCTTCTTGCGGATTCTCCAGCGACGTTTTTGGAGGAGGCTGGCTTTGCGAATGGTATTCATGGGTGGCCTTAGGCGACGGTCTTACCTTCTTTGCGGCGGACGCGCTCGCCGACGATGCGGACGCCCTTGCCCTTGTAGGGCTCCGGCGGGTAGTAGCTGCGGATTTCCGCGGTGACGGCGCCGACAAGCTGTTTGTCCGCGCCCTCGACCTTGACCTTGGTCTGGTCGGTGACGGTGAGTTTGATGCCCGCGGGGATCTCCATCAGGATGGGATGCGAGTAGCCGAGGGCGAGGTCGAGCGAAGTGCCCTTGAGGTTGGCCTTGAAGCCGACGCCCTGGATTTCGAGCTCCTTGACGTAGCCCTCGGTCACGCCCTTGACCATGCCGGCGACGATCGAGCGCGCGGTGCCATACATGGCATTCGCGAAGCGCGTGTCCTCGGTCGGGGCGAAGGTGACCTTGTTGTCGGCCACGGTGACTTTGACGGCGGAGGCGAAGGTCTTCTGGACCTTGCCCTTGGGGCCCTCGACGTGGACGGTGCCGTTGGTGACGGTGACCTTGACCTTGTCGGGGATAAGAACGGGTTGTTTGCCAATACGGCTCATGGTGCGCGGCGGGTTACCAAACGTTGCAAAGCAGTTCACCACCGGCCTTGGAGCGGCGGCAGTCTTGGTCCTTGAGGAGACCCTTGGAGGTCGAGAGGATGCTGATGCCGAGGCCGTTGAGCACGCGCGGGATCTCAGTGTAGCCGTAGTAGAGGCGGCGGCCGGGCGAGGAGACGCGGACGAGGCCCGTGATGGCGGGGGCGCCGGCGACGTACTTCATCGTGACGACGAGGGTCTTGTGGCCCTCAGCGCTGGTGCTGTCCTTGTAGCCGGCGACATAGCCCTCGGTGGTGAGGATGGCGGCGATGGACTCGCGGAGTTTGGAGTGCGGGGAGGAGCACTCGGCAAGGCCGGCCTTCGACGCATTGCGGAGGCGGGTCAGGAAATCACTGATCGGATCGGTCATGGTGGATGTGGGTTGGGCAGTGACGGCGGGTCATATCCGACTCCCGCCGCCGGTTGAAATTTACCAGGAGGACTTGGTGACGCCGGGAATCTTGCCGTTCAGGGCGAGTTCGCGGAAGGTGATGCGGGAGACGCCGAACTTGCCGATGTAGGCGCGCGGGCGGCCGCTCATGGAGCAGCGGTTGCGGATGCGGACCTTGGAGGAATCCTTCGGGAGCTTCGCGAGCTTTTTCTGCGCGGCGAAGAACTCGACGTCGTTGGTGGCCGGGTTGGCGAGGATCGCCTTCAGCTCGGCGCGTTTGGGCGCGAACTTGGCGACGAGACGGATGCGCTTCTTGTTGCGTTCGATGGCGGAGGTTTTCGGCATGGCGCGGGAAAGGTTAGGCGGCGGTGGTTTTCTGGGGGGCGGACTCGGTGCGGCGGAAGGGCATGCCGAGCAGGCGGAGCAGCTCGCGGCCCTCGTCGTCGGTCTCGGCCGTGGTGACGATGGTGATGTCGAGGCCCATGGTCTTCTTGACGTTTTCCACGGTGATCTCGGGGAAGATGGTGAAGTCGGTGATGCCGATGTTGTAGTTGCCCTGGCCGTCGAGCTTGGGCGACGTGCCGCGGAAGTCGCGGATGGTGGGGAGCGCCACCGCGAGGAGGCGGTAAAGGAACTCCCACATGGCGTTGCCGCGGAGGGTGACGTGGCAGCCGACAACCTGGTTGGGCTTCAGCTTGAAATTGGCGATGGCCTTGCGGGACCGGGCGAGCACGGGCTTCTGGCCGGCAATGGTCGTCATGTCGCGCTGGACGTCAGCGATCTGGTTCTTGTCCGCGTCGGCGTCGATGCCGGTGTTCAGGTTGATCTTGGAGATCTTCGGGACCTGGTGCTTGTTTTTGTAGCCGCGGCTCTTCACGAGCTCAGGGGCGACCTGCTCCGTGTAGAGTTTCTTGAGAGTGGGAACGTAGCTCATGGCGAGGAAAGTTTGGGTGGAAAAGGGTCAGTAACGCAGGCGCGCAGGCGGTTTGGCAAGCGCGCAGTGGCGGATCAGGCGGTGGCGGGCGCGGGCTTCTTGCGTTTGCTGGCGTCGAAGGTCGCCTGCAGCATGAGGTTGGAGATGTGCACGGAACCCTCGCGCTCGGCGATGGTGCCCTGCGGATGCTCCTGCGACTTCTTGAGATGGCGCTTGATCATGGCGACTCCCTCGATGCGGGCGCGCGACTTGGCGGCCAGGATCTCGAGGATCTTGCCTGTCTTGCCCTTGTGGGAACCGGCGATGACGACGACGGCGTCGCCGCGCTTGACGTGAAATTTCGTGGCCATGTTAGAGAACCTCCGGAGCGAGCGAGATGATCTTCATGAAATTCTTCGCGCGCAGCTCGCGGGCGACGGGGCCGAAGATGCGCGTACCGCGCGGGTTGTTGGTGGCGTCGATCAGGACGATCGCGTTGCTGTCAAAGCGCAGGTAGCTGCCATCGGCGCGGCGGACCGCGGCCTTCGTGCGGACGACGACGGCCTTGGCGACCTCGCCCTTCTTCACGGTGGCTTCGGTCGAGCTTTGCTTGATGTGGACGGTGATGATGTCGCCCACGCCGGCCGTGTCCGTGATCTGGCCCTTGCGGCTGATCATGGCGGCTCGGCGGGCACCGGTGTTGTCGGCGACTTCGAGAATGGAACGCAGTTGAATCATGGCGGAACTCCGGTGGAGAAAAGGTTAGGGAAAGGCGCTCAGGCCTTGGTGATCTTGGTGGGAACGGTCTCGGCGACATCCTTTTCGGAAATCGCAACGCCGATGTCGGCCACGGCGGCCTGGACGACGGAAATGACGCGCCAGCGCTTGAGGCGGCTGAGCGGGCGGGTCTCCATGACCTCGACCTTGTCGCCGACCTTGGTCTCGTTCTTCTCGTCATGCACGTGGAGCACGGTCTGACGGTTGACGACCTTGTGGTAGAGCGGGTGCGGGGTCTTGTAGGCGATGGTGACCTTGACGGACTTGTCGCCGGAGCGGCTCGTGACGAAGCCGATCTGGGTTTTGCGCGAATTGCGCGAGCCGGGAGTGACGGAGGACATGGCGGTAAGTGGGTTCAGGCGGACGCTCAGGCGGCGACGGCCGCGCGTTTCTTTTCGTTGAGGATGGTTTCGAGGCGGGCGACGTCCTTGCGCAGGGTGCGCAGTTCATGGGTCTTTTCGACCTGGCCGGTCTGGCGGCGCATGCGGAGCTGGAGGAGCTGCTCGCGGATCTCGCGGAGCTTGGTGGTAATCTCAGCCGGGGCGAGATCGCGGATTTCTTTGGAAGTCATGACGGAACGGGATGGAAGTTTAGCGGCCGGAGGCCTCAGGAAGCGGCGCCATCGCGGACGATGAAGCGGCAGTGGAAGGGCAGTTTCGCGTCGGCGAGGCGGAAGGCCTCCTTGGCGACGGTGGTGGGAATGCCGGAGAGCTCGAAGAGGACGGCGCCGGGCTTGATGACGGCGACGTAGAACTCGACCGGGCCCTTGCCCTGGCCCATGCGGGTCTCGGCGGGCTTCTTGGTGACGGGCTTGTGCGGGAACACGCGGATCCAGAGCTTACCCTTGCGCTTGAGGTGGCGCGAGATGGTGACGCGCGCGGCCTCGATCTGCTGGCCGGTCATGGGGCCGCGGGTGAGCGACTGCAGGCCGTACTCGCCGAAGGCGAGCGTGTTGCCGCGCTTGGCATTGCCGGCGCGGGAGCCTTTTTGCGATTTGCGGTATTTGGTGCGAGCGGGAGCGAGAGCCATGGGAGAATTCTCCTAAATTTCGGGATGCGCGGGAGCGCGATCAGTTGTTGTCGGATTCTTTTTTGCAGATCCAGCACTTGACGCCGATCTTGCCGTAAACGGTGCGGGCCTCGAAGAAGCCGTAGTCGATGTTCTCGCGCAGGGTGTGCAGCGGGACGCGGCCCTTGCGCTGCCACTCGCGGCGGGCGATGTCGGCGCCGCCGAGGCGGCCCGAGCACTGGATGCGGATGCCCTCGGCGCCGAGGGTCATGGCCATCTCGACGGCCTTCTTCATGGCGCGGCGGAAGGCGATGCGGCGTTCCAGCTGGAGCGCGACGTTTTCGGCGACCAGCTGTGCCTCGATCTCGGGCTTCTTCACTTCCTGGATGTCGAGGAGGATCTCCTTGCCGGTGAGTTTCGCGAGCTCGTCCTTGATCTTCTCGATTTCCTGGCCCTTGCGGCCGATGACGATGCCGGGGCGGGCGGTGTAGATCTTGACGCGGACGCGGTTGGACGCGCGCTCGATGAAGATGCGCGGCACGGACGCCTGCTTGAGCTTCTCCATGAGTTTCTCACGGATCACCTGATCCTCGAGGAGGAGCTTGGGGAAGTCTTTCTTCTTCGCAAACCAGCGCGACTGCCAGTTGCGGCGGACGGCGAGACGGAAGCCGGTGGGATTGGTCTTTTGGCCCATGGTAAAGGTTAGTTGGAGTTGCCGTCAGAGAGGACGATGCGGATGTGCGACATTTTCTTGCGGCGGGGCATCGCGGTACCGCGGGCGCCGGCCTTGAAGCGCTTGAGGACGGGACCGTTCTCGATGATGGCGAGCTTCACGATGAGGCTGTCGGCCGAGAGGTTGTTGTTGTTCTCGGCGTTCGCGATGGCGCTCTTGAGCGTCTTGGCGATGAGGCGGGCGGACTTGCGCGGGATGAGACCCAGATAGTCGACGGCCTCCGGGGCCTTGCGACCCTGGATGGTGTTGGCCACTTCGCGCATTTTCTTGGGCGACATGCGCGCGTAGCGGGTGAGAGCTTGGACTTCCATGATGGTTTAGATTCCGGTTAAGGCGGCAGCAGCGCGCGGGGCGCCCTGCCCTTTCGGGTTCGATATGGGTGTGGTTAAAGGGCGGTTTAGATTTCCTTGCGCGTCATGCCGCCGTGCGACTTGAAGATGCGCGTCGGGGCGAACTCGCCGAGCTTGTGGCCGACCATGTTCTCGGAGACGTGGACGGCGATGAAGACCTTGCCGTTGTGCACGCTGAACGTGTGGCCGATGAAGTCGGGGGTGATGGTCGAGCGACGCGACCAAGTCTGGATGGGCTTTTTGGCGCCGGCCTTGGTGGCCTTCTCGATTTTCTCGAGGAGGTGATAGTCGACGAAGAAGCCTTTTTTGATGGAACGTGCCATGGTGCGAAAGGGGCGGGGTTACTTCTTGCCGCGGGGTTTGCGGCCGTTGTGGTGGACGATGATCATGCTGTTCGAGAGCTTCGAGCGGCGGCGGGTGACGTAGCCCTTGGCGAGCTGGCCCCACGGGGACACGAGGTGCTGGCGACCGCCACCACCCTTGGACTTGCCCTGGCCGCCACCGTTAGGGTGGTCGACGGGGTTCATGGCGACGCCGCGGACGGTCGGGCGGACGCCGAGCCAGCGGCGGCGGCCGGCCTTGCCGAGCGACTGCTTGTTGTGGTCGCCGTTGCCGATGGAGCCGATGGTGGCGCGGCAATTCGGATGCACCAGGCGGAGTTCGCCCGAGGGCATTTTGAGCTGGGCCTGGCCGTTCTCGACGGCGATCAACTCGGCGCTGGTGCCGGCGCCGCGGGCGATCTGGGCGCCACGGCCGGGGACGAGCTCAACCGCGTGCACGAGCGTGGACGGCGGGATGAGGGCCAGCGGGAAGTTGTTGCCGACGAGGAAATCGTTCGTCGTGGCCTTGTTGGAGGTCACGATGGTGGCGCCGACCGCGAGGCCCTCGGGGGCGAGGATGTAGCGCTTCTCCCCCGTCGCGTAGGCGAGCAGGGCGATGTTGGCGGACCGGTTCGGGTCGTACTCGATCGCGTGGACGCGGGCGGGCAGGTCGAGGAGGTCGCGCTTGAAGTCGATGATGCGGTACAGCTGCTTGTGACCGCCGCCGCGGTGGCGGGAGGTGACGCGGCCGTAGACGTTGCGGCCGCCGGTCTTGTGCTTGGACTCGGTGAGGGCCTTCTGGGGGCGCTTCTTCGAAAGCCCCTTCTCCATGTTGAGGGAGGTGAAGCGGCCGGAAGGCGTGAGCGGGCGGAAGGAATGGATGGGCATGGTGTGGGTCTCCGGGGGAGCGGCGCTTAGACGAGCTCGATCTTGTCGCCCGCCTTGAGGGTCACGATCGCCTTCTTGAAGTCGGAGGTCATGCTCGGGCGGCCGGCGCGGCTCTTCTTGTTCTTGCCGGGATAGTTTTGGACGTTCACGCGGCGGACCGTGACCTTGAAGGTCTTTTCGACGGCCTCGGCGATGGCGTGCTTGTTAGCGTAGCGGAACACCTCAAAGGTGTACTGGCCCAGCTCGGAGCTGAGCTTGCTGGACTTCTCGGAGAGAAGCATCTGTTTGAGAACCTTGTGGGCGTTCATCAGTTTTTACCTCCGGTGACGCGGGCGATGATCGCCTCGAGCGCCTTCGTGCTGACGATGATTTTCTTGTACTGCGCGAGATCGAGGGTGTTGAGCTTCGCGGCCTCCTGGAGGGAGACGCGCTCGATGTTGCGGGAAGCGCGGGTGGCCTCGGCGGCGAACGGGGCGTCCACCAAGAGCACGCGGCCCTTGGGCGCGATGCGGGTGACGACCTGGTTCATGGCCTTGGTCTTGCCGGTCGTGGCGACGAACGCCTCGATGACGGCGATTTCACCGGCGACGGCGCGGTCGAAGAGGGCGCGGCTGAAAGCGAGGTCCTTCACCTTGCCATTGATCTTCTTGGAATAGTCGCGCGGCTTCGGGCCGAACACGACGCCACCCCCACCCCACAAGGGCGAGCGGATGGAGCCGGCGCGGGCGCGGCCGGTACCCTTCTGGCGCCACGGCTTCTTGCCACCGCCGCGGACTTCGCCGCGGGTCTTGGTGGAATGCGTGCCCTGGCGGTTGTTGGCATTGATGGCGACGATGACTTCCTTCACGGCCTGGAGGCCCTTGTCGCCCTCGAACACGGGGAGACCGGCGAAATCCTTTTCGCTGCTGGTCGTCCCATCGGAATTAAAAACGGTAAGTTTCATGGCTGGATATCTCCGGGTTAGGCTTTGACGACCCTGGGTTGACCCTTGATGGCCGAGCGGACGATGACATCGTCACCATTCGCACCGGGGATCGCGCCCTTGACCAGGATAAGGTTTTTCTCGGCGAGGATCTTGACCACGCGGAGGTTTTGCACGGTGCGGGCGTCGGTGCCCATGTGGCCGGGCATGCGCTGGTTTTTCCACACGCGACCGGGGGTCTGGCGCATACCGACCGAGCCGATGCGGCGGTGGAACATGGAGCCGTGCGCGGCGGGACCGCCGGCGACACGGAAGCGTTTCACGACACCTTGGAAGCCCTTGCCCTTGGTGACGCCGATGACGTCCACCAGCTGGCCCTCCGTGAAGGCAGCGACGGTGACGATGTCACCGACCTTGAGCGTGGACGCGGCGGTGAGGCGGACCTCGCTGAGCACGCGGGGCGTGTCGGTGAGACCGGCCTTGGCGGCGTGCTGCTGCTCGGCCTTGGAAGTGTTCTTGGGCTTCTTTTTGGAGAAGCCGATCTGGACGGCGTGGTAGCCGTCGGTTTCCGTGGTCTTGACTTGGACGACGGCGCAGGGGCCGGCCTCGACCACGGTGACCGGGATCAGACAGTTTGCACTGTCGTAGACCTGGGTCATGCCGATTTTTTTGCCTAGAAGCGATGAGATCATGGGCTAAGTGGTAGGTGGAAGAATTTCCGTTTAACGACCTACATTAGTCGAAACCTGGCGGTCCCGCAGGGGGGACACAGGCAACTGCTAACGTTGTAAGTTAAGAAATTTAGACGTTGATGGTGATGTCGACGCCGGACGGGAGGTTGAGTTTCTTGAGTTCGTCCACCGTCTGGGCGGTGGGCTCGATGATGTCGATGAGGCGCTTGTGGGTGCGCGTCTCGAACTGCTCCATCGACTTCTTGTCGACGTGCGGCGAACGGTTGACGGAAAGCTTCTCGATGCGCGTGGGCAGCGGGATCGGGCCGGAGACGCGGGCGCCGGAGCGCTTGGCGGTCTCGACGATCTCGAGGGCGGACTGATCGATGACGCGATAGTCGTAGCCCTGGAGTTTGATGCGGATGCGTTGACCTTTCATGGGGACAAAGAACGAGGGTTAGGTACGGGCCGGGGCCTTGGTGGAGGACTCGACAATCTTGGCGAGCAGCGAATTCGGGACCTGCTCGAAATGGGACGGCGTGATCGAGGCACTGGCGCGGCCCTTCGAGAGCGAGCGGATGTCGGTGACGTAGCCGAACAGCATCTCAAGCGGGACGGTGGCAGTGATGATGCACGCGCCGGCCTTGTTTTCCATGGCGCTGATACTGCCGCGGCGGCGGTTGATGTCGCCGACGAGGTCGCCCTGGTAATCCTCGGGCGTGGTGACCTCGACGCCCATGATGGGCTCGAGGAGGATCGGGTTGGCCTTCTTCATGGCCTCCTTGAACGCGAAGATACCGGCCATCTTGAAGGCGAGTTCGGACGAGTCGACCTCGTGGAACGAACCGTCGACGATCTTAACGATGACGTCGACGACCGGGTGACCGGCGACGGTGCCGTTGTTGCAGGCCTCCATGAGCCCAGCGATGGAGGGCTTGATAAATTCCTTCGGGATCGAGCCACCGACGATCTCGTCGAGGATTTCGATGCCCTTGCCCTTTTCATTCGGCTCGAGCGTGATGCAGACGTGGCCGTACTGGCCCTTGCCACCCGACTGGCGGATGAACTTGCCCTCAGCCTCGGCGGCCTTGGTGACGGTCTCGCGGTAGGCGATCTGCGGTTTGCCGGAGGTGGCCTCGACCTTGAACTCGCGCTTCATGCGGTCGCGGATGATGTCGAGGTGAAGCTCGCCCATGCCAGAAAGAATCGTCTGGCCGCTGTCCGGATCGGTCGAAACACGCAGGGTCGGATCTTCGGCGACGAGGCGCTGGAGGGCGGTGCCCATTTTTTCCTGGTCGGCCTTCGAGTTCGGCTCGATGGACATCGAAATGACAGGCTCGGGGAAGGACGGCGGCTCGAGGCGGATATCGAAATCTTCGTCGCAGAGCGTGTCACCGGTGATGACGTCCTTGACGCCAACCAGCGCGCAGATGTCGCCCGAATAGGCGGTGTCGATTTCCTCGCGATCCATCGCGCGCATCAGCACGAGGCGGGAAACGCGCTCGCTGCGGCGGGTGCGCGGGTTGTACAGCGACATACCCTTGGGCAGTTTGCCGGTGTAGACGCGGAAGAAAACGATTTTGCCGACGAACGGGTCGTTCCAGAGCTTGAACGCGAGGCCGGCCATCTTGGCCTTGTCGTCGACGATGGCCTCGACTTCCTTGCCGTCCGAGTCCTGCCCTTTCATGGGCGGCACATCGATCGGGTTCGGCAGGTAATTCACGACGCAGTCGAGCAGGCGCTGGACACCTTTCTTCTTGAACGCGGAGCCGGGAATCACGCCGGTGAAGTTGAGCGAGATTGTCGCCTTGCGCACGCCGAGCATCAGCTCTTCGACCGAGATCGGGGCACCGGAAAGATACTTGTCGGCGATGACGTCGTCGAAATCACAGACGGCCTCAATCAGCTTCTCGCGGTATTCCTTGGCCTGAGCGGCCATGTTTTCCGGGATCGGCATCGTCACGGGGTTCATGCCGAGCAAATCCTTGGAATCTTCGTCGAAGCTATACGCCACGTTCTGCACGAGGTCGATCAGGCCGGAGAAGCCCTCTTCCTTGCCGATCGGGAGGAAAATCGCGTGGGCGTTCGCCTTGAGCTTGTTGCGGATGTCGTCGATACAGTGAAAGAAATTCGCGCCGACCCGGTCCATCTTGTTGATGAACGCAATGCGCGGGACGTTATACTTGTTGGCCTGGCGCCAGACGGTCTCGGACTGGGGCTGCACGCCGGCGACGGCGTCAAACACGGCGACGGCGCCGTCGAGCACGCGGAGGGAGCGCTCGACCTCGGCGGTGAAGTCCACGTGGCCGGGGGTGTCGATGATGTTGATGCGCTGCTTGATGCCCTTCCAGGGGCCCCAGGAGGCGTTCCAGGCGCAGGAAATGGCGGCGGCGGTGATCGTGATCCCGCGTTCGCGCTCCTGTTCCATCCAGTCGGTCACCGTGGTGCCCTCGTGGACCTCGCCCATCTTGTGGACGGCGCCAGAGTAGAAAAGGATACGCTCGGTGGTCGTCGTCTTGCCGGCGTCGATATGCGCGGCAATGCCGATGTTACGCGTCCATTCCAGGGGGAACGGGCGGTCCTTGGCGTTGGCCGGGGAGACCTTGGCCTTGTCGGTAATGACGGAAATGGTGGGAGCAGCGGACATGGGCGCGATACGGCTAATTGCTGGATTACCAGCGGAGGTGGGCGAAGGCGCGGTTGGCCTGGGCCATCTTGTGGGTGTCTTCCTTCTTCTTCACGACGCTGCCCGTGTTGTTGTAGGCATCGACGATCTCGGCGGCGAGGGCGTCGCGCATCGGGATACCCTTGCGCGTTGTGGCGGCGGCCACGATCCAGCGGAGGGCGAGGCTCTCCTGGCGCTCGAAGGAAATTTCGATCGGGACCTGGTAGGTGGCGCCACCGACGCGGCGGCTCTTCACCTCGAGGCGGGGGCGGGCGTTCTCGAGCGCGCCCAGGAGGAGATCAACCGGGTCGCCCTTCTCGAGCTTCTCGGAAACTTTTTCGAAGGCACCGTAGACGATGCGCTGGGCAAGGTTCTTCTTGCCGTCCTGCATGATGACATTGACCAAGTGCGCGACGAGCGGGCTCTTGTAACGGATATCCGGCGTGGCTTGACGTTTCTCAGCTCTGTGGCGGCGTGACATGGTGAGTGGTGGCTAGGAAGGAACGGTTGATTACTTGGCGGCCTTCGGGCGCTTGACGCCGTACTTGGAGCGGCTGCGACGACGTTTCTCGACGCCGGTGGCGTCGAGGGTGCCGCGGACGATATGGTAACGCACGCCGGGGAGATCCTTCACGCGGCCACCGCGCACGAGCACGATCGAATGCTCCTGGAGGTTATGACCCTCGTCGGGGATGTAGGAAATGACTTCATTGCCGTTGGTGAGACGGACCTTGGCGACCTTGCGGATGGCGGAGTTCGGCTTCTTGGGGGTGCGGGTCATGACCTGCACGCACACACCGCGGCGGAACGGGTTACCGTCGAGCGCAGGAGACTTCGACTTGACGCGCACCTTGCGGCGGCCTTTGCGCACGAGTTGATTGATGGTCGGCATGGAAGGTTTGTAGAGTGGGAATTAGGGAAAAGAGGAAAAAGCTACCAAGCCCCAAAAGCTCGGCAAGAACTTTCTGGCCAAAAGGAGAAGGTTTTCGCCAAACCCGGGATTTAGCCCCGGCTGGCGAGAGAAGAAACACTGTCCAGCTGTAAGGCCGGAAGCGCGTCAGAAGGAAAAAGGAGGGGCGAAACTCACGGCCACGGGCCGAAACTCAAGCGGAAACGCTGGTTTATCCGGAAATCGTGCCCGGCGGGCGCTGATTCCACGTCCGGGGCCCTCCCCCACCCGGCAAAAAAGAAGCCGCGGACCCCTTCCGGGATCCGCGGCTTCGGCTAAGACGTAAGCGTGGTTTAGCTGGCCTCGGTGACCTTCTGGTCCTCGACCGGGAGGTCGGCACCAAACGGCAGCGTGATCTTGAGCCGCGAGTAGCTCGGCATGCCCGTGCCGGCCGGAATCATGTGGCCCATGATGACGTTTTCCTTGAAGCCCTTGAGCATGTCCACCTTGCCGAGGGTCGACGCGTCGGTGAGGACGCGGGTCGTCTCTTGGAAGGAGGCCGCCGCGAGGAAGCTCTCGGTCTCGAGCGAGGCCTTCGTGATGCCAAGCAGGATCGGCTCGGCCTCGGCGGGTTTACCGCCGGCCTCCTCGATGCGCTTGTTCTCAATCAGGAACGCCGAGCGGTCCACCTGCTCGCCCCAGAAGTTTTCCGTGTCACCCGGATCGGTGATACGAACCTTGCGGAGCATCTGGCGGATGATGATCTCGATGTGCTTGTCGTTGATCGTCACGCCCTGCAGGCGGTAAACCTCCTGGACTTGGGAGATGAGGAAGTCGTAGAGCGCGGACGGCCCGAGGATTTCGAGGATCTCGTGCGGGTCGGCGGCGCCTTCGGTCAGGTGCTGGCCTTTGTGCACAACGTCACCGGGCTGCACGATGATGTGGCGGCCGGTGGCGATCAGATGCTCTTCCTCCTGCTGGGTCTCCTCGTTCTTCACGACAAGCTTGCGCTTGCCACGGACGGTGCCCTCGAAGCCGACGATGCCGTCGATGCGGGACATTTCCGCGGCTTCCTTCGGGCGGCGGGCTTCGAACAGCTCGGCCACGCGGGGGAGACCGCCGGTGATGTCCTTGGTCTTCGACGCCTGGCGGGGCGTCTTGGCGAGCAGCGCGCCGGGGGCGATGGTGTCGCCCTCGCTGACCGCGATCTGCGCGCCGACGGGGATAGAATAGGCCGCGAGCGGCTTGTTCTTGGCGTCGCGGATTTCGACCTGGGGATTGAGATCCTCCTTGTGCTCGATGACGACGGTGGCGATGCGGCCCGAAGATTCGTCGAGTTCGCGCTTCACCGTGACACCGGGGATCATGTCCTTGAACACGAGCGTGCCGCCCTTTTCGGAGAGCACGGGAATGTTGTACGGATCCCACTGCGCGAGGACGGCGCCCTTCTCGATCTTCTCACCGTCACCGACGTGGAGGAAGGAGCCAACAACGATGTTGTACGTCTCAAGTTCCTTTTCGTCGGCGTCGATGATCTGGATCGTGCCGGTCTTGTTGAGGACGATGTTCGCCCCGTCGGCCGTTTCCACAAGGCGGAGGCCGCGGTATTTCACCGTGCCGGCCGCGCGGACGCGGATTTCAGGGGTCTTGAAGCCGCCGGAGGCGACGCCACCGATGTGGAACGTGCGCATGGTCAGCTGCGTGCCGGGCTCGCCGATGGACTGGGCGGCGATGATGCCGACGGAGTCCCCGATCTTCGCGACCTTGTTGGTCGCGGGATTGATGCCGTACGACTTGCCGTCGATGCCGTTCTTGCTCGTCGAGGTGAGCGGCGACATGACCTTGACGCGCTCGATGCCGAGCTCGTCGATGCGGGCGGCCATTTCCTCGGTGATGAGCTCGCCGGAACCGACGAGGACCTCGGAGGGATTGATGGGATTCGTGACGTCGTCGCTGGAGAAGCGGCCGATGAGGCGTTCCTTGAGGCCGACGATTTCGTCGTCACCCTCGAAGATCGCCTTCTTCCACACGCCGTCGCGGGCGCCGCAGTCGTCCTCGGCGATGATGACGTCCATCGCCACATCGCAGAGCTTGCGGGTGAGATAGCCGGCGTCAGCGGTCTTGAGGGCGGTGTCGGCGAGACCCTTGCGGGCGCCGTGGGTGGAAATGAAGTACTCGAGCACCGTGAGGCCCTCGCGGAACGAGGACAGGATGGGGCGCTCGATGATTTCGCCGGAGGGCTTGGCCATGAGGCCGCGGGTGCCGCACAGCTGGCGGACCTGCTGCTTGTTACCGCGGGCGCCCGAGTCCATCATGATGTAGACCGGGTTCACCTCGGTCTTGCCCTCGTTGTTCTCGAGCTTGGCGAAGACTTCCTTGGCGATCTTGTCGGTGGCGCCGGTCCAGATGTCGACGACCTTGTTGTAGCGCTCGCCGTCGGTGATGATGCCCTTGTTGAACTGGGCCTCGACCTCGGCGATCTTCTTGCGGGAGTCGCTGACGATTTCCTTCTTCGACTCGGGGATGATCATGTCATCGATACCGATCGAGATGCCCGCCTGCATGGCGGTCTGGAAGCCGAGCTCCTTCAGCTTGTCGAGGGTCTCGACGGTGATGACCTCGCCCGCGACCTTGTAGGTGTTGAGGATGAGGTCGCCGAGCTTGGCCTTCGGCACGGGGAAGTTCACGAAACCGAGCTCCTTCGGCCAGATCTGGTTGAAGATCACGCGGCCGACGGTGGTGCGGAAGGTTTTCTTGTCACTCTTGCCGTAGACGGTCTCGCGACCGAAGTCCGGATTCGGGACATCGACCCAGTCGTGCTTCTTCAGCGCGCCATCGGCGACGGCGAAGAGGACCTCATGCAGGCCGCTGGCGACCGGCACGCGCTCGTGCTTCGAGGGCTTCTTGCGCGGCTCGATGGTGAGATAGTAGGCGCCGAGGACGATGTCCTGCGACGGCGTGAGGATGGGCTTGCCCGAGGACGGCGAGAAGATGTTCGACGTCGCCATCATGAGGAGCTTGCACTCCATGATCGCCTCGAGGGAGAGCGGCACGTGCACGGCCATCTGGTCGCCGTCGAAGTCCGCGTTGTAGGCGGTGCAGACGAGCGGGTGGACGCGAATGGCCTCGCCCTCGATGAGGACGGGCTCGAACGCCTGGATGGAGAGACGGTGGAGCGTCGGCGCGCGGTTGAGCAGCACCGGGTGGCCCTTGGTGACCTCCTCGAGGATGTCCCAGACTTCCGGCGACTTCTTCTCGATCATCTTGCGGGCACCGCGGACGGTGTGCACGAAGCCGAGTTCCTTGAGGCGACGGATGATGAACGGCTCGAAGAGGACGAGGGCCATCTTCTTCGGGAGGCCGCACTGGTGCAGCTTGAGCTCAGGACCGATGACGATGACGGAGCGGCCGGAGTAATCCACGCGCTTGCCGAGCAAGTTTTGGCGGAAGCGGCCCTGCTTGCCCTTGAGCATGTCGGAGAGCGACTTCAAGGGGCGGTTGCCCGCGCCGGTCACCGGGCGGCCATGGCGGCCGTTGTCGAAGAGCGCGTCCACAGCTTCCTGCAGCATGCGCTTTTCGTTGTGAATGATGACGTCGGGCGTCTTCAGCTGCATCAGGTTCTTCAACCGGTTATTGCGGTTGATGACGCGGCGGTAGAGGTCGTTGAGGTCGGAGGTCGCGAAACGGCCGCCCTCGAGCGGGACGAGCGGGCGCAGGTCCGGCGGGATGACGGGCAGCACCTCGAGCACCATCCACTCGGGACGGGAGCGCGAGTGAATGAAGCCCTGGATGACCTTTAGGCGCTTGGAGAGCTTCTTCTTGATCTGCTTGGACTTGGTCGCGCGCATCTGCTCCTGGAGCTCGACGACGGTGGCTTCCATGTCGGTCTTCGTGAGCGCATCGCGGACGGCCTCGGCGCCCATCTTGGCGACGAAGGAATCGTCACCGTACTCATCGATCGCCTGGCGATACTCGGTGTCGGTGAGGAGCTGATGTGGCTCGAGCGGGGTCTTGCCCGGGTCGATGACCATGAAGTTCTCGTAGTAGATGACGCGCTCGAGCGAACGGGCGGTCATGTCGAGCAGCAGGCCGAGGCGGCTGGGCATGCTCTTGAGGAACCAGATGTGCGAAACCGGCACGGCGAGCTCGATGTGGCCCATGCGCTCACGACGGACGCGCGCGATGGTCACCTCGACGCCGCAACGATCGCAGACGACGTCCTTGTACTTGATGCGCTTGTACTTGCCGCAGGCGCACTCGTAGTCGCGGACGGGACCGAAGATCTTCTGGCAGAAGAGGCCGCCCGGCTCGGGCTTGAAGGTGCGGTAGTTGATCGTTTCCGGATTCTTGACCTCACCCTTCGACCATTTGCGGATGGTCTCGGGGGATGCGACGGTGATGGACACGCAGTCGAACGCGCTCTCCTCGAGGCCGAGGACGGAACGGGTCTCATCGCGGGACGACGCGGCGGTGTCTGCAGGTTGGATGCTCATTTAATTTTTTCTTCCTGGTGAACGTTGAAGGCGGAGAAGTGAAACCCCGGGCGGCTCAGGTGCCGAAGCCGAGGGAATCGCGTTTGTTGAGCTTGATGTCCAAGCCGAGGGACTGGATTTCCTTGATCAGGACGTTGAAGGACTCGGGGGTGCCGGCCTGCAGCGTGTTGTCGCCCTTGACGAGCGACTCGTAGATCTTGGTGCGGCCCTGCACGTCGTCGGACTTGACGGTGAGCAGTTCCTGCAGGGTGTGCGCGGCGCCGTAGGCCTCGAGGGCCCACACTTCCATTTCGCCGAAGCGCTGGCCGCCGTACTGGGCCTTGCCACCCAGCGGCTGCTGCGTGACGAGGGAGTAAGGACCGACCGCGCGGGCGTGGATCTTGTGCGACACGAGATGGTTCAGCTTCATCATGTAGATGTAGCCGACGACGACCTCCTGATCGAGTTTCTCACCGGTGCGGCCGTCGAGGAGCATGCTCTTGCCCGAGGGCGGGAGCTTGGCGTCCTTGAGATATTCGCGGATTTTCTTTTCCGGAATGCCGTCGAACACGGGGGTGGCGATCTTGATGCCGAGCTTTTTGCAGGCCCAGCCGAGATGCGTCTCGAGCACCTGGCCGATGTTCATGCGCGAAGGCACGCCCAGCGGGTTGAGGCAGATCTCGATCGGCGTGCCGTCCGGGAGGAACGGCATGTCTTCCTCGGGCACGATCTTGGCGACCACACCCTTGTTGCCGTGACGGCCGGCCATCTTGTCACCGACCTCGAGCTTTTGCTTCGTGGCGATGTAGACCTTGACCTGCTTGATGGAGCCGTCGCCGTTGTCTTCACCGGCCTCGATGGACGAGATCTTGCGTTCGCGGTCGCCCTCGAGCTCGTCGAACTTCGTCTGGTACGAGCCGATGATCTCCATGATTTTGATGCGAACCGGGGACGGGTCGATCTGGACGTGCTTGGAGACGGCGGCGAGCTTGCGCAGGAGCGTCTTGGTGATCTTGCGGTTGGCCGGGATGATGATTTCGCCGGACTCGCCGTTGATGACGTCGAGCGGGATCTTCTCGCCGAGGAGGATGTTGGAGAGCGCCTCGGTCAGCCCCTCGCGGAGCTTGTCCATCTGCGTCTTGTACTCTTCCTGGATTTGCTTGGCCTGGCGGCGGCGGTCGGAGGGCGACAGGCGCTCCTTCTCGAAGTCGACGCGGCTGGAGACCTTGACGTCCATGATGATGCCGGCGGCGCCGGACGGGACGACGAGGGAGGTGTCCTTCACGTCGGCGGCCTTCTCACCGAAGATGGCGCGGAGGAGCTTTTCCTCGGGCGCGAGCTCGGTCTCGGACTTCGGGGTGATCTTGCCGACGAGGATGTCGCCGGGCTTCACCTCCGCACCGATGCGGATGACGCCGTTGTGGTCGAGGTTCTTGAGGGCCTCTTCGCCCACGTTCGGGATATCCCGCGTGATCTCTTCCGGCCCGAGCTTGGTGTCGCGCGCGGTGACCTCGAATTCCTGGATGTGGATCGAGGTGAAGATGTCCTCACGGAGCACCTTCTCGGAGATGAGGATGGCGTCCTCGAAGTTGTAGCCATTCCACGGCATGAACGCGACAAGCACGTTGCGGCCGAGGGCCATTTCGCCCTGGTCGGTCGAGGGACCGTCCGCGATGATCTGGCCGGCCTTGATCTTCTGGCCGAGCTTGACGATGGGCTTCTGGTTGAAGCACGTGCCGGCGTTCGAGCGCATGAACTTGCGGAGCTCGTAGACGTAGGTGTGGTTCTTCGGGTCGTGCTTCACCGTGCGGGGCAGCTCGCCGTCCTTGGTGACGACGATGCGCTTCGCGTCGACAGAGGCGACGATGCCGGATTCCTCGGCGACCACGACGATCTTGGAGTCGCGGGCGACGCGCTCCTCGATGCCGGTGCCGACGAACGGGGACTCGGCCTGGAGGAGGGGCACGCCCTGGCGCTGCATGTTGGCGCCCATGAGCGCGCGATTCGCGTCGTCGTGCTCGAGGAACGGAATCATGCCGGCGGCGATCGAGATGACCTGCTTGGGCGAGACGTCCATCAGGTGGACCTCGCCGGCGGGGACCTCGAGGAAGTTGCCGTCCTGGCGGACGGTGACCTTGCCGACAAAGTGGTTCTTGTCATCGATCTCGGCGTTGGCCTGGGCGATGACCTTGCCCTCTTCCTGGTCGGCGGTGAGGTACTCGATCTTGTCGGTGACCTTGCCGTCCTTCGCGAGGCGGTAGGGCGTCTCGATGAAGCCGAACTCGTTCACGCGGGCGTAGGTGGAGAGGGAGTTGATGAGACCGATGTTCGGACCCTCGGGGGTCTCGATCGGGCAGATGCGGCCGTAGTGCGACGGATGGACGTCGCGGACCTCGAAGCCGGCGCGTTCGCGGTTGAGACCACCCGGCCCGAGCGCGGAGAGGCGGCGCTTGTGGGTGACCTCGGCGAGCGGGTTGATCTGGTCCATGAACTGCGACAGCTGGCTGCGGGCGAAGAAATCGCGGATGACGGTCGTCAGCGCCTTCGGGTTGATGAGCTTCTGCGGCGTGATGGAGTCGACGCTCTGGTCGTACATCGTCATGCGCTCGCGGACGAGGCGCTCGGTGCGGCTGAGGCCGACGCGGCACTGGTTGGCGAGGAGTTCGCCGACGGTGCGGACGCGGCGGGAACCGAGATGGTCGATGTCGTCGACGACGCCCTCACCCTTCTTCAGGCGGACGAGGTACTTCGTGGCGGCGACGATGTCGGCGCTCTCGAGCACGCGCTGCTCGATCTCGGCCTTGAGGCCGAGCTTCTGGTTGATCTTGTAGCGGCCGACGCGGCCGAGGTCGTAGCGCTTCGGGTCGAAGAACAGGCGCTTGAGCAGGGCCTTGGCGTTCGCCGTGGTCGGCGGCTCGCCGGGGCGGAGGCGCTTGTAGATTTCCTTGAGGGCTTCCTCCTCGTTGCGGGTCGGGTCCTTCTTGAGCGCGCGGATGATGGCGCCCTCGTCGACCGCGGTGTCGATCACGCGGATGGAGGTGATGTCGTGCTTCTCGAAGGTACGGACGATGGCCTTGGTGAGGGGCTCGAAGGCGCGGGCGAGGACGACGCCCTTCTGGGCGTCGATGGCGTCTTCCACGAGCACAAGCGACGACACGTTCTCGAGGTCGAGGGCCTTGGCGACCTTCAGGTCCTTGATGTCGTAGAACAGGTTCAGCAGGTCGAGGTCGCTCGAGAAGCCGACGGCGCGGAGCAGCGTCGTGATGAGGAATTTCCGGCGGCGGCGGCGGCGGTCGAGGTAGACGTAGAGCAGGTCGTTGTTGTCGAACTGGACCTCGAGCCAGGTGCCGCGATCGGGGATAATGCGGAAGGAGTGGAGCAACTTGCCGTTCGGGTGCGGGGCAACCTCGAAGGCAATGCCGGGGGAGCGGTGGAGCTGGGAGACGACGACGCGCTCGGCGCCGTTGACGATGAACGAGCCGCGCTCGGTCACCATCGGGATCTCACCCATGTAGATTTCCTCGTCCTTGATGAAGTCTTCCTCGCGGAGGCGGAGCTTCACGTAGAGCGGCACCGAATAGGTGATGCCCTCGCGCAGGCACTCGAGCTCGTTGTTCTTCGGGTCGCCCAGCGTGTAGGAGACGTATTCGAGCGTCAGGCGCTCGTCGTAGGACTGGATGGGGAACACCTCGCGGAAGACCGCCTCGAGGCCCTGGGGCTTGCGCTGCTTCTCCGGCGTACCCTTCTGGAGGAAGTCCAGGTAGGAGGTGATCTGAATCTCGATCAGATTCGGCGGCTGGAGGACTTCGCGGAGTTTGCCGAAGTTGATGCGTTCGGAGTGTGTGCGGTCGGCCATGAGAGTTCCCGATGAGGGTTAGGAGACGAAAAAAGGAAAGGCGCCGGACTCAGCGTGCGGCGCGGAGAACCAACGAAAGAACAATTACGGAAAAGGGAAAGGACAGGCCGGGGATGAACCCGGCCTGTCCGACTGAAAACGGACGGAATGCGGATGAAATCGCCAAGCGGTCTTACTTGAGTTCGACCTTGGCGCCGGCGGCCTCGAGCTTCTTCTTGAGCTCCTCGGCCTCGGCTTTGGCGACGTTCTCCTTGACGTTCTTGGGGGCCGCCTCGACGAGGTCCTTGGCCTCCTTGAGGCCGAGGCCCGTGATCGCACGGACTTCCTTGATGACGCCGATCTTGTTCGCGCCGGCCTCCTTGAGGACGACGGTGAACTCGGTCTGCGCCTCAGCGGCGGGAGCCCCGGCAGCGGCGGCGCCCGCGGGAGCGGCGGCGACGGCAGCGGCGGCGGACACGCCCCACTTGCCCTCGAGATCCTTCACGAGGGTCGCGAGTTCGAGGACGGGCTGGCTCGAGAGCCATTCGATGACTTGGTCTTTGGTGATGTTGCTCATGGTGACTGCTCCTTGGAGTGGACTAGCGGTTTCGGGAAGTGAAACGCGTTTAAGAGACGTATCCCCTAGCCTGTTCCGGTGGATTTATTGCTTCCCCGGCTGACGCCGGAAAAATTGGGTTGGGTTGATAAGTTGGGGGTTAGGCGGCCGGGGCGGCGGGAGCCGCCGGGGTCTCGGGAGCCGCGGGCGACTCCTTCTTGACCTTGGCGTCGAGCACGCGGACGAAGGCCGCGGCGTTCTGGGTGAACAGGCCGAGCAGTTGCGAGCGCAGCGCCTCGAACGAGGGCAGGTCCGCAATCTTGGCGAGGTCGGCGGCGGAGACGATTTTCTTCTCCATCACGCCCACCTTCACCTCGAGCTTCTGTTTGTCCTCGAAGAACTTCTTGAGGATCTTCGCGACGCCGGCGGAGTTCTTGCCACCCACGACGACGGCCGTCGGGCCGGTCAGGGCGCTCTCGAACTCGGGCAGGCCCAGGGCCTTGGCCGCGACGCGGAGGGAGCTGTTCTTGACGACGTGAAACTCGGCCTTCTCGGTGTCGAGGCGCTTGCGCAGCTCGGCAACGTCGGCGACCGTGACCTTCGTAAAGTTGGTCAGGATGACGTAGTCGGATTTCTTGAGGTGGGTCTCAACCTCGGCGATCAGGTAATTTTTTTCGGCTCTCATGGTTGGGACTCCGTTTAGTATTTGCTGAACTCGGTGGACGCGACGTGGACGCCGGGGCTCATGCTGGACGAGAGGGCGACGGTCTTGATGTAGTTGCTGCCCTTGAACGTGGAGGGCTTGGCCTTGCCGACGGCCTCGATGACGACGTTGGCGTTCTCGAGGATTTGGGCGGCGGTGAACGAGCGCTTGCCGATGCCGACGCCGATGTTGCAGGCCTTGTCCATCTTGAACTCCACGCGGCCGGCCTTGACGGCCTTGATGCCGGCGGGGATGTCATCGGTCACGGTGCCGGACTTCGGGTTGGGCATCAGGCCCTTCGGGCCGAGGACGCGGGCGATCGTACGGACGGTCTTCATCGCCTCGGTCGTCGCGATCGCGACGTCGAAGTCGAGCCAGCCCTCGTTGATCTTGGCCATCATGTCCTGGAGACCCGCGTGGTCGGCCCCGGCGGCGATCGCCTTGGGCGCGTCGTCGGTGAAGACGAGCACGCGGACCTTCTTGCCGGAACCGTTCGGGAGCGGCGTGGTGCCGCGCACCATTTGCTCGCCGGCGGTGGCGTCGACCCCGAGGCAGAAGGACAGCTCGACGGTCTCGTCGAACTTCGCCTTGGGGAATTTGGTGAGGACTTCCACGGCTTCCGCCAGCGGGTAATCCTTGGTGAGATCAGCGACCTTGAGGGCGCTGGTGTATCGTTTGCTATGGGCTTTGGGCATTAGGGACTCCTTGCGGTGCGAACGTTCCGGGTGGAACTCCCGCGTTGAGTTGGGTTGTCGGGTGGAAAAATCAGTCGATGACGTCGATGCCCATGTTGCGGGCGGTGCCGGCGATGATCTTGATGCCGGCGGCCTCGTCCTTGGCATTCATGTCGGCCTTCTTCAGCTTCCAGATCTCGGCCAGCTGCTTCTTCGTGACCTTGCCGACCTTGTCCTGGTTGGGCTTGGCGGAGCCGCTGGCGATGTTGGCGGCCTTCTTGAGAAGGACCGACGCCGGGGGCGACTTGAGGATGAAGGTGAAGCTCTTGTCCGTGAACACCGTGATGACCACGGGCAGGATCATGCCGTTCTGGTCCTTGGTGCGGGCGTTGAAGTCTTTGCAGAACGCCATGATGTTGACGCCCTGCGCGCCGAGCGCGGGACCGACCGGGGGCGCGGGATTCGCGGCGCCGGCGGGCAACTGGAGGCGGATGTAACCTTGGATCTTCTTGGCCATAAGCGGTGGTGTTTAGTTAGAAAAAATTGGGGTGCAGGGGGTGGCGCCTCACTCGGTGACGCGCGAGACCTGCCAGTATTCGAGCTCGACCGGGGTGAAGCGGCCGAAAATGGAGACGGAAACCTTGAGCTTGCCGCGGTCGGGGTCGATTTCATCGATCCGGCCCGTGAGGCTGGCGAACGCGCCGTCGTTGATCTTCACTTCCTCGCCAATGCTGTACTGGACCTTCGGCACTTCCTTGCCGTTGGCCGCCTCGATGCGGGCGCGGATCTCGTCGATCTCGGACTGGCGCAGGGCCGCGGGGGCCTCGCCGCCGACGAAGCCGATCACGCCGGAGACTTCCTTCACGAAGTACCACGGCTTGTTGATGAGCATCTTGTCCTCGCCGAAGAGCACCATCTGGATGAAGACGTAGCCCGGGTAAAGCTTGCGCACCTTCGTGCTCTTCTTGCCGTTCTTGACCTCGGACACGACCTCGGTCGGGAGGAGGACCTCGAAAATGGCGTCGTCCAACTCCTCGGCCTTTTTGAACTTCTCGATGTAGTTCTTCACCTTGTTCTCCTGGCCGGAGAGCGTGTGCAGGGCGAACCACTGGGCGGTGGCGGGAGCGGTGGGGCTGGAAGTGGGCATGGCGCGGTTAGCTGACCAACCTCGTGAACAGGTCGACGAAGTTATAGAGGGCGAAATCGCTGATGGAGGTAAACACGCCCAGGATGACCGCGGCGAGGATGACCACGACGGTCGAATCGCGCAGTTCGGTCCAAGTCGGCCAGGTGGCCTTCTTGAGCTCATCGATCATCTCGACGACGAAGATGCGGGTGCTGCTGAACGGGTTTTTCATGGGCTGGAATTTGGCAGGCGCGGAGGGAATCGAACCCCCAACCAACGGTTTTGGAGACCGCTACTCTACCAATTGAGCTACACGCCTGTAATGGGCTTTCTTAGACGACGCAGCCGAGGCCCCCGAAAGGGCCTCGGCGTCGCCGAGTTAAACGGTTGATGGAGACTTACGCGATGATCTCGGTGATACGACCGGCACCGATGGTGCGGCCGCCCTCGCGGATGGCGAATTTCTGGGTCTTCTCCATGGCGATCGGAACGATGAGGTCGATCTCGACCGAGATATTGTCACCCGGCATGATCATCTCGACGCCCGTCGGAAGGTTGACGATACCCGTCACGTCCGTCGTGCGGAAGTAGAACTGGGGACGGTAACCGTTGAAGAACGGCGTGTGGCGGCCACCCTCGTCCTTCGAGAGGACGTAGATCTCGGCCTTGGCCTTCTTGTGCGGGGTGATCGACTTCGGGGCCGCGAGGACCTGACCGCGCTCAATGCCTTCCTTTTCGATACCACGGAGGAGGATGCCGACGTTGTCACCCGCCTGGCCGCTATCGAGCAGCTTGCGGAACATTTCGATGCCGGTCACGACGGTCGAGGACGTGTCCTTGAGGCCGATGATCTCGACGGTGTCGTTCACCTTGACGATGCCACGCTCGATACGGCCGGTCGCGACGGTGCCGCGGCCGGTGATCGAGAAGACGTCCTCCACGGACATCAGGAAGGGCTTGTCCAACTCGCGCGCCGGCTCCGGAATTTCGGTGTCGATCGCATTCATCAGCGCCGTGATGGCGGCGTCGCCCTCGGGCTTGCCCTCGAGCGCGGCGGTGGCGGAGCCACGGATGATCACGGCCTTGTCACCGTCAAACTGGTACTTGGTGAGGAGCTCGCGGATCTCCATCTCGACGAGGTCGAGGAGCTCGGCGTCGTCGATAAGGTCGACCTTGTTGAGGAACACCACGATCTTCGGCACGCCAACCTGGCGGGCGAGGAGGATGTGCTCACGGGTCTGCGGCATCGGGCCGTCGGCGGCCGAGACGACGAGGATCGCGCCGTCCATCTGGGCGGCGCCGGTGATCATGTTCTTGACGAAGTCGGCGTGGCCGGGGCAGTCGACGTGGGCGTAGTGACGCTTCTCGGTCTGGTACTCCACGTGGGCCACGGAGATCGTGACGATCTTGGAGGCATCGCGCACGGTGCCGCCCTTCGCGATGTCCGCGTAGGATTTGACCTCGGCCAGACCTTTGCGGGCCTGGACGGCGAGGATTGCCGTCGTCGTGGTGGTTTTACCGTGGTCGACGTGACCGATGGTGCCGACGTTGACGTGCGGTTTATTGCGTTCGAATGTTGCTTTAGCCATGTGGAGTTTGAGCGTTAACGGGTTAAACGATGATTTTGACCTCTATTTTTACGTCGCAGAAGTCGTGCGACGTTGACCTGGAGCCCAGAACCGGATTCGAACCGGCGACCTCCCCCTTACCAAGGGGGTGCTCTGCCAACTGAGCTATCTGGGCAGACCAAGGGAGGGTCAAAAAACGAAAAAGAGGGTAGAAAGTGCAGGCCGTAAAATAGACCGTCAACAGCAAACTACACTTTCTCCGAAAAAACTACGGGCCGATGCAGATGCGATAGAAACCCGGGGCCAGTCGCTGACCGGCATGAAGCGTTTTTACGAGGTAATTTTGGAAATATCCGTCCACGACGGCCACCCGCGAGCTCTCGGTCAGCGTGGGCGGACCCACCAAGCCCATCGCATCGACCGCCACCAGAAACTCCATCGGCTGCCAGGCCCCGCCCGGGGGGCTGGCATTGGCCAAAGGTTGGGCCATAAGTCGCTGGCCATTTACCGCCGCAATAACCTCAATATATGCATTTCTAGTAATGAGTTGCGTAACAGGTCGATCCGTTTGACCAAGGCCCAAGAATGACAGCCCGGACCGATCCGTCGCCAATGCATCCGCCGGTCGCGCTGGCACCGCAATGGCGGCGGGAAAGCTCAAATTAAGCTCAGTTTCCGCAAACGCCAGTTTGGCGGGATACCCCTGAAAAGAGCCGCCCGGCTCGCGTTGGGTGTTCGCCGGCAGGGCATTTTGGCCGGCATTCCACTCCGTCGGCAAAAACAGCGGGGTCGGATCGGTCAGGGCCGCCTCATTGGGCTTCAGGCTCACCAGCCTGACGGCGCCTCCGGGCGTTTTTGCCGGCGGCAGGGGCCGCACCTGCGTGCTGCCCGGCGCCCGAAAAAACAGGGAGAACGCGACCAGCATGACGCCGGCGCCAGCCACCGCATAAACCCACCGGTATTGCCGGCCCGCCGCGGTTTTCATCGTCGTCAGCGACCCGGAGCCGGATAGGCCGCGGGTTCTTCCGCCGCCAGGGTGATGTTCGAACCGAAGCCCGCCTCCCGGGCGGCGCTGACAATTTCATTTTGCACCGACACGGGGACGCCGGCGCTCATGCGCACCAGCAGGGAGGGATGCTTGTTTTTCTTCGCCTCGGTTTTCAGCCATTCGCGCAACTGCGGCAGGCTGAGCAAGCCGTCGGCAAAAATCTGCCCGGAGTTCTTCACGCTGATGGTGCTCGTCGTCGTCACGGCGTTGCTCACCGCGCCGGGCAGTTTCGGCAGCTCAAAATCCACGCCCAGACCCGGCGCGAGTACGAAACGGGAGCCGAACACGAAGAAAAAAAGCACCAGCATGCCCGCGTTCACATAGAACAACGCATCGAGGCTCCGCGGCTCCACCCGCAGCTTGGAGGCGAGATCAAGCGGACGCGTGATCATTTTTTCTCCCCCGCCCCACCCTCGCCGGCGGGCCCGGTGCCCGGCGACACGCCGCGGTAGTCCGTCTGCAGGTATTTCATGATTTCATTCCCCGCCCACTCCACATCGCGCACGATGGCGCGCACGCGGCCGCTCAGGAAATGGTGCGCCAGGTGCGCCGGAATCGCGAGCATCAGGCCGCCCGCCGTGCAAAGCAGCGCCTGCCACATGCCCTTGGCGAGCACACTGGCCGTGGCGTAGTCCCGTTCGAACGCGAGAAACGTGGTGACAAAGCCCAGGACCGTGCCGAGCAGGCCGACGAGCGGCGCAACCTGGGCGATCGCCGCGATGCTGCCGAGCCGCCGCTCCAGCACGGGCAGCTCGACGATCGCGGCCTCCTGCACATGGAAGCGCATCGCGTCGGCGCTGTCGTCCGCGTGCAGCAGCGCCGCCTTCACCACCGCCGCCACCGGGCCGGGGGTTTCCTCGCACACCGTCAGCGCCTCGACGATGCGGCGCTTGGCGAGGATGTTCTTGATGCCGCCGATGAAGGCCGTGGATCGGATCTGCCCGCGGTGCAGGTAAAGCGTGCGCTCGATCACGAGCATAAGGCAGAGCAGGCCGAGCGCGAGCAGCACCCACATCATCGGGCCGCCCTTGGCGAAGAGACTGAAGTCAAAAACGGACATCGTGAGCGGGAGTTAGACTGGGTTCATTCCGTGGCGTAAATCCGAAAGCATGCGGGGGCGCACTCAGGGTTTCGTCTCCGGGAGTTTGAAGCGGGCCAGCCGCGCCTTCGCCAGGTCCTCGCCCGGGCTCAGCCTGGCCTTCAGGATCAGCAGCCAGGCCTCCTTGGCCTGCTCGAGTTTTTCCTGCGATTCAAACAGCGTGCCGAGTTCGAGCAGCGTGCGCGCCATCCAGTAGCGTCCCTTTGCCCCCAGCTGCGCCGCGAGCGCGGGATCCCTGAGCAGGAACTCGTGCACCACGTCCTTCCACCACACCTCCTCGGCCCGGGCGGCGTCGCCCCGGCGCGCAAACAGATAGCCGAGGTTGAACCCGGCCTCAACCCGCACGTCCACCGGCGCGTCTACGCGGTCGCGCAGGTGCTCAAACAGGACGATCGCGCGATCCGCCTGGCTGGGGTCGCTGGCGGATTGCGCGTTGTGACATTCCGCCAGCGCGAGCTGTGCGAGGATCACATCCTTGTGCGCCACGTAGTTGTTCACGAGCGTTTCGTAAACCTGCTGGGCCTGCGGAAACTGGTTAAGTTTCCGCAGCAGGTCGCCCTGCTTGAGCCGGGCGTAGAACACCAGGTCGCTCTGCTGATACCTCTTCACCAGGTCCTCGATCAGCCGGTTGGCCTCCGCGAAATTCGCGTCCTGGCCGCGGCGCTCCGCCTGCAGCGCCGCCTGGTAGAGCGCATAGGGTGCGTAGGTGTTGTCCGGAAATTCTTCGGCGAGCTTCGTGAACAGCTGCTGGGCCTCCACGGTCTTGTCCTGCTTCTCGTAGTGCTCGGCCTCGACAAAGTAGGAATACACCGCGGCGTCCGACCGAGGGAAATCCGCGCGCAGTTTCTTCAACAGCTCCAGCGCATCGGCCTCGCGCTGAAGGGCAAAGCTCGCCTCGCCCTTCAGCAGCGCGCCCGTGCTTTCCATCTCGCTCTTCAGCGCCGCCGCCACGCCCTCCAGTTTCGCCGGCAGCGCGTCCACCAGCTTGAGCGTCTGCTCCGGCTGGCCCGCCTCAAGTGACAGCCGGGCTTGCAGCCACGCCATCCGGGCCTGCAACTCCGGCGGCAAGGCCCCGGGCGCCAGCCGCGGCAACGCGATCAGCCGGTTCACCCGGTCGTAGGCGGCCTTCGTCTGGTCATGCGTCTGCAGCGCGCGCGCCAGGTTCCACTCCGCCTGCCAGCGGTTCACCGCGTCAAAGGCCGGGTTTTTCGCCAGGTCGTCGAGCACCGTCTGCGCCGTGTCCAGCGAACCGGCCTCCATCTCGGCGAGCACGCGTTGAAACATCAGGTTGCCCGGCGGCACGCCCGCCGGCGGCTCGGCCAGCGTCGCCGCGTAGGCGTCGGCCGCACTGCGAAAATCCCGCGCCCGGAACCATGCCTCGGCCACGAGCACCCCGAGCTGGGCATGTTCCGGACCCGCGGCCAGTTCCGCGCGCGCCTTGGCCGCGTTGTCAGCCGCCGTGCGGTAGCGCAGTTGCGCCCAGGCCGAGCCGGTCAGCACGCCGAGAGCGTGGGCCTTGAGCGGCGAACCGGGAAACTTCTCCAACAACGCGTGCGCGTCGTCCTCGGCCTGCGCGTAGTTCCGGTCCGCCAGCGCCAGTTCGGCCCGGAACAGCAGCAGATCCTCCAGGATCGGATGGGCCGCCGGCAGCCCGATCAGCGAATCGAGTTTCTTGCGGAATTCCGCCCGCGCCGGATCGTGGTCGGACGCCCGGGCGAGCAGCTGGAGGGCGATGCGCTGCTTGTCACGGTCGGCGCCATCGCGCAGCAGTTCGTTGAGCGCGGTGCGGCCGGCACCTTCGTCCGCACCGGCGATCAGGCCCAGCACGAGGCGCGCGCTGTCCAGCTCGTCCCGTTCCTCCGCCGGCATCGTGGCGAGCTGCCGTTGCAGGAGTGCGATGGCCTCGCTCTTCCGGCCAAGAGTGTCGAGCATGGCCGCATATGTTCGTGCGATGCCGTAGCCGATCTTGCGGCCTTGAAACTGTTCGAGGTTCTTGCGCTGGGTCTCCGCCTCGGCGTCCGTCACCGGTCCGAGCCGCAGCCTCGCCTGCTCCCGCGCGAGGATGAAACGCGCCCGGGAAAAGCTGGTCCCGGCCGCGCCCTCCGCCTGCTGGTAAAGATCCTTGGCCCCGTTCACGTCATTCGCCGCGTCCGCCACCAGCCCCTGCAGGTAGAAAAACCACGCCCGGTCGGTCACAGCGACCTCGTCGGCCTTGATCGCCGCCAGTTCGGCCCGCGCCACGTCCACCTTGCGCTGCTGAATCGCGGCGAGCGCCGCGCGCAGATGCCAGGCCGCGCCGTGCCAGCCAATGTAACCCTGCAGGGCCTGCTCCGCCTCGGCCGCCCGGCCGTCGTCCAGCAGCGCGGTGGCCAGCCGGAGGGTCAGTCGCGCACGATCGCCATCCGGCGCCGCCAGGAGCTTGCGGTACAACTCGGCCGCCACGGCGGGAAATCCCATCTCCGCCGCCCGGTCCGCCGCCGCCAAGGCGAGGGCATTGTCCCCCGGGGAGGCCGCGCGGGTCGCAGCCACGAGCGGGACCGGGGCGAAGAGCGGCGCCTGCGCGCGCAGGATCATGGCCGGGGCCAGCAGGAGGACGGGGAGAATTCGAAATCGCATGCGAGCGCGGCTAAGTTGCTGCGCCCCATGGAAACAATCAACCGCGTTGTAATCAGTTCCTTCTGGCGCGCCCGGGTTCCCTCGGCACACTCTCCGGCGTCAGATTTCCCCTTCAATTCATCCCATCATGAGCATCGCACTTATTGTCCTCGGTGTCCTTCTCGTCGTCCTCGTTGTCCTCGGCCTCTGGGTCATGGGCATCTATAACGCCCTCGTCGCCCTCCGCAACCGCTTCAAGAACGCGTTCGCCCAGATCGACGTTCAGCTCAAGCGCCGCTACGACCTCATCCCCAACTTGGTCGAGACCGCCAAGGGCTACATGAAGCACGAGAGCTCCACCCTCGAGGCCGTCATCAAGGCCCGTAACATCGCCCTCGCCGCCTCCCAGTCCGCCGCCGCCAACCCGGCTGACGCCAACGCCATGAAGAGCCTCGGCGCCGCCGAGTCCGGCTTGGGTGGCGCCCTCTCCCGCCTGATGGTCGTCTCCGAGCAGTACCCCGACCTCAAGGCCAACCAGAACATGATGCAACTCACCGAGGAGCTCACTTCCACGGAAAACAAGGTCTCCTTCGCCCGCCAAGCGTACAACGACAGCGTCATGGGCTACAACACGACCCGCGAGACGTTCCCCAACGTGATCTTCGCCGGCATGTTCGGCTTCCTCCCCGCCGAACTGTTCAAGATCGACGACCCCACCGAGCGCAACGCGCCCAAGGTCAGCTTCACCTGAGGCCCCGGACTGCTCCCGCCGTGCATAATACCACCGGCATTTCGCTCACCGGGTTCCTCGCCACCTCGGAACTCGGGACCGTCCGCGGTATCGTCGTCCGCTCCCGCTCCGTGGTCGGCAACATCGGCGCGAGCATCCAGACGCTGTTCGGCGCCATCACGCTCTACACCGAGCTCTGCGAGCATGCCCGCCAGGACGCGTTCGAGCGGATGTGCCGAGAAGCCACCGCCCGCGGCGCCAACGCCATTCCCGGTCTGCGCTACGACGCCACCGAGCTCTCCCCCGGCGTGACCGAGGTGCTGTGCTACGGCACCGCCGTCGTCGTCACCCCCGGTTAATTCCCGCCGGCCGCGGCGGCTCCCGATTCCTCGTTCCACGCCTCCGCAACCGCCCGTCCCGACATGGATTTCTTCGAAGCTCAGGCCCGCGCCAAGCAACGCACCGGGCGGCTCGTCGCGCTTTTCGTGGTCGCCGTGATCGGCACCATCCTGGGCGGCTATTTTGCGACGATCTTCCTGCTGGCCTACAGCCCGACGCGCACCAGCCGCCATCGTTACTATCAATCGCTAAATATCGAGACGACGCCGGTTCAGCTCTGGCAGCCGCAGGTGTTCCTGACGGTCACGGTTGGCACGCTCCTCGTCGTGGGCATCGCCTCGCTCGTCAAATGGCAGGAGTTCTCCGCCGGCGGTTCTGCCGTCGCCGAGAGTGTCGGCGGCCGGCCCATCAATCCGCACACCACCGACCTGCGTGAGCGTAAGCTCCTCAACGTCGTCGAGGAAATGGCCATCGCCTCCGGCATTCCCATGCCCGCGGTGTACGTGCTCGACCAGGAACCCGCCATCAACGCCTTCGCCGCCGGCCTCACCACCAGCGATGCCGTCGTCACCGTCACGCGCGGCACGCTCGACAAGCTCACCCGCGACGAACTCCAGGGCGTCATCGGCCATGAGTTCAGCCACATCCTCAACGGTGACATGCGGCTCAACCTCCAGCTCAGCGCCCTGCTCTTCGGCATCCTTGTCATTGGCCTCGCCGGCCGTGGCATCCTCTGGGCCATGACCCGCGGCCGCATCCGCGGCGACGGCAAGAACTCCGGCGGCGCCGTTATCGCCATCGCCGCCGTCGGCCTCGCCCTGCTCATCCTCGGCTACGTCGGGTATTTCTTCGGCAAGCTCATCCAGGCCGCCGTCTCCCGCCAGCGTGAGTACCTTGCCGACGCCTCCTCGGTGCAGTTCACCCGCAACCCCGGCGGCATCACCGGTGCACTGAAAAAGATCGGCGGCTTCGCCCTCGGCTCCTCGCTCGAGTCGAACAAGAGCTCGACCATCGGCCATTTCTTTTTTGCCCAGGCCTTCGATTCGAGTTTCGGCGGGCTCTGGGCCACGCACCCGACCCTCGACTCGCGCATCCGCGCCATCGACCCGCAGTTCGACGGCCAGATGTTCGACCCGCCGGAGGTTGTAGACGTGAGCCAAGAAACCTTCGCGAAGGCCGGTTTCGCCCCCGGCGCCCTCGATCATTCCTCCCTCAAGCGTCCCACCGCCCCGCTCCCCTCGCCCGTCGCCATCATCGCCACCATCGGCACGCTCGCCCCGGCCAACATTGCCCATGCCGAGACGCTCCTCGCCTCTGTGCCCCCCCGCCTCCGCGATGCCGCCCGCTCGCCCACCGAGTCAGCCGCCCTGCTCTACGGCCTGCTGCTCGACGGCAATGAGGCGATGCGCGAACGCCAGCGCACCCTCGTCGCCGCCAAGGCCGGCCCCGAGGCTCGGCGACTGCTCGGCGAACTCGAACCTGCCCTCGGATCGCTTGGACCCGAGCACAAACTCCCCCTGCTCCAGCTGGCGGTACCCGCTCTCCGCCACCTGCCGCCGGCCTCACTCGCCCCCTTCCTCGACACCCTCGACGAACTGGTCCACGCGGACGGCAAGGTTTCCACCTTCGAGTTCGCGCTGCAAAAACTCCTCACGCGCTCCCTAGCCCTCGGTGAAAAACCCGGCGCTGCCGTCGTCCAAGTCTACTCGTTCAACGCCGTCGCCAGCGAGATCAGCATCGTGCTCTCCGCCCTCGCCTACACGGCGAGCAACGGGGGGCTCGACGCCGCCGGGGCCTTTGCCGCCGGGGCCGACCAGTTGAAACTGCTCGAGGGCAAGCTGGCCCTGCTCCCGCCCGCCGTCAGCGACTTCGTCCAGCTCGACGCCGCCCTCGACAAGCTCGCCACCGCGAGTGGCCCGATCAAGCAGCGCCTCCTGTTCGCCAGCGCCCACGTGGTCGGCGCCGACGGCACGATTCTCATCGCCGAGGCGGAATTGCTCCGCGCCATCGCCGCCGCCCTCGACTGCCCGATGCCGCCGCTCCTTGCGGCCGCGTAAAGCCGGCGCCACCACCGCCGGGCGCTTGAACATTCGTTAGAAAACCATTGCCCGGCCGCGCCCGGTCGCCGTCCATGGACGCCACCCATGCGCGCCGTCGACATCTCCGCCGTCAAACGTCCCACCCGCCGCCGGGCCGCCGGCCGCGATGAACTCGCCTGGTGGCGTGAGGCCCGCTTCGGCCTCTTCATCCACTGGGGCCTGTACGCGATTCCCGCCGGCGTCTGGCGCGGCCAGCGCGTGCCCTACATCGGCGAGTGGCTGATGTTTCGCGAAAAAATTCCCGTCGCCACCTACGCGCAACTCGCCGCGAAGTTTCACCCGCGCCACTGGGACGCCGCCGCCGTCGTCCGTCTCGCCCGCGAGGCCGGCATGGGCTATCTCGTCGTCACCACGAAGCATCACGACGGCTTCGCGATGTACCGCTCGACCGTCAGCCCGTACAACGTCGTCGACGCCACCCCGTGGCACCACGACCCCATCGCCGATCTCGCCCACGAATGCCGCCGCCAGGGCATCCGCCTGTGTTTCTATTACTCGCAGGATCTCGACTGGCACCACCCCGACGGCGCGTGGAACACCTGGGACTACGCGAAGGAAACGAAAAATCCCGACCGCTATCTGCGCGAAAAAGTCCTCCCGCAGCTTACCGAACTGCTCACGCGCTACGGCCCCGTCGGCATGGTCTGGTTCGACACGCCGCTCACGCTGACGCGCGACCAGAGCGCCTCGATCCGCCGCCACGTGAAACGCCTGCAGCCGCACTGCCTCGTCTCCGGTCGCATCGGCCACGGGCTCGGCGACTACAGCCTGCCCCGGGATAATTTCCTGCCGCCCGGCCGCCTCGAGGGCGACTGGGAGACCTGCGCCACGCTCAACCACACCTGGGGTTTCAAAAAGCACGACCACGAGTGGAAGTCCGCCGCCAACCTCATCACTACGCTGGTGGATCTCACCAGCAAGGGTTCGAACTACCTCCTCAACATCGGCCCCGACGCCGACGGCCGCGTCCCCGCGCCGAGCGTCCAGCGGCTCCGCGCCATCGGCGCTTGGCTGCGCGTGAATGGTACCGCCATCCATGGCGCCTCGCCCAGCCCGTTCCGGTACGAGTTCCCCTGGGGCCGCATCACGACCAAGGGCCGCACGCTCTATTTTCATTTCTTCGCGAAGCCGCCGCGTTCCTTCCTGCTCCACGGTTTGAAGACGCGCGTCACCTCGGTCGCCGCCCTCGCCGCCCCGCGGAAAAAATTCCCCTTTCGGCAAACCACCGCGGTCGCGACGGGCACCCCCCTTCTCGCGCTCGACCTGACCGGGCTGCGTTTCTCCGCGCCTGTGACCGTGGTCGCCGTGCAGCTTGCCTCCCCGCCCGCCGTCGAGGCGCTCACCCTCCAGCAGCCGGACCGCGCCGTCACCTTGATCGGCCCGCTGGCCTGCGTCGGCACCGACGCGAAAGTTGCCACCATGCGCATGGGCGGCAACGGACTCACCGAAAACTGGCGAACGACCTCCGACTGGCTCCAATGGCGTTTCACCATCCTCCAACCGGGCACCTACGACGTCACCGTGGTCACCACGCACCAGCATCTCGAACCTTGGAGCGGGGGCCACACCCTGCGCGTGGACTGCGCCGACCGCACCCTCCGCCGCAAAACCACGCGTGAGGCCATCCTGCCCGGCCTGCGTTCCGCCTATTTTCCGCAAATCGCCACGCACTTCGGCCGGCTCGCGTTCGAGCACGCCGGCACCTTCCCGCTCCGGCTCCAGGCCACCCGGCTGAATCTCCCGAAGAAGAACAAAACCCTCTTCTCCGACGGCGGCATCCAGTTCTCGGAAATCCGGCTGACCCCTGCACGGTAATCCCGTCGGCGGATCCTCAGGGCAGCTTGTCCGCCACGGCCCAGTCCGGCCAGGTGTCGTGTGAATAGTCGCGCACGGCCTGGATCACCGCCCGCACCAGGAGCGAAGGTTCGACCCGCCACAGCAGACCCATCGTCAGCGGCGCAAACCCCGCCAGCGGCAGCGCGCGCACGTTGCGGTGCTTGATGATCGCGGGAATGCCTAGGTTCACCCCGCAGCCGTCGCCGTTCGCCACATAGCACGTGACGAGTTCGACCGACGTCGCCTCCACGGCCTGCGGCCACGTCACGCCCAGCCGTTTCAGGTCCTTCTGGAAGTTCTGCATGACGCTCGTCGCCGCAGGCAGGCCGATGAGTGGCTCCGGGACTTTCTTCTTCGCCCATAACTCGGCCGCGTACTTCCAGGGCCGGTCGCGGGGCACGAGCAGCACCAGCGGCACGCATGCAAGGCGCAATTGCCGGAGCCGCACCGGCGGCCGGGCATCGACCGGCCCCACCGCGAGGTCGATTTTCCCGTCCAGCAGCAGGGCCTCGAGCTGCGCCTGATGACCCGCCTGCAGGCTCAGCCGCATCCGCGGGTGCAGCGCCCGTACCCGCTGCATCACCACCGGCATGTGGTCGCGCAGCACCAGCTCCGCCCCGCCGATGCGCAATTCCGGGTCCGCGTCACCCTTCAGCTCGCTCGCCACGCCCCCGAGGTTTTCGAAAAACGGCTGCACGTGCGCGAAGAGCTTCTCCCCCGCCGGCGTCAGCCGGAACGGGCTGCGCTCGAAGAGTTTCGTCCCGACCGCCTTCTCCAGCTTCCCCATCTGCCCACTCACCGCAGGCTGCTGGATGCCGTACGGAATGCGCCGCACCGCCGCGCTGATGCCGCCGTGCTTCGCGACGTAATAGAACAGCTCGAGGTGATGCACGTTCATCCGCCACCACGAAACCCCCGCGACGAGCCCCGCGCAACGCCGTTTTCCCGTCCCCGCGGCCGTTCGCGACGCCAGATATTTCGAAAAGTGGAATCAAACTCGCCGGGTGCCTGGAACCCATTTCCTCTCACCCATCGCCCCTCGCTCGCCGCCCCCGGCGGCCCCCATCACCAAAAACGATGCCCGGCATCAGACTTATCAACTCACGCCCCCGCAGCCTTTCGGATATTCTCATCCCGTCCCGGCCAAGCCAGCGGACCAACCAGCCTCAACCCTCCACTCCCATGGCCTTCCTCCTTCTCACCCTCCGCCTCATCTTCCGGATCATCCTCGTCATTGCCCTCGCCGACTTCCTGGCCGGCACCATCCACTGGGCCGAGGATGCCTACTTCACCGAAACCACGCCGGTCGTGGGCCCGCTCTTCATCCGGCCCAATATCGTTCATCACCACCATCCGCGTTTCTTCACGCATCTCACTTGGTGGCAGAGTTCGTGGGACCTCGCCCTCGTGGGCGCCCTTGTCCTCCTCGCTGCGTGGCCGCTCGGCCTCTTGGGGTGGCCGCTCGGGCTGTTCGTGGCCCTCAGCGTCAACGCCAACGAGATCCACAAATGGTCCCACCGCACCCGCCAGGAGAACGGCCGGATCATCTCCGCTCTCCAGGACTGGCATGTTCTCCAAACCCCCCGCCATCACGGCGTCCATCACTCCGATCCCAAGAACACGTACTACTGCCCGATCACCAATTTCGTGAATCCCGTGCTGGAGCGCGTGGAATTTTGGGCATGCACCGAGGCCGTGATCGAGCGCTTTACCGGGGTGAAACACCGCGTTGACACCGCCGTCCGCGGACAGGGGCCGGGCCCGGCCTGGCTCGCCGAGTACCGCCGGGATCCGGCGGCCGCCCAATTGCCACGGGCCGCTTAAGCGCCGACCCATCCCCCACCATGATCTTCTGCCTCCTCATCCTCGGCCTCCTCGTCACGCTGGTCGCCTTCGATTCGGACGAACGCGAGCGGCCGGACGCCTCGCCATGAGTACCCCCGGCCCCACTTTCCGTTCCACACACCGGTGCGGCTTGCGTCTGGTGATCCTGATGCCCGCGCTGCTTGCCCTCACCGGCTGCGTCACGTCCAAGAAATACCGCCTCGCCAAGCCCGATACTCCGCCCGCAAAAGTGCTGAATTGGCGGACCCTGACCCCACCCGTGGAGCTCACCCTCCAGACGGTGATCATCTTCAAGGGCCCGGGCTCATGGAAGCGCGAGGCCCGCTGGGACGAATACCGCGTGGAATTCGCAAATCACGGCGACCAGCCCGCCACGGTGGATTCCGCCACCCTGACCGACCTACAAGGCACCCCGCAGTTTCCCGGCAACGAACCTTGGGTGCTCGAAAAAATGAGCTACACCAACTGGGATAAATACGGGAAAAATGGGGTCAAGCTGCTGGCGGGGGCGGGGGCTTTGATGCTGTACGGCGTCGCGGTCGAGGCCGCCGCGTTAAGTTCGTTTCTTGCTGGCGGAGCGACCACCGGCGCGGTGGCGTTCGTCGAGGCCATCCCGGTGGTAGCGGTGGTGGACATCGCTGTTGTAGCCGTTATGAACCACAACAACAAGTTCAAGGTGCAGCAGGAATTTACCCGGCGCCGCGTGGCACTGCCGCAGACCCTCCAGCCCGGGAAATCTGTCGCCGGTAGTCTGTTCTTCCCCATGACGCCGGGCCCGCAGCGGCTCAGGGTGAAGGGAAGATCCGGGGCCACCCCATTCGAACTCGTGCTCGAGCTCAAGCTACTCGCCGGCCTTCACCTGAAACCCGCCGCCGCAAAATAGGCCGTGCGTCAATGCGTTTGCCTCCCGCGCTCCGCTGCGTTGATGCTGAGCCATGCTCCTGGCCCTCGCGCTCTACCTCGCCGCCTATGCCCTCTGCCTGGCCGCGCTCTGGCTCTTCCGCACCAACCGCCGCCGCGAGCGTCCGCCCGTCGCCCCCAAGCTGCTCCGCGGTCCCGGCGAGTCGCTCCGCTGGCGCCTGCAGCGGCTCGACGACGTCCTCCTGCTCCACGCCTTCGGCGCCGCTTTCCTGCCGATGGGCGTCTTTGTCGGCGGGCTCATGCTCGCACTGAACAACCCCAACGCGAAGGAACGCGACGCGATCATGTTCGGCGCGTTCGCACTTTTTCTCGTCACGCTTTATTTCTGCGGACGCTGGATGCTCGACAAATTCACCCTCCGCCGGGACTGCCACCTCGGCCTGCTCGGCGAAAAGATTGTCGCCGAGTCGATCCAGCCGCTCACCGCCGAGGGCTGCCGCATTTTCCACGATGTCCCCGCCGCCGGCTTCAACCTCGACCATGTCATCGTCGGACCGACCGGCGTCTTTGCGATCGAGACCAAGACCCGCCGCGCCGGCCGCGCCGAGCCCGGCCGCCGGCCCGACGAGATCACCTTTGACGGCGCGCTGCTGATTTTCCCGTGGGGCCAGGACATCTACGGACTCGAGCAGGCCCGCCAGCACGCCGCGTGGCTTGGCACCTGGCTGCGCGACACCACTGGCGAACCCGTGTTGCCCGTCCCCGTCCTCACCTTTCCCGGCTGGAACGTCACGACGACCGCCGCCGGCGCCGACGTGTCCGTCGTCTCGCCGAGCGCCATCCCCGGCCTCGTCCGCAACCGCCCCGGCACGCTCAACGACCTCCAGATCGACCACATCGCCCGCCAGCTCGAGCTCAAGTGCCGGGACGTGGAGTTCTGAGGCGGTGACGGCGCCGCGAGAGCCGTCAGCGATCAGCTGTCAGTTCATGAATTCGCCAGCCGTGTAAGCGCTGGAGTTGAAACCCGGGCGCACCCGCCCCACGTTTTCAAGTGTGCCTCCGACCGATCGCCAACAGCAGCTCGTGGATGACCTCCTCTTCATCGAGGACTCGCAGGAGCGCCTCAGCGCCGTGGTGGACAAGGCGAAGCGGCTCCCGCCTCTACCCGCTGCGGATCGCACCGAAGAAAACCGCGTGACGGGCTGCATCTCGCAGGTGTGGGTTCTGGGTGAACTCCGCGATGGTCGCTGCTACTTTCGCTGCGATGCCGACGGTCCCCTGGTGAAGGGTCTGGTGGCGTTTCTCTGCGAATTTTACTCCGGCGCTACGCCCGCCGAGATCACCGCGAGTACGGCTGATCCCATCGAATCCCTCGGCCTGCTGCGCAATCTCTCCCCCACCCGCGTCAACGGCCTCGCCGCCGTCCGTACCCGCATCCGCGCGCTCGCAGCAAAAATGGTTTAACCGCAAAGATCGCGAAGCGCGCAAAGCCCTGACTTGTCATTCTGAACAGAGTGAAGAATCCAGTTGGATTTAATCGCAGCCCCCGCCGGACTCTCACTCGATTCTTCGCCACGCTCAGAATGACAATCGGCATTCATTCGCTTAAATTCGCGGCCATCGCGGTGAAAAAATGAACCTCTACGACGCCCACGCCCACTTGCAGGACGCCGAGCTTGTGCCGCACTACACGCGGGTATTCTGCGATCTCGCCGCCGGCGGCGTGAAGCGCGTCGTCACCAACGGCTCCAGCGAGGCCGACTGGCCCGCCGTCGCCGCCCTCGCCGCCGCCTATGCCGTCGTGCTGCCGAGTTTCGGCCTGCACCCGTGGGACGCCGGCAACCGTTCACCCGCCTGGCAGAAGCACCTCCTCGCCCACCTCGACGCCCACCCGAGCGCCGCCGTCGGGGAGATCGGGCTCGACCGCTGGATTCTCACCCGCGCCAAACCCGACGACCCGCGCCTGACCGGCCTCCGCCGCGCCCCCATCGAGGAACAAGCCGAGGTGTTCCTCTGGCAGTTCGCCCTCGCCGCCGAACGCAATCTTCCCGCCGCCATCCACTGCGTCGACGCCCACGGTCTGCTCCACGATGCCATCCGCGGCGTCAAGCGTCCCGCCCGTGGCTTCCTGCTCCACTCCTACGGCGGCTCCGTCGAAATGGTCGCCAGCTTCGCGCAGCTCGGCGCCTATTTTTCCTTCAACGCCAGTTTCCTCGACGCCCGCCGCGCCCGTCTACGCGAAGTCTACGCCGCGGTCCCCACTGACCGGCTGCTCGTGGAAACCGACGCCCCGTCCATCCGGCCGCCCGCCGCGCAGGAGGAGTTCACGCTGCCGGCCACCGCCGACGGGCGCCACGTCAACCATCCGGCCAATCTCACCGCGACTTACGCCGCCCTCGCCGACCTCCGCGGCACCACCGTCGAAGCCCTCACTGCCCAGGTGGAGAAAAACTTCCTCCGCCTCTTCGGTTCCTGAATTCGGATTTGCACGCAGAGGCGCAAAGTCGCCGAGCCGCGATCGAAGCGAGCCTCTCTGTTCCGACTCTGCGGCTCAGCGGCTCTGCGTGATATCCTTGACCACCTCGCCCGCGGCGATCAGCCCGAACGCCCCGGTCACGAACACCGCCGAGCCAAAGCCTGTCTCGCAATCCATCATCAGGTTGCTGCCCGGCTCCGGCACCGCGGCACACGTGCCGTCCGCCCAGGGATAGATCGGCGGCTCGGTCGACCATACGCAGCGCACATCGAGCTTCGCGATCTTCTTGGTCGTGCCGTGCGTGAAACCGTAATCGCGCCGCAGTTTCTTTCGCACCTGTCGCAGCAGCTCGTCACTGAACGCCTCGCCGAGGTCCCCCGTTTGAATCTTCGTGGCGTCACGCTTTCCGCCCGCCACGCCCACCGTCAGCACCCGCTTGCCGAGTGCCCGGCTCTCCGCAATCAGCAGCGCCTTGTTCGACATGCGGTCGATGGCATCCACCACGTAGTCAAACGGCGCCGCGAGCAACCGGTCCGCCGATGCCTTCGTGAAAAATTCCTGCACCGTCGTCACTTTGCAGGCCGGGTTGATCGCCGCCACCCGCTCCGCCAGCACCGCCACCTTCGGCCGGCCAATCTGGCCGTCGAGCGCGGGCAACTGGCGGTTGATGTTGGTCACGCACACGTCGTCGAGATCCACCAGCGTCAGCGCGCCGATCCCGCTGCGCGCCAGCCCTTCCACCGTCCACGAGCCCACGCCGCCAACACCCACGACGCACACATGCGCCGCCTGCAGCCGCGGCATAGCCGCGGCTCCGTAGAGCCGCCCAATGCCGCCGAAGCGCTGGAGATAGTCCGCGTTCACGCCGGCACTCGTACCCAGCACCGCGCACGGCGCCATCCCAAAAATTTTCACCCTCCTGCGCCACATTCGTCCGCATATCTTGTCATTAGCATGCGCAGCCTCGCGCCATCCGTTCTGTGATGAATGCGGGACGACAGGGTTTATCGCTTCGGACCGCCCCCATGGGCCGCTAGCCTCCGGCCCATGCAGGAGCCCGCATCGGGCACTCCCTCAACCATGCCATGAACGCGAAACCAGACCTCCACGGGAAACGCGGCGCCGATCTCCTCCACGACCCGCTCCTCAACAAGGGCACCGCCTTCACCGAGGCGGAGCGCGACGCCCTCGGCCTGCGCGGCCTCGTGCCGCCCCACGTCGCCACCCTGGAGTCCCAGACCGCCCGCGTGCTGGAGACCGTCCGCCGCAAGTCCACCGACCTCGAAAAATACATCTACCTTGTGTCGCTGCAGGAGCGGAATGAGACCCTGTTCTACCGGCTCATCACGGACCACGTCGCCGAGATGATGCCGCTGATCTACACGCCGACCGTCGGCCTGGCCTGCCAGCGCTACGCCCTGATCTTCCGCCGGCCGCGCGGCCTCTACATCAGCCTGCGCTACCGCGGCAGCGTGAAGCAGGTGCTGCAAAACTGGGCTCACCGCGACGTCCGCATGATTGTCGTCACCGACGGCGAGCGCATCCTCGGCCTCGGCGACCTCGGCTCGAACGGCATGGGCATCCCCGTCGGCAAACTCTCCCTCTACACCGCCTGCGCCGGCGTCCCGCCCGACCAGTGCCTGCCCGTCATGCTCGACGTCGGCACCGACAACGCGGCCATGCGCCAGGACCCGCATTACATCGGCACCAACCAGCCGCGCGAACGTGGCGCGGCCTACGACGCGCTCGTCGCGGAATTCATCACCGCCGTGCAGGAGGTGTTCCCCCGCGCCTGCCTCCAGTTCGAGGATTTCGGCAACGCCAACGCCTTCCGGCTCCTCCGCCAGTACCGGGACCGGATCTGCACGTTCAACGACGACATCCAGGGCACCGCCTCGGTCGCCCTCGCCGGCGTTTACTCGGCCCTGCGCCTCACAAAGGGCAAACTCGCGGACCAGCGTTTCCTTTTCCTCGGCGCCGGCGAGGCCGGCATCGGCATCGGCGAACTCATCGTCGAGGCCCTCAAGTCCGAGGGTGTCACCGAGGCCGCCGCCCGCCGCCAGTGCTGGTACGTGGACGCCAACGGCCTCGTCTCGGCCAGCCGCACGGATCTCGCCGCCCACCAGAAACCCTTCGCCCATGACCAACCGGGCAGCGGCACGCTGCTGGGTGAGATCGAAACGCTGAAGCCCACCATGCTCATCGGCGTGTCCGGCACGCCCGCGACCTTCACCGAACCCGTGGTCCGCGCCATGGCGAAGCTGAACGCCCTCCCGGTCATCTTCGCGCTCTCCAATCCCACCTCGCGGGCGGAGTGCACCGCGGAACAAGCCTACACCTGGACCGGTGGCCGGGTGGTGTTTGCCAGCGGCAGCCCGTTCCCGGATGTCACGCTCAACGGCCGGACGTTTTCTCCGGGCCAGAGCAACAATTCCTACGTTTTCCCCGGCATCGGCCTCGGCGTCATCGTCAGCCAGTCCCGCCGCGTGACCGACGAGATGTTTTTCGTCGCCGCCAAGGTGCTCGCGAGCCTCGTCAACGAGCAGGATCTCGCCGCCGGCCGGATTTTCCCCGCGCTGCAGCGCATCCGCGAGGTCTCCGCCGCCATCGCCGCCGCCGTGGCCCGGGTCGCCTATGCGCGCCAGCTCACCCCCGGACCCTGCCCGGCGGATCTCCCCTCCCTCGTTCAGGCCGAGATGTACGAGCCCACCTACCGCAGCTACGTCTGAGTCAGCCCGGCGGCCTACCGCGCCAGCAGGCGCGTGACGGCGTCAACCGCCAGGCGGTTCCGCTGTTCGCCGTCGCCCCGGATTTCCACGCAGGGCAGACCGCGTTGCTCCAACGCTTCGCACCAAAGCTGACGTCCCCGGGCGCGGCCGGCGGCATCAGGAAAACTGCGCTGCGGGTCCGGCACGAAGGGAATGTCCGTGTCACACAGCAGCCACAGCGCGACGCCCTTCGCCCGCTCCTCCGCCTCCGCCCGCACCCAGGGCGGACACGCACCGGGAAACAGCACGTCATCCCAGAGCGTGCACGTGATGAGATCGGTATCGAGGAACACCACCCGCCGCGCCAGCGCCACGGCGCGGTCCTCGTTGGCCATTTGTCCGAGGGCGATCGTGCCGAGATCAGCCGCGGTAATCTTGCCGGCCTTCACGTCCCAGAACTCGCGCACAAACTCCGGCGCCCACGGTGCGCCGAAATGGGCCGCGAGATTCTGGGCCAGTGTCGTCTTGCCGGTGGACTCCGTGCCGAAGACCACGACGCGTTTTGGACCGGCGTCAGGCATGGTCGGCCTTCCAGGATCGCCGCCACGCGCGCAACCCGCTCCATGCCATCAGCCAGAACAGGAAGTAGAGCACGGAGAACCAGTAGTACTCTTTCACCCAGAAAACGCCCACCGCAACGGTGTTGACGACAATCCAGCCGATCCAGTTCTCGAACGCCTTGCGGGCCTGCAGCCACTGCGCCGATACACTCCCGGCAAAAACAAACCCATCCCAATAGGGCAAGGCCGCGTCGGTGAAGCGGTGCATGCACGTTCCCCAGACGGCCCACAGCCCCAGCGTCGCGGCCGTCCACCCCGCAACCCCGGCGGCCGTCAGGCGTTGCACGCGCAGCGGCTGGGCGTCCCGGCCGCCATGCGTCCAGTGCCACCAGCCGTAGACCATCGCCGCCATGTACACGACCTGCAGCACGGCATCCGAGTAAAGTTTACCCTGGAAACAGACCCAGCCGAAGATCGCCGCCTGCACGAGGCCAACGGGGAAGTTCCACAGGTTTTCCCGGATGGCCAGCCAGACGAACAGGAGGCCGAGCACCGTGGCGATTTGCTCGGGCCAGCTGGCGGAGAGGGCGCCGTCGAGGATTTGCCGCAGGATGGAATGCATGCCGGAAGGTGCAGCACTCAGCCCGAGGCGCCCGGCCGCTGCAAGCCGGCTCCGCTCACTTCGTATCGGCGACAAACGCCTCCATCGCCTCGCGGGTGACCGCGTGGCGCGCCCCGCAGCGCGGGCAGCGGATCTCGAGCTTCTCGCCGTCGCCGAACAGCACGCGCGGATCCTGCCGCATCGTGGGCCCGAGCACCTCCAGCATCCGCGTGTGATTACAGCCGCAGTGCCAGCGGCAGACGCGCTTCTCCATCAGCACGAGGGTCTCGGTCTTGTCCAGGTCGCGCACGGCGCTGGGCGTGAGCCCGCGCACCCACGCGAGGTCCGCATCCGGATGCTCGGAGATGAGGGCAAATTCCTCCTCCGCCAGCTGGAAATAGCGCGCCAGCCGCTGCTCGCTCTGGCTGTAGAAATTCTCCGCCGCGACCAGCGGGTCGTTGCCCGCAAAGGTCACGGTGCTGCGCCGCTTCGGCTGCCCGCGGCGGACCACATCGGAGTAAAACAGGTTCTCCGGCAGCTCCTTCACGTCCTCCTCGAAGATCTGGCCCGTCACGGTGCCGAGTTCGTTGTCCCCGGTGAGGAAGAGATTCACCAGCGGGGACTGGCAGTTGATCGTCCACGCCGTGAGCTCGTTCCGCGGCCGGGAGGCGTTGTGCAGCACGAAGCCCGCGAGCGCGCGCTTGAACATCGCCGTCGCCTCGGTGGATGGCTTCATCCGCTGCGCCCCGAGGTGCAGGTAGTAGTCCACGTACAGCTCGCTGAGTTCGGCGCGGGCGAGCAGCACGTTGCGATTGCGCACGAAGTAGGTGCACACCTCCAGACCGAGGTCGGCATGGTTCGAGGGCGTGAGGTCGGACATGGACCACAGCGTCGCCGCAAATCGCGGAATGTAAAGCGACCCGGGCCCTTTCGCCCACGGCACACACGGACGACACGGAAAATAATTCCGACCGAGCCGCGCCCCGGAATTCCGTATTTTCCTTGGGCGAAACGCAGGCTCACTTCCCCGCCGACAGGTGGTCCTTCAGCTTCTTCACCTTCGGCGCGATCACGAACTGGCAGTAGCCCGCGTCGGGGTTCTTGGCGAAATAGTCCTGATGGTACTCCTCCGCGGGCCAGAACACCGCCAGCGGCACAATCTCGGTCGTGATGGGGTCGCGGAAGACCTTCGCCGCCTCGGCGCGCGACTTCTCGGCGGCGGCCTTCTGGGCCGCATCGGCATAGAGGATGATCGAGCGGTACTGCGGACCCATATCATGGCCCTGGCCGCCGACCTGCGTCGGGTTGTGGATGGACCAGAAGTAATCGATGACCGCGCCGAGCATCACGACCTTCGGGTCGAACTCCACCTTCACCACCTCGGCATGCCCCGTGGTGTGCGCGCAGATGTCCTCGTAGGTCGGATTGCGCTCCGTCCCGCCCGCGTAGCCGCAGGTGACGCGGGTCACGCCGGATAGGAGCTTGTAGGCGGCATCAGTGCACCAGAAGCAGCCGCCTCCGAGGACGATGGATTCGGTCTTAACCGGGGGAGTTTTGGCAGCGGTCATGGCGGAAAAGGAAAGCCCAAAGAGGGAGAGAAGCAAAGCGAGGCGTTTCATGCGGATAAGAGCGGGGCGCCGGGAAATTATTCCCCGGCGTCGTTGATCGTCACGGAGTGAAGGTTGAAAGCCAATACGCGCAACCAGGCCGGTTGGATTCGTTTCCCGTCATCCGGTCGCTCAAACTTTAACCGGCCTCTCTCAATTCGCCGGCTTCCGCCCACCCAGCACCGGCACTTGCCAGACCGCGTATTCCTCCGGGTGGAGGATGTTGGTGATCATCGCGTCGAAATACGCGCGGACCTCCGCCTCACTCCGCCCGGCCTGCTGGCTGATCACCCCGGTGTAGCCGTCGCGCCACGCCTCGATGATCGCAGCGAATGTTTCGCGCGGCACCCGCAGCGTGTCCACCGTCACATAGTCGACGGTCAGTTGCTCCAGGCCAAGCGCGCGCAACAGCGTCCACGTGCGCCGGCCGATGCGCTCGTCCACCCCCATGCCCTTGCACGCCGCCGGCACCAGTTCCTGCCAGAGACGGTCGGGATCCAAGTGGCCCGGCATGAAATGCAGCATGCGGTAGTCCTCGCTCAGCACGTGCAGCCAGCCGCCCGGCCGGGCGATACGCTTCATCTCCGCGAGCACCCGCTCGGGTTCGGGGATGGACTGCGTCACGTGGCGGCAGACGACGAGGTCAAAGTGCCCCGACGGCAGCTTCAGCTCGAAGGCATCGCCCTGCTGGAACTGCACCCGCGGGGCGAACGACGCATACCGGCCCCGCGCCAGCTCCACCGTGTGCTCCAAAATGTCGATGCCGACGATCTCCGCCCGCGGATACAACGCCGCCAGCCGCGAGGTGATTTCGCCGCTGCCGCACCCAATGTCGGCGATGCGGCAGTCGGGCGGCAGGTTGTAGCGCGCAAACAACGCCCGCTCCTGCGGCCAGATCGCATTCGCCTGTGCCGTCAGGTTGCGGATCATGGACTCGTCGGCCATCTGCTCGGCCTGGGGATTGCGGTCTTGGCTCATGGGAGCGCCGAAGTTGGTGACAGGACGAAGCGCTGCCAAGGCCAGATCCGCGCACGCGAATCGGCTCGAATCAGCGGGGCGTTGCTGTTCCATCCAGCCTTCCCCATGCCCGCCGCCTCCCCCGCTGCCGCCGCCCCGCAACTGCCGTTATTCTGGCACCCGGACCACAAGCCGGACGACAAGGACGCCTACGTCGCCTTCCGCGGGGAGTTCGAGCTGCCCGCCGGCGGCGAGGTTTCCTTCCGGCTCTTCGGCGCCTCCTGGTTCACCGGCTGGATCGATGACAAATATTTCTGCGAGGGTCCGGCACGCTTTCCCCACGCCTTCCCTGAATTCCAAACCTACGTGGAAAAACTCGGCGCCGGCCGGCATGTGCTGGCGATTCAGGTCCGCCATCTCGGCGCCCCCACGCGCAGCCTTTTGCCCATCGACCCGTTCCTCGGCTGCACCGCCCACGCCGGCGGCCGCGAGCTGCCGATCCGCTGGAAATGCCTCCGGCTCACCGGGTACTCGCCGGCGGTGCGCTTCATCAACTTCACGCTCGGCTTCATCGAGTGGTGTGACACCCGGGAAGTTCCCGAATGGCGACCCGCCGCGTTCGACGACCAGGCGTGGATCGCGCCTGTGCCCGTCACCCGGCCCCTCGGGCCGCTCAAGGCGCTCCCCAGCGGCAACACCCACGCCCTTCCGCACGACGTCAAGCTCCTGGCCGCCGGCGAATTTGTCGAACGGTTCGCCTATGACCGCGACGACCCGCCCGCGCGGTTCTACCTGCGCGACCTCGCACCCAAGGAACAGCCGCCGCAGGGTATCTGGCGCCGTTATGACCTCGGCCGGGTGCGCCTGATGCGCCCGCGCTTCGAATTCGAGCTGCCCGCCGGGACCATCGTCGAGTTCGCCTACTGCGAGTCGCTCATCGAGGGCCGCGTGAACCCGTGGATCACGCTGTCCACGAGTTCATCCTGCAACATGGACCACTACGTCGCGCGCGGCGGCCGGCAGGAGTTCTTCCCGCTCACGCCTCGCGGCGGCCGGTTCATCGAGCTGCACATTTTCGCCCCCGCCAGCGCGGTGAAGTTCCACCGCGAGGGCGTGCTGGAGCGCGTGTACTACGACGCGGCCGCCGGGTCGCTCAGCACGGGTGACGCCCTGCTGGACCAGGTCTGGTCCGTCGGCGTCGAGACGCACCGCGCCTGCGCCGAGGACGCGCTCACCGACTGCCCCACTCGCGAACGCGCCCAGTGGGCCGGCGACGTCGTCACCGTCGGCATGGACATCGCGGCCGTGGCGTTCTCCGACCTGCGCATGTGCCGCCGCGGCCTCGTGCAATGCGCGCAGTGCGCCCGCGAGGACGGCCTCGTGGCGGGCTTGTGTCCCGGCGACTGTGGCTACCTCACCACCTATGCCGCGCAGTGGATCACCGCGTGCCTGCACTATTGGGAACTGACCGGCGACCGCGCGCTGCTCGAGGAGATGCTCGGTTACGCCGAGCGCAATGTCAGCGCCTTCGAGAAGAACCTCACGCCCGATGGCCTGAAGGACGACATGGGCTGGGGCTTTGTGGACTGGGGCTACGTGCGCAACCCCGGCCCGAGCGACATGGCCGTGAACCTGCATGTCCTCGCCGCCATCCGCGACATGGCCCGCTGGTGCACGGCGCTCGGCCACGCCGACCGCGCCGCCAACCACCAGGCACTCGCGGACCGGCTGGAAGCGATCATCGCGAGCTACTTCGCCGGGGAGTTCGCCACTGGCGGCGACACCTGGGCGCGCATCGGTTACCACCGCGCGGCGCTCGGACTGCGCCTGGGTTTCTTCGACACCGCGCCGGCGAAAGCCGGCCGCGCTTTCCTGAAGGAACACATGTTGCGCTGTTTCCCCAACAATCCCGCCGCGCCGCGACTCAGCGATCCCGCCGCGAACAACCCGCAGCTCATCACCCCCTACTTCGGCCACTTCGCGCTGCCGGAGCTCATTGAGAACGGGGACATGGACTTCGTTCTCGGCCAATATCGCACCTGCTGGGGCTGGTCGCTCGGCGACGGCCGCACCACGTGGCTTGAGGTCTTCGACACCCGCTGGAGCCACTGCCATCAATGGGCCGGCTGCCCGACGTGGCAGCTGTCGCGCGCCCTCCTCGGCCTCCGCCCGCGCTTCGACCTCGGCGCGATGAACTTCGATGTCTCTCTGGCCACCGGTTCGCTGACCACAGTCTCCGGCCGGGTCCCCGTCGCCGGCACGAATCACGTTCTCCAGGTCGTCTGGACCAAGGACCCCATCGGCCTGCACTACACCCTGGAGAGTCCCGTGCCGCTCACGCTGCACCTCGATGCCCGCCTGACTGGCGGCCAGCCGCGCAGCGTAAAGGTCGACCGCTCGTTCGCTGCCACGTGGGCTCTCGCCGCCTGCAGCTGACCGGATTTTTCACGCAAAGGCGCAGAGCCGCTGAGGTTGCTGACAGGCGCTGCCTCCAAACTCCGCGGCTTTGCGCCTCTGCGTGCGACCCCGAGTCCTTACCGCGCCAGCTTCCGGTACTTGATCCGGTGGGGCTGATCGGCCTCCTTGCCCTTCCGGCGGCGGAAATCCTCGAGGTAGCTCGAGTAGTTGCCGTTGAACCAGTGGACGTAGCTGTCGCCCTCGAACGCGAGGATGTGCGTCGCCACGCGGTCGAGGAACCAGCGGTCGTGTGACACCACCACCGCGCAGCCGGCGAAATTCTCGAGGCCTTCCTCGAGGGCGCGGATCGAGTTCACGTCGAGGTCGTTGGTCGGCTCGTCGAGCAGGATGAGGTTCGCGCCACTCTTCAGCAGTCGCGCCAAGTGTACGCGGTTGCGTTCGCCGCCGGAGAGCACGCCGACTTTCTTGCTCTGGTCCGCGCCGGTGAAACCAAACTGGGCGCAGTAGGCGCGGCTGTTGATCTCCCGGCCGGCCAGCCGCATGATTTCCTCCCCGCCGCTGATCGCCTGCCAGATCGTTTCCTTGTCGGGGAGCGCATCGCGCGACTGGTCCACATGCGCGATCTTCACCGTCTCGCCGACGCGCAGCGTGCCCGCCGTGGGTTTTTCCGCGTCAACGATCAGCCGGAACAGCGTGGTCTTGCCCGCGCCATTGGGGCCGATCACACCGACGATGCCGCCGGGCGGCAGCGAGAAATTCACCTTTTCGAACAGCAGGTTGTCGCCGTAGCTCATCGTCAGGTCCTTCGCCTCCACGACGAGCGCGCCGAGCCGCGGGCCGGGCGGGATGAGCAGCTCGAATTCCTTTTCCCGCTCCGCGACGTTCTGCTTCAGCATGTTTTCGTAGGCGCTGATGCGGGCCTGTGACTTCGCCACGCGGGCCTTCGCCGACTGGCGGATCCACGCGAGTTCGCGCGCCATCGCCTTCTGCCGGCGGTCCTCCGTGCGCTGCTCGACACCGAGCCGGGCCTGCTTCTGCTCGAGCCAGGAGGAGTAATTGCCCTTCCACGGAATGCCGTGCCCGTGCGCCAGCTCGAGGATCCACTGCGCGACATTATCCAGGAAATAGCGGTCGTGCGTCACCGCGATCACGGTGCCCTCGTAGCGCGCGAGGTGCTGCTCCAGCCACTGCACGCTCTCGGCGTCGAGGTGGTTGGTCGGCTCGTCGAGCAGGAGGATGGACGGCTTCTGCAACAGCAGCCGCGCCAGAGCCACGCGCCGACGCTCGCCGCCGGAAAGTTTTTCCACGGGCTGGTCGCCGGGCGGGCAGCGCAGGGCATCCATAGCCATCTCCACCTGCGGGCCGACATCCCACGCGCCCAGCGCGTCGATCTTCTCCTGCAGTGTGCCCTGCTTCTCGGTGATCTTGTCCTTCTCCGCGTCATCGGTCGCCGCGCTGAGCTCGTCCCAGGTCGCATCGTAAGCCGTGGTCAGGTCGGTGAGATGCTTCACCCCCTCCTCGACGCAGGCGCGCACCGTCGAGCCGGGAGTGAGGTGCGGCTCCTGTTCGAGGAAACCGATCGGGTAGCCGGGCTCAAAGTGCACGCGGCCGTCGATGTCGGTGTCGCGCCCGGCGAGGATGCGCAGCAGCGAGGACTTGCCGGAGCCGTTGAGGCCGAGCACGCCGATCTTCGCGCCGTAGTAAAACGACAGGGAGATGTCGCGGAGGATTTCCTTGCGCTCGATCTTCTTTGAGACGCCCAGCATGGAGAAAATGATCTTGGGCTCTTCGGGTTTGGCCATGCCCCCACTCAAGCGCCCCCGGGTCGCGCCGCAAGCCCCGCCACACCGGGCGGCTTGCCAGCGCGGGGCGGAGTCTTTGAGGATGGGGGCTTGAGCGCAACCCACCCCACCCCGGGCGCCGACCGCGCCTTCCTCGGCCATCCCCGCGGCCTCGGCTTCCTTGCCTTCACCGAAGCGTGGGAACGATTCTCTTACTACGGCATGCAGACGCTGCTTGTGCTCTACATGACGCGGCAGCTGCTGTTGCCGGGCCACGTCGAGCACATCGCCGGCTTCGATTGGTTCCGCCCCATCGTCGCGCGCATTTACGGTGACGGCGGACCGATGTCCACCATCGCCCTAGCCTCGGCCATTTTCGGGGTTTATACGAGTCTGGTCTACCTGACGCCGATCGCCGGCGGGTTCATCGCGGATCGCTGGCTGGGCCGGACGCGCACCATCACGCTCGGGGCGTTGCTGATGACTGCGGGCCACTTTCTCATGGCTTTCGACGTCTCCTTTCTCCTCGCGCTGCTCTGCCTGCTGGCGGGCGTCGGCTGCTTCAAGGGCAACCTTGCGAGCCAGATCGGTGCGCTCTACGCGCCGGGGGATTTGCGCCGCGCCGATGCATTCCAGATCTATTACCTGTTCATCAATGCCGCGGTCATCGTCGCCCCGCTGGTGACCGGCACCCTCGGTGAAAAAATGGGCTGGCACTACGGTTTCGGGGCCGCCGGCGTCGGCATGATCCTCGGCCTGATCATCTATCGCTCCGGCAAGAAGTGGCTGCCGGCCGAGCCCACGCGCGGCCAAACCGCCTCCGCCCCGCGCGTGCCGCTCACCCGGGATGAGAAGAAGGCCACCTTCCTGCTCATCGCGCTGGTGCCGGTGCTGGCGCTGGGCGCCGTGGGCAACCAGCAGATTTTCAACGCCTACATGCTCTGGGTGCCGGACCACGTCAGCCTGGTCTTCTTCGGCCGGACGATGCCGACCACCTGGCTGATCACGCTGGACGCCGTGGTGAGCGTTTCCTGCCTGGTCCTGGCCGTGGGCTTTTGGCGGCTCTGGGCGAAGCGCTTTCCCGAGCCCAGCGAGGTCAACAAGATCACCCTCGGGCTCGCGCTCTGCACGGCCGCCATGGGCTGCCTCGCCATGGCAGGCGTGAGCTCCGCCTCCGGCCAGAAGGCCGGCATCGGCTGGGTGCTCGGCTTCGAGCTGCTGAACAGCATGGGCTTCGCGAACATCTTCCCCGTGGGCCTCGCCCTCTACGCGCGGGCCTCACCCAAGGCGATCGTGGGCACGATGGTCGGCGTCTACATGCTGCACCTGTTCCTCTGCAACAACCTCGTCGGCAAGCTGGGCGGTCTAATCGAGCACATGTCGGGCACCAATTTCTGGCTGCTGCACGCCGGCCTCGTCGGCGCATCCTGCGCGGCGATGTTCCTCGCCGCCCGGCTGGGCGGGCACCTCTTGAACCCGACCGGCCCCGCGGGCCAATCCGCCGCGTGACAAGGGGTGTGGGTCAGGGCTGGGACAACACTTCCAGCCGCGCCAGGAACGCCAGCGCCGCGCCCCGGTCCGCGCCGCACATTTCCTCGGTTGGCCGCAGGCTCGCGCAGAAGGCGGGGCGCTCCGGCAGCCCGAACAGGGCGCAGCGATAATCGTCCCGGAGTTGCACGCAGGGAATACCCGCGGGCTTGCCGTGCGGCATGCCGGGGATCGGCGAGGTGATCGAGGGCGCGATGCAGCACGCCCCGCAGCCGGCACGGCAGTCCATGTTATTGCAGGTTGAGGAACACGCGCGGGCCCTTGTTTTGCTTGGCCGGGTCGGGGCTCTGGCTCAGGAACAGGCGGTCGGCGCCGATGCGGCCGACCGTGATCAGCTGGTCCCGCACCCGCTGGGCGCGGGCGGTGGCGAGGGCGCGCAGGTCGTTGTCATCCACGGGCATCGTCTCCGCGAGCCGCCCGGTCATTTCCTCCAGCGGCAAACCGGCCTCCGCCGCGACGGTCAGGGCCTGCTCGCGGTCGGAGACACGCTGGGCCTCGGCCTTCTTCGCCGCGGTCTTTTCGCGCTGCTCCGCAAAGGTGATGATCTTGACGACGCGCTTGAACAACCCGGGCGGCGGGGGTGGCGGCGGGGCAGCCACGACCGGGGCCTCGGCCAGCGGGGCACCGAATTTCGTGCCGGGCGGGAATTTCTCGTTGAAGAGCTGCTTCACCATCGCGGCATTTTCCTCGGGCGAAATGACCAGCTGGTCCGGCGGCGAAATGTTCGGGTTGGCCGCATGCTGCGTCTCCCAGATCTTGCGGCGGACCACGTCAGCGAGCTTCAGCCGCTTCAGCGCATAGGCGTCGGCCGTCGCGTCGAAGCTGCCCTCGATCCCCAGGCTGAGCGTGGGGCGGTTCGTGAGCGCCTTGATGAGGGTGTCGAGCTTCGGCTGCTCCGCCGGCTGCAGCCGGCTTTCACCGGGCACAAAATCCTGGAACGCCAGCTCGTCGCCGCCGCCGCCGAACATCGAGCCGAGCAGCGAGAACGGCGATGTCGCCGCCTTCAGGAGGAGATTGCCGATCACGCGCATCACCACCTTGCCATAGCGGAAATCCGGGTCGTCGAGGCTGCCCTGCACCGGGAAATCAATGATGATTCTGCCGTCCGTGTCCTTCAGCAGCGCCACGCCCAGCCGCACGGGCAGGCCCGTCGCCTCCGGGCTGTTGGTCGCCGCGCCAAAGGTGAACTGGTTCAGCGTGATGACATTCGCCGAGTCGAGCTTCCGGTCCACAATCGTGACCTTCACATCCACGACCAGCTGGCCGCGCGCGAGCTCGAAGCCGGCGAACTTGCCTGCGTAGGGGCTCACGGGCAGCAGGTCCACGTTCTTGAAATCAACCTTGAGGTCGATCGAGCGCACCGCGCCGAACGGATCGAGTTTGCCGGTGATCGCCACCGGGCCGGTGCCATCCACCGTCCCGTGCAGGTCCACATCGGCCTTGGCGAGATTCGCCGATGACAGCCCGGCGACCGTGCCGCCGAACTGCGTGATCGCCATCCGCACGTGCGGCTCGATCGCCCGGTCTTCGAAGCTGAAGTCACCGCCAGCAATGACCACGCGGCCCACCTCCACCTTGGGTCGCACCGCGGCCGGCGCCGGGCTGGCCGCGCGAATGGTGGCGGGAGCCGGCGCGGCGGTCGGCGTGAGGGGCTTGGCCACGGCCAGGAGATTGATGTGCTTGTCGGCCTCCTTCAGGAGATCGAGGTAGGGCTTGCCCGTCTCACCGTTGATGATGATCCGCGCGTAAGGCGCCGTGAGGGCGACCTCGTCGAGCGACACCGCCAGTTGCGGACTTGTGGCGGCCTTGAGATTTTTGAGCGTGAGCGAGCCAAAGCCCGCCAGTTCCTCGTTGAGGAGACCGTCCACGAGGCCGAACTTTTCCACCGTCACGTCACCCGCCAGCGCGATCACCGGCCTGCCGCCGCCCGCGGGCAGCGCGGCGTGGACGGTGTTCGTGGTGGTGACGGTGCCTTGCGTGATACGGGCGTTGACGAATTGCTCGAGATACGGGCTGAGCGGCAGGATCGCGAAACCGGTGACCTCGTTCTTCAGGTCGGCGGTCAGTTCCGGCCGGAGCGTCACGCTGCCGGACACCGCCACGGTGCCCTGCGGCGCCCACGTGAACGACGCCGCCACCGGGATGGCGGCCCCGTCGGCCAGCGTGGCGTTCTTCACCTCGACCGCGAGGTTGCTGAGCAAAAGCTGCGCGGGCTGGGGCGTGCCCAAGTCGGTGACCTCAATCTTGAGGTCCTTCACGGTGATCAGCTTGACCAAGGCATCCGGGAGCTTGGCGGGCGCCACCGGGCCGGCCGCGGGTACCGCAGCCGAGGGCGCGGCCGGGATCGGCGGCTGCAGCATGTTCAGTAAATTGATCGATCCGTCCTTCTCGCGCCGGACCCCGATCCGGCCGCCGGCAAGCGACACGCTGCCCACCGTGGCCTTGAGCGCGATCGCGTCAGCCTCAATGCCCGCGACATCAACCACCGGCAGCTCCACCGCGGCCGGGCCGTTCGCCCGCTCGCCGATTTTCAGGCCGCGGAGGTGCACTTCGCCCCCCCCGAGTTTCAGGGTGATCTGCTTCTGGATGAAGGACGCCTCGTATTGACCGCTCACCGTCAGCTGCCCGTCGGTCAGTTCGGCCACGACCCGGTCCTCCAGGTAGGGCGTGTATTTCGCGAGGATGAGGTTCTCGAGGGAGAACCGGCCGTGCGATTCAAGGGGATCGGCGGACAGCGTGCCGGACCAGGTGAGTTTCTCGCCCGCTTCCGTGGTTGCCGCGAACTGGTAGGGCGCGCCGCTCGCGCCCACCGTGCGGAACTGGGACACGGCAAAGGTCACCGGGCCCAGCACGGTCGCAAACGGCTTGGCCCGGGACAGGTCTTTGAATTCCAAGCGGGCGGAATTCACCTTGAGGCTGCCCACCCGGATCGGGCGCATCGGCTTCGGCGGCGGCGCGCCGGGCGTGACGGCAGCGAGCGCGGTCACCTTGGCGATCACGTCGGCAAAATTCAGGGCGCCGCTGGGGAGGATCTCAACGCCGAGGTGGGCGCCATCGAGTTCGATATCACTGACCGCCCAGTCCCCAAACATCGAGCCGAGGACGTCCACGTTCACATACAGGCGATCCCAGCCGAGGAAGGAACCGGTGCCGTCCTTGAGCTCGATGTTGAGCTGCTCGATCGTCATCGAGACCGCGTAGGGATTCATCCGGACCTTGCCGATGGTCACCTTGCGGCCCAGCTCGGCGGAGATGCGCTGCTCCGCCTGCGCCTTGACGATGGGTGGCAGGATGAAAAATCCGCTCACGGTAAACACCACGAAAAAGGCGATGACCGCGATCAACCAGCGGCGGCGGCGAAGCGTGAGATTCATGCCCGGAAGCATGCGGGCTGCGGCCCGGGGCGGCAACCCCGCAGCAGAAAAATTACTTCAGCGCAGCCAGCACTTTCCGCAGCTGCGCGGCGTGGTCCGCGGTGTCCACTTTCTCCAGCACGGCGAGCACCGTGCCATCGCGGTCCAGCACATAGGCGGCGCGCGCCGGGCCGCGGAACTTCCGGCCGTACATCGATTTCTCGACCACCGAGTCCGCCGCCTGGGCGAACAAATCCTCCGGGTCACTCGCCAGCGTGTAGCTGATTTTTTTCTTCGCCGCGTACTTCGCATGCGAGCCACAGGTGTCGCGGCTGACCGCGACGAGATTGTACCCGGCGCGGTCAAATTCCGCCGCATGCGCCGCCAGACTGTCATTCTGCCGGTCGCAGCCCGGTGTATTATTACGCATGTAAACCGAGACAATGGTGCGCCGGGTGAGCAGGTCGGCCAAGGCCACGGTCCCGGCCTCGCCGTCACGGAAGACCTTGAGCTGGAATCGGGTATCGATTTTTTTGCCGGCGGAAATCATGGCCTCGAAATGAGCCCCGCCGCCCCCGCAGGTCAAGCCGGGCGGTGCCGGCTACTATTGTGACATCGGGCCGCACGGGCTTTGACGTGGGCCGATTAATGCTCCAACGTCCGCCACGAATGAAACCGGTCAAGGTCCCCGCTCTGGAGCTTTTCCTGCACGAGATGATCCCGCTCGCGAAGGCGATGGGCGTCGGCGTGGAGGTCAGCGATGATCGCGCGCTGGTCCTGACCGCCCCCAAGGAGCAGAACAAGAATTCGCTCAACACCGCCTTTGGCGGCAGCCTCGTTTCCCTCGCCACCCTCGCCGGCTACGGCGTCGTGTGGGAGTTGATGCGCAACGAAAAGGGCGCCGACAAACCCATCTGGCACATCGTCGTGAAGGAAAGCCGCGCGGCCTACCGCCGGCCTGTGATCGGCGACCTGCGCGCCATCTGCGAGCGTCCCGCCCAGGCGGCCATCGCGGAGTTCAAGGAGGCCCTCCACCGTTACGGCAAGGCCAAGCTGAAGCTCAAGGCCTCCGTGGTCGAGGACGGCGCCGTCGCCGTGGATGTGACCGCCGCCTTCGTCGTCACGCGCTGAGCGCCGGCGAAGCCGGCGCCGGGTAAAGGGCAAGAGACGATGGGCGATGGATTCGTTTCACCGCAAGGGCAATCCAGCAGGCTTGCCCCACTCGCCCATCACCAATCGCCCCTCACCCGACCGCCGCTGCGCGGCGGTCAGATATGCTTCGAGTCTGCCTCGTCCTTCTTGACGTAGCCGGACTCCTGCCGCTGGTGGTTCACCGCGTTCTTCTTGAGATAAGCCTGGTAGACATCGTCGGCCGTCATGCCGAGTGTCTGTGCCAGCGAGACAAGAAAGTGAAACAGATCCACGACCTCGACCTTCGCGTTCTGCTCGTCGAACTTCTGGTACTTCGCCCACCATTTCCACGGCACGCTGTCGATCAGCTCGGCCGTCTCCTGCTGCATGGCGCGGGTGTAGTTGAGGATCCACTTGGCTTTTTCCTCGTCGGTCGGGGGCGGCAGGTTCACGCCAATCCGGGCATTTAAGGCGTCCTGCATGCGGAAGATTTCCTCGAGTTTGTCCATGATGGGCGAGGCTGCGAAGCCGGCCCGGCTCTGGCAAGCCCGCCTTGGAGCGTAAGTTGCGTGCCCAGACCTAATTTGAAGTTGCCCCGGGAGGGCGGTTGGGCGACTTTGAGCCCTTCACGCCCGCGTCGAGCCGCAGTTTCTGCGCTCCGTAGGCTCTCATCAACACATCCGTTCTGCCGCTTTGCGGCATGAGCGTTCAGGAAAGAAAAAAACACATGTCAGATCCAGTATCGTCCGGCGACCCCCTCGGGGCTTCCGCCGCGACCGCCGCTTCGGCCTCCCCGGCCGCCGGCACAACCGCGCCGATCGGTTCGTTCGGCACCGCCAAGGGCTCCGGCCTCCTGCGCGGCAAACGACCCACGCCCGCCGCGGCTTCCGCCGCCCCGTCCGCCGCTGCCAGCGGCTATCAGCCCAGCACCATCGAGGTCCTCCGGCCTGCGAGCGAGTACAAGAACCCGTTCACGGGCGAGACGTCCGTGCCCTCGCCTGTTGTCAACGAGCCTGCGCCCCAGGCCGCTCCCTTGCCCTCCGTTGCTTCAGCGAAGGAGGATGCTCCTGCCCCGGTCCTCGTGATCGAGCGCGTGCCCGTCGCCGCCCCGGCCCCCGTGGCTCAGCCTGTCGTGGCCTCGGCCCCGGTGGCCGCTCCGGCTCCCGCGGCGGCTTCGACCTCCGAGTCCGAGCTGTTCCCGTTCACGCCGACTTCGGCGCCCGAGCGGAAACCCGCCGCACCCGCCGCGAAGGTCGAGCTCAACATCCTCCCCACCGAGGAAGTGAAGCGTCCGGCCGTCAGCTGGGGTGAAAGCGCCTCCAGCCACAACGGCGACCGCCGTGACGAGCGGCCGACGTTCAGCCCCGGCCGCCGCGATGGCCGCGAGCCGCGGCCGTTCGAGCCGCGTGAACCGCGCCGCGAACCCGCCGCCGGTGGCGAACGCCCCGAGCGCAGCTCCTTCCCCCGCGACGGTCAGCGTGACGGTCAGCGCGATTTCACGCGCTCCGAGCGCCCCGCCGCCGCCCCCGCGAAAAAGTCCGGCGGCTTCTTCGGCTGGCTCAAGAGCCTCTTCACCGAGAAACCCGCCGCGACCGAGACCCGGACCGACGGACGCGGTGAGCGCGACGAACTTGGCCGCGACGGCCAGCCCCGGCACAACCGCCGCCGCCACCGTGGCGGACGCGGCCGGGGTGGTTACAACGGAGACAACCGTGGCCCGCGCGAACAGCCGCGTGATCCCCGGGATGAACCGTCGTCCCAGGGCGGCGAGCCCCGCGGCGAACAGCAGGGCGAACACCGTCACGAAGGTGGCGGCGGCCGCCGTCGCAGCCGTGGCGGCCGGGGCCGCAACCGCGATGATCGCGGCGGTCCCCGTCCCGAGGGCCAGCAGGGCGGCGGCGCGATCTAAGCGCCCCACCCGCTCCCATCACTCCAAGGCGCCCGCTCCCCGCGGGCGCCTTTTTTGTGCCCGGACGGAATTCAGACCATCAGCCCTATCCGTCCTATCTCCTCCCGCTCCCGGGAAAAGAATTGCTGCCGCTCTCACCCCCGCCTCACGGTGGTTCAGGATTTCCCGATTCAGGCTTTCCACTTTCACCTTTCCACCTTCAACCTCCCGCAATGCCCGATCTCATCGTCAACGGCGGCAAAGCCCTCTCCGGCACCATCACGCCGTCGGGTAACAAGAACTCCGCGCTACCCATCCTCTGCGCCACGCTCCTGACCGACGCGCCGGTGCGGCTGCTGAACGTCCCGGCCATCACCGACGTCGACAAGCTCGTCGCGTTTTTCTCCGAGCAGGGCTCGAAGATCACCTGGGACAAGGCCACGGGCACGATGACGCTCGACCACTCGTCCTTCGACGGCTCCCGCCTGCAGGGCGAACTGCCTTCCGGCATGCGTTCGTCCGTGCTGTTGTTCGCCCCGTTGCTCCAGCGCCTGAAGAAGATCGCCATCCCAACCAACGCCAAGGGCTGTTCCCTCGGCATCCGGGAACTCGACCCGCACCTCGAGATCCTCGAAAAACTCGGCGCCAAGATTTCCCACCGGAAGTCGCTGACCATGACGCTCAAGGATCGCTTCCAGGGCGCCCGCCACTGGCCGGACTACATGTCCGTCACCGCGACGGAAAATTTCGTCATGGCCGCCGCCCTCGCCGATGGCACCTCCGTCATCATCAACGCCGCCAGCGAGCCGCATGTGCAGGACCTCTGCGCCGTCCTCGTGGGCATGGGCGCCAAAATTTCCGGCCTCGGCACCAGCCAACTCACCGTCGAGGGCGTGAAGCGCCTCAAGGGCGGCACGTTCACCATCAACACCGACTACCACGAGGTCGTGACCTTCCTCGCCCTCGGCGCCATCACCGGCGGCGAGGTCCGGGTGCGCCACTCGCTGCCCCACCACTTCGACCTCATCACGCGCTCGTTCGAGAAGCTCGGCGTCGTCATCGAGCACCAGGGCGACACCGCCATCGTCCGCCGCGGCCAGAAACTCGTCATCGAGTCGCCGTACACGAGCAATTTGCTCCCCAAGATCGAGGCCGCCCCGTGGCCGTACTTCCCGGTGGACCTGCTGCCGTGCATGATCGCGCTGTCGGTCCGCGCGAAGGGCGCCATCCAATTTTGGAACAAGGTGTACGAGGGCGGCTTCACCTGGATTCCCGAGCTCTCGAAGTTCGGCGCGCATGTCGTCGTGAGTGACCCGCACCGCATCATTGTCTTCGGTGACCGCCCCCTGCGTCCCGCCACCGTGGACGCCCCCTACATCATCCGCGCCGCCGTCGCCCTCTACATGGTCGCAGCGAGCATCCCGGGCCGCTCGGTCGTGAAAAACGCCGACACCATCAAGCGCGCCCACCCGAACTTCGTCGAAAACCTCCGCAGCCTCGGCGCCGAGGTGGAGTGGAAGTGAACGGAATTTCGATTTTCGAATCTCGTTTTCGATTGTTAACCACCGCAGCTGAGCCCCCGTCATCGCCATGAGCCAATCGAAGATCGAGAATCAAAAATCGAAAATGTCGCCGGCCTCGCCGGCGACGGGCCTGGGCTTCATCAGCACCGCACTCTCCGCGCCGCTCTCGCCGGCCGAGGCCGCGCTGCGGCCGCTCTCATTCTCCGATTTCACCGGTCAGCTGAAGACCGTCGAGCGCCTGCAGGTCATGGTCGGCGCCGCCAAGAAGCGCGGTGAGGCGCTCAACCACATCCTCTTCTCCGGCCCGCCCGGCCTCGGCAAAACCACCCTCGCCTTCATCCTCGGCCACGAGCTGGGCAAGAGCGTCCGCGTCACTTCCGGCCCCGTCATCGAGAAAGCCGGCGACCTCGCCGGCCTGCTCACCAGCCTCGAGGAGGGCGACATCCTCTTCATCGACGAGATCCACCGCATCCCGAAGACCGTGGAGGAGTACCTCTACTCCGCGATGGAGGACTTCCGGTTGGACATCATGATCGACCAGGGCCCCAACGCCCGCAGCGTCCGCCTCTCAATCCCGCGCTTTACGCTCATCGGCGCCACCACCCGCAGCGGCCTGCTCACCGCGCCGCTCCGCTCGCGTTTCACCCTGCAGACCCGCCTCGATTACTACGATCATCCGACTCTCGAGGGCATCGTCCGCCGCAGCTGCGGCCTGCTCAAGGTCAAGATCGACGACGACGGGGCGAAGGAAATCGCCACCCGCGCCCGCGGCACGCCCCGCGTGGCCAACAATCTCATCAACTTCGTCCGCGACTTCGCGCAGGAGCGCGCGAAGGGGATCATCACCCAGCCCGTCGCCGCCGCCGCGCTCGAGCTGCTCGAGATTGACGCCGCCGGGCTCGACGAGATGGATAAGCGCATGTTGCGCGTGATGGCCGAAAACTATGGCGGCAAACCCGTCGGCATGAGCACGATTGCCGTCGCCGTCGGCGAGGAAGCCGAGACGCTCGAGGAAGTCCATGAGCCCTTCCTGATCCAGGAAGGCTATCTCCAGCGCACCCCCCAGGGCCGCCTCCTCACCGCCAAGGGGTACGCCGCCGTCGGCCTCAAGCCCCTCGGCGGCGACCAGGGGTCGCTCCTGTAGCTCAGAGCTTGAGCGTGATTTCCTTGCCCTGCGCCGACGAGGCGTAGATCGCCTCGAGGATGCCGATGACCTTGATCGTCTCGGTCCACGGCACCGGCGAGGGCTTGCCGTTTTTCACGCAGTCCACAAACGCCGCGATCTCGTTCCAGTGTGGGTGCGGCACGGACACCGGGCTCTTCAGCGTGCCCTGCGCGAACGCGCCGTTCGTCACCGTCGCGAAGTCCGCGCTCGGCCATTTCAGGCCGCCCTTTTTGCCAAAAATCTGGGCGAGCAGCTCCTCATCCTCGACCTGGTGGCACATCCACGCGGCCTCAAGGAGGAGCGTGGCGCCGTTGTCGAAGTGCACGATGCCCGTGGCGAAATCCTCCACGGTGTAACGCTCGCGGTCCCACTCGCCCCACTGGTTGGGCATGTCGTGGCCCTTGGCAAAGACGGTCTTCGCGGTGCCGGACACGCGCACGGGTTTCGGGAAGTCCATCAGCCACAGGCAGAGGTCGAGCGCGTGCACGCCGATGTCCATGCACGGGCCGCCGCCGGCGAGCTTCGCATCGATGAAACCCGGGGAGGGCGGCAGCCAGGCGCGGCGCATCGCGCGGACGCGGGCGTGGTAGGGCTCGCCCATGTTGCCGCCGTCCACCCAGGCCTTCGCCGCCACCGCGCTCGAGGTGAAGCGCTGGTGCTGCGCGGTCATGAGCTTGAGCTTGTTCTTGTCCGCCAGCTTGCCCATCTCGCGTACCTCCGCGGTCGAGACCGCCAGGGGTTTCTCGCAAATGACGTTCACCCCGGCACCGAGCGCGGCGAGGGCGGCGGGCGTGTGCACCTTGTTCGGCGTGCAGATGTCCACCGCGTCAAGGTCGAGTTTCAGCAGGTCGCGGTAGTCGGAGAAGGTCTTCACCCCACCCGCGGCCGCCGCAGCTTTCACCGCCGTGGCCTCAGAAACGTCGGCGATGCCGACGATTTCGACGTCCGGAAGATTCTTCCAGCCGGGGATGTGCACGGCCTGGGCGATGCCGCCCCCGCCGATGAGACCAACGCGAAATTTACGGGATTTCATAATTTAAGCGCTCCAAGCGAGCCCGACCGCAGCGTCCGCGACAATCCCAAACCGGCCGGGGGTGCGGTCAGAAACGCCCCGCTAGTCGTCAGACCCGGCTTTAACCGCCAACTACAGGTCACCCAGCTGCGGACGGAGGATGATTTCCTCCACCACCGTGCGGCGTGAGAGCCGGTAAATGTCCACAAACGCCCGCGCCACGTCCTCGACCGGCATCATCCGCGCCTCGGGCACGCCGCTGCCCTTCCAGGACGGCGACGCCGTCGCGCCGGGATACACACAGCAGACGCGCACGCCCTTGTCCTTCAGCTCGGCGCGCATGACCTTCGACAGCCCGGTGAGGCCGAATTTGGAGGAACTGTAGCCCGCGCCACCCGGGTAGGCGCTCAGTCCGGCAATCGAGCCCATGTTAAACACGTCACCGCGGCCGCGCTTGATCATCGCGGGCAGAAACACCCGCGAGACGAGGAAAACGCTGCGCAGGTTGGCCGCGATCTGCTGGTCAAACTCCGCCACGCTCATCGCGATCAGCGGCGCGCCGGCGAACTTGCCGGCGTTGTTGATGAGCACGTCCAAGACGCCGAAGCGCTTGGTCACGGCCTTGGCCATCGCCGCAACCGCGGCCTCGTCGGCCACGTCGCAGGGGAAAATTTCAGCCGTCGCACCCAGCTTGGCGCAAGCGCGGGCCACCGTGCCCAGGTTCCTGGCATTACGCGCCACCAGCGCGAGCCGCACGCCCTTGATTTGCCGGGCAAAGACCTTGGCAATGGCCTCGCCAATGCCTTGGGAGGAGCCGGTAATCAGGACGACAGGTTTCATGATTTATAACGCGGAAACGCGGAGGAGCGGGAAAACCGGGAGTGAGAAATGACTTTTCAGCGTCTCCGCTCCTCCGCCCTTCCGCGATAAAAAACTCCCCGCTTCAGCACCGCAGCGAGGAAAAATCCATGAAGTCGGCGCTGAAGCCGGCCTTCACCCCCTTGCAGATCACGCTCACGGCGTCGTGCGAGTGCAGCGACTCCAGGTGCGAGCACGCGATCTGGAAATCCTTGATGCGCCGGTCGCCGTTGAACTCGCGGTAGAGCAACCGGGCGGCGTCCTCCACGAACTTCAGGTTCGCCCCGTTGAGTTCGGCAAACGCCTGCTCGTCCTCGCGCTTCACCATCACCTGCGTCTCCGTCTGGAGCGCGTTGACGCAGTGCGCCCGGACATCCTCGATCCAGATTTTTTTGCCCTCGGCCGCCTCGATGGTCACCCGCGCCTTGCTACGCTGCGAATGCGGCACGCCGTACGTGCCGCGCTGGTCCCGCGCGTGTTCGTTCAGCTCTGCGGAGCACGGGCACGCCGAGGAGTAGACGAAGTCAAAATGCATGAACCGGCGGTAGCGGCCGGTGCGCGTCATCACGCCCTCGAAGGCCACCTCGTAATACTGCCAGCCCTCCAGACCGCTCCGCAGGCTCGGCTGCAGCATCGGGTAGGAAAACGCCACCTTCAGCCGCGCCGCCTTGCTGTCCACCTTGCGCATGTAGGCCTTCAGGATCTTGCCCATCCACTCGCCGGTGATCACGCCCTCCTTGTGCTCGTAGAACGAGCGCATGATGCGGCTCATGTTGATGCCCTTCAGCTCGGCCTCAAGCGAGACGGTGCCGGTCACGCTGGTCTCGAGCGTGAGGGTTGTGCCCGCCTTGGTGCGGTATTTCAGGGGCAGGCGGAAATTATGAATGCCGACCTGTTGGATCGGCACACGCGCGCCCTGCAGCGCCGTGGGCGAGGCCTCCATCATGTCGGGCAGCGTCGCCACATAGGCGGGCGTGGCCCGGAACGCCGCGTCGTAGGTGTGCTTGATCCGCGCGGGGGTGCCGTCCGCGGAACGATGGAGATACATCGGCTTGTGCTTCATGTCGTTTTTATACGTTTCAAACGGCCAGGCGGTTGTGACGATAACCGTAGTCCCGCCAGGGCGGGATTAGCTGGCCCAGGGAAGGTTACAGGGCGTCCGGGCCAAAATACTCGGCGAAATTGCGCGGGGTTTCGTAGAGTCGCACGCAATGCAGCCGGCCGGCGGTGATGAACGGCTCAATCTCGTTCCAGAACGCAATCACGAGGTTCTCGGTCGAGGGATTGATGCCGCGGAGGAAGTCCACCTCCTCGTTAAGGTTGTGATGGTCGCACTTGTCCACCACCGCGCGGTGCAGGATGCGCTTCAGCTCGCCGAGGTCCATGACGTAGCCGGTGTCCGGGTCGGGCTGGCCGCGGAGGGTGACCTCCAGCACGTAATTGTGACCGTGCCAGTGCGGGTTCGTGCAGAGCCCGTATTTCTCGGTATTCCACTTCTGGCTCTTCGTCGGGTTATGCAGCCGGTGCGCGGAGTTGAAATGCACCTGCCGGGTGATGGACACGGTGCCGGTGAGGACGCGCGGGGCGCGGTGAGCGGGTGTCTTGCGGCGGCGGGGGGAGGCAGGCATGGCCGGACAGAGGTACGCATAAATTGCCTCGGGTCAATGCGCCACGGCGTTTGCCCGCCCCACGGTTTGTCATTGCGAGGAATCCCGCTTGCCGGGACGACGCGGCAATCCATCGGGGCATCCGCCCGTTCACCCCGCCACGGCGGAATTACATTGAGGACCTCGCCGGGGCGCGCTTGCTGGCAACCATCATGGCCATGCGGTTTTGCATCCTCGGCAGCGGCAGTTCGGGCAACAGCGCCCTGCTCCACACCGAGGGCGCGCGCGTGCTCGTCGACGCCGGTTTTTCGGCGCGCAAACTGGCCGCGTTGCTCGCCACGGCGGGCGAGGAGCTCGGGCGGGTTGACGCTATTTTCCTCACGCATGAGCACGGCGACCATGCCGCGGGCATCGAGGGCCTGAAGAAATTCCCCCATATCCGCGTCTTCGCCAACGCCGCGACCGCCCGCGCCGTCCAGGCCGGCCTCTCCCATAAGCCCGACTGGCAGATCTTCGAGACCGGCGCGCGCTTCCGCTTCCGCGACTTGGAGGTCGAGAGCTTCACCGTGCCCCACGACGCCCAGGAGCCGGTCGGCTACCGCTTCAGCAGTGGCGCGGAGGGCGACCTGTTCGCCCCGCGCCGCTCCCTCGCCTTCCTGACCGACCTCGGCCACGCCCCGCAGCACATCCGCGAACACATCCGCGACTGCGAGGTCATTGTGGTGGAGGCCAACCACTGCCCCGAGTTGCTCAAGGCCGACCTGAAGCGCCCGTGGGCCACCAAGCAGCGCATCAGCGGCCGGCACGGCCATCTTTCCAACGAAGGCGCCCGCGAGCTGCTCGCCGCCGTCGCCAGCCCGCGCTGGCGGCGCGTCTACCTCACGCACCTTTCCCGCGACTGCAATTCCCCCGCCGCCGTCGAGCACGCCCTCGCGGGGGTGCGCGCCGCGCTGCAGGCGTGCCAGTTCGCCGTCGTCGGCGCCGGCGAGGGCACGCCGTTTTACGAGTTCGAGTGACCGGCCGGCGCCTGCTTCGTCTCGTGCTCGCTGATGTATTTGCGGGTCGCGGCCGGCAGCTCGTTCCAAATCCGGTACGCGATGATGCCGCCCGCCAGAGCGAAGGGCATCAGGAAGATCGGCCACCACTGCCAGTTGTGACCCTGCCAGCTGGTGCCGGTGAGAAAACCGACGCACACGGACTGCACGCTGCTGCCGAGATAGACACAGCCGTCGATCAGGCCGGAGCAGGTCGCCGTCGCCTTGCGCCCGCCAAAATCCGCCGCCGCCGTGCCCGACATCAGCGAGTGCACACCCGTCACCGCGGCGACGATCAGGAGCGCAGCGATGCCGACCAGGTACGGAAACTTGAACAGGTTCATCGCCATGACCGCCGCCATCATGAGCATGAACATCGAGAAGATCGCCGCCGGCGGCCCGCGCCGGGACTGGAAAAACTTGTCTGAGACCAGCCCGCCCGCGAAGCCGCCGACGATGCCGAACAGGCACAGCAGCAGGCCCCAGTGGGCAATGATGCCCTCCGCCCCTAGCTGGGGCACCTGCTTCGCAAAGATCGTGTACCACTGCATGATGCCATTGCGCAGCACCCCGGCGGTCAGTTCCACGCCGCCAAGCAGCAGCATGAGCGGGCTGAGGAAAACCTTCTTCAGCAAATCCATCGTCGTGTACGTCTCATGCATGTGGCCCGACGACGCGTCGTGCGTGTCGAGGTGGGGAAAGCCCGCGTCCTCCGGCGTCTCCTTGATCAGCCACAGGTCCAGCACCAGCCAGACCAGGAGAATGGCCGCGGGGACAAAAAACACCGCCCACGTCGCGTCATGCGTCGCGCCCGATGGCACGAAGATCCACCGCAGCAGCGTGGACACCGGGTTATCCGCGCCCGCCGCCACCTTGGTCAGGTTCACGATCGACTGGCCCCACTCGAAGGCGAAATACACGCCGAACGAGATCAGCGTGCCGAAGATGGCGCCGAACACGCCGCGCTCCCGCACGTGGAACCAATTCGCCTTCACCTTGATGATCGAGACCGCGCCGTAGCTCTGGAAGTACATGTTCAGCGAGTAGATCACCACAAACGGCCAGAACAGCGGGATCGACGTGCGCCCCGTCAGCACCAGCCACGTGATCACGCCGAGCGCGATGTTGGCCAGTGACGCGCCGAGCGCCGCGATGATGATGCCCTTCTTGCCGCCAATCCGGTCCACCAGCGGCCCGTTCACGAGGAAGGAAAACGCATAGACGCCGGTGCCCGCCGCGAAAATCAGCCCGAAATCCTCGTTCGACATCAGCGTGCCGAAAGCGTTTTTCGCCACCGTCAGGTTGTACCGCCCCATGTAGAGGAACGAGTACGTCATCCCCAGCGGGAACCAGTTGATGAAGCGCCGGCTCAGGAACCACGGCCCGTGCTTGAGGGGGTTGTTGTAGAAATAAACCCCGATGACGGTGATGAGGCAGATGGCGACAATTCCGAGGGACGACATGGCGGGAAGCGTGGAGGAGGCGGGCGGAGCAAAGGCGAGGCCGCGTCCAACGTCCAGCCGAACTCCCCCGAATGCACGGAAAATCCGCCGCGCCGCGCCAACAATCCCCGTGACTTTCCCGCGACACCCCGCGGGCACGCTTGCACGGCTGGCACGTTTCCCGCAGCATCCCGCGCATGAGTGCCGTCGTTCCGTTCCGCCGTACGAAGATCATCTTCACCCTGGGTCCCGCCACCGAGAGCGAGGAAATGCTCGAGAAAATGATCCGCGCCGGCGCCGACGTGGTCCGCCTCAACATGGCCCACGCCAAGCACGACTGGACCCGCGAGGTCATCCGCCGCGTCCGCACCGTCAGCGCCCGCGTCGGCCGCGAGGTGGCCATCATGATGGACATCAAGGGCCCCGAGATCCGCACCGGCGATCTCGCCACGCCCCTCGAGCTCAAGGCCGGCGAAATCTTCGACTTCACCGTGCGGCCCGGCACCCGCGACTCGGCCGAGGAGATCCGCTCGGTGGACGTCAACTACCAGAACCTCGTCAACGACATCTCCGTCGGGAGCATCGTGCTTGTGGACAACGGCCTGCTGCGCCTTGAGGTGCTCGAGAAGAGCGACGCCCACATCCGCTGCCGCGTCCTCATCGCCGGCCAGCTCAGCTCGCGCCGCCACATCAATCTCCCCGGGGTGAAGGTCAACCTGCCCGCCTTCACCGAGAAGGACCGCGCTGACACCCTCGTCGGGCTCGCCGAGGGCATTGATTTCGTCGCGCTCTCCTTCGTCCGCGAGGCGAAGGATGTGCTGCAGCTGCGCGAATTCCTCACCGCGCAGAAATCCACCGTCCGCATCATCGCCAAGATCGAGGACCAGTCCGCCATCGCCAACCTCGACGAAATCGTCGCCGCCTGCGACGCCCTCATGGTCGCCCGCGGCGACCTGGGCATCGAGTGCCCGTTCGAGGAACTGCCCGTCATCCAGCGCCGCGCCGTCCGCGCCTGCCTCGCGCAGGGCCGGCCCGTCATCGTCGCCACGCACATGCTCGAGTCCATGATCACCCAGCCCGTGCCCACGCGCGCGGAGATCACGGACGTCGCCAACGCCGTCTACGAATACGCCGACTGCGTCATGCTCTCCGGCGAGACGACCGTCGGCAAATACCCGGTCGAATGCGTGCAGATGCTGGACAAGATCGCCCGCCGGATTGAAGCCGAAGCCGACCTCGCCGACCGCGAACCCGCGAACTTCACCGGCGACCGCATGAAGGTGCTGCATTCCGCCGTCGTGCTCGCGAACGAGATCCCGCACTCCAAGATCATCACCTTCACCCGCCACGGTTTCATGGCCAACGGCCTCGCCGCCCTGCGGCCGGTGCATGCGCCCATCCTGGCCATCACGCCGGCCCTCGGGTTGCTGCGCCAGCTCCGCCTGCTGCGCGCGGTCGAGCCCTACCTGATGCCACTGGCCGCCGAACCCGATGCCACGATCGAAAACGCCCTCGCCCTGCTCCGCCGCGCCGGCCGCATCGCGCCGGGCGACAAGCTCATCCTCGCGTCCGACATCCTCTCGCTCGACCGCTTGGTGGACAGCGTGCAGCTGCGGACGGTGACATGAGGACTCCCGCGCAAATTTTCCCGCCCTGGCCCGCATGACCGGCAAGGAACGATTCCTGAAAACACTGCGGTTCGAGACGCCGGACCGGCCGCCGCATTTCGAGGCCATGTTTGAGCTGGAACGGGAGGCGTTCGGGCTGCAGTTCCCCGACCGGAACGACTGGGCCACCGACCGGGACCGCAAGATCGGAACCTGCATCGAGATCTACCAGCGCATCGTGGAGCGCTACCAGTGGGACGCCCTGGCCGTGTACTGGCCGTGGGGCGATCCCGCCGGCGTGCGCGCCGCCCAGCGCGCGTTCGGCGGGCAAATCGCCATCGGCGGCATGGTGGGCGGAGGGTTGTGGTGCATTGACCAGATTGATGACTGGGAACAGTTCGCCACCGATCTGGCGGAACGCCGCGACTTGATCCACGCCGAGGCCGAGCGCCGCTGCCAAGACGCGTGCGGGCGGATTGACCGGCTGGTGGAGGCCGGGGCGGACTTCATCTATCTGCCGCACGACGTGGCCTTCAACGGCGGCACCTTCTGCTCCCCGGAGGATTTCCGGGAGATCGTTACCCCGTACCTCGCCCGGCTCGTCGCACGTGTGAAGCAGCGCGGCGCCCTCGCGTTTTTTCACAGCGACGGCAACCTCATGTCCGTGCTTGACCAGATCCTGGACTGCGCGCCGCACGCACTCCAGTCGCTCGATCCGATGGCCGGCATGGACCTGGCCGTGGTTAAACAGCGCACCTACGGCAAAATGGCGCTGATGGGCAACGTGCAGTGCAACCTGCTGCAGGATGGCCCGCGGGAGGCAATCCGCCGGTCGGCCCGGTATTGCCTCGAGCACGGCAGCCCGGGTGGCGGCTATATTTTCTCCACCTCCAATACGATTTTTCCCGGCATGCCGCTCGCCCACTACGAGTACATGCTGGAGGTTTTCCACGAATTTTGCCGCGAAGGGCCACGATGAGTGCCGGCTGGCTGATGCCGCGCAAATGGCTTGAACCGGGTCCGGGAGTACGTTTGTTCGCCAGCGACATGCGCCGCCAACTCTCGCTCCTCCTGACGCTGACCGCGTGGCTCTTCGCCACGGGCAGCCACTGGGACCTGGTGCAGACCTTCGGTTGGGGCCGCATGATCGTGACCTACACGCAGTCCATGCCGCTGGTGCGCGCCGTGGAAAAAACCCTCGCCGGCGACACCCTCTGCGGCGTGTGCGTGGTCGTCCAGGACGCGAAACAACAGCAAGACGCCGCCGGCGCCAAAGCCCCCGGCACCAAGGCGCCGGAGAAAATCGTTTTTGTGAGCACGCCCGGCGTGCTCGTCTACACCTCGCCTGCGCCGTTGTGCGCCGGCCTGGTCCCCGCGGTGTCCGCGCTCCTGAGCGCCGATCGCACCGCCCCGCCGCTCCCGCCCCCGCGGACGCTGGCCTGAGTTTTCCCCGCGCCTTTGTGCGCATCGCGTTCCTGCCCGCGCAGGCAGGACGCGCTGACCCCACGTTCTCGTGGCGGTCCCCACCCTATCGGGGCCCCGGCCCCGTTGTACCCGGTCGCAGTACGTTTTCATCCCAACCCAATTTTTCCATGTCACCCGCTTTCCCTTTCCGTCCTTTTCTCCTGCTCTCCTTCACCGCCTTCCTGCTGGCCGCGCCCGCCACTTCCGCCTGCTCCACCTGCGGCTGTTCCCTCAGTTCCGACTGGGCCGCCCAGGGCTTCACCATGCGGCCCGGCTTCGAGGCCGGACTCCGCTATGAGTACTTTGACCAGACCGATCTTCGCTCCGGCACCAGCAGTGTGAACCGGGCGGGACTGACATTTCCCGCGGCCGAGGAAATCCAGCAGCGCACGCGCAACCGCAACACTTGGCTCGACCTGAATTATGGGCTCAACACCTCGTGGGCCATCGCCACGTCCTTCCCCTACCACGACCGTTTTCACACCACGATAGCCGAAGGTGACTCGGAAATTTCTTCATCACAGGCCAGTGGGCTCGGGGATGTCCGGATACTGGCACGCTACCAACGGCCACACTCCCGCCGGAGCTTCAGTATCCAGTTCGGCTTCAAGCTGCCCACGGGCCGCTTCGACCAAAACTTTGCCGACGGCCCGCAGGCCGGCGAGAAGCTGGATCGGGGGCTACAGCTCGGCACCGGCACCACCGACCTGCTGGCCGGGGTCTCCTGGTTCGGCCGCCCGTCGGTCAATCTCGGCTGTTTCACCTCCGTCATGGTCGACCAGCCCCTCGCCGCCCGCGCCGGGTTTCTGCCGTCGGCCACCATCACCCTCAGCAGTGGCGTCCGCTGGTTGAACTCCTCCCGCCTGACCCCGCAGCTCCAGCTGAACCTCAAGGCCGAGGGCCGCGAACACGGCTCCGAGGCCGACGTGGCCAATAGCGGCGGCACCCTCGCCTACCTGAGTCCCGGGGTCACCATGGAACTCACCGGCCGTAGTAGCGCCTTCGTTTTTGTACAGCTGCCTGTCTACCAGCGCGTCAATGGCCTGCAGCTCGAGCCACGCTGGTTATTTTCCACCGGCTGCCGCATCCAACTCTAAGCCATGAATAAAACCCTGACCCGACTGATACTCGGCGAGGGGCTTAAAGGCACGCTCGCGGCGCGAAAGCACCGACCCCGGAGCGCCCGGGCAATTCCGGCACGGTTTTTCACAAATTAGGCTCAGGAAATCCATTTGCCTGCCGGACGCTCCTGAGCCATCCTGACTGCGTCCAATGAAACGCTTGGTCTGGATCTTCCTCGCTGTTTTCTGCACCGCGCTTGCGCAGGTGCCGCCGGTGACGCTGTCCCCGACCCACCGGAAATGCTGCTGCTGTGGCGGCGATGGTTCCTGCGGCATGCCCGACTGCCTGCCCCCGGTTCCGGCCCGGTCCCTGCCCACGGCCAGCCAGCCGGCCAGTGTCATTGTGACCGAGGCCCGCCACGTGGCCGAACCCGTCCGCCGGATCGGTGAAAAATTCTTTGCGGTGTTTGTGGAAGCGGCGGCCGACCCGGCCGCGTCGCGTGCGCCCGAGCGGGTGACGCCTGCTGCGAGTGTGCCGCTGTTTGCGGCGCATTGCAGTTACCTGATCTGAGTCCCCGGCCCGCGGTGTCTCCACGCATCGGGCCCGGTTCTACCCGGACCAGTCGCGCGGACCCGCCCAAGTCATTTCCGCGGGCGCTGCGGCGCGCGCGTTTGATTCCTCCGCCCGTGTCCCTGCCATTCCCGCTCAGCCATGAAACCTTTTCACCTCCTCTGCCTTTTCCTGACCTTCGTCCTGGGGCTGACGGCCGCGACTGCGACCGCCTACCAGTGCCCCATGCACCCGTGGATCAAGTCCGACCATCCCGGCGACAAATGCACCATCTGCGGCATGGACCTCGTCGCCGCCGCGCCGGGTGACGCCACGGTCGATCCGAACCTCGTCGTGCTTTCGCCCGCCGCCGCCGCCGTCGTCAATGTCCGCACGTCCGAGGTCCACCGGGGCGCGCTCCTGCACACGCTGCGGGTCGCGGGCGTGATCGAGGACGACGACACGCGCCACCACATCCTCACGGCCCGGGTCCCCGGCCGCATTGATAAACTCTTCGTCAACTACGTCGGCGCCGAGGTCCACGAGGGCGAGCCGCTCGCCACGGTCTACAGCCCCGAGATGCTCACCGCCCAGCGCCAGTACGTCGAGCGGCTCAAGGGTGGCGCGGCCTTCCCCGCTTCCGACCGCGCGGCCGCCCGCGAACGCCTGCTCAACATGGGACTGACCGAGGAGGAGGTCATCGTCCTGGAGCACTCCCAGGAGCCCTCCGCCTTTCTGACCATCCGCGCGCCCATGACCGGCACCGTCACCGCCCGCCACGTCTACGAAGGCCAGCAGATCAACCAGGACCCGGCCGAGTCCGCGTCGCGGCTCTTCGAGGTCGGAGATTTCTCGAAGATGTGGTTTGTCTTCGACGCCTACGAAACCGACCTCGCCTGGCTCCGTGTCGGCCAGACCGTGGCCGTCACCACCGCCTCGCAGCCCGACCGCATCTTCACCGCGCCCATCGCGTTCATCGACCCCAACCTCAATGAGGCCACGCGCACCGCGCGCGTGCGCGTCGTGCTGGAAAACCCCGACCGCGCCCTCCTGCACAAGCTCACCGCTTATGGCGCCGTGGCCGCCGGGTCGCCCGACGTCCTCCTCGTCCCACGCAGCGCCGTGCTCCGTCACAGCGGCAGCCCCGTCGTCTTCGTCGGCCGCGGAAAGGGCTCTTACGCCGCCCGCAAGGTGCAGCTCGGCCGCATGGGTGACATGGACGCCGAGGTGATCGCCGGCCTCGCCGCGGGCGACCGCGTCGTCACCGAGGGCGGCCTGCTCCTCGATGGCCAAGCCCAGCTCGCCCACGCCGCCGTCGGCGGCGACGACGCCTCGGTCCCCGGCACCCCGGTCGTCACCAATGCCGCGCCCGCCCCGCTCGATGCGCCCGCCTACGGCCTGCTCAAGACCCTGGCCTTCGCCGCCGCCGACGCCGCGACGACCCTCGCGAACGACGACCTGCCCGGTTATCAGCAAGCTGCCCCCGCCGTGCGGACCGCCCTCCTCGCCTACCTCAACGGCTACCCGCCCGCGACCCGCACGCCGCTCACGGATTCCCGGGATGCCCTGGTGAACGGGCCTGATCTCCGCACCGCGCGGCGCGCGTTCGAGGTGTTCAGCACCGCGCTCGCCGATACCGCGCGCGAGCAGGGCCTGCCCGCCCGCGAACAATTGCACGTCATGCAATGCCCGATGTCGCCCGTCCTTGGCGTCGGCCGCTGGCTGCAGCGCGACGCCAAGGTCCATAACCCGTTCTTCGGCTCCGCGATGCCGTCGTGCGGCGACGAAATCAAGTAACCTGCCCCACCATGATCGCCGCCATCATCCGCTGGTCCCTCAACAACCGCTTCCTGGTATTGTGCGGTTTCATTGCGCTCTGCGCGTGGGGCGTCGTCGCCCTGCGGCGCGTGCCCATCGACGCCATCCCCGACCTCTCCGAGAACCAGGTCATCGTCTACGCCGACTGGACCGGTCGCTCGCCGCAGGAGGTCGAGGACCAGATCACCTACCCGCTCAGCGTCTCGCTGCAGGGCCTCGCCGGCGTGAAGACCGTGCGCGCCACTTCGATGTTCGGCTTCTCGTTTCTCACCGTCATTTTCGAGGACTCCGTCGACACCTACTTCGCGCGCACCCGCGTGCTCGAGCGGCTCAACTCCCTCGGCAACCTCCTGCCCGAGAACGTCACCGCCCGCCTCGGCCCCGACGCCACCGGCCTGGGCTGGATTTACCAATACTACCTGAAGGATGACTCGGGCCGGCAGGACCTCGGCTCGCTGCGCGCGCTGCAGGACAACTTCGTGCGCTACCAGCTTGCGGCCGTTCCCGGCGTCGCGGAGGTCGCGAGCCTTGGCGGCTTCGTGCGGCAGTACCAGGTCGAGGTGTCCTCGCTCAAGCTGAAGCAGTTCAACGTGACGCTCGGCGACGTGATGGATGCCGTCGCGCGCAGCAACCGCAACGTCGGCGGCAAGACCGTCGAGGAAAACAGCGCCGAGTACATCGTCCGCGGCCTCGGCCTCGTGCAGAACGAGGCGGACTTGGAGATCATCCCGCTCCAGGCGCGCGGCGGCAAGCCGCTCTACCTGCGCGACGTCGCCCACGTGCGGATCGGCGGCGATTTCCGCCGCGGCGCGCTCGACGTCAACGGCCGCGAGGTCGTCGGCGGCATCGTCATCATGCGCTACGGTGGCAACGCCTTCCAGGTGATCGCCGACGTGAAGGCCCGCCTCGCCGCCCTCGCCCCCGGCCTGCCGCCGGGCGTCTCAGTCGCGTCCACCTACGACCGCAGCGGGCTGATCGACCGCGCCATCGACACGCTGAAACGCGCGCTCACCGAGGAAATCATCCTCGTGACGCTGATGCACATCCTGTTCCTGTTCCACTTCCGCAGCATCCTCGTCGTCACGCTGCCGCTGCCCGCGTCGATCCTGATCTCGTTCATCCTGATGGACCGGTTCGGCATCCCCTCGCACATCATGTCGCTCACCGGCATCGCCATTTCGATCGGCGTGCTGGTGGACGCCGGTATTGTGATGACGGAAAACGTCATCCGGCACTGCGAGAAGGCCGAGGACGAGTTGCGCCGGCGGCTGACCCCGCCGGAGGTGTTCCGCGAGACGCTCGCCGCCGCCACGCAGGTCGGCCGGCCGATGTTCTTCTCGATGATGATCATCATCCTCGCCTTCGTGCCGGTGTTTCTGCTCACCGGCCAGGAGGGCAAGCTCTTCCACCCGCTGGCCTACACGAAGTCGTTTGCGCTGCTCGGCGCCGTCTTGCTGGCCATCACGGCCGTGCCGGTGTTCTGCACGCTGCTGGTGCGCGGCCCGTTCAAACCCGAGAGCCAGAACTGGCTCATGAAAAACCTGCTCCGGGTCTACGACCCCGTCCTCGACTGGGCGCTGGGCCACCGCCGGAGCGTGCTCGGCCTCGCGTTCGCCCTGCTCGGCTTCAGTCTCGTCGTCGCGTTCGGTCTCCCCCGCGTGGTCAACGCCCGCCTGCCCGCCGCCGTCGCACGGCACACGGCCGGTTTCGGCAACGAGTTCATGCCCACCCTGCAGGAAGGCAGCCTGCTCTTCATGCCCGTCCTGCTCCCGGCCACGTCGCTCACCGAGGTGAAGCGCATCATGGCGTGGCAGGACAAGGTCATCAGCCAGCACCCCGCCGTCCTTTCCGTCGCCGGCAAACTCGGCCGCGCCGAGACCGCCACCGACCCCGCGCCCGTCGAGATGATCGAGACCACGATCATGCTCCGGCCCCCGGAGGAGTGGCCCAAGGGCATGACAAAGCAGCAAATCGTCGCCGATCTCTCCGCGAAGCTCATGAACGTCCCCGGCTACGCGCCAGGTTTTCTCCAGCCCATCGAGAACCGCGTGCTCATGACGAGCACCGGCATCCGCGCCCAGGTCGGCGTGAAGATCTTCGGCGACAACCTCGACGCGCTCCAGGCGAAGGCCTTCGAGGTCGAGCGCGTGATCAACCGTGTCCGCGGCGCCACCGGCGTCGCGCCATCCCGCGTGCAGGGCAAGCCCTACCTCGAGATCGCGGTGCGCCGCGATCTTATCGGCCGCTACGGCCTGCGGGTGCAGGACGTGCTGGATTACGTGGAAACCGGACTCGGCGGCACCACCGTCAGCACGACCCTGAAGGGCCGCGAACGCTGGCCCATCCAGGTACGGCTCGAGCAGGCGGACCGCGAGGACATCACCCGGCTCGGCGAACTGCTCGTCCCCGTGCCCGCGGGCGGCCATGTTCCGCTCGGCCAGCTCGCCGACATCACGCGCGTGGTCGGGCCCAATGAGATCGCCTCGGAGAACGGCCGGCTGCGCGTCTTCGTGCAGGCCAACGTCAACGCCCGCGACCTCGGCGGTTTCGTGGACGAAATCAAGGCCCGCCTCGCCTCGGAGGTGAAGCTCGACCCCGGCATGACGCTCGAGTTCTCCGGTCAGTACGAGCACCAGATCCGCGCCCGACAGACCCTGCTCTACGTTTTCCCCGCGGTAATCGTCATCATCTTCATCCTGCTGACGATGACGTTCAAGTCGGTGTCCGAGGCCGCACACGTGCTGCTCGCCGTGCCCTTCGCGCTGACCGGCGGCGTGCTCCTGCAGGCGTGGATGGGATTCAACTTCAGCGTCGCCGTCTGGGTCGGCTACATCGCGCTCTTCGGCACCGCCATCCAAACCGGCGTGATCATGGTCATCTACCTCGAGGAAGCGGTCGCGCGGAAACGCACCGAGCTGGGCGCTGCGCCCATGGACCGCGCCGCGCTGATCGCCGCCGTGAAAGAGGGCGCCCGGCTGCGGCTGCGCCCGAAGGTCATGACCGTCGCCACCACCGTGGCTTCGTTGCTCCCGATCTTCTGGAGCCACCGGACGGGCATCGAGATCATGCAGCCCCTCGCCACCCCGGTGATCGGCGGTATGCTCTCCAGTCTCGTGCACATCCTGATCGTCACGCCCGTGATCTTCACCTGGCTCCGCGAGCGGGACCTGGTCCGCGCCGCCTGAACCGCAACCGCCATGCACCACCACCCATCCGCGTCCGCTGACTCCAGCCCCGGACTCCCGCCGGCCGACGAGCCGGTTTACATGGGCCTGCCGCACGCGCGTTACCTGCGGCCGCGGCTGTAGGTCGCCGCCGCACTCGCGCTGCCGGTGCTGGTCCGGGCAATGGGCGGCATGATCTGGCGCCATGCCTTCACCGGCTGGCTGCTGAACCCCATGTTGGCCAGCGTCGCCATGAGCCTCAGCTCGGTGACTGTCATCACCAACGCCCTGCGCTTGCGCCACGCCCGGCTTTGATCCGCCGGCCAGCCCGGTTTTAACGCTTTCCGGCCCGGCCCCGGCATCTTAGCAGTAACCATGGGCGCTGCTGTGCGTCCCAATGCCGGCCCCATGTCGCTCCTCTCGATCTCCGCCCTCCAAAAGTCCTTCCGCACGCCCGAGGGGGAACGGAAAACCATCGTGGATGTTCCCGCCTTCACCCTTGCCGCCGGCCAGCAGCTGGCCCTGCGCGGCGAGAGCGGCTCGGGCAAAACCACCTTCCTCCACCTCATCGCGGGCATCCTCGCGGCGGACTCCGGCTCCATCCTCATTGATGGACGCGACATGGCCACCCTCGGTGAATCCGGTCGCGACCGCCTCCGCGCCGAGTCCAGCGGCTATATTTTCCAAACCTTCAACCTGCTCCAGGGTTATTCCGTCCTCGAAAACGTGATGCTCGGCATGGCGTTCGGCGCCGGGAGCGACCGGGCCCATGCGACCGCCATGCTCGAGCGCGTCGGGCTCTCGCACCGGCTGAAACATTATCCGCGCCAGCTCTCCACCGGCCAGCAGCAGCGCGTGGCGGTGGCCCGCGCCCTCGCCAACCACCCCAAGCTCGTCCTCGCCGACGAGCCCACCGGCAACCTCGACCACCGGAACGCCCGCGAGTCCCTCGCGCTCATCCGCGAGACCTGCCGCGAAAACGGCGCCGCCCTCCTGCTCGTCAGCCACGACCCAGGTGTCCTCGCGTCGTTTGAAGCGGTGCAGGATTTCTCCGCGCTCAACCGCGCGGACCAGGAGGCGGCGCGATGAAAACCATCGGGCTCATCATCCTCCGCAGCCTGCGCCAGCACCTGCTCTCCACCACCATCACCGCGCTGTCCATCGCCCTCGCCGGCGGCCTGCTCATGTCGGTCTGGGTCGTGAAGGTGCAGTCGCAGACCACGTTCACCCAGGTGAACACCGGCTTCGACGCCGTTCTCGGCGCCCGCGGCTCCAAGCTGCAGCTCGTCCTCAACGCCATCTTCCACCTCGAGGCGTCGCCCGGCAACCTCGCCTACTCCGACTACGAGTTCATCCGGCGCCACCCCGCCGTGAAACTCGCGATCCCCATCGCCGTCGGCGACAACCTGCGGGGCTACCGCATCGTCGGCACCGTGCCGGAGCTGTTCTCCGACGTGGAATATGTCCCCGGAAGGAAATTCACCTTCGCCACCGGCACGCTCTTCAATCCCGCCGCGAAGGAGGCGGTGCTGGGCAATTTCGTCGCCCGCAAACTCGGCCTGCACACGGGCGACACGTTCCATCCCTTCCACGGCCTGATCTACGACGAGAAGAACCAGCACGCGGAATCCTACCTCGTAACCGGCATCCTCGCGCCATCGAACACGCCCGCCGACAAGGTGATCTGGATTCCCCTCCATGGCTTGCAGACCATGACGGGCCACGATCCCCGCGCCGCCACCGATGTCAGCGCCGTGCTGATCCAACTCCGCTCTCCCACCGCCGGCTTCATGCTCGACATGATGTATAACAAGCAGGGCAACCGGCTCACGTTCGCGTATCCCATCGGCGCCATCATGGCCGAGCTCTTCAACAAGATCGGTTGGTTCGACCAGGTCCTCACCCTGATCTCCTACCTCGTTGCCCTCGTCTCCGCCGGTGGCGTGCTCGTCGCCATTTACAATTCCATGGCCGCCCGGCGCCGCGACATCGCCATCCTGCGCGCGCTCGGCGCCCGGCGCCGCACGATCTTCAGCGCCATCCTCCTCGAGGCCGCGGCCATCGGGCTCCTCGGCATGATCGCCGCCTTCGCCGCGTACGCCGTGATCCTCGCCGGCGTGGCCACCGTCATCCGCAACCAGACCGGCGTCCTGCTCAACACGTGGGCCTACAACCCCGTCATGCTCTGGGCGCCCCTGGGCATGATCGCCCTCTGCGCCCTGGGCGGCCTGCTGCCCGCCTGGAAAGCCTACCGCACCGACATCGCGGACAACCTCGCGCCGGTTTCCTGAGCCTCCCCGACCGCCGCACCCTCCCCATGCACCCGGTCAAACTCCTCAGCCTGCTCCTGCTCGTGCCCGTTGCGTTGCTTACCGGCTGCGCCAAACCCACCCCCGCACCCGCCGCCGTCACCCCGCCGGCGAAGCATGAACACCATCCACCCCACGGCGGCACCCCGGTCGCGCTCGGTGACGAGGTCTACCACGTCGAACTGATCCTCGATGCTGCCACCGGCAAGCTCTCGGCCTATGTCCTCGACGGCGAAATGGAGAACTTCATTCGCTCGGCTGCGCCGTCGTTCGAGATAACCGTGCTGGTCGACGGCGAGATGAAAGCCCTCACACTGCGGGCCGTGGCCAATCCCGCCACCGGCGAGACCGTCGGCGACTCGTCGCTGTTTTCGACCCAGGCTGACTGGCTGAAGACAACCAAGACCTTCGACGGCGTGATCAAGAGCCTCGCCATCCGCGGCACGACCTTCACCGACGTGGATTTCGACTTCCCCGAAGGCAACGACAAGGACTGATCAGCGCAGCGCTCCGACGATGGTGCGGACATTGTGCCGGACCATCGCCTCATACGTCGCCGCCTCGCTGTCCGCCGTACCCAGCCCATCGGCGTAAAGCGAGCCGCCGAGCCGCACGCCGGTCTCCGCGACGAGATTGGCCACCAGGGCGGAGTTCACGTCGCTCTCGGCAAACACCGCGCGGATGTGCTCGCGCCGGATCAAGTCGATGAGTCGCGCAAGCTGACGCGCGTCGGGCTCCCCGTCCGTGGACAACCCGGCAATCGCGTGCACCGTAAAACCATAATCCCGGGCAAAGTAACCAAAGGCGTCATGCGAGGTGACCAGCTGCCGCTGCGCCGGCGGCAACGTCGCGATTACACCCGCGGCCCAGGCTTTGAGTGCCAGCAGCCGCTGAGTGTAGGCCTGCGCGTGATCCATGAACCCGCCGGCTGAAGCCGGACGCAACCGCGCCAGCTTCGCCCGCACGATTTCGGTCGCGAACATGACATAGTCGACACTGTGCCACCAATGCGGGTCCTTCTCCCCGCCGGCCAGCGCCAGCACCGACGGCAGCGCATCGCCCACCACCACCACCTTGCCCGCCGGTCCAATCTTGGTCACGAGGCGGTCGAGGTAGGATTCGAGCTGCAGGCCCGAGGCCAGCACGAGGTCCGCGTCCACCATCACCCGCAGATCCGCCGCCGAGGGATCGAAGGTGTGCGGGTCCACGCCCGGTCGGACGAGGCAGTTAACGGCCACCTGGTCGCCGCCGACTTCGCGCGCAATCTCCGCCAGCACCGGATTCAGCGCCACCACGCGCAGAGCCGGCGGGGCCGACGCGGACAGCGTCAGGCCCGGGAGCACCACGAGGGCGAGGCACGCCAGCAGGGTTTTCATCGCGCGTCAGTTGGGCGAGTTCCGCACCCCGCGTCGTTCGCGCAGGTACTGCCGGAAACGGTAGAGCGCGCCGTAGTTCGGGCTGAACAGCGCCGAGCCCACAAACACCACCCCCAGGCAGAGCACGATCGCCGCCCCGCTCGCCAGCCCGGCATGATAACTGACCAGGATGCCCGCGACCGAGCTGACCAGCGCGATCGCCACCGACAGCAGGAGCATCCGGAAAAAATGATCGCACCACAGGTAGGCGCTCACCGCCGGCAGCAGGAACAGCCCGAGCGCCAGCACGATACCCATCGTCTGCAGCGCCGCCACGAGGTTCAGCACCGTCAGCGCGAGGAACCCGAAATGCACCAGCCCGCCCCGACCGCCAATCGCGCGGTGAAACACCGGGTCGAAGGTCTCCAGCAGAATCGCGCGGTAGAACACCGCGAAGATCAGCACCGTCACGCCACTCACCACCGCCGCGAGCCGGACATCGGACGCACTGACGCCGAGGACGTTGCCAAAGAGAAAATGCGTCAGGTTCAGGCGCGTCGGCAGCTTGCTCACCAGCGCCACACCCGCGCCGAAGAAAACGATGAACATCGAGCCAAAGGCCGCGTCCTCCTTCACCCGGGTCAGCCGGCTCAGCAGCGCGCTGCCCAGCGCCGTCAGCAGCCCCGCCACCAGCGCGCCGACAAAGAGCGCCGTCGTGCTCGGGCCGAACAGCAGCCACGCCAGCGCGATGCCCGGGAGGAGCGAGTGCGAAAGCGCGTCACCCATCAGCGCCAGCCGGCGCAGCACCAGGATGCAGCCCAGCAGCCCGCCACTCAGGCTCAGCACGGCCGCGGACAGCAGACCGCGCTGCATGAACTCATACGCAAACGGGGCGACCAGGAAATCGTGCAGGCTCATTCGGTCGGCTCCCCGTGAGTGTGGTGGGCCGGATGCAGCGGGTGCTCGTGCACACAATGCCCGTGCCGGAACGCCCGGTCGATGTTCGCCGGCGTCAGCACCTCGTTGATCGGACCCGCCGCGACCAGTGTCGTGTCGAGCAGCACGCCGTGCGTGAACGTCCGCCGGGCCAGCTCCAGGTCGTGCACCGCCGCCAGCACCGTGCGGCCCTGCGTCTCCCAGGCCCGCAGGATGTGCGTCAGCTCCTCGCAGGCGAACAGATCGAGCCCCGCGAAGGGTTCATCCAGCAGAAAAATATCCGCCCCCTGCGCCAGGGCCCGCGCGAGGAATACGCGTTGCTGCTGTCCACCCGAGAGCATCCGGATCTGCCGCTCGGCGAGTTCCGTCAACCCGAGTTCCTCCAGCGCGCGGTCCACCCGTGCGTGATCCGCGGCGCTCAGGCGCGAGCACAGCTTCAGCGCCGGATAGCGCCCCTGCTCCACCACGCCGCGCACCGTGATGGGAAAATCCCAATCCACCGCCTGCCGCTGCGGCAGGTAGGCCAGCCGCGGCAGCGCATGCTGCGGATGGGTGTCGCCCAGCCGGATCTCGCCGCCCGCCAGCGCCTGCCAGCCGAGGATGGCCCGCAGGAGCGTGCTCTTGCCTGCGCCGTTGGGCCCCAGGATCGCCGTCGAACTGCCGCACGGGATGTCCAGCGTGAGGTTCTCCAGCGCCGTGGTCGGGCCGTAGCGGACGGTCAGCGCGCGGAAGCGCAGGATATGGTGGGGCACGGTGGTCACAAACAGGGCCTGACAATAGCAAAGTCGTCAAGCGGGCGCACCCGCCGGAGCACGGGCATTTGCAATCGGCCCGGCCCAGCACACGCTTGCGTAATCCAAAACCGGCCATCCAAAATCGGAACTCCATGAGCAACCCCGGCCCCATTCCCGTCACCGTCCTCACCGGCTTCCTCGGCGCCGGCAAGACCACCCTCCTCAACCGCATCCTCACCGAGCAGCACGGGAAGAAGCTCGCCGTCATCGAGAACGAGTTCGGCGAGGTGGGCGTCGACAACCAGCTCGTCATCTCCAGCGACGAGGAGCTCTTCGAGATGAACAACGGCTGCATCTGTTGCACCGTCCGCGGCGACCTCATCCGCATCCTCGGCCGGCTCATCAAGCGCAAGGACCGCCTCGACGGCATCCTCATCGAGACCACCGGCCTCGCCAACCCCGCGCCTGTCGCGCAGACGTTTTTCACGGACGACGAGATGAAGCAGAACTTCCGGCTCGATGCCATCGTCACCGTGGTCGACGCCAAGCATGTCCTCCAGCACCTCGACCAGGATGACGAGGCCATCAAGCAGCTCGCGTTCGCCGATGTCATCTTGCTCAACAAGACCGACCTCGTCAGCGCCACGGATCTCGACGAGCTCGAGGCCCGCATCCGCCGCATCAACGCCGTCGCGAAAATCCACCGTAGCAAAAACTGCGACGTCCCGCTCAACCAGGTGCTCGAGGTCGGCGGCTTCAACCTGAGCCGCGCCACCGAGCTCGACCCTAAGTTCCTTGAGCCCGAGTACCCCTTCGAATGGGCCGGGGCCTACGCCCTGCCCGCCGGCACGCACGAACTCGTCATCGGGCACGGCGACGAGGAGCATGACCACGCTGACCACGACCATGGCGAGGACGGGCACCACCATCACCACGGCAATCCCAACGAACTCGACGTCGTCATCCTGCCCGTAAAATCCACCGACGAACCCGTCCTGGCCGCCGCCCGCGAGGTCGCAGTGCGGGCGTTTGCCGACTGGGAAACGCGGCTCAAGGCCGGCGATACCGTCATCCCCGGCACCACCCTGCAGCGCCTGCTGCTCACCGCGAGCCACGGCACCTACCCGCTCAAGGTGGAGCACGCCGGCACGCACCTCGTCTTCGAGTCCTGCGGCCACGACCCGCTGCACATCCAAGTGCAGGGCGAACCCGTGAAGCCGCACTGGCAGCAGGATTTCCACGCCGCGCACACCCACAACGACGCCGTCACCTCCGTCGGCATCAGCCTTCCCGGCGACCTCGACGGCCGGAAGCTCAACGACTGGATCAGCGAGTTGCTCCGCACCAAGGGCGGCGACATCTACCGCATGAAGGGCGTGCTGAGCGTCAAGGGCTCGACCAAGCGCCTGGTTTTCCAGGGCGTGCACATGCTCTTCGACGCCAAGTTCGACCGCGAATGGGGCGCCGACCCACGCACCAACACCCTCGTCTTCATCGGTCGCAACCTCGACCGCGCCGCCCTCACCGCCGCTTTCCAGGCCTGCTTCGCCTGAACCTGCGCGCCAGCGCAGGTTCGGAGATCGGAGCCCGGCAACGCCGAGCTTCAGTAGACGCCGTAGGCGTCGGCCAGCTCGCGCAGCAGCGTGACATGGGCCGCCGGCGTCTCGGGCGCGATCGCGCAGGCCGTGCTGAGGATGAAACCGCGGGCCGTCATCCCAATCTCCAGCCGCCGGATCACATCGGCGCGGATCTGCTCCGGCGTACCCTGCAGCAGCACGTGCACCGGGTCGATGTTGCCCTTGATGAAAGCCCGGTGGCCAATGCGCCGCACGGCGTCAGCCAATTCCACATTGCCCAGCGGCGGCGGATCCAGGCACTCGATGCCGTCAAACCCGGTGTCAATGATCGTCTCCAGCCGGTCGCCAATCGCACCGCAGGTGTGGCAGTAGCTCGGCACGCCGCCCGCCCGGGCCGCCGCCGCCAGCACCGCCTGCGCGGGCGCGATCAGCTCGCGGTACAAGTGGGGTGAAATGAAACTCTGCCCCGCCCACGGCGCGGAAACGTTGAGTGCATCCGCCCCGGCCGCGATCTGCTCGCGGGCATGGCCGGCCACCGCCCGGGCGAACTTCGTCAGCAGCGCGCGGCAGTGCTCCGGCTCCGTCAGCAGTGCCACCATTGCGCCATCCGCGCCGAGCGCGTCGATCAGGTAATCCTCCGGCGAATAGAGCGCGCCGTGCAGCGACATGTCCGGGCCGGCGAGCGCCCGCGCCTGAGTCAGCTCGGCCACGCGGCCGGCCACGTCCTTGGCCAGCGGCATGCGCAGACGCGTCGTGGGCGGATGGTAGCTGAGCTGCTCCGCGATCGCCGCCGGGTCGAGGTCGCCGATCTCGCGCTCCGGCGGGATGGCGTGCGTGTAGCGCGGCAGGTCGTTGTGGCAGTAAAGGCACGAGTCGCCGTTGCGAAAATGCACCACCGGTCCCTCGGGGTTCGTGCGGTCGATCCGCTGGACCATCCGCTCGTCGAGCGGTGCGAGGCCCACCGCCGGGATCAGAACGCCGTCAAAACCAAAGCGCCGGCTGATCTCGCAGAAGCCGCGGGCGAGTGCGCCGCCGTGGTTGTGCCACACGTCAATCGGGTCCAGCTCCGGCATCTGCCGCAGCACAAACCCCAGGGACGGCTGGCACATCACCGGCACACGGTCCGGCCGCTCCAGGCGCATGGCGGCGGCGAGGCGGGTGCGGGAGGTGTGCATGGCGCCTGTCGAGGGTGGCGATCCGGCGGGATTTCACGATCCGAAACAGCGCAAAATTTTCCGCCGGCCATGGCGATGCCTGCAAATAGGGTTTGTCCCGCTCTGGCCGGGAGGGTTAGTCCTAGGGGGACTCGCCGCCGCTTTACCCCATGCACTCCCCTCGCGACCCCGCCGTCGACGTTCTGCCGCGCACGCCCCAGCGCTCCACCACCCTGGGCCAGAACGCCGCCATCATTTATGCCGCCACGCATCCGCGCTACCGCGCGCTGGCGGAAAGCATCGCCGCCGCCATCACCGCCCGCGGCGGCGCGACCCCGGAATGCATCGCCGATACCGCGCTGATTCCCACGCGCGACGTTCCGCTGCCCGCCGCCTACCGGCAGCGGCCGCTCGTGCTCCTGGGCAACCTGAACACCAACCGCGTGCTCCAGCCGCTGTACGCCGACTACCTGTGCTCGACCGATGCGGCCTATCCCGGCGGCGACGGCTACGATCTCCGCACCCTCCACAATCCCTACGGCACCGGCACCAATGTCATCCTCGCCGGCGGCAGCTCCCTCCGCGGGGTCGAGCGTGCGGTCGAGCGGCTGCTCGCCGACCTCGCGGCCACCGACGCCTCCGTCACCCTGCCCTTCCTCCTGCAGCTGGAGTTGGATCCCGGCCTCGTCGCGCAACTCGCCGACTGGCCCTACACCTCACTCGCCGACTCCTCCGCCCTGCAAGCGTCACGTTCCCGCGGGCTGATGTTCATCACCGAGCCGATCCGACTCATCGGCGCCTACACCTACATGTGGTCGAGCACCGGCGACGAGCGCTACGCCCTCGTCGCCCGCGACCAGCTCCGCGCGCTCAACGAGCGCATGACCGACGGCTACGGCGACTGGCACTACCTGGCCGAGCGTTTCATGCGCGCGATCCCGCTGCTGATTGCCAGCGGGCTGCTGACCGACGCCGACATCCTCCGCACGGACCACCTGCTGATGCTCACCGCGCTCGGCAACCAGAACGAGTGGTGGCGCATGCGCGTCGGCCACCCGCCGCTGGGCCACCGCCACCAGGGCAAGGGCACCTACGAGTTCCTGCTCGTCGCGCGCTACCTGCGCGACCAGGCCCGCCCGACCCCCGCCCTGCGCGCGCTCTGCGACAACTGGATGGCCGAGTGCTGCCTGTTCCTCGACACCCTCGCCGCCGCGCGCGTGGACGACCAGGATGACGAGAGCTGCCTCAACAACATCGCCACCATCTACCGCTACGCCCTCGGCCAGGAGCGACACACCTTCTTCACCAGCGGCAGCGCCCGGCTCGTGGCGGCGCGCTGCCTGGCGCTGCACGACAACAACGGCAACGGCGCCGGACAGGGCGGCTATGGCGAGAGTCAGGGCATGTACCTCCAGCAGGAGGCGACGGTGCAGACCGCCGCCAGTGCGTTTTACTACGGCGACGGCCGGCTGAAGTGGATCCTGCACCAGCTGCCCAACCTCGCCCGCCCGCAGCGTTACCCGTTCCTGCAGTTCGCGCCCGTGTTCGTGCAGAATTTTGCGACCGGCCCCGAGCTGGTCCCAGTCTCGCCGGCCGCCGAGCGCCAGATCGAGGTTCTGCCCATCACCGATCACCAGTTCGCCATCAGCAACCGCCCGCCCGAGCACTCCGAGCCCGCCGGCCACATGGTCAACGCGCCCGAAAACTGGCAGCTGGCCGAGGCCATCGCCCGCAACCGCCTCCCGCAGGCGCGCGGCTTCGACAAGATCGTGCTGCGCGGCGGCTACGAGCGGAGCGACGCCTACCTCATGATCCAGGGCTATCAGGGCGGCTTCCGCTGGCAGGGCCACATGCAGGCGGCCAACTGCCTCGTGCGTTATTTCCAGGCCGGCCACGTGTTTCTCGTCCAGAACACCTCGCGCCATTCGTACCACGACAAGAACGGCCTCTTCATCAGCGACGGCCACAATGGCACGCCGCTGCCGCCCATCGCGGAACGGGTCGCGATCGCGGATTTTGCGCCCGTCGGGCTGACCGTCACGCGGCTGTCCGACTATCACCACACGGAGTGGACGCGGCACATCTTCTGGTCGAAGGCCCGCGAAGGCTGCGTCGTCGTGATCGACCGCACCGTCTTCCAGGCCGACGGTCCCTACTCGCTCACCTGCTCGTGGCGTACGCCGGGTTACGCCGAGTTGCACGGTCGCCGCTGGGTCAGCGATCAGGGCGCGCACCGTTTCACGCTGGTTGCCGGCAGCCAAGTCTCCTCCACCTGTGAGGTGGATTCCGACCAGGGCGCCTGCGAACCGTATGTGCTGCGCCAGCGCCGTGCCGGCCCGCACCGCGCCGGGGACGAGGCAACGTTTCAGAATCTCTTTTATGTCCGCGCCCAGGGCGGCGCCGAGTCCCTCGACCTGCAGCGGCTCGATGAACGCTGCGCCGTCGTCGTGCGCAACGGCGTCCCCGCGGCCTGGTGCGGCATCGAGCTCGCCGCCGGTGCCGCCTGGCTGCCGGGGGCCAGCGCCCGCGCCGTGAGCGCCTGGGCTGAGTCCACCTCACTCGCCTTCGCCGGCGCGACCTCCGTCATCCTCGCCGCCACCGGCTGGCAGATCCGGAGCGACCAGCCGGTCGCCCTCCTGCTCGACTTGTCCGCGGCCACCCTGACCGTGCGGCTGGATGCGCCCGGCGCGAAAGCCGCCCAGGTTTCGCTCACGCTGGATGGCGCGGCGAACAACGTGACCGTCACGGACTCCCTCACCGTTCCGCTCGCCTCCGCGGCGTGTGCCACGTTGCAGGGTGCCCTCGCCGGCTGGCTGGGCACACTCCGACCGGTGCTCGCCGCCGCGGCGCCGGCGGCCGAGGCCCGTCCGGCCTCGGGCTGGACCAGCGCTTGGACCTACGACAGCGGCAGCCGCCGGCCCGAGCGCGTGCGCCAGGTCTGCGTCACCGCAAATCCCCTGCCCGTCGACGCCTCACCCGACCAGCTGCTCGATCCGGTCATGCCCGACGGCTACTCGCGCGAAATCTGGACGCAGTGGCCGAAGGCCGCGCATTACGACCTGACGCTCACGTTTCCCGCGCCGCGCGCCGTGACCGCGCTCAACATCCTCGGCGACTGCATCGACGACCCATCGCTGCGCGTGTTCAACCCCCTGCCCGACGGCATCACCGTCGCGGCGGAAACCGTCGGCGGCGCCCGCCGCACCGGCACTGCCACCCCCGCGCCCGACCGTCGCTACAAGCGCTACCGCGACGCTGAAAACCGCCTCGAGGTCCGCACCGCTTCCGTCAACGAGACCGTCCGCACGCTGCACATCCGCCTCCCCGCGCCGCCCGATGGCCGGCCGTTTGTGTTGAACCGGCTCGAGGTGCTGGGCGACCGCGCGGTGGCCCCCGCGCTCCTCCATTGGATCGCCGCGGACCTTAACGGCGACGGCCGCCCCGAGATCGTCACCGTCAACGTCGCGAATGAGCTCTTCGTCCTCGATGACCAGGGTCGCGAAGTCTGGCGCCGCACGCTGGCCGTGCCGGTCACGCATCTCTCCGCCCAGCCGCTCGACGCCTCGGGGCCCCCCGTGCTCTGCGTCGGACTTCTCGGCGGCGAGCTGCACCTGTTCAAGTCCGACGGCTCGATCCGGGCCGCGCTGAAAATCGCCGAGGAGTTCCGCGCGCGCACGGACAGCCTGATGGGCTGGTTCAACGCCATCCACGGGCTCGCCATCTGGCATCGCAGCGCCGACGGGCGCGGGTCGCTCGTGATGGGCGGCTACGGGATCATCGTGTTTCTCGATGTGGACGGCCACATCGCCGGCCATGCGTTTTCCGACGGCCCCTGGATGTACAACCTCCTCGTCACCCCGCAGTCCCGCCCGGGCGCCGGCGACATCTATGCCCGCTGCGGTTGGAACCACGGCATCCAGTATTACGAGGGCGTGCCCGGCGCCGGTCCCAGCGGCGTAGTCCACAGCTTCGGCGGCTTCCCACAGCCCATGTTCCGCAAGCTGGCCCGGGTGATCCCCTTCCTCAACGGCTGCTCCCTGGCCTATGAATGGACGGAGGCCACCGGCGAACCCGGCGGGGCCATCTTCGCCGCCACCGAACTCGGCTGCGGCGTACTGTCCACGTCCCGGAAGGACTGGCTCTGGAAACTCGAGGGCGGCATGAGCCTCAACGCCTGCTGCACCGGCCGCGTGGACCAGCGCGCCGTCGCGCTGACCGGCGGCGCGGATGGGTTTGTCACCGCGGTGGATCTCGCCGATGGCCGCGTCATCCGCAGCTGGCACGCCGGCGCCCCCGTGGTCGGCGTGGCCCAGACCCCGGCCGGCGACCTCATCGTGGCGACACACCGCGGCGTCCAGTCGCTCGACGCCGCCTGGCAGCCGCGCAGCACCCACGCCGGTTCCGTCCGCCGCATGCTCGCCCTCGACGGCGCACGCCTGCTCCTCTGCCGCGACGACTCCACCCTCGAGTTGCTCGAACTAAGAAAATCGTAACTGCGCATGAAACGCCCGCTCACCCTCGCCGCCGTCCAGCTGCCGTCCTCTGCCCCCGGCAAGTCCAACGCCGCGCGGCAGCGCGCCAACTTCGCCCTCGCCGAGACCTGGCTCAATGACGCCGGCCAGCGCGGCGCCGACATCGCCTGCATCGGCGAAACCTTCAACGTCCTCGGCGCCAAGCTCACCCGCCGCAATGTCCCCCCGCTCGTCCGCCGCGCCCTGGCCGAGACCACCCGCCGCTTCGCCCCGATCGCGCGCCGGCACCAGATGGCCATCATCGCCCCGATCCTCGCCGTCGTGGAGGGCATCGTGCGCAATGTCGCGGTCGTGTTCGATCGGAAGGGCCGCGTGGTCGGGCACTACTGCAAGGTCCACTGCATCGAGAACGAGAAGGCCTATGGCGTCGTGCCCGGTGACACCTGGCCGGTCTTCGAGCTGGGCGGGGCCAAGGTCGGCATCCAGATCTGCCACGACACGTCCTTCCCCGAGAGCGCGCGCTGCCTGACGATGAACGGCGCCGAGATCATCTTCTGGCCGCACGTGATGAGCGGCTGGGGCGGCGAGTTCATGGACGTCCTCCTCCGCGCCCCGGCAATCCACAACGGCGTGCACTTCGCCCCGGTGTGCTTCGGCTGTCCGCCGGAGAAGTCCTGGATGCCCGGCATGCTCCTCGGCCGCAGCAGCGTCATCGCCCCCGACGCCATGATCCTCGCCGACGCCGGTCATCACCCCGGCATCGCGCTGGCCACGATCGACCTCGCCGCGCCGCGCATCGCGCAGTGTTTCACCCGCATGGGCGACTGGGTCTGGAAGATCGACATGGCCAACGACCGCCGTCCCGACACCTACGCGCCGCTGACGCGACCGGTGAAACGGCAAAAACCGGTTCGGGCCGCCAAGGCGCACACGGTCCGGTAAAGTCCGGCCCGTCTCCGGACACGTGGGCCGGGGCTCCTGTATTACGCGATCTGAGCCTTGCTCAACTCCCCCAACGCGCGGGCCAGTTTCCAGCCCAGCAGGAAATCGAGCGCGACGTACTCGTACAGGAGCACAATCATCCAAAACCCGATCTGATAGGGAAGCTTGGCGGTTTTGTGGCGATAATATCTCTGGGCGAGGAACGCCCCCGGCCAGCCACCCATCAACTCGCCCAGGTGCAAGGTGGACTCAGGGATGCGCCACCCGCCTGCTTCCGCGCGGCGCTTGTCGCTCCGATACAATAAAAACATGAAAAGTGACATCGCCAGCGGCCCACCCGCCAAAATGAACCCATCCACTTTCGCCCCCAGCCGGGTCAGCGCCAGGGTGGGAACCACGAGAAACCCCGCCAACAACATCCATGCAGTCCCACTCACGCGACCCACATGCTGGGGCGCAGCGGGCGGCGCGCTGCGCTGTTTCATGAAAACAGCGCCAGGATCACGTCCGCGTACAGCCGGTGACCGAAGTCGTTCGGGTGGTTCACGCCGTTGCCGGTGAGGTCGAGGAATTTTTTCCGCTCCACGATCCACGTCCAGATGGACGTGACATCCGCCACGGCCAAGCCTGGCACGCGGAGCGTAAGCAACTGCTCCAGATACGCGGGATAAAGATCCGGTGCGGCGTGTTGCCAGGTCTCGTTCGCGGTCATCGTGGCGACGCAAATCACGTCACAGTCCGGACACGCGGCGCGCATCACGGCGGCCATCCGCGCGACGTCCTTGCGGTATTTCGACGGTGGGTAACGGCCCGACGCGTCGTTCATGCCGAAGGCAATCAGGAACAGGTCCGGCTTCTCGCCGACCGCGATGGTCATCTGCTCGACGCCCCAGGGCGCATTCATGCCGCCAACCGAGAGATTCTTCAGTTCCACTGCGGTGCCGTAGCGCGAACGGAGTCCGTCCGCCACGAGGTCGGGATAACCCATCAGCCCCGGCGGCGCGCCCACCGTCCCCGACGCATTCGCCCCGGTGGAGATGCTGTCGCCCAGCACGAGCACCTTGATGGACTCCTTGGCCTTGAGTCGTTCAATGGTCAGCTCCAGGCCGGCCGTGTCAGCCGCGGGTACTGGCCCGGACCACGTCTGCGCCGGCTCGTAGGCCGCGTGCACCTGCTGGTCATGAAAGAAGTGCCCCTCGCCATACAGCAGATGCTTTTTACCGTCGCGCGTCGCCGCAATCGAGTCGGGCGAACCAGGCGGCAGCAGGACCTGCGTCCGGCACGGAATGCGGCTCGCCGGTGTAAGGACAAGCTCACGACTGCCCGGCTGCCACGTGAAGTCCTTCCCGGCCTCGTAGCTCACCTCGCCGGTGGCCTTGGTCAGCCGCGGCAGCGCTTTCGGCACGAACAACAGCCGCGCCGAGGCCTGTGCCTGACCCGCCTCCTGCACAAAGAGCAGCGGGTCGCACTCCATGGCGGGCGTTTTCCAGATCGGTTCGTTTCCCGGGGGTGGTTGCATGCCGGCGTAGCGAACCCAGTGACTTCCCTCCGCTCAAGGCCTAATCGCATCCGTCAGGGGACGCACGGTTTCGGGCAAAATATGCGGCGACAGACGCCGCCGCACCGCCTATGATGTCGCCCACATCCTTCGCCGCCATGCTGTTGAAATTAATCTCCTGCAATGTTTTCCAGCGCGAGGCCTCTTGGTGCATCGCGCGCTCGCCGCACGTGATCGATGTCGAGTACACCGAGCTCGGCGAGCACGTCCGCAGCGCGGGCTTGCGCGAGATCATCCAGGCGAAGATCGACGCCACCGAGACCTCGGGGAAGGCCTACGACGCCATCCTCCTGCTCTTCGGCCTGTGCGGCAACGCCACCATCGGGCTTCAGGCCCGCCGCACCCGTCTCGTCATTCCCCGCGCCCACGACTGCTGCACCATCCTCCTGGGCTCGCGCAAGAAATTCGCCGATCACTTCGCCGGTGCGCCCAGCACGCCGTTCTCGTCGGCCGGCTACATCGAGCGCGGCAATTATTTTCTCCGCACCAGCGACGACGGCGCCCCCGAGGTGCAGGTCGGCGACGCGTACAAGGCGCTCGTGGAAAAATATGGTGAGGAGGACGCCAAGTACATCTGGGCGGAAATGCACCCCGACCACGGCAACGACAAGGCGGTCTTCATCGAGCTGCCCCAGACCAGCCACCTCGGCTACGCGAAGCAGTTCCGGGAAAAAGCCGCGGCGGCAGGCAAGGAGATGGTCGAGCTGCCGGGCGACATCCGCCTCATTGAAAATCTCCTGCTGGGCAACTGGGACGCGAAGGAATACCTCACCGTCCCGCCCGCCGCAGTCACCGAGGGCGTCTACGATTGGGAAGAGGTCATCCGGGCGAAAAAGCCCTGACCGGATTCAGCACCGCTCGCGCGAATGTAGGAGCGTGGGTCGGGCTTTACGCCCGACATCCGGAACTCAGATGTCGGGGATAAACCCCGACCTACATCAAGCCGGGCGCTCCCGCCCGCGAAAGCGATTTTACCCCTTCACCCCGCCCAGGCCCGCTGGCGGCTGAAACTTGTCCCCCGGTCTTCATCATGACCAGCGGCCATAAAATGCTCTGGAAGTTCCCGCATAAAGGTGAAGATCACCCGCGTCACCCACCCCGGCCGGGGCAGGGACCGGATCACAGCTCGGAAAATCCGCCACTTGGCGCACGGGACAGATCCAGCCGGTTGGCCGAGTTTGCAGGGATTGAATCCCCGATGTTGTCCGCGGGCCGTGGGTTGCCCGACGCAAAAAAGGGCGGGGCCCGGAGGACCCCGCCCTGAATGAACTCACCTCAAACCACTACAAAGCGGCTTAGAACTGAAGCGTGTTCGACAGCACCCAGTTCCGGGCGGGGGCCTGCACATACGAACCGTCCGCATATTGCTTGTCCGTCAAGTTGTAGAGGCCGAACATCGTGTAGAAGCGGAAGCCACTGGCGGTCCACGGATAGCTGGCCGTGACGTCAAATACCATGGCGTCGCCGGCTTGATAGCCACCGGCGAGGGGATTCCAGTCCACGCTGCGGCTGATCACCGTCTTGGAGGAGTAGCGCATACCGGCACCGAGGCCGAGACCGCGCACTGCACCCTCCGAGAACGTATACTTGCCGAACACCGTGAACTTGAATTCCGGCACATTCTCGATGCGCGCGCCGTAATAGATGTCCGATGCGACCTTGGCCGCCGGGCTGAGCAGGGCGTAAGCGTCGCTGCCGGGCTTCGCACGGGTCTTGTCGTAAACCGTCTTCGCCGTCCACAGCCAGGAGCCGTTGACTACTGCCTGGAAGTTCGACGTGGGCGACCAGATGACTTCGCCCTCCGTGCCTTCAATGCGGTTCTTCAGATCGGTCGTACGCCAGCGGTACACGCGGGTGTTATAGCCCACGGTGCCGGGCGCGAAGAGCGTGGTATTGTAGTTGAGCGGCTCTTCCAGGTTCGACTGCTTGGCCGGATCGTCGAGCATCTGGTTCGTGCGCTCGCCGCGAAAGAGCGAGATCGTGCCGACGATCTTGTCGTTGGCCGAGGACATCTTGGCCCCGATTTCCCAGTTCATGCCGTTCTCATCCTTGACCTGGTCGTAGGCGCCCCGGGCGGCCTCGATCGCCACGAACTGGTCGACCGAAGTGATGGTGTTGCCCAGATACTGGAACGAACCACCTTTCTGATCGAGGGCGCTTTGGACAACCGGGCGCTCATTGCCGACGAACACTCCGCCCACGTTGCTCACGTTGAACTGGAAGGTCTTGGAAATCGAGGCGTAGACATTGATCGCCTTGGTGACGGCGAAGGACACTCCGCCCATCCACGCATTGCCGTATTTTTTGTAAACGCGCTGGGTCTTGATGTAATTGGCGCCGTAGCCCCAGGCGTCGGGCGGATAGGTCGCCGGATCCAGATAGGCGTTAACCGGCACTTCAAACCACGGATAATTGGCCTCGAGATACTGGCCCTTCTCCTGCAGCGACTGCCGGCGGAAACCCGCCAGGATATTGAGGCGGTCGTCCATGAGCGCGGCCTGATAGTTGACATAGCCCGCCTCGTTGATCGGCTTGTAACCATCGAGCCAGACGCGATCGAGGGGGAAGAGCTTGTCAATCGTCGGATAGATTTCCGCACCGGGGTCGAAGTCGCTGTAAACGGCCTTCACCAGCTTGATGACGCCGTTGCGGTCACGCACCACCTGGTTGACGGTCGGGACGCCCGTGTCGTGGCCGCGGGCCTCGCCCACAAGGTTGTCCGCCACCTGGGTGCCGCCCGTGGTGCCGTAGCCCGGGTTGGCGGTGGGATTCGTCGCGCCGGGGACGTGGCCGTAGTAGGGCGAGAACTTGATATCGTTACCCAGGTAATTCTGCAGGTAGTCCGAATGATATACTCCCGTCAGCAGCTTGCTCTTCACGCCGAGGACGTTGAATTTGAAGATTAAGTCGAGCTGGTGGACCGTGGTATCCCGGTAGTAACCCGACGTGGCGCCGGCCCCGACGTTCCAGTGGATGCCGTCGGCATAGGGCGTCGTGAGGCCTTCGATGTTGTTGAAGCGGCTGTTGTCCCGTTGGTAGACATAGCGGCCCTCAAACCACTCGAACGGCGCGAAATCGGTCGTCGTCGTGAAGACGTTGACGTCATTCATCGTGCGCGCGCCGCGACTGGTGTAGTTAAACGCCTCGTCGTGGATGAACTTGCCGCTGGCGTCGGTGTAATACGCGCCGCGCTCCACCTTCGTGTAAGCCGGCAGCGTGTAGTCGCCGGCCGCGATGCGCTTGTTGTTGATGTAGGTCCCATAGGCCAAGCTGGGTGTGTTGATGGAGTTGGCGACCTTGGCGCCGCCGACGGCGGCGGCCTTCCAGCCGGCGAAGTCGCTGTAGATCCAGTCATAGTCGTTCTGATTGAAGCTCTCGTGGAGATACTCGAGCTCGGCGTTGATCTTCAATTTGCCGTTGGCGAACGGCAGGACCGTGAAGCTGGGCGTAAGGTTGAGGTTCTTGCGGAACTCATAGCGCCGCTCGCCCGTGTCATCCGTCCAGCCGCCCACCACGCGGAAGGCCGCCTGCTTGTTGAGCACGACGTTGGTATCGGTCACGACCTTGTCCCCGCCGTTGCTGTTGATGGAGTACTTGAAGGTTTCCGGGATCTTCACGAACGACGGCTGCTTCGAGGTGTAGTTGATGACGCCGCCGGGAAATCCCTGGCCAAAGAAGACGGCGGCCGGACCTTTCACGATCTCGATGCGGTCCACGCTGTCCATGTTGTAGGAGATGTACCTGAAGATGCCGTTGCGCATGATGGTGTTCACGGCGAAGCCGCGCAGCGTGAACGCACCTTGGGCCGTCGCCTCGTTGCCGGGGCGGCGCATCGCATAGCGGGTGTCGCCCGAGGCCGAGGCCGTGTAGCGGAGGACATCCATCAGCGAGCTGGCATTCGTGTCGTCGAGGAACTCACGCGAGAGCACGGACACGGCCATCGGCACTTTCTGGATTTCCATGCCGATGCGGGTGGCCGTGGCGGCATTGGTCTTCAGGTAGCCGAAGTCCTTGTCGCTCTTCACCTCGAAGGCGGACATCGTGACGACGGAAGAATCGGTTTGGGCCATGGGAGCCAGGGAGCCAGCCTCGGCCGGGGCCGGGGCGGATGCGGCGACTACGGGCGCGGGGGCGGGCTTCGCGGCGAGGCGGGCCTCGATTTCGGCGAGACGCGCGCGCAGGTCGGCATTTTCCTGACGGAGCGCCGCGTTATCCTGTTGGAATGTTTTGGCACTATCTTCCGCGGCCGCTCCGAGGGAGACGGTCAGCGCAAATAAGACCGCAATACAAGTAGCCAAGCGGTGCTTGGTCCGGTGCATGAGGTGGGTTCGGTTTGAGTTCATGGGGTTGGGGTTTTCTGGCGGGAGTCCGAGGTCGGACGCGTATGCCAAAAGGGGTGGGACTGCCTCGGCGGCAGCGGGTCGGATTGGGGTTTAACCGGGGACGGACAATCTTCGCGGCAGTCAATCGGCTGCGGAGAGGATCGAAGGGGTAGTCTCGAACACTGGGGAAAGGTGGGGTAAACGGACCGGGGCAACTCGTCGGGGAGAGAAGTAAGGGCTTGTTCCGGGAAGTCGCTTTCCCTCTATTGGAAGCGTTGCAATCACCGGCGAAAATCACCCTTCGCTCCCTCGCCGGACTCTGCGGCGTCTCCTCCGCCACCGCCTCGCGCGCCCTTTCCGGGCATCCCAACGTCCGGCCCGGCGTCCGCGAGCGCGTGCTGACCCTCGCCCGGAAGCACGGCTACACGCGCAACCAGCTGGTAAGCGCCCTCATGGCGCATGTGCGGGGTGACCGCACAAGCCCCTTCATCGGCAACCTCGCCGTCGTCCACGTCCCCTCGCCCAAGCAGCCGACGATCCTGCCCATGCAGCAGCGTATCATCAATGGAGCAACGGATCGCGCCCGCGAGTTGGGCTTCCAGATTGATACCTTCAGCCTGGGGGCTGGCGGCGGCGCGCCGGCCGCCTTGGGCCGGGTGCTGCGGGCGCGCGGTGTACTGGGCGTGATTTTTCTCCAGCCGAATTCCAACGACACGACCGCCGGATTTCCCTGGGAGCACTTCGCCTCGCTGCAAATCGACTATGACTCCCCCAACCTCGTCCAGCACACGGTGTCGCTCGACCATCATTTCACCCTCATCAGCGCCCCCGCCCGCCTGCGGGCACTCGGCTACCGGCGCGTGGGGCTGTTCATCGCCCGGCACAAGGATGAGCGGCTGACGCACAAATGGTCCGCCGCGTTCCGTTCGTTTCAGAAAAACCAGGGGGGCATCGGGGCGGTGCCGGTGCTGACACGCGAAGCCATCACGCGCGCGGAATTCATGGTCTGGCAGCGCGCCCACCGTCCCGACCTCGTCATCGGCCACATGGATCAGGCGCTGGTCTGGCTGAAACGGTCCGGGATCGGCGTGCCCAAGGACATGGGCTTCTTCAACTTGAATTGGAACGAGCGCACGCAGGCTTGCGCGGGACTCGATCTCCGCCCGGAACTGCACGGTGTTGTGGCCGTTGAGACGCAGGCGGCGCAAATCCACCGCAACGAGCGTGGGCCGCCCGCCGACCCGCGCACCGTGATGATCAGCGGCCGGTGGATCGACGGCCCGACGCTCCGGGCTCCGTCCGTTCCGGCCTGAAATTGCCGCTGGGCCGTCGCCGCCTCACCCCTTCACGCCGCCAAGCTGGATGCCGCGGATCAGCTGCTTTTGCAGCAGGACAAAGATGATGATCAGCGGGACGACCGACATCGTCACTGCCGCCATCAGCAGGTGCGTCGCCTGGCCGTGCTCCGTGTCGAAGAACATCAGGCCCACGGGCAGTGGAAACTTGTCCACCGACTTCATCATCACCAGCGGCCAGAAGAAGCTCTGGAAATTCCCCATGTAGGTGAAGATCGCCAGCGTCACCAGCCCCGGCCGGCTCAGCGGCAGGATCACGTCCCAGAAGATCTGCCACTTGCTCGCGCCGTCGATCTCCGCCGCCTCGTCGAGCGCCCGCGGAATGCCCATCATGAACTGCCGCAGCAGGAAGGTGCCGAACGCCCCGAAGGCCGCGGGCAGCACGAGCCCCGAGTACGTGTCCACCAGGTCCATCCGCACCATGAGCTGGAAGGTCGGGATGAGCGTCACCAGCCCCGGCAGCATCATCGTGCCGAGATAAAGGAAAAACACGCGGTCGCGCCCCGGCCATTCCAGCCGCGAGAAACTGAACGCCGCCAGTGCGCTCGTGAAGACCTGGAGGATCGTCACCCACCCCGCGATCACGAGGCTGTTCGCCGCAAAGCGCAGGAACGGGATGACCTTGAACACATCCGGATAGTTGCTCCAGCGCACGGCCCCCGGCAGCCACTCGGGATCGGATGATTCGCTCAGGGACTTGAAACTGGTCAGCATCATCCAGACGAACGGCGCGATCATCAGCAGGCTGAGCACCGCCAGCAGCAGGGACAGACCCGGCCCCGAGCGTTGGGCCTGGTGCGGGGAGTTGCGGGCCGGTTCAGTCATTGGCGGAGCGGTTGCCGAAGCGGAAGTTCAGCAGCGAGAGAATGAAGACGAGGGCGAACAGCACCCAGGCCGCCGCCGAGGCGTAGCCCAGCCGGCCGGTTTCAAAGCCCTCGATGTAGATGAAATAGCTGAGCGTCGTGGTGGACCCCGCCGGGCCGCCCATCGTCATGACCCGCGCCATCTCGAACCCGCCCTGCAAGCCGTAGATGATCCCCATCACGCCGATGAAAAACGTGACCGGCGCCAACTGCGGCCACGTGATGTGCCAGAAGCGCTGCAACGATGAGGCCCCGTCCATGTCGGCCGCCTCGTACAACTCGGGCGGGATGTTGCTCAGGCCGGCCAGGTAAAGGATCATGTTGTTGGAGCCGATGGCGGCCCACAGGCCCATGCCCATGATCGCCGGCTTGGCCCAGTCATAGTCGCCCAGCCAGTTCGGCGGCGTCAGCCCCGCGGCCGCGGCGGCCGGCAGCTCCGACCCCCAGGCCACACCCACGGCGAACAGCAACAGCAGCGGCACCAGACCGAGCGCGAGGGCGATCTCCGCACTCAATCCGGTATCGAGCGCACATACCGGCCCCCAGCGGCGCGGGCGGCGCAGGATCACGACCGCCGCCACGGTCACGCCGGCCGCGGCCAGGCCCAGCGCCCAACCGGTCGAAAGGCCGAGCCAGCGCAACTGGAAGACCTGCGGCAGGGCCAGCATCGCGAGGCCGGTGATCACGGCCACCGCGCCGGCACTGGCGTCATCCCAGTGCTGCCGCAGTCGCCAGAGCTGCCAGAGCGACACCGCGGTGGCCAGCACCGCGCAGGCCAGCGGCAGGCCCCAGCTGAACACCGCCGGGGCGCTGCGGACCACGGCCGCGAAACCGTCCAGCACCGGCGCGAGCCCCGCGTTGATCGGGCCGGTCTGCGGATTGTAGAGTTTTTTCCAGAGGACAAAGGTTGCGACGCCCGCGGTGAAATTCGGCAGGTAAAACAGCGTCCGGTAGACGGCCCCGCCCGTCAGCACGCCGGCCACCAGACTCCCGGCAGCGAGCACGCCGAAGATGCACCACACCCCCGCCTGCCCCATGCCACCCATCCGCAGCAGCAGTCCGCTGCCGGTCAGCAAGAGTGTGGCCACAATAAACGCGCCGCGCCGCGCCACCGGGCGGTGGCTCACGCGCGTCAGCAGCAGCGCCGCCCCGAGGCTGCCCGCGATGGCGAAGGGCAGGCCCAGCATCATGAAGAACGTGTTGCCGAGGTAGTGCAGGAAATCGGGATGGTGGAAGAGCCAGGAAAAATTCTCGAAGCCCACGAAGCGCAGCGACTCGTGCCGGAATATATTGTGGCGGAGAGTGTCCCAGTCCGTGAATGCGATGCCGAAGCTCATCACCAGCGGCACGAGCGTGAACGCCGCGAAACCGAGGATGTTGGGCAGCAGAAATGCGAGGCCGGCGAGCAGCCGGCGCCGGGGGGAACCGCGGTGGCCGAGCGTGCTCATGGCGCGGTCTCCTTTTCCAGCCAGCCGTGCGCGCGGTAATACGCCAGGTGGAACGGATCGTTGATCCATGCGGCCGGCACCGGCCGGCCCGCAGCGCGGCGGGCGTCGATCTGCCGCTGGATCCGCAGGCGCTCGTCGTACCGTTTCCGCAGCGCCGGGTTGCGGTCCACACTCAGCGCAATCTCGGCGTTGATCCGGTCGCCCATGGCCTTGGAGGCCTGCGCCGCGGTCAGTCGGCCGGAGATCATCGCCTCGGTGAGTTCCTTCTCCTCCCGGAAGAGAATCGACTGCAGGACAAACGGGCTCTTGCTCACGGTGAGGCCCGTCTCGCGGGCGGCCTGCGCGAAGACCGCACCCGTGCCCCATTCATTGGGATGCGCGGGCGGGTGCAGAAATTCCTCCGTCTCGGCGTATTTGGGCACCGGCGGCAGCCCGTCGGCGATGCGGACGATGAGGCGGTTGAAGGGCGCGCTGGCGAGGTATTGCAGGAATTCCACGGACTCATTCAGGTGCTTCGACCCGACGTAGACGCCCACGGACCCGCCGCCCATCTCGGTGTTGGGAAAACCGTCCAGCGCCGGCTCCACCGCGCGCAGCTGGAATTCCCCGCGGGGCCGGAGCATGATCAACGCCCACTCCCCGACGTAGATCATGGCAAAGCGGCCCGAGACGAAGTGCGAAAACATGCTGCCAAAGCCGCTGATGTCGGCCGCCATCGCCTCGCCCTCCTCGCGGCTCGGCATGAGACGGTCCTCGACCGTCCAACGGCGCACGCGCTCGAGGATCTGCACGTTGCGCGGGTCGTCGAGTGTGCAGCGGGTGTCCGTCTCGTTGTAGTTGGCTAGGCCGACCCCGCGGCGCAGGACCTCGCGCGACACGAGGTTGGTGAAGAAAATGCGCTGCCGCGTGCCCGGCGGGTTGGCCGCGGCGACGAATTTTTTCCCGAGCGCCTCGAATTCATCCAGCGACCAGCGCTGCGGCGGCTCCGGGATGTGGTACTTGGCGAACGTGGCGCGGTTGATCCAGTTGAGGTTGACCCCGGCGTTGCGCGGAAAGCCATACTGCCGGCCCTCGAAGACGTAATCCCCCGCCAGCGCCGGATAGGTCGCCGCCTGGGAAAAACCCAGACGTTTCGCGTCCTCGGTCACGTCCGCAATCATGCCCGTCGCGGGAAACAGGTCGGCC
>CAIMAQ010000003.1 GCA_903839035.1 uncultured Opitutia bacterium
CGGAAATCTATCCCAAGGGCTACTCGACCTACATCAGCGAGGAGCACATCGCGCGGACGCTCTGCGGGCTGTCGCGGCCGGCGCATTTCCGCGGCGTGACGACGATGATGGCGAATTTCTTCAACCTCATCCACCCGGACTTCGCGTTCTACGGCCAGAAGACCGCCCAGCGCGCGGCGATCGTGCGGAAGATGGCGGACGACCTGCACTTTGGCGTGGAGATCGTCGTCGTGCCGACCGTGCGCGAGGCGGACGGACTGGCCACGGGCGTGAGCAACCGGAACTTTACGACCAGCCAGCGGGGGGAGGCGCTCGCGCTGAGCAAGGCGCTGACGAAGGTGAAGGAGATGACCGCCGCCGGCGTGAGCAATCCCGACCGGCTGATCGCCGAGGCGACGCACATCCTCAGCCAGCACCGGCGCGTGCGGATCATTTACATCTCGATCGTGGACACGGTGACGCTCGAGCCGGCACGCGAGGCCAAGGCGGGGAAGACCATGCTGGCCCTGGCGGCCTGGGTCGACGAGGTGCGCCTGGTCGACAACGTGCTCTTATAGAATCGCGGCAGGGCCTGGCCGGGACGATTTTTCCCGGACCCGCGGGCTGGGGGAACGCGCCACCGTCTTCCGGGGGAGGAGGGGGAATTCAAGCCGTGTAACCCGGGCCTTCCGTGGTCAAAATCAGGCCCAACACCCCATTGAGAGATTTCGGTGGAAATCTATCAAAATCTATCATTTCCTGTTTCTTTATGCCGGCCTCATCCGAACTGCTCCCGCGCCTGCTCGACCTCTCCCACCAGCTGGGCCGGGAAGAGCGCAAACTCGCCATCCTGGGTGAAGGCAACACCTCGGCGCGGGTCTCGGACAACAGCTTTCTGGTCAAGGCCAGCGGCTCGAACCTGGCCACGCTGGCCGCGGCCAACCTGACCGAGTGCCGTTTCAACGGCCTGCTGCCGCTGCTCGACACGAAGAAGCTGGCCGATGCCGCAGTGGACCAGGCGCTGCTCGCGGCGCGGGTGGACCCGGCCGCGAAGAAGCCCTCGGTCGAGGCGATGTTTCACGCGTGGCTGCTCACCCTGCCGGGCGTGAATTTCGTCGGCCACACGCACCCGGTGGCGGTGAACCAGATTCTGGCCACCAGGCATGCGCGCACCTTTGCGACGAAGCGGCTGTGCCCCGATGAGATCGTCTGTTGTGGCGCCGAGTTCGTGCTGGTGCCCTACGTGGATCCCGGCCTGAAGCTCGCCCAGGCGATCCGCACGGCTGTCACGGCCTACGTGAAGCGGCTCGCGCGTCCGCCGCGCGTCATCCTCCTCGAGAATCACGGCCTCATCGCGCTCGGCGGCACACCGGAGGCGGTGCTGGCCGCGACGCTGATGGCCGTGAAGGCCGCCGAGGTCTTCACCGGCGCCAGCGCGCTGGGCTCGGTGCGCTTCCTGTCGCCCGCCGTCGGCGCGCGCATCGCCGGCCGCCCCGACGAACACTACCGCGAGAAGATGCTCGGGATCCGCTGAATTTTTCCACCATGAAGTCCTATAAACACGTGAATTACCTCTGGGACGACGCCAAGGCGGCATCGCTCGATCAAGTCGGCCGCCTCGTCTACCGCTCCAACCTGCTCGGCAGCGACCTGCGGATCACCAACACCGGCGGCGGCAACACGTCGTCGAAGATCACGGAAAAGGATCCGCTCACCGGCGCGGGCACCGAAGTGCTCTGGGTCAAGGGCTCCGGCGGCGACCTTCGCACCAGCACGCGGGAGAATTTCTCGTCCCTCTACCAGTCGAAGCTCATCGGCATGCAGGCGCTTTACCTCGGTCGCGCCGACAAGGGCCTGAAGTCCGCCGCGGAGGACGCCATGGTCGCGATGGCCAGCCACGCGACGTTCAACCTCAACCCGCGCGCGTCGTCCATCGACACGCCGCTGCACAGCTTCATCCCGGCGAAGTTCGTGGACCACATGCACCCGAACGCGATCATCTCAATCGCGGCCTCGGCCAACTGCCAGAAGATCACCAAGGAGATCTTTGGCGGCGAGATGGCCTACGTGAAGTGGCTGCGGCCGGGCTTCGAGCTGGGCCTCGCCATGCAGGAGATCTGCCAGAAAAACCCGGCCGTGAAGTCCATCATGATGGGCCAGCACGGTTTCATCTCGTGGGATAACGACGAGAAGACCTGCTACACCTACACCCTTGACTGCATCGAGAAGGCGGCGGCCTACATCGAGCAGAAGTACGCCGCCAAGGGCGGCGACGCCGCGGCGTTCGGGGGCGCCAAGTACTCCACGCTCGCGCCCGAGAAGCGCGCCGCGCTCTTCGCCGGCATCCTCCCGTGGCTGCGCGGTCAGGTTTCGTCCCAGAAGCGTTTCATCGGCACCGTGCAGGAGGATGACAAGATCCTCCGCTTCGTGAACTCGAAGGACGCCGCCCGTCTCGCCGAACTCGGCACGTCCTGCCCTGATCATTTCCTCCGCACCAAGATCAAGCCCCTCTACGTGGACTTTAACCCGCAGAGCGAAGACCTGGCCGCATTAAAGAAGAAACTTGCCGCCGGGCTCGAGGCGTACCGCAAGGACTACGCGGCGTATTACGCGAAGTGCAAGCAGCCCACCTCGCCCGCGATTCGTGACGCCAACCCGACCGTCGTGCTCATTCCCGGCCTCGGCATGATTGCCTGGGGCAAGGACAAATCCGAGTCCCGCGTCACCGCCGAGTTCTACAACTGCGCGGTCGAGGTCATGCGCGGCGCCGAGGCGATCGACACCTACATCGCCCTGCCGCAGCAGGAGGCCTTCGACATCGAGTACTGGCTGCTGGAGGAGGCGAAGCTGAAGCGCATGCCCGCCGAGAAGGAACTCGCCCGCCAGGTCATCGTCGTGATCGGCGCCGGTTCCGGCATCGGCAAGGAGACCGCCCACCGCATCTCGAAGGAAGGCGCGCACCTCGTGTGCGTGGACATGAAGCAGGAAACCGCGGACGCCACCGCCCAGGAAATCACCGCCAAGCTGGGCCAGGGCATCGGCGTCGCCGGCTCCGGCATCTCCGGCTGCGGCCCGGCCGTCGGCCTTGTCGGTAACATCACCGACCGCGCCAGCGTTCGTGCCATGCTCGACCAGGTCGCGCTCGCGTACGGCGGCTTCGACTCGATCATCGTGACGGCCGGCGTGTTCTGGCCGAGCGACACGACCGGGCACATCCCGGACGACAAGTGGTTCTTCACCTTCAACGTGAATGTCACCGGCAGCTACATCGTCGGCGACGAGGCCGCGAAAACCTGGAAGGAACAGGGCCTCAAGGGCCAGCTCGTGCTCACCACCTCGGCCAACGCCGTGGTGCCGAAGAAGGGCAGCATTGCCTACGACACCTCGAAGGCCGCGGCGAACCACCTCGTGCGCGAACTCGCGATCGAGCTGGCGCCGCTGGTGCGCGTCAACGGCGTCGCGCCCGCGACCGTGGTGCAGGGCAGCGCGATGTTCCCGCGCGACCGCGTCATCGGCTCGCTCGCGAAGTACGCGATTCCCTTCACCGAGGACGAGGCGACCGAGTCGCTGGTGAAGAAACTCGCGCAGTTCTACGCCGACCGGACGCTGACCAAGGCGCCGATCACCCCGGCCGACCAGGCCGAGGCGTATTTCCTCCTCGTCAGCCAGCGCCTGAGCAAGACCACCGGCCAGGTCATCACCGTGGACGGCGGCCTGCACGAGGCGTTCCTGCGCTGAGCGCGGGGCGTTCAGCGCAAGAGGCAGGGGCCAAGTTTCAAGTGACAAGGATCATGCCAGCTTCGCTGAAATCCACCTTGTTACCTGTTACTTGGCACTTGAAACTTCCCGCGTGAAACTCGGGGCTCACATCTACCTCTGGACCGAGCGCTGGTCCGACGCGGAGACCGGACTGTTCGACCGCGCGCGTGGCCTCGGGCTCGACCTGATTGAGCTGTCGGTTGGGTTGGATGTGAAATTTTCGTCGGCCAAGACCCGGCGCGCGGCGGAAGCGGCGGGCGTCGGCCTGCTGGTCGGGCCGGGGGGCGAGTGGCCGGCAGGCGCGGACCTGTCGGACGACGATCCGGCGAACCGCCGCGCGGCGCTCGAATTTCACCGCGGCATCATCAACCAGGCGGCGGAGCTGGGGGCGGTCGCGTATGCCGGGGCGCTCTACGGCCGGCCGGGCAAGGTGTTGCGGCGGCGTCCGCCCGCGGATGAATTTCCCCGCACGGCCGAGGGCCTGCACACGCTCGCGGCGCACGCCCAGCAGGCGGGCGTGAAGCTCGTGATCGAACCGATGAGCCGGTTCCGCTCCCACGTGATCAACACCCCGGCGCAGGCGCTGCGGATGCTGGAGCTCGCGGCGCAACCCAACCTCTCCATCCTGCTCGATACCTATCATCTCGTCACCGAGGTGCGGGATTACGCCGCAGCGATCAAATCGGTGGGCGACAAGCTCTGGGGCCTGCACGCCTGCGAGAATGACCGGGGCGTGCCCGGCGGAGGGCTGCTGCCCTGGCCGGAAATCTTTGCCGCCCTCAAGACGACCAAGGCGGAGTACGTCGGCTTCGAGGGTTACAACACGGGGCTCGGCGACTTCGGCTGGCGGCGCGGGATGTTCCAGAACGTCTGCCCCGACGGTGATGCCTTTGTGCGCGAGGCCGTCGCGTTCACGCGGCGGCAGCTATAGGGCTGCGGCCAGCCAGTGCCCCGCCGTCAGGCCGCGGGGGCGCGGGACTTCGACTTGGGCCCAAGGTAGGGCGGAGTCCGGGTCGCCCGACCCGGGCGCCACCTTTCAGGCGCGCGGCTTGTAGGTCTTCTGCTTCAGATTGGCGCTGAGCAGGCGGCGGAACGTGGCAAGGTCTTTGACCGCGCCGAGGGCGATGAGCTGGCTGGCAATGTTGCCGACGGCGGTGCCCTCGAGGTTGAATGACAGCACGGGGATGCCGATGGCGTTGGCCGTGGCCTGGCAGAGCAGGCGGTTCTTCGAGCCGCCGCCAACCATGAGAACGCGGCGGAATTTTTTGCCGGTCATCCGCTCGAAGTTAGAGGCCGCGTTCGCGTGGCCGCGGGCGATGGAGTCGCAGATCAGGCGCGTGTAGCCGGCGAGGTTCTTCGGGACCGCGGCTTTCTTCCGCTTCAACTGCGCGTCGATCGCGGCGCGCATGGACTTCGGCGCCATGAAGGCGGCGTCGGTGGTGTCCAGCAGCAGCGCCGGGGCGGGTAGTTTTTCCGCGGCGGTGATGAGTGCGTCCCAGGCCTTGGGGGTCTCCGGGCGGGCGTTGAATTCCTGCAGCGTCTGCTCGAGGAGGAAGAGGCCGGGGACATTGGTCAGCGGGCGGTAGCCGCCGAGGCCGGTGCGCTCGTTGGCGATGCGCGAGGCAAGGGCGTCGGGTCCGAGCAGGGGGGCGGCGTTCTCGAAGCCCACCAGCGACCAGGTGCCGGAGCTGAGGAAGAGGTCGCCGCCCGCGGGCGAGGCAGGCATGGCGTCGTAGGCGCAGGCGGTGTCGTGGCCGGGGACGGCGATGACCTGGGTTTGGGCGAGTTCGGGCAGCGCGGTGACGGGACCGAGTTTTTTGCCGGAGAGGACCGGGGTGGTGAACCACGTCGGCGGGATATGGAAATGTTCGAGGGCGGTGCGCGACCAGTCGTGGCTGTGCACGTCGATCAGCTGCGACGTGCTGCCGACGGTGAGCTCGTTCTCCATTTTTCCGCTCAGGAGGTAATTGAAATATTCCGGCAGGAAGAGGCAGCGCGTGGCGAGGTCGGTGACGGCCGGGCAGCGCGCGACGGTTTCACCCAGCTGGAGGCTGGTGTTATAGAAGACATTCGGAATGCCGGTGGCGGCGTAGAGCTGCGCCGCCCCGTGCTTCGCGAGCGCGGCGAGGCCGGCCTGCGTGCGGTTGTCGCGGTAGGCGTGCGTGGGAAACACGAGGCGGCCGGCGTCGTTGAGCAGCACGTGGTCGCAGCCCCAGGTGTCCACGCCGACGGACGCGAGCTTCGCGCCCCGCGGTAGGAGGGCGACGGCCTTGCGCAGGCCGGTCAGCGCCTCGTGCCAGAGCGTGCCGAGCTCCCAGTAGGCGTGGGCGCCGAGCTCACGGTAGGAGTTGGGGAAGCGGTGCGCTTCCGTGAGCTTGAGTTGGTTGTTCGACCAAGCGCCGAGGATGACGCGGCCGCTGGTGGCGCCGAGATCGACGGCGGCGGAGTAGATGGGGGAGGCCATGGGGTGATGGGAAAGTAAGAAGGAAGAATTAAGAGGGATGAAGTCCGGAGGTGGCGCGACTTGGCCCCACGGCGCTGGCCTGGGATTCAGATTTTGGACCGAGCGGGCACGAAGGGGGTTAGTCCTGGATTGTCATTCTGAGCGTAGCGAAGAATCCAGTGAGATTTCGACGAAGGCTTTGGCGCGGTCCAAGTGGATTCTTCGCTGCGCTCAGAATGACAAATCACGAACCGAGTTGCAGGAGCGCGTTGGCCTTTTGTTGCACGGCGCGGAAGCGGGCGGCGTTGGGGGGGAGTTTGACGTCCACGCCGTAGAGCGGGATCATCTCCTGCAGGCGGACCTGGCCGGCTGCGGTGGCGAGCAGTTGCGGGAAGCAGAGCTTGATCACATCGAGGACGATGTTGACGCACACGGAGGCGCCGGGCGACGCGCCGACGAGGGCGGAAATGCTGCGGTCAGCGCTCGTGATGACCTCCGTGCCGTAGTGGACGATGCCGGCCTCGCCGTCGGTCTTCTTGATGGCCTGCACGCGGATGCCGGCCTCGATCAGTTTCCAATCCTTCGCCTGGGCCGTCGGGTAGTAAATGTGCAGCACCTTCATGCGGTGGACCATGCTCTGGGTGCCCTGCTGGACGAGGTATTTGACGAGCGGGAGGTTGCTGGCGCCGATCTTGAGCAGGGTGAGGAGGTTGTCGGGCTTGATGGAACCGGGCAGGTCGGTCCAGCTGCCCTCCTTGTGGAGGAACTTGGTCGTCCACGCGGCGAACGGGCCGAAGAGCAGCGTCTTTTTGCCATCGAGAATGCGCGTGTCGAGATGCGGGACCGCCATGGTGGGCGCGGCCTCGAGGGCCTGGCCGTAGACCTTAGCCTGGTGCTTTTTGACGATCTCGGGGTTGTCGCAAACCAGCCACTGTCCGCCGATCGGAAAGCCGCCGAGTCCCTTGGCTTCCGGAATGCCGGACTTCTGGAGGAGGTGCAGGCTGCCGCCGCCGGCGCCGACGAAGACAAACTTGGCGTGATTGTGGCGGACGGCGCCGGTGGCGAGATCCTTGGCCGCCACGTCCCAGCCGCCCGGGGTCTTGGTGAGATTCACCACGCGGTGGCCGCTGGCGATGCCGCAGCCGGGCTGCTGGGCGAGCCAGCTGAAGAGCTTGCGGGCGATCACGCCGAAATTCACGTCGGTGCCGCTGGTCATCTGGGTGGCGGCGATGGGGCCCTCGCCGCGACCCTCGGTCAGCAGCGGGGCCCAGCTCCCGATGGTGGCGCGGTCGGTGGAGTAAACCATCTCCGAGAAGAAATGGTGGGCGGACATCCCGGCGTGGCGGGCTCGCAGGAAATCCACCTGCTCCGGACCGTGCACAAAGCTGATGTGGTTGACGGAATTGATGAACTCCCGGGGGTTTTCGATCATGCCGCTCGCGACGGCGTAGCTCCAGAACTGCTTGGAATGCTCGAACTGCTCGAAGATTTCGATGGCCTTGGTGACATTGACGGTGCCGTCGGCCTCGCGCTTGGGCGTGTAGCTCAGCTCGCAGATACCCGCATGGCCGGTGCCGGCGTTGTTCCAGCCGTGGGAACTTTCCTGGGCGAGCCCCGCGGTGACCTCGTACACCTGGAGGGTGAGCTTGGGCTCGAGGCGCTTGAGAAGGGCGGCGAGGTTGGCGGACATGATACCGCTGCCGATCAGGATGACATCGGGGTCGGCAACGTGCGTGGCGTGCTTCATGAAGGAAAATAGCTATGGGGGAAGTCCCGCGGCCTCCAAGCAATTTTACCGCGGATCGCGCGGATAGGACGCGGATGCAGGTGGCGGGCACAGCCAAGGCATTTTTAACCACGGATGACACGGATCAATCTTCCGACCTCCGGAAACAGGCTACGGATTGAGAGTATGAAGCCTTGGGATTGATCCGTGTTCGGAGGGTGTAATCCGTGGTCAAATAATCCGAGGCTTGAAGAAGGGAGCGACCATTAGCAGCGTCGGGCATGCAATCCGCCTCCTCCGTCAGGGAACTAACGGTTCGGGGTGTCATCCTCGGCGGCGTTATCACGCTGCTGTTCACCGCCGCTAATGTTTACCTCGGGTTGAAGGTCGGTCTGACCTTTGCGACCTCGATCCCGGCGGCGGTCATCTCGATGGCGCTGCTGCGTCTCGTCGGGAATTCCAACATCCTCGAAAACAACATCGTCCAGACGATCGCCTCCGCCGCCGGCACGCTGGCCGCAATCATCTTCGTGTTGCCCGGCCTCATTATGGTCGGCTGGTGGCAGGGCTTTCCGTACTGGATCACCGTCGCGGTCTGTGCGATCGGCGGCATCCTGGGCGTGATGTTCTCGGTGCCGCTGCGGCGCGCGCTGGTGACGGGTTCCGATTTGCCGTACCCCGAGGGGGTCGCGGCGGCCGAGGTGCTGAAGGTCGGCTTCGGTTCCGCGGAGGGCAAGGTGGAGAACGCCAAGGGCCTGCGCATGATCATCGTCGGCTCGGTGGTTTCGGCGGGTTATGCGCTGCTGGCGGCGATGCGCTTCGCGGCGACCGACGTTGCCGTGAGCTTCCGGCTGTTCCGTGGTGCCACGGCCGCCTCGACGAGCCTGTCGATGGCGCTCATTGGCGTCGGGCATCTCGTGGGACTCTCGGTCGGCGTGGCGATGCTCTTTGGCATGCTCATCGCCTGGGTCGGGCTGGTGCCGATGCTCACGGCCGCTCACGGCGTGACGGGCAGCCTGGATCACCTGGTCAACACGACTTTCCGCAGCGAGGTGCGTTTCATCGGTGCCGGAACCATCGGCGTCGCCGCCCTCTGGAGCCTCATCCGCATCCTCGGGCCGATCGCCAAGGGCATCCGCTCCGCGATGGCGGCGGCGAAGGCCCGCTCGGCCGGGACCGAGCTGCCGCTCACCGAGCGCGACCTGCCGATCGGCGTTGTCGGCGGCACCATCCTTGCGCTGCTCGTGCCGATCGCCGGGCTGCTCTGGGTTTTCTGCTCCGGTACGGCGATCGCCTCCGGCATTGGTCCGGTGATCCTCGGCACGCTGGTCTTTGTCGTGGTGGTCGGGGCGATCATCGCGTCGGTCTGCGGCTACATGGCCGGCCTGATCGGCGCCTCGAACAGTCCTGTTTCCGGCGTGGGCATCCTGTCCGTGCTGGGCGCGTCCCTGCTACTGGTCCTGGTTTACGGACACGGCGGCACTCCCGAGCAGACCCGGGCACTGGTGGCGTACGCGCTGTTCACCACCGGCATCGTTTTTTCCATCGCGACGATCGCGAACGACAACCTGCAGGACCTGAAGACCGGCCAGCTGGTGGGCGCGACGCCGTGGCGGCAGCAGCTGGCGCTGATCTACGGCGTGATCTTCGGCTCGCTGGTGATCCCGCCGGTGCTCGACCTGCTCAACAAGGCCTTCGGCTTCGCCGGCGCGCCCGGGGCGGGGGAGCACGCGCTCGCCGCGCCGCAGGCCGCGCTCATCTCCGCGCTGGCCAAGGGCGTGCTGGGCGGCGACATCAGCTGGAACCTGATCGGCTGGGGCGCGCTGCTCGGCGTCGGCACGATCATCCTCGACGAGGTGCTGCGCAAGACGGGCAAGATGCGGCTGCCGCCGCTGTGTGTCGGCATGGGCATCTACCTGCCGATGTCGCTGACGGTGCTGATTCCGGTGGGCGCCGTGATCGGACATTACTACGACAAGTGGGCCGAGCGCGGAACGAACCCGGAGTTTGCCAAGCGCATGGGCGTGCTGGTGGCCACCGGGCTCATCGTTGGCGAAAGCCTCTTTGGCGTGGCCTTTGCCGGCGTCGTCGCGGTGGCGGGCACCGACACGCCGCTGGCGGTCGTCGGTGACAGCTTCGAGAAACCCGGCATCATCATCGGGCTGCTGCTGTTCGCGGGTGCGACGGCGCTGCTATATCGGTACGCCAAGCGAGTTTGCCGGACAGGGTGAATTGAGACTGAAAGGTGGAGCGCTTTGTCCCTAACGCGTTTCACCCTCACTCCTCGCCGTCGTGGTAATCCACCTCGGCCGCGCGGAAGATTTTCCGCGGCGCCCGGAAGCCAAATTTATTGGAATCGGGGTAGTGCCAGAACTCGTTGGGCGGGTTGTCGGCGACGAGGAGGTATTCGAGGTCGGTTGAACCGGTGTTGGTGAGCTGGTGGGCTTCGCCGGGCGGATGCACGATTACGTCGCCAGATTCGACCGGGTAGGACTCGGCGTCGGCGCGAACTATGCCCGTGCCGGTGAGAATGACATAGAGTTCCCATTGCGAGGAATGGGAGTGAAACGGGCAGCCGGCTTTTCCCGCGGGCAACCGGGCGAGCTCGAGGTCGAAGGGATGGCCGCCGAGGCCGGTCGGCGTGTTGCGCAGGGCGCCGACGGCGATGGAAAGCTCCTTGCCGGTGGCGCTGAATTTTCCCTTCGGCGATGACCACGGCCCCCACGGCAGCGTGTCAGGGTGGACCTTGCGCTGGGCGAACGGCGTCAACCCCGGTTCCGTCGGGGTGGGCGCGGGCTGGGAGGCGGGTGAAGCCGCTGGGCCGGGGGCGGACTTTTCCTGCGGCACGGGTCGAAGCGTCCAGGCTCCGCCGGATTCCTCCTCCCCGTCGAAATAGTCTGTCTCGATCATGCGGAAGACCTTCCCGGGTGGACGCAGCGCCCATTTGTTGGAGTCGGGGTAATAACACGCGTCGAGCGGCGGGTTGTCGGCGACGATGAGCACGACGAGGTCCGTCGCGCCGGAATTGATCAACTGGTGGGGCTCGCCGGGCGGGTGGACAAACACTTCGCCGGTTTGCACCGGGTGGGTTTCGGTGCCGGCGCGCACCGTGCCGGTGCCGGACTGGACCAGGAACATTTCCCACTGGGCGAGGTGGGAGTGAAACGGACAGACCGCGGCGCCGGGCGGGATGCGCCGGATCTGGAGGTCGAAAGGATGGCCGCCGCCCCAGGTGCCGGCGCGGATGCCGCCATTGAGTTCCAGCGTCAGGTTGCGGCAGAAGGAGTGAAACTTCCCCGTGGGGGATTTCTGCTCCACCTCGGGGAGGGTGGGGATCGAGATCTTCTTCATTGGCCCACGGAACACACGGAATCCACGGAAGGAAAGACGGAATCAGGTTCCGTGCCTTCCGGGTGTTCCGCGGGTAATTCCCGTCAGACCTTCTCGTTGACGACCGGGTTCGTGAGCGTGCCGATCTTGTCGATCACGATGCTCACGGTGTCTCCGGCCTTCATGAAGATGGGGGGCTTGCGGGCAAACCCCACGCCGTGGGGCGTGCCGGTGAGAATCACGGTGCCGGGGAGGAGGGTTTTGCTGGCGCTCAGGAACTCGATCAGGGTCGGCACGTCGAAGCACATGTCGTTCGTGTTCCAGTCCTGCAGGGCGGTGCCGTTGAGGAGGGTCTTGATGCCGAGTTCGTTCGGGTTGGGGATCTCGTCGGTGGTCGTGATGACCGGCCCGAGCGGGCAGAAGGTGTCGAAGCTCTTGCCCTGGCAGAACTGGCCGCCACCCCACTTGATCTGCCAGTCGCGGGCGGAGACGTCGTTGGCGCAGGTATAGCCGAGCACATACTTCAGGGCGTCGGCCTTGGTGACGTTCTTGCAGCGCTTGCCGATAACGACGGCGAGCTCGCATTCGTAATCCACCTCGGCGCTGGCCATCTTGACCGGGATCTCGATCGGGTCGCCGGGATTCTGGAGCGAGTTGAGGCTCTTCATGAAGAGCATCGGCTGCGCGGGCACGCCCTTGCCGCCCTCCTCGGCGTGTTTCTTGTAGTTCAGGCCGATGGCAAGGATGCTGACCGGCACCAGGGGCGCGAGGAGCTTGCCCGGCTGGACCACGTTGGCGGTGACCTTGAACTCACCGAGGATGTCGCCGGCGATCGCGCGGGCGGAACCATCGGGCTGCAGGGCGGCATAGGCCGGGCCGGTCGGGGTGAGGTGGCGGATGATTTTCATGGGGAGGGAAGACAAGCTGTCGGCAATCAGCTCTCAGCTGTCAGCTATATTTTGCACTTATGACGACGCGGTAAGCCTGGCATCGGCTCTGGTTGGCCGGAACTTATCCGCGACCGGTGTATTCAAGATGCCGGAAGTTCCACCGTCGCCAAAGCTATGGCGGACAAGAATACCTGACCTAAAGTCCCAAGCGGGCGCGAAACATCGCGGCGAGGCTGGCCTTGTCGAGGCGCTTCTCGGCGATGCCGATCATGGCGTCGAAGAGCTCGGCATTGGCAAGGGTGGAGGTATTCACGCCGTTGAGTTCCAGAAAATAGAGTGCTGCGGTGATGGCGGTGCGTTTGTTGCCGTCGATAAACGGCGGATTCTCCGCCAGGTGATACGCATACGCCGCCGCCATGTCGGCGATGTCACCGGTTCCATAGCTGAATACGTGCTGCGGTTGGGCCAGGACTGACTCCAGGCCGTGCTCATCGCGCAATCCGTCCTGTCCGCCGTGAGCTTCCAGCGAAAGCCGGTGCAGAGAGTCAACCGTCTCACGGTCGACAAAGCGCGGCTCCTTCCTTGGGCCAGCTTGTGGAGCAGCTCCTTGCGCTCAGAGAAATTTTATCCGCAATCCGACGAAATTCCGCGTCTTTATTTCCGGACTTTCCGGAAGCAGTCGCCTTCGCCGGCTTCTTGGCGGCGTAGGGGGCTTGGGGCTCGTTGACCTTGGACGGCTTTTTGCTCACGGCGAAACCGTGCGTGCGGGGTCTGGGAGTGTCAACGGGGTGCAGGGAGGGAAATCGTTAAGTTTCCGTTACCGCGCCGGATGCCTCCGGCCGCGGTTTCATTCGCGTCCCGGCGCCTTGTTTCGTGATTAAACTACGCCTTCGCCTCGGCGAAGGCTTCCATGCCCGCGCAGCTGCAGATGAGGTTCCGGTCGCCGTAGACGTTGTCCACGCGGCCGACGGCGGGCCAGAACTTGCTGGCGCGGGTATGGACGTCGGGGAACGCGGCGGTCTCGCGCGGGTACGGGTGGTCCCAATCGGTGGCGCAGACGACGGCGGCGGTGTGCGGGGAGTGCTTCAGGGGGTTGTTGACCTTGTCGGACTCGCCGCTCGCGACGGCAGCCATCTCGCCGTGGATGGCGATGAGGGCGTCGCAGAAACGGTCGAGCTCGGACTTCGCCTCGCTCTCGGTCGGCTCGATCATGAGCGTCCCGGGCACAGGGAAGGACATGGTCGGGGCGTGGTAGCCGTAATCAATGAGCCGCTTGGCGACATCCTCCACCTCGAGGCCGTGCATCTTCCACGGGCGGAACTCGAGGATGCATTCGTGGGCGACGAGCTGGTTGGCGCCGCGGTAGAGCACGGGGAAACACGCCTCAAGCCGCTTGGCGATGTAGTTGGCGTTGAGGATGGCGACCTTCGTGGCCTCGGTGAGCCCGGCGGCGCCCATCATGCGGATGTACATCCAGGAAATCACCAGGATGGAAGCGGAGCCGTAGGGGGCCGCGGAGACGGCGCCCAAGCGCGCGGAGTTCTGAGGTCGGAGATTGGAGATCGGGAAGACGTGGCCGGGGAGGTAGGGCGCGAGGTGCGCCGCGACGCCGATCGGGCCCATGCCGGGGCCGCCGCCGCCGTGGGGGATGCAGAAGGTCTTGTGGAGGTTGAGGTGGCAGACGTCGGCGCCGATGAAGCCGGGTGAGGTCAGACCGACCTGCGCGTTCATGTTGGCGCCGTCCATGTAAACCTGGCCGCCATGGGCGTGGATCGTGGCGCAGATGTCCTTGATGCTCGTCTCGAACACACCGTGCGTGGACGGGTAGGTGACCATCAGCGCGGCGAGATTCTCGCGGTGCGCGGCGGCCTTGGCGTTCAGGTCGGCGACATCGATGTTGCCGTTGGCGTCACAGGCGACGGGCACGACCTTGAAGCCGCCCATGGTGGCGCTGGCCGGGTTGGTGCCGTGGGCGCTGGTCGGGATGAGGCAGATATGGCGCTGGCCCTCGCCGCGCGACTCGTGAAAGGCCCGGATGGCGAGCAGGCCGGCGTATTCGCCCTGCGAGCCGGCGTTGGGCTGGAGCGACACGGCGGCGAAGCCGGTGATCTCAGCGAGCCAGGTCTCGAGGTCGCGGAAGAGCTTCTGGTAGCCGCGGGTCTGCTCGAGGGGGGCGAAGGGATGCAGCCGGTTGAACTCCGGCCACGAGACGGGCAGCATCTCGCTGGTGGCGTTCAGCTTCATCGTGCACGAGCCGAGCGAGATCATGGAGTGGCAGAGCGAGAGGTCCTTCGCCTCGAGCCGGCGGATGTAGCGGAGCATCTCATGCTCGGTGTGGTAGCGGTGGAACACCGTGGCGGTCAGGAACGGGGAGGTGCGCGCGAGCGGGCCGAAAAATTCGACGGGGACGGTTTCGGCCGTGGCGAGTGAAGCTTCGCCGAAGAAGGACAGGATCAGCTGCACGTCCTCGACGGTCGTGGTCTCGTCAAGGGAGATGCCGACCGAGTAGGCGTCGCGGCGGCGGAGGTTGAACTTCTTGGCGGCGGCGGTGGCGTGGACGCGCTCAGCCCCGACGTGGGTGACAGTGAGTGTGTCGAAGACCGGCTCGGCGTTGACCTTCGCGCCGAGGGCGGTGAGGCCCTTCGCGAGGAGACCGGTGAGGAGTTTCACGCGCTGCGCAATTTTCCTGAGGCCCTCGGGTCCGTGGTAGACGGCATACATCGAGGCCATGACGGCGAGCAGCACCTGCGCGGTGCAGATGTTGGACGTGGCCTTGTCGCGGCGGATGTGTTGCTCGCGCGTGCCGAGCGCCAGCCGCATGGCGGGGTTGCCCTGGGCATCCTTCGACACGCCGACGAGCCGGCCGGGCATCTGGCGCTTGAAGGCATCCTTTGTGGCGAGGAAGCCGGCATGCGGTCCGCCGAAGCCGAGCGGCACGCCGAAACGCTGCGCGGAGCCGACCGCGACGTCCGCCCCGAACTCGCCTGGGGCGCGGAGCAGGGTGAGGGCGAGCAGGTCCGCGGCGACGATGGTGAACGCGCCGGCGGCGTGGGCGGCGGTGAAGAAGCTGGCAAAGTCGTGCACGCTGCCGGTCGTGTCGGGGTATTGGACGAGTACGCCGAAGCAGCCGGCCTCGACCTTGAACGTGCGCCAGTCACCCACCGTCACGGCGATCCCGAGCGGCTGGGCGCGGGTTTTCACGATGTCGATGGTCTGCGGATGACAGGCGGCATCGACGAAGAAGCTGTGGTGGGCGGCGGCATCGCCCTCCTTGAGCCGGTGGCACATCATCATCGCCTCAGCGGCGGCGGTGCCTTCGTCGAGCATGGAGGCGTTGGCGATCTCGAGGCCCGTGAGGTCGCAGATGAGGGTCTGGAAATTGAGCAGCGCCTCGAGGCGGCCCTGTGAAATCTCGGCCTGATAAGGGGTGTAGGCGGTGTACCAGCCGGGGTTCTCGAGGATGTTCCGCTGGATGACGCCGGGCACGAACGTGTCGGAGTAACCCAGGCCAATCAGGCTGCGAAAGACCTGGTTTTGGGCGGCCAGCCCGCGGAGCTCGGCGAGGGCGGCGCTTTCGCCGGCGGCGGCGGGGAGATTGAGCGGACCGCGGCGGATGTGCGCAGGCACGGCGGCGTCAATCAGCGCGTCGAGCGACGCATAGCCCAGCTGCTGCAGCATGGCGGCGGTATCGGCGGCATGGTCACCGGTATGGCGGCGGGCAAAGGTATCTTGGGGGGCAAGGAGGTCGCGGGACGTCGGCATCCGCCAACGCTAGGCGAGGGGGAAGGCCGCGCAACCGCGATTTGGCCGGCGCCAGGGCAATTAAGGGTTTGTTTCCACCCCGAAAGCGCGGCTGTTTGGGCAATTGATTGTCATCGCGAGTTCCGGCTTGGCGGAACGTGGCGATCCATCCTGATGGATTGCCGCGTCGCCCGCTGTACGGGCTCCTCGCAATGACAAACCGATGAAAGCTCCCCCTCCCGATTTCTCCTCCCGCCAAGCCCGCGCCGACCATGTTCACCGGCGGCTGGCGGAGCTGTATCCGGAGACGCCGGTGCCGCTGGACCACCGCGATCCGTTCACGCTCCTGGTGGCGGTGCTGCTGTCGGCGCAGTGCACCGACAAGCGCGTGAATCTCGTCACGCCGCACCTGTGGGCGCGGGCGGAGACGCCGGAAAAGATGGCGCAAGTCCCGGTGGCGGAGATCCAGCGCATCATCCGGCCGTGCGGGCTGTCGCCGCAGAAGGCGAAGGCGATTGCCGGGTTGTCGAACCTCCTCGTGAAAAAACACGGCGGTCAGGTTCCGCGCACGTTTGAGGAACTGGAAGCCTTGCCTGGCGTGGGCCACAAGACCGCCAGCGTGGTCATGGCGCAGGCGTTCGGCGTGCCGGCGTTTCCGGTGGACACCCACATCCACCGGCTGGCGCAGCGCTGGAAACTGACCAGCGGCCGAAACGTGGTGCAGACGGAGGCGGACCTGAAGAAACTCTTTCCGCGCGCACACTGGAACGCGCTGCACCTGCGGATCATCTTTTACGGCCGGGAGCACTGCACCGCCCATAGCTGCGACGGCACGACCTGCGAGATCTGCCTGACCCTCTTTCCGCAGCGGAAGCGGGCGGTGCGGACGAAAAAGTGAGCTGTTAGCCGCCGTGCCTCAGGGGGAGGCCGGCGCGTTTTTTCGGGCGAGGTCCGCCTTCACTTTCGCCATGAACGCCTGGTCAACGGGGTAGCGCAGGGCGATCGGGATGACCAGGGCGGCAAACAGCGAGCCCAGCCCGAACGTCAGCAGCACCAGCCAGCGGATGGCCTGCGGGGTTTGGTGGTCGCTGCCGCTCACGAATCCCACCCAGGCGAGGCAGGCACTGGCCGTGAAGACGGAGATGGACAGGATGAGCTTGGTCGAAAACGAGAAAATGGCGGCGTAACCGCCATCCTTGCGCACCCCGGAGGCGAGTTCGTTGATCTCGGAGACATCGGCGAGCATCGAGCCAGCCAGCGAGGAAAACAGCCCGATGCCGAACCAGTTGAGCATGTCGCATCCGCCGAACACGATCACGGCGATGGGTACCGTAAAACCGCCCACCAGCCACACGGTGGTCGGCAGGAGGATGCCGCTGAGGAAGACGACCGCGGCCACCAGGTCGAAGGTCGCGGCGATCCCCGCGCCGATGCAGACAGCGTTTTTCTTGTCGAACCTGCGCCCGAGCACCACGCCCACGAGCGCGCCCGTGCCGCACAGCACCATGCCGCCGCCGTGAATGATGGTCTTCTGCAGGGCCGTCAGGTGCATGAAGTAGACGTACAGGTACATCTGTAGCGTCGCGACAAACACCGCGCCGGTGCCGCCGATGCACATGAAGGCGACAATCGGACGGAGGTAGCGGTCCGTGATGATCTCGCGGAAGTCCGAGTAAAACGCGCCGAGGCTGTTGCCCGTGCCGGTGACCACGCCGCGCGTGTCGGTGAGGTGATGCCGCGTGGAGGAGACGACGACGAAGGTGAACACCACGGTGGCGACGGCGAAGGCGGATCCCATGTGCAGGAAGTTGGCGGCCACGCTGGTGGCCTCGGGTCCGCCGGCCTGGTCCGGAAAGAACAGCGTCCACCCGAGCGCAGGCCCGAGCAGGTTCACCAGCATGTTGAGCGCGGTGCGGGCACCCTGCAGTTGGGAACGCTGGTGGTAGTCGGTGCAGATCTCATAACCTAGGGCGGTGTACGGCACCGCAAACACGGCGTAGGCCGTGCGGCAGAGCAGGTTCATCGTGAGCACATAGGGAAACAGCCAGCCGTGCGTGATGATGGCGGCGGGCACCGCCCACAGGAAATAGAAGGTGACGGCCATCGCCAGGCCGCCCAGCAGGATGTAGGGCTGGCGGCGGCCCCAGCGCGAATGGGTGTTGTCACTCCAGTGCCCGATGGCCGGGTCCACGATGGCATCCCAGATACTGGCGACCGCAAAGGCGAAGCCGGCTTGCGCAAACGGCAGGCCGAGCGCCTGCGTGTAGTAGAGCATGGCGAACGCCGAGATGCCGTTCATCGTCAGGGACGTCCCGCCCTCGCCCAGGGCGTAGCCCCAGATCTCACGACCTCGCACCTTGGGGTTGGGTGGCGCAGCGCGCATGGAAACGCACTGCAACGGGCGGGCGGTGCAGCAGCAACAGGAATTCCCGGCCGGGAGGGAAGGGTGAAAGCCGCGCGGCGCGAAAACAGGGTTGATTCGCGGGAGGGGGCTGTCCACGTTCTCGCCTCCACGTCGGACGCTTAGCTCAGTTGGTTAGAGCACGTGCTTCACACGCACGGGGTCACAGGTTCGAGTCCTGTAGCGTCCACGTGTCATTCGAGCCTCCAACTACTTAGCGTTACCGCTCCGTTGTTTGAATTATTTGAAATCAGCAGATGGCTCTCGTCCAAATGCACCGCCTTTGGCGGCTGCGGAGGGAGATAGATTCCAATGAAAGTTTCCCCTTTTGGCTAAAGCAGGCCTGTTGCTGTCCGATAGAGGAATGCACGCAGGCTTCGGTGGATTCACCGCCGTTTAATTCCAGCCGGTGACCCAGCTCCACCATGTCCTCAATCAGCAACGTGAGTGCTTCGTCGACCAACAACGCAGCGGCGATTTACAAGGAATATCTCGCCCGTCTCCAAGCGCAAAAACAGGCCGCGCAGAAGGCTCAATCCAACGACCAGAGCCAGCCTTCTATTCCTCCCGCAGGCGACGTGGATCACGATGGCGATAGCCACTGAAGCTCGTCCTTCATTTTACCTCTTCAGCAAAGTGCGCCGTGAATCGAGGGTCCGCGCACCCTTTTAGCTGCGGAAAAAGGCAGCCTTATCAGGCTCCTTGTATGTGAAAATGAACGTGCACTACCGGTTCGACCGTAAGCATCAAGAATAGCACAATAGGGAGACCAAAATCCCTGGTATCCAAAGTCACCGTTCCGTCGATGGTGGTTTGTCCTTGGCTGACCGTGACTGTCACAGGGAAAGTCACGTCGCGCTTTTGGCCATGCAGTTGAACCGTGCCGCGTGCGGTCCATGTTCTGTCAGGGCCGCGATCAATTACCCCGAGTACAAAGACGACTTGGGGAAATTTGTCCGTCTGCAACCACACGTTCATGTTGTGGTCGCGATCCTCTCGCCCCGTCTTCACCGAGGCCAAATTTGCATGAAACGCGGTGGATTCGACCTTCCCGCTTGCCGGATCAAGCGTGACTGCGAGGTCGAAAGTCTCCACCCGGGCAATGAAGTTACTGAACGTCGACTTTACCGCGATATCGATGTGCGATTCCGCGCGATCCAGGACCAGCAGCGCGCCATTAGCGTTGGTCGCCCACAGGAGAGTTAGAATGGCCGCCGCGAGCAAGCGGGCGCCGGTGGAACGCAGAATGGTCATCTTTGGGTTGAGCAAGGCACATGTTGGTCACCATGCCGGCCCTTTCGATCCATAAATATATATACACCATGCTTCAGCGGCGTGGACAAAAGAGGAACAACAGCAGACTCATCATGTCGCCACGTCTTCGATGCGCCAATTTCAACGGGAAATTTTCTTTCGACATTTGCTCCCGGACTTGAGCCCCGCCGCAACGGCGCGTTGACTTGCTCTTCATGGATCGAAGCATGATCATCGCCGGCGGCGGAATTGGCGGAATGGCAGCTGCGCTTGCCCTGTACCGAGCCGGGCTTCCTTTTTCCGTCTACGAGAGGGCGCCGGCCTTCGCTGAAGTGGGCGCTGGCATGAGCCTTTGGCCAAATGCGACCCGCGTGCTCAAGACGTTGGGGGTGCTCGATCAGGTCACCGCGGTCGGTGAACCCGTTGAATGGTTCAATCTTTTGAGACCCAGCGGCCAGCGGATTTCCACGATTTGCATGAGCGGATTTGCCACGCCCGCCCTTTGCCTTCACCGGGCCGACCTTCATCGAGCCCTGCGGGCTCATTTACCCGCGGACCGCATTGTGGGTGATCAACGGTTGATCTCGTTCACGCAAGATGCCGGCGGCGTCACCGCGAAATTTGCCGGCGGTCTTGAAGTTTCAGCCGCCGGGCTGGTTGGGGCTGACGGGATCAATTCCATCGTCCGGACTCAGCTTCACGGAACAGCGTCCCCCGCTTACCGTGGCTACTGTATTTGGCGCGGGATCGCATCGGCAAGGCACGGGATTGTGCGAGGGCACATCACCGAGACTTGGGGCGCTGGACAGCGATTCGGCATCTTGCCGATGGGCAGGGATCGCATCTGCTGGTATGCGACTCGCAATGGCCCGCCCTCCTTGCCGGACGCGCCAGAGGGGCGCAAGCACGAGGTGCTTCAGCTCTTCAAGGACTGGCACCACCCGATCCCGGCACTGATCGAATCCACGGAACAGTCGACGATCATGAAGAATGACGCCCGGGACCGCCAACCGCTGGAACGCTGGGGTCAGGGCCGCGTGACCCTGCTGGGCGACGCTGCGCATCCCATCACGCCCAACGTAGGGCAGGGAGCCTGCATGGCGATTGAAGATGCCGCCTGCCTCGTCAAGAGCGTCCTCGCTGCTCCGAGCATGGCCGCGGGCTTTGGCGCTTACGAAGCGATGCGGAGACGTCGAACCGCTTCGGTGGGCCGCCAGTCTCGTCAGATCGGGGCGATCGGCCAATGGCAGAATCGGTGGATGGTTAGCGGGCGCAACTTTGTCACCCGCCTGGTCCTGTCGCGCACGGCGGAGATGCGTCTGAATGCCGTGTACGCCTATGAAGCCTAACGCTCAAACAAGCTTGCCGGCCTGTTCGGTACGCCGTTGATGCCGTCTCATGGAGAGCGGTTGATTCAGCCGGAATTGCTGGACACACTCTCACCTGAATGTGCCGACGCTCGTCGCAGTCGGCGAGACTTGCGCATGATCAACTGGCTGATGGGCAACCATCGCTGGATCCTCCGGTCCGTACCGCCGCGGATGCGCCACCAAGAGCGACTGGTCGAAATCGGCGCGGGCAGTGGTGAACTTTGCCAAAAGCTGGCGGCCTGCGGCATTGCGGCCGCAGGGTTGGACCGTTGGCCGGGACCGGCTGTGCCCTCCAGCCTTGTTTGGCATCAGGCAGACTTGCGCACTTTCACCGGATACGCGGACTATCAGGCGGTCATCGCCAACCTCGTCTTGCATCATTTGAGTGACACTGAACTCTGCCAGCTCGGGCAGAAATTGAACCGGGGCCCTCGCATCATCTGCGCCTGCGAGCCCGCCCGAAGGCGACTGAGCAGGAGATGGTTCGCGGCCTTGGGGCCGGTGCTCGGCGCCAGTCCTGTCACCCAGCACGACGCGCTGGCCAGTATCGCCGCGGGTTTCCTGGGTCATGAATTGCCCACGGTCTTGGGCCTGGACGATGCAACATGGAGTATCCATTGCACCGAGACGCTGTTTGGCGGCTACCGGATGCTCGCAGTCAAACGGACTTAGTCTTCCAAGGTTTCCTCTAATTGAACCAAAGGTGCTTCGCTCATGGGCGGCCACCATCACGACGGGTCGTGAGTTCGTGCCAGTTGAGACCGAGGTCGACGACAAGCAGGGAAGCAAGGGTGAAGGCGATGAGGCCGAGGGCGGCGAAGGTGTCGCCGAGGTGGCTCCAGTAGGCGGGCCAGAGGTTGAGCACGCGGCTGGAAACGAAGGTAAAGGTCACGGCATAGGAGCGCGCCATCCATTGGCGATGCTGGGCGATCTGGCCATTGCGCGCGGTGATGAGTGCCGCCGTGGTGCAGACAATCCAGGCGGCCGCCTGCATTGAGGTTCCAGGCAAGCCCGGACGGCCGACGGCGAGGGCGACACCGGTGGCGGCGCCGATATAGACGGAGATGACGTAGATGCGGCCAAGAACGCGGTGGAGCTGGAGATAATGCTGACGTATCCGCGACGAGAAATTGATGGGGCCGATGAGAAGAGCAAACGTTGCGGCTAGGGTGTGCGGGAGGAGGAGATGGCGGTCGGAGATGACCTGCAGCCGGTAGGCGTGGTACATGGGGTAGTCC
>CAIMAQ010000004.1 GCA_903839035.1 uncultured Opitutia bacterium
CGGCACCGTGTTCCAGCAGGAACGGTTCAACGCGGACGTCGACGCCTACTATGTCGACTTCAAGAACTACGCCTACAGCGGCCCGGCCGACGCCTCGGGTGACCCGACCTATTACGGCGTGGCCCGCGGAGCATATTATCAAGGCGTCGAAGCCGAGGCCACCTACTTCCTGGGCCAGGGCTTCAGTGCTTATGCCAACGGCTCCATCAACCACGCGGTGTTCAAGGGCTCGAAGCTGGATGTCCCCACGGTCCCCAAGAATACCGCGGCCCTCGGCTTCGTGTATGATGGCAACGGGTTCTTCGGTTCCTTCACCGAGAAGTACGTCGGCAGCTGGGTGGTGTACAACACCATCACCAATCCCGACCTGCCCGGTGCCGGCGCCTCGCGCTCGGCGAACAGCCAGAGCTACTGGATCGGCGACCTGTCCGTGGGCTATGGTCAGAAATTCAACTCGGGCTTCTTCCGCAGCTTCAAGGTCCGGCTGCAGGTGAGCAATGTGTTCAACCAGAAGGTGCAGGTGCTCGATGGCATCGATGCCAGCGTCGCCAATGCCTACACCAAGGACGTCTTCAACGTCCTGCCGGACCGGAACTACTTCCTCACCCTGGCCCTGGAATTCTAATCGCGGTCAATCCTCCCCATGCGCCCGTTTCTTTTCCTCCTCGCCCTCGTCAGCGCGGTGCCGCTCCGGGCGGCACCGGCTTCCGCCCCGGTCTCGTATCTCGCGGACAGCCACACCGACGTCCTCACGCTGCTGGCCCCGCCCCCGACGGCGGGCTCGGCGGAGGGCAAGGCGGATCTTGAGGCGGCGTACGCCGTCGCCTCCACCGCCACGCCGGCGCAAGTCGCGCAGGCGAAGGACGAGGTGAAGTTGACGCCCTTCCACTTCGTCCCGGTCATCGGCCCATGGTTCCAAGCCGGGAAATTCCCGCAGCTGGAAGCGCTGTTCAAGGAGATCGAGAAGGAGTCGAAGGCGGTGACGTCGAAGGGTAAAAAGCACTGGGAGCGGGCCCGGCCCTACATCGTGGATCCCGTGCGTTTCCCGCATGCGGTCGAACATGAAAAGCCGACGGACTACAGCTATCCCAGTGGCCATTCCACGCGCGGCACGGTGTACTCCCTCGTGCTGGCCGAGCTGTTCCCGGAAAAACGCGAAGCCCTCATCGCCAAGGGTCGCGAGACCGGTTGGCTGCGCGTGCAGGGCGGGGTGCATTACCCGACCGATATTTACGCCGGCCGGGTGCTGGGTCAGGCGCTGGCCCGGGATTTCCTCGCGAGCCCGGCGTTCCAGGCCGACCTGGCGGCCGTCAAGACCGAGCTGGCGGCGGCGGGTCCGCGTTGAGCGCGGGCCGGCGGCCATCTGTGGTCGCCGGAAAAACCGGGGGGACCGGCGCAGTTATCTTGCCGCGGTCCGCCCGCTGCTAAAGTAACTTTCGGATGCTGTGCCGTTTTCGCCAAATTCTCTCCGCCTGCGCGGCCTGCACGGTGGCGCTGGCGGCGGCGCCCGCCCCGGAAAAACCTCCGGCGGAAACCCGCGTCACCGGCACCCTGCTCATGCCGGAGACTCGGCAGCCGGTGGAATTTGCCGCGGTCACGCTCAAGCGCGCGGATGACACGGTCATGGGCAGCACCCTCACGGACCAGCGGGGACGCTTCGTCTTGGAAAAGATTCCGGCGGGCGACTACGCCGTGACCTATGGACGGGTGGGGGGCGTGTTCCGGACGACTGCAAGGTTCCAGATCAATGCGGCCCGGGCGCAAATTGACCTGGGCCGGCTGGAACTGGCCGACGAGCCGCTGCAGCTGAAAAAATTCGAGGTCACGGCGAAGCAGACCGCGCAGCTCAACGCGATCGACCGCAAGATCTACAACGTGGGCCGGGATATCCACAGCGTCACCGGCACGGCCAGCGACCTGTTGCAGAACGTGCCTTCCGTGGACGTGGACATTGAGGGCAACGTCAGCCTGCGCGGCTCCGACAACGTCCTGATCCTGATCAACGGCCGCACGTCGAGCCTCATGGGGCAGAGCCGGGCCGAGGTGCTGCAGCAGATGCCGGCCGACTCGATCGAGAAAATCGAGGTCATCACCAACCCGTCGGCCAAGTACAAGCCCGACGGCACCGCGGGCATCATCAACCTCGTCCTGAAGCGCAAGCACGACGAGGGCCTGTCCGGCATGGTGAGTTTCAACGCGGGCAACAGCCAGCGCTACAACTCGAGCCTCTCCGTCAACTACCGCCCCGGCCCCTTCAACGTGTTCCTCAGCTATAGCGTTCGCCAGGACGACCGCCGACGCACCGCGTCGGACATCCGGACCATCACCGACCCCGTCACGGGCGTGGTCACCCACGCCGACAAACGGACGGTGGAGCTTTCGCGCCCCATCACGCACCTCGTCCGCCTCGGCGTAGATTACGCCCCCGATGCGGCCAACCAGTTCGGAGTCACGGGCAGCTTCAACGACCGGACCTTCACGCGGCGCGCGACCGACCGCAACGTGGTCAGTGATGCCGGCGGGGTGGTGGCCAGCGACTACGACCGGGTGCGCTATGATCCGGAGTTCGAGCGCAGCACGGAGGCCGCGGGCACGTACCAGCACAATTTTGCGGACGAGGGCCATGAATTGAAGCTCGAGCTCAAGAGCTCGGACACGAAGGAGGGCGAGCCCGACCACTACACGAACACGTACCGCACCCCGGTCCAGGCACCGACATTCGACAACGTCCTGATCTCGAACCTCGAGCGCAGCCACGAGGCCAGCGTCGACTACACGCGGCCGCTGGGCGGCGAGGCCAAGTTTGAGTCGGGCTATGACCTCACCCGCGAGAGCCGCGATTCTGATTTCGCCAACGAGTATCTCGACCCGGGGTCGGGCGCGTGGGTCGAGGACCTGGCCAAGTCCAACCGCTTCATCCTCGACCGCACGATCCAGGCTTTCTACGCGACCTATGCGCGCACCTTTGGGTCCGTGGGGGTGCAGGCGGGCGTGCGACCGGAGATTACCACGACCGAGTCCCGGCTGGTCACCACCGGCCAGACTATTCCCAACGACTACGCGCGCGTCTACCCGAGCCTGCACCTGACCTACCGCTTGGCCGAGGCCCACGAGTGGCAGCTGAATTACAGCCACCGCATCCACCGGCCCGGGACCGAGGACCTTAATCCGTTCCCGGAATACCTCGATCCTTTCACGCTGCGCGCGGGCAACCCCCACCTGCGGCCCGAAGACATCCACTCGGTCGAGACCGGCTACAGCTACCACGAGGGCGACACGAGTTTCACCGCCACGGGCTACTACCGCTACACTTACCACGGGTTCACGAGCCTCACCACCAGCCTGGGCAACGGCATCCTGCTCACCACCCGGGAAAACCTCGCCGTGAACCGCGCCAGCGGTCTGGAGCTGACGGCCAACGCCGAGCTGGGCGGGCACGTGACGCTGAATTTCAGCAGCAACACCTTCTTCAACACGATCGACGCCTCCAACCTCGGCTATAGCTCGAGCCGGTCCGATGGGTCCTTGCTCGCCAAGGTGGGCCTGACGTGGCGGCTCACGCCGGCGACCCAAGTACAGCTGAACACAAAATACGCCTCCGCCCGGCTGACCCCGCAGGGCGAGCAGCGGCCGATGTACGTCGCCAATGTCGGGCTCCGGCACGACCTCTGGCAGAAGCAGGCGGCGCTGGTGCTGACCGTTTCGGACCTGTTCAACTCCCTGAAAAACGAAAGCATCGTCAACACCCCGCTGCTCCATGAGGACATCGTCCAGCGGCGAAGCTCCCGGATCATTTACCTGGGGATCACCTACAACTTCGGCCAGCCGGGCAAGAAGTCGAAGGATGACCCCTTGAAGTTCGATAACTCGCTGTAAACTCGGGCGGGGGCGGTGTTGCCAGATCGTCACCTGCCGGTCGCAACATTGTCACCAAACGGGTCCAAACTGCGGGCCAGTTGAGTTCGCGGACGGGTTTTCGGGGCTTCGTGTTGTGGGCCGGCCGGGTCCCGCCGGGCACTCAATTTCGGGGTTATCCCGGCGTACCAGGGGTGGTGCGCCGGGAATTGCCCTTGACTCTCCCGCGCGCGTTTGGGTTTCTGTCCGGCTCAAAACTCACTCTATCCATGGCCAACACCAAATCTGCCATCAAAGCCGCGCGTAAATCCGCCCGCTTCACCATCCGCAACCAAGGCGTCAAGACCCGCCTCAAGACGCTGCACAAGAAGCTCGACGCCGCCATCAAGGCCGGCGAGGCCGCCGCCATCAAGGCCGCCGCCGCCGAGTACGCGTCCGCCATGGACCGGGCCGTGAAGTCCGGCGTCGTCCACAAGAACGCCGCCTCCCGCGCCAAGTCGCACGCCGCGAAGTACGTTTACGCCAAGTAAACCCGCGCGTCCCGCGCCCCTTTCAACCCCGCGTGCCCTTGGCCGCGGGGTTTTTGTTTTTGCCACGGCCGCGGTGGCGTTCATCCGTTCTTGATCGTGGCTTCCGCCCCGCCCCGCCTTGCCCTGCACCTTGCCCGCCACGCCGACACCGCGTGGCACGAGGTTATCCGTCCCTGGCTCGAGGCGGGCCAGGGCCGGCTCGAGCGGGCGCATGTCATCGTGCCGACGCGCGGCCAGGCGCAGGCGCTCAAGCAGCGCTGCCTGGTGGAGGGCCTGGCGCTGCTCGGCGTGGAATTCCTCACCCCCGGCCTGGCGCGGAAAAAGTGGGTGACCCCGTGGACGTCGCCAAGCCCACCATCGGCCGCGAGCTGCTGCTGCTGGGCCTGCGCCTGCTGGTGGCCCGCCGGCTGGACGGGTTGGCGCCCGCCGACGCGGAATGGGGCTTCTGGCAAAGCCTGCAGAGCGACGCGGAACGCGCGCTCGATGACTTCGACGAGCTGCTCAAGGTGGGATTCCGCGCAGAAAATTTTCCGCTGCCCCAGCTGCGCGGGGTCTTTGTCGAGCTCACCGCCTGGGTGGAGTCGCGTGGCTTCGCGCTGGCGGCCTGCGTGGCGGAGCGCGCGGGGCTGACGCCGGTGCCGGACGCGGAGCGCCACATCGGCGGCCGGGTGCTGGTGTGCGGGCTCGGGCCGGAGATGTGGGGCGAATTTTTCAACGTGGCCGCGTTTGTGCGGCGCTGTGACGAGGCCACGGTGGTGCTGGCCGAGCCGGCGTTTCGCGGGCGCGCCGAGCTGGACGAGAAATGGGTCCAGCTGTGGTCGGACTTGCTCGGTGTGGAAGCCCAGCCGATCGACGCGCCGGGGCCCGCGGCCAGCTGCGAGGCGGTGGCGAACCTGTGGGGCCGCGATGCCCGCGAATCCGGCCCCGTGCGGGTGCTGGTGGGCCGCACCCGCGGCGACGAGATGCGGCGGGTGGCGCAGGAAATCGCGGCGCGGCTGGCGGCGGGCGCGGAGAACATCGGCATCGTATTTCCCCAGGCGGATCCGGCGCACCTGATGCTGGCGGGCCTGCTGGCGGGGAAAGGCGTGACGTTTGTCGACCTGCTGGAGACCGCGGGCCCGCCGCCGCTGGAGGTGCAGGCGCAGCGGGCGCTGCTGGAATTTTATGAGCGCGGGGCGCGGATCGAGGAACTCCTCGCGCTCTGGCCGCTGCTGCGCGCGACGGGTGCGGTGACGATCTCGCCGGCCGACGCGCGGCGCGCGGCGGAGCGGAGCTTCGACGCCCATCAGGCGCACAGTGTGGCGGTTCACCTGGCCGACTGGACGGAGAGCGCGCCGGAACTGGCGCGCGTGGCCGGGCTGCTGCTGCCCGCGTGGCCGGCGGAAATCACGCTCGCCGAGGCGCTGGCCAAATTTCGCGCGGCCTGCGCCGCGTTAGACCTCGACGAACCCGAGGGACTGGGTCCGCTGGAAAAGCTGGCCGTACACGAAACGGCGGCACTGCCGCGGGCGGTGGTGCTGGCGGCGCTGGAGTCGTTCCTGCCCGCGAAGGCGCCGGTGGCGGCCGCGCCGGGGCGCGGGAACTTCGCCCGCGTGACGCTGGGAACCTGGCGGCGGATGGAAGGCGTGGCGTGGTCACACGTGATTTTCGTGGAGAGCAACGCCGGCATCTGGCCGCCGCCGCGCCGGCCCAGCTGGTGGCTGACGGACGAGCAGCGGACCGAACTCAACGCGAAGGGGCGGTTCACGCTCGGGCTCTTCACGAGCGAGGACCGCGCGGCGCTGGAGCGCGCGGGCGCGCAGGGCCTCGCGCGCGACACGCAACACGAGGTGATTTTCTCCGCGGCCCATTTCTCGGCCGCCGAGCCGGAGTTGAAACTCGGACCCAACGCCTGGCTGGAGCGCGTGATCTGGGCGCAAGGGCTGGCCCTCGGTCCGGGCGGACTCGAAGGGGCGTTTGACCGGCTGGCGGTCGAGGTGCCGGCGGAACCGGCGGCGGCGGACGTCGCGGCGTGGCATGAGGTGTGGCAGGGGCGGCGCGACGCGGCGCGGCCGTTCGACGAGCATTTCTTCGCGGGCGACCCGAAGCGGGTGACGCCGAAAAAGCTCCCGGCGAAGGCAATCGAGCGGGCCGTGCAGGACCCGGCGGAACTTTGGTTCGAGGGCGTGTTGGAGGTGCGGCGCGTGGCATGGGAGCCGTTTGGCCGGACGCGGCGCAAGGTGATCGGCCAGCAGGCGCACCTGCTGCTCGCGGCGGCGCTGCGCGGCACCGAAGTCACGAAGGGCTTTGGGCTGATGCCGCCCGTGGCGGAGGCGCGCGAACGGCTCGCGGCTGCGCTGGCGGAACGGCGCCGGCAATGGCCGGCGGACCGGTATTGGGATTCGTTCCATGCGGAGTTGGTGCAGATCTGCGGCGCGCTGCTGGAGAAAGTCCTCGCACTCGAGGCGGGCCCCTACGTGGCGACGGAAGCCTGGCTGCCCGCCCCGGCGGAGGTGACCCGCGGGACGTGGCGGCTGCCGGTGGTGGGGCGGATGGACCTGGTGCGGCTGGACCGGCCGGAGTGGCGCGGCGCGCAGGTGGACATCGTCGATTTCAAGACCGGCGGGGATTTGAGCCTCTCGGTGGAGCGGATGGCGCGCAGCGGCGCTTCGTTGCAGTTGGGCGTGTATCTCGCCGGGGCGCGCTCGCTGGGGGCGAAGTCAGGCCGGGTGTGGATGCTCAAGCCCGACGCGTCAGCGATGATGGATTTTGGCGAGCTGGACGTGGCGCTGGCGAAGTTGGACTGGCTCGCGGCGGCGATGACCCGGGGCGTCTATGGCGCGTTGACAAAGGACCGGTCGGACTACGCGCCGCCGGGCTATGCCTGGCCGCTGGCTTGCACGCCGGTGCGGCATGCGGTGCTGGCGGCGAAGTTTGCGGCCACCTTTGGCGGGGCGGCGGAGGAGACAGACGATGAGTGAGTCGCCGCTGATCGACCGGGAGGCGCGCGAGCGATTTCGCGACGAGTGGGACGCGAACTTCGCGGTGAGCGCGAATGCGGGCTCCGGGAAGACCACGGCGATTTCCGAGCGGCTGGCGGCGATGGCGCTCGACCCGGCCGGCGCGGCGCGGCTGCGGAAAACCGCGGTGGTCACCTACACGCGCAAGGCCGCGGCGCAGATCGAGCAGCGGGCGCGGCAGGTCCTGATGCGGCGGATCACCGAGACGGGCAGCCGGGACCTGTCGTCGCTCGACCACCTCGAGCGCGCGTTCTTCGGGACGATCCACAGTTTCTGTCTCAAGCTCGCGCAGACCTACGGCCAGACGGTGGGCATCAACCTGAACCCGACGGTCGTGGCGGACGACGACGAGGCGTTGTGGGAGGAGTTTCTGGAGCAGGACAGCATGCAATTCACGGCGCTGGCGCCCGCGCAGATCGACGCGTTCCTGCGCCACGCGCCGCTGGATGCGATCTTCGACCTGGCGCGGGAACTGCCGCGCGCGACGGCGGAGGAATTCATGGAGCAGGCCGTTCCGCCCGCGCCGCCGGAACCGGACGCGATCGCGCTGCGCGAAATCCTCGAGGCGGCCAGCCGGGGCAAGGGGGCCGAGGCGCTGCAGCGCAACCAGGCGGTGGCGCGCGAATGGCTGCAGCAATTCAAGACGGGCCAGGCTTATCTGCCGCTGCCCAAGCCGGAGGGATCGGCGGCGGGGATCAAGGAGCTTTACTCGCGCTACTACGCGCCGGTGAAAACGTGGCTGGCGAAGGCGGGCGCGGTGCTGGCGGCGGAGCTTTCGGCGCGCTACCGGGCGTGGCGTTTCACGCGCGGGGTGCAGACCTATGTGGATCAGGTCGACGCGGCGATGGCGGTGCTGGACAACGACACGTTGCTGGAGTGCGTGCGGGCCGAGGGCTGGAGAATCATCCTCGACGAGGCGCAGGACACCGACCCGCAACAGTTCGCGGTGCTGGTGGAGTTGACGCGGCCGGCGGGCGCCCTGCGCGGCACGTGGCCGATGGCGCAAGGCCGGGGCGTGGGGCCGCGACCGGGTCATTTCTGCATGGTGGGCGACGGTCAGCAGGCGATTTACAGCACGCGGGCGGACATCGGAAAGTTCTCGCGGCACGTCGAGGCGTTCCGGCGCGGCGACGGCGGTGAACTGCTGCAATTCCAAGTGACGTTTCGCGCGCCGCACGGCGTGATCCAGTTTCTCAACGCAACATTGCCCGCGGCGTTCGGCCCGGCGCGCGAGGCGAATTTCGGCCTGCCACCCGCGGAAGGAGCGCCCGCTCCCTTCCTGCAGATGCCCTATGTGCCGCTGGAGGCCGGGCCGGCCAACGAAACGGGCCTGGTGGCGCGGTTGGCGCTCACGCTGCCGGCGAGTTCTCCCGAGGGCGTGGAGGCGTGGCTCACGGAGGAGGCGCGCCAAGTTGCGGAATGGCTGCACCGGCATGGGCCCGCGGCGGTGGGGGCGCGGCGGTGGGGCGACATCGCGGTGCTGGCGCCGCGGAACGAATGGCTGTCCACGGCGCGCAAGGCGCTGGAGCGGGCGGGGCTGCAAGTGGCGCTGCACACCCGGCGCAATCGCAGCGGCGATCACCCGGTTTACGCGTGGCTCGCGGGATTGCTGGCGGTGTGCGCCGATCCGGAAAACACGTTCGAGTGGGTGGGAGTGCTGCGGGAAATCTTCGGCGTGAGCGACGCGCTGGTTGCGTCCGAGTTGCGCGCGCAAGGCCGGCTCGCGTGGGACGAACCCTCGGTGCATGCGGCGCCGCTGGCCGAGGCGTTGGGCAAGGTCCGGCCCTTCGTGCTGCGCATGAACGATGAAGGCCGCGCGCTGGAGACCTTTGCGCGCGAGTTGGCGGCCGCGGCGGCATTGGCGGAACGGGCGGGGGCGCTGGACCCGAGCGGCGGGATGGGCAACGAACTCGACCGGCTGCTCGCGCAGGCGGCCGAACTTGGACTGCAGGGGGCGAGCCCGCGTGCGTGGCTGGCGGAACTACTCGCGCAACTCGAGGAGGGGCGGCCGGCCGGCAAGCCGACGGACGACGCGATCAACCTGTTGACGTCGCATTCCGCAAAAGGCCTCGAATGGCCGGTGGTCATCGTGCTGGGCCTGTGGCGCGGGATCGGCAAGCCGCCCGAGAGCGGCCTGAAGCTGTTGCACGATGCGCAGGGTGCGCAGGTGTTTTTCGATCCGGCGAGCCTGCCGGCGGCGACGAAGGAATCGCGGGAGCGGGAACGCGTGCGCGAGCTGATCCGACTGCTGTATGTGACGCTCACGCGTCCGCGGCGGGCTTTGATTCTGCCATGGGTCGGCGGGTTTGGCGGCCCGCAGCGCGACCCGACCTTTGGGACCCTGTGGGATGCGAACCTCGGCGCGCTGGCGGAGCTGACGGGCGAACCGCAGGTCGAAGTCGAAGCGCTGCGGCCAGCGGAACCGGTGCGCGATCCCGGGGCGCCGCTGCAGGCCGGAATGGCTGCGGCGCCATTGCCGGCGCGGTTGCTCCCCCACCAGTTGGCGCAGGCGCCTGACGCCGTGCGGACAGCGCGGCACGAAACGGGGTTGGACGCACCCGCGGAATGGAGCGGCGACGATCCGATTCCCTATGGTTTGTGGTGGCACGAGACGATGGAGTTTCTGCCCTGGCGCGGTGACGAGGCGGCGGTGACGGCCCATGGCGAGGCGGCGTGGCGCGCGGCCGAGGCGCAGGGATTTGGCGCGCGCGCGGCGGAGGAATGGGCGCGGTTGCGGGCGAGTGAGGCGTGGCCGGTGCTGCGGGCGGCACGTTGGACGCGGCTCGCAGAAATCGGGATTTTCGCGCCTTTGCGGAAGGAAGGGTGGATCGACGGCGTGATTGATCTCGTGCTGCACGATGCCATGGCGGGCGAGATTTGGGTGCTGGACTGGAAAACGAACCGGCGCCGGACGGGCGAAACGGACGGGGCGTTGCTGGCGCGGCTGGTGGCGGAATACGCCCCGCAACTTTCGGCCTATGGTGAATGCCTGGCGGGCTTTTTCCCGGGCTGCCGGGTCCGGAGGCTGGTTTTCTCCAGCGTCGCCGGGGCCTGGAGTGACACCGGTGGGGAGAAATTCTAGCTTTACAGGGCGCGCTGCGCCTCGCACGGTGCGCGCTTAATTCTCTTACACCATGGGTAATCTCAAAAAGAAACGCCGGCTGAAAATGTCGAAGCACAAGCGCCGGAAACGCCTCAAGGCGAACCGTCATAAAAAGCGCACGTGGCAGAAGTAAATGGGGGCCGGCGCTGAGGCGCTGAGCCCGATTGATCGCAAACCCGCCGTTAATCGCGGCGGGTTTTTCATTTTCAGGACCGGAACGCTCCCGATTTGCTCGGGCGGCTTGGAATCCAACGTGAGCCCATGGGCCGCTGGGTTTCCCGATGCCGGTCAGATCGAGCTGACTGCACCCGATTATTATTAATTAATATGCTGATATGTAATTATTTATGAGCTAACCGAGATCCTTACGTGGAAATTCTGTCCACCCTTCGGGGAGATTCCGCGGATTATTTTGGGAGTTGTAGGCGACAGGGTTTTTATTTTGCGTTCCAAAACTTGGACTCCGCCTGAAGCTTTGGCTGCAATGAGCCGTAACCTTGGTTTACCCGCCGTTATGGGCTAAAAGTGCCCCCTTCAAAAAGTCTTCATGAAGAAAAGGTAAATGGCTGTCTGCCAGCGGGTGGGGGAGGGAAATAGGCTTGTAATGAAGGGTTTTTCTGCCGATTTTTCGCGCTCGGTTTGCGCTATGCTGTACAGCATGGTTGCCGACTGACTTACGATTTTTCATTAGCCAACCACCTAGAGTGTTAACCCCACTGTCCTCGACCCTGTCCTAACGGAGCGATCAAAGTCTGCATGTTTTTTTCCACCAAGACTAAAGGCTATTTCGTCGAGCAATCCGACCATACGATGCTACTGGCGCGCACCTCTGCGCCCGTCGCCCCGATGGTGATTGAGGAGCTCCGCATGTGCCCGGTGGGAGATGCCGATGCCATTGCGGAGGCGATCCTCGTGGTCCAGCCCAAGCCCGGCCCGAGTGGCTACATGTATGCCTGCTGCGGGGTTTACCCGGCCAAGCGCCTCGTCCGCCGGGCCACGATTGAACTGAAACGCACCAAGGAACCGACCTATTTCCCGGAGTTGCTCACCACCCAGTTCCGCATCGAGCCGGACAAGTTCACCATCCACCTCATCAATGCGGCGGATGGCACGGACTACGACGTGGTCAAGGCGACGCAAAAGGAAGTGCTTTTCTGCGGCCTGCCCTCGGAAGACATCATCACGGTGCAGGACGGTCTGCTGGCCTCGGGCATCTACCCGGATGCGCTGGAACTCGGCACGGTTTCGACCCTGGGCGCCCTGGTGGATTACTTCGCCTTCACCAAGTCCAAGACCCCGACGCTGGTCCTCGAAATTGGCACCGACATCACCCACTCGTTCATCGTCTCTTCCTCCGGGGTGGAAGCCTCCCGCCCGATCCCGCAGGGCCTGGATGCCATGGTCCCGATTGTGCAGAAGGAACTGGGCCTCAAGGACGAGGAATCCGCCAAGAAGCTGTTTTATTCGAACACCTTTGATTTCACCGGCATGGGGCCGCTGCTCGTCAAGAAGCTGCTGAAGGAACTGCAGTCCTCCATTGGTTTTTATGAGGTGCAGACCGGCCAGTCCGTCGGCCAGGTGATCTGCACCATGCTGCCGGCGAAACTGACCTGGCTCGATGGGGCCATTTCCTCCGCCCTCGGCGTCTCCAGCACGAAGCTGGATCTCGTCGCCTGGCTGCAATCCCGCCAGGTCACCCTGCCGGAAGGCGTCGCGCCGGATGGCGTCGACCTCCGCTGGCTGGGTCTGCTCAGCCTGATGGCCAACCAACCTCCCGCCACCACTTCCGCCGATGCCGTCGTTCCTGAAAAAAAAGCCTGAGGCCAATACCGCCTCGGAGATGCCCCCCTGGCATCCGAACCTGCGCAATTTTGCGCGGTTGCCGGATACCAAGGTCGTGCGCACGGCGTTTTTCATCAACGGCGCGTCCGTCTTCATCGCGCTCGGCCTCCTGCTCTGGTTTTCGTACCAGGAATATGAGCTGCACAACCTGGACCGGCAGATCGCTGACTGGGACCAGCAGATCAACCGGGACAAGAAGGACAGCGACCAGTTTATCGCGCTCTACTCGAAATTCGTGGGCGAACAGTCGAAGGTCAACGAGGTGGATGCGTTCCTGCGGTCACGGCCGGCCGTTTCCCGCCTCCTGATGCGGTTGGGTGAAATCCTGCCCAAGGACATTGCCCTTGATGCCTACGAGCAGCAGATGTCGGGGGTGACCATCCGCGGCACCGTGCGGGGGTCGCCGGACGAGGCCAGCGGCTTCGCCTCGGCCTACCTCGACCAGCTGCGGGCGGACAAGGTCCTAGCCGAGACGTTCGATGAATTTTCGTTTTCCGGCCCCGGGGTGAGCCGCAATCCCGCGAACGGCCGGCTTTCACTCCAGCTGTTCCTTCACTTCAAAAATGCGCCGAAAGGAGCGAAACGCTAATGGCCGCCGAACCCGTTATTGCCACCCTCAAGGCGAACCCGATCAGCGTGGCCTGTGGCGCGCTGGCGTTGACGCTGGCCGTGGGGATTTACCTGCGCAGCAGCCGCGTGCCGGAGAGCGAAGCGCTGCTGGAGCAAAAGGTGACCCAGGGCGAACGCATTGACGCCAACCTCAAGAATGGCGTGCAACTCGCCGACCAATTTGCGGCGATTTCCGCCGCGCGGAAGGAAATCGAGTCCCGGCTCATCCACCCGGACGAACTCGCGAAGAACCTGCAGTTTTTCTACAAGCTCGAGGCCGACACCGGGACCAAGCTGGTGGATCTCCGTCAAAACGTCCTGGCCCCCGGCAAGGCGGGCGCGAAGGGCAAGACGGCCTACATGGGCTTCGGGTATGGGTTGGCGGTCCGGGGCGATTACGCCCGGCTCCTCGATTTCCTGCGCCGGCTCGAAAGCGGCCAGCGCTTCTGCCGGGTCATGTCGGTCACGATGATGGGCGTCAGCAATGGCGTCGAAGGCAGCCGCGGCAACGAACTGACCCTCAACCTCGGTCTCGAACTCCTGGGCCAGCCATGAACCACTCGCGCTCTCTTCCCCTGGTGCTGCTGGCGCTGGCTTTCGGGCCGGCGACCCTCGCGGCGGGTGCTGCGCCGAAGCGGAAGCCCCCCGAGTCCGACCTGGCCCCGATCGAGGCCCGCCGCGCGGCGGTGGAACTTGCGTCCAGCCTGGCCAAGGTGGATACGCCCGAGACCCTCGCGGCCAATTCGGTGGCCCACCCCTTCAATCCGCCGGGCTTTGGCCTCAGTTCCCGTCCCGCCGCCGACACCGCGGCCCAGGGGCCGGCCAAGGCGTATGGCGACCGTGAAATTCTGACGGCCCTCGCCGCCAAGGTTTTGCCCAAGGGCACGTTGAGCATGGGCTCCGAGAGCCTGCTGATCTTCGGCAAAAAAAATCTCCGCTCGGGCGACCGGCTCACCGTCAGTTATGAGGGCCAGGACTACAACCTCGAGCTCGTGAGCTTCGACCGCACCAACTTTACGCTTCGCCTCAACAAAGAGGAAATCACCCGACCCATCAAACCTGGAAAAAACCCATGAGAACACGCCCGCTCCTCCTGTCTGTGCTGTTTGTTGCCGCGGTGCTTACGACCGCGCGGAGTCAGTCCACCCCTGCTCCCACCACCCCGGCTGCTCCGGCCCCCACGACCACCACGGCGCCCGCTCCTGCGGAAACTCCGGCGGCCGTGGCTCCGGCCCCCGCGCCCGCCGCCGCCCAGGCGGTCATCAAGGACACCGAACCGGTCCACGCCTTAATCACGGCCAAGCCCAATGCCGCCGCCGGCAAGGACACGCTGTCCGTTGACTTCCCGGACGAGGATATCCGCAACGTCCTGCGCAACGTGGCCGACCTGTTCGAGCTCAACCTCGTCATGCCGGACACGCTGCAGGGCAAGACTTCGATCAAGCTGCGTGACGTCACCTGGCGCCAGATCTTCGAGGTCGTCCTCAAGCAGGTGGGTTACACCTTCGTCGAAAAGGACAACATCGTGAAGATCGTCGGCATCGCCGAGCTTCAGGGCGAACCCTTCGGCACGAAGACCTTCACGTTTGAAAACGTGGCGGCGGGCAAGATCAAGCCGCTGGTCGACCCCATGCTCACCCCCAAGCGGGATGGCGACCCGGCCAAGGGCCTCCAGCCCCAGCCGGCCGGCACCATCGTCGTCAACGACCTCGCGAACGAGCTGATCGTCACCGACCAATCCACGGTCATCGCCCGCATCGGCGACATGATCAAGCGGCTCGATTCCGAGCCCAAGCAGGTGGTCATCGAAACCAAGTTCGTTGAAATCTCGAAGGACGACACCAAGAACCGCGAAGTGCAGCTCGGCTACAAGAGCAACGACGGCCGGACCGACATCCGCACCGGAGTCGGCACTGGGCCCGGCAGCAATACGGCGACCCCGTTCACGATCAACTCGGGCTCGCTCCTCGGCGGTTCGCCGACCGCGGTGTTCAACTCGAACGAGTTCAGCGCCCTGGTGAACATCCTCAACGCGGCGACGAATGTCCGCCTCGTGACCAATCCCACCATCGTGGCCATCAACGGCAGCAAGTCCGACATCAAGATCGGTCGCGACCTGCAGCTGGTCACGATCACCACGACCACCTCGGGCAGCACGCCCGTTACCACGGCGACCGCGGGCGACATCAAGTTCGTCGGCATCAGCATCGAGGTCACCCCGCAGATCACCGGCAGCAAGCTGATCGCGCTGAAGGTGAAGCCCGAAAAGAGCAGCGTGTTCCAGGCCCGAACGATTTCCGGCAACACGTTCTACGACATCGACCGGCGCGTGGGTGAGCTGAACATCATCCTGCGGGACGGCCAGACCGCGGCGATCGGCGGCTTGATCGACACCCAGACCCGCAAGATCAAGAGCCAGGTTCCGTTGCTCGGCGACATCCCACTGCTCGGCAACCTCTTCAAGACCACCAATGACCAGGTGGACGTGACCAACCTCATCATCTTCATCACCGCCACGGTCCTCGAGCCGAGCAAGATGAAGTATGATACCGTGGTCTCGAAGGACCAGATCAACGATCTGGGCCTGACCACCCGCGACATCATCGGCAAGAGCTTCGTCAAGCCCGACGATGAGCAGGCCCTGTTCGAGCGCGTCGGCATCGTGCGCCAGAACGTGCAGGATGCGGAGATCCTGAACCAGCTGAAGAAGGACGCCGACGGCAAAAAGAAGTCCGAATAACATTCCAGGAGTTGGGCGGGCCGCCTGGGCGGCCAGTTCAAATGGGGCCGCCGATCTGAACAGATCGGCGGCTTCTTTTTCGGCCCCGGCGCCATCCCACGGCGGCCCCGTGCGGCATGGGCTTGCGCGCCTCGGAATCCCGCCTAGCCTGACGTTCCTATGAGCGCACCCAGTACCGCCGGCCCCGCGACCCCCGTGGGCCACGCTTTTTCCAGCGTGTTTGCGCTCCTCGGACCCCACATGGCCGAGCTGGACCGGTTTTTGCACGGCCAACTCGCGGCGTTTGAACCGGAGATCCGCACGATGGCGGATTACTGCATCGATACCTCGGGCAAACGCATCCGCCCGGCCCTCGTTTTCCTCAGCGGCTGGCGCGGCCCCCAGGCGATTTCACCCGAGTTGGTGCGCGTCGCCGCCGTCGTCGAGCTCGTCCACCTCGCGACCCTCGTGCACGACGACATCATGGATGGCGCCGAGGTTCGCCGCAGCCGGCGCACCGCCGCCCGGGAATATGGCGCGACCGCCGCCGTGCTGCTGGGCGACGCACTTTTCGCCCACGCCCTCAACCTCGCCACCCAGTTTCCCACCACGGAGATCTGCTCCGCCGTTTCCGAGTCCACGCGCCGGGTCTGCGCCGGCGAGATTGTGCAGACACTGCGGCGCGGCTCGACCAACGTCACTCGCGCGGATTACCAGCGGATCATCGACCTGAAAACCGCGGAGCTCTTCCGTGTCTCCTGCCTGCTGGGCGCGAAGCTCGCCGGCTTTGCCCCGGGTTATGTTGACGCGGTGAGCCGCTTTGGCCGGCACCTCGGCATCGCCTACCAGATTTACGACGACCTCGCGGATTTCTTCGGCGAGGAGAAACGCATCGGCAAGACCCTCGGCACCGATCTGGCGAGCGGCAAACTGACGCTGCCGCTGCTCCTCCTGATGGAGCGGCTGCCCGCAGCCGAACGGGCCGAGCTGACGGGGGAAATCCTCGGGCAGAAGCCGGTCCAGCCCGCCCTGCGATTGCAGCAGATGGGCGAACTGGGGGTTTTTGGCGACGTGGCTTCGGCCGTGAAGGCCGAGGTGGACGCCGCAACCGCCGCGCTGCAGGAATGGCCGGATGAGGCCCCGACCGGGCTCCTGCTGGGCCTCTGTGAGGTGCTGCGCGGCCAGGTGGCGGCCCTGCGGCCGGCCACGGTCTGAGGGCAGGAAACAAGATTCCGTTTGCGCCAGCCGGTATTCGCGGCTTTCCTCCCGTTGTCATGGATGCGGTCAAGAGCCTCGGCAAATCCCTCGTGGCGTCACCCGAACGCCAGCTGGAGGCTGATTCCGACCTGGCGATCGTCCGCCGCGTTCAGGAAGGCGATGTCGCCGCGTTTGACCAGCTGGTCCTGAAGTACCGGGGCCGCGTCTACGGGGTGGTCTATAACATGACTTCCAACCGCGAGGACGCCTCCGATCTGACCCAGGACGCCTTCATCAAGTCCTTCCAGTCCATCAACCGCTTCCAGGGCCAGTCCTCCTTTTTTACCTGGCTGTACCGGATTGCGGTCAATTCCACCCTGACCCACCTCCGCAAAAACCGCCTGCGGACGTTCTTCAGCTTCGAAAAGATCAACGAAGACGACAAGGTATCTGCGGAAGTCATTGCCGCCCTGACGGATAACACCGGGGCTGATCAGGAAACCTTCGCCCGTGAACTTCAGGAAAAATTGAACGAGGCGATGCAAAAATTGTCTATCAGACATCGGACCGTGATCACCTTATTTGAAATTGATGGCCTTGGTCATCAGGAAATTGCCGAAATCATGAACTGCTCAGTGGGCACCGTGCGCTCGCGTCTGCATTACGCGAAGCAACTGCTTCAGTCCGAGCTGCAGCCCTATATCCGTCGATGAACGATACCCCCCGCAAGACCACGGTCACCTTGGAAGATTTGCTGCGCGTGAAGCGTGCGGAACAGCCGCCCGCGGAGTTTTGGGCCGATTTCGAGCGCGGGATGCGCGCCAAGCAGCTCGCCGCCATCGTTGAGCCCCGCCCGTGGTGGGCGCCGTTCATCCGGGTGGGCGCTCGGATTTCGCGTTATCAACTGCCCGTTGGTGCGACTGCCATTCTGGCCATCACGCTTTTCACTCTCCGCGAGTATCAACCGGTGAATTCGAACCCGGTGTTTGAGCCCACGGTCACCGAGCTGACGAACCACGTCGCCCCGATGCCGGTGGCGAGCAAGCCGGATGCGGCGGTGGTCATGGCCCCGGTCGCGACCAGCCCGGTTCTGGCGGCGGCTGAATCGGCCCCGGCGGCGGTGGCCTCAGGTCCGCGCACAGTGCAGCCCACCCCGTCCACCGCAACCGCGGTCGGAGCGGCCTCCCATGTGGCGATGGTCAATGCCGAGCTTTCCTCCGCCCGTTACATGGCCGACAAGATGGCTGACAATCTCGCCGCGACCCAGGCGAACGATTCGAACCTGGACCAGATGCTCGGCCACTCCCTGCGCACCGCGGATAACCTCCCGGCTCGCAGCGAACCCCTGGCCCAGATCAGCGTGCCGGGTGAGTCCCGCCTTTACCGCCTGCTGGGCGGCAGCGTCCAGTCCGTCTCGGTTGGCTCGGGTGATTCCGCCCTGCGCCTCAATGCGCAGGCGGCCCGGCATCTCACCGAGCGCCGCCTCTCCGAGTCCGACGTCATCAGCCGTCTCGCGGTCGGGGGCAACCGGCTGACGGTAAAATTTTGATTTCCCCGTCCGCGGCCCCACGGTCAGGTCCGGCCCGCCTTTCCGGCGGGCCTTTTCGTTTTTGTCTTTCGGCGATCCGCGCGTAGCATGTTTCCATGAGAATCGAACGTGATTCGATGGGCGAGCTGCCCGTCCCGGACGATGCGCTCTACGGCGCCTCCACGCAGCGGGCCGTGCTGAATTTCCCGATCAGCGGCCGGCCGCTGCCCGCGGCGTTCATTCGCGCGCTGGGCTTGGTCAAGCTTGCCTGCGCCCGCGCCAATGCCGGGTTGGGCAAGCTTCCGGCGGAGAAAAGCCGCTTGATCGAACAGGCCGCGCGTGAGATCGCCGACGGCAAGCTCACCGCCCAGTTTCCCGTCGATGTGTTCCAGACCGGGTCCGGCACCTCGACCAACACCAACGCCAACGAGGTCATCGCCAACCGCTGCAGCCAGCTCGCCGGCCAGCCGGTTGGTTCGAAGCGGCCGGTGCATCCAAACGACGACGTCAACCTAGGCCAGTCATCGAATGACATCATTCCGACGACACTGCACGTGAGCGTGGCCCTTGCCCTGCATCAGGAGCTGGTGCCCGCGCTCGACGCGCTCGCCGCGGCGCTGGAGCGGAAATCCACCGAGTTTGCCGGCGTGGTAAAAATTGGTCGCACGCACCTGATGGACGCGACGCCGCTCACGCTCGGGCAGGAGTTCTCGGGTTATGCCGCCCAGGCCCGAAAATCCGGCGCCCGGGCGCGCCGCGCGGTGACGGGGTTGAGCGAACTGGCCATCGGCGGCACCGCGGTCGGCACCGGGCTCAACACGCATCCGGCATTCGCCGGTCACGTCTGCCGCATCCTCAATGCCGAGACCGGCCTCACCTTTCGCGAGGCGGACAACCATTTCGAGGCCCAGGGCGCGCGCGACGACTGCGTCGAGGCGGCCGGGCTGCTGGCGACCATCGCGGCGAGTCTGACCAAGATTGCCAGTGACATCCGCCTGCTCGGGTCGGGTCCGCGCGCCGGCTACGGCGAACTGCGCCTGCCGGCCACGCAGCCGGGCTCATCCATCATGCCTGGCAAGGTCAACCCGGTGATGAGCGAAATGCTGATTCAGGTCTGCCTCTACACGCAGGGCCTCACCTCCACCGTCGTGGCGGCCGGGCGGGACGGCCAGTTCGAGCTCAACGTCACGCTGCCGCTGCTCGCGCATTGCCTCCATGAATCGGTGCACTGCCTTGCCCATGGTACGCGGGTCTTTGCCGAGCGCTGCGTCGCCGGCCTCGAGGCCGACGCGGCCCGCTGCCGCGAACTGGTGGACCGGTCGCTCATGCTGGTGACGGCCCTGAATCCCCACATTGGGTACGATCAGGCCGCTGCCGTGGCGAAGGAAGCGCTGGCCACGGGCAAATCCCTCCGCGAAATCGTGCTCGCGAAAAAATTGATGGACGCCGCCACGCTCGACCGCGCGCTGGATCCGGCGGCGATGACCAAGGGTGGCGAGAGCGCGCTGGGCGAGTAGGGACGCAGGCTGGCCGCGCCCGGCCGCGGCTCAGTGCTTGGCCGGCAGGCAGGCGCCGCAGCCGTTCACGAAGAAATCGTTGCCCTTGTCGTCCACGAGGATGAAGGCCGGAAAATCCTGCACCTCGATTTTCCACACGGCTTCCATGCCGAGCTCGGGATACTCGAGCACCTCGACCTTCCGGATGTTTTCCTTGGCCAGGATGGCGGCGGGCCCGCCGATGCTGCCGAGGTAAAAACCGCCATGCTGCTGGCAGGCCTTGGTCACCTGTGGGCCGCGGTTGCCCTTCGCGAGCATGATCATCGAGCCGCCGAGGGCCTGGAACCCATCGACATAGCTGTCCATGCGGCCGGCGGTGGTCGGGCCGAACGAGCCGGACGCATAACCCTTCGGGGTTTTGGCCGGGCCGGCGTAATAGACCGGGTGGTCCTTGAAATATTGCGGGAGTCCCTGGCCGGCGTCGACGCGCTCCTGCAGCTTGGCGTGGGCGATGTCGCGGGCGACGATCATCGGGCCGC
>CAIMAQ010000005.1 GCA_903839035.1 uncultured Opitutia bacterium
AAGGGCGTGTACTCGGGTACCAGCCGCTGCAGAAGTTGCTTGATGGCCGGCGGATGGCTCGTCGCCGCCGCCGCCCGCAACTCGGCCAGCCAGGCCTCGGCATCCTCCGGTTCCTCACCATTCCGGAGCCGGAAAATGCGCGGGTGCTCGGTCGGCTCGTGCGTCTCGTTGTTGTGGCGGAGTTCCTCGAAAAGTTTTTCGCCCGGGCGCAGCCCGGTCAGCTTGATCTCGATGTCTACCCCCGGCTTGTACCCGCTCAGCTCAATCATCTGCCGCGCCATATCGAGGATCTTTACCGGCTGGCCCATATCGAGGATGAAGATTTCCCCGCCGTGGCCCAGGGTGGCCGTCTGCAGGACAAGCCCCACCGCCTCGGGGATCGTCATGAAATAGCGCGTCATCTCCGCGTGCGTCACCGTCACCGGCCCGCCGGCCGCGATCTGGCGCTTGAAGGTCGGGATGACGCTGCCGCTGGAACCGAGGACGTTGCCAAACCGAACGGCGAGAAAGGCCGTGCGATTGCCCGGGCTGTGCTGCCGGGCCTGGAGGGTCTTCTCAGCCAGACGCTTGCTGCAACCCATGACACTCGTGGGATTGATGGCCTTGTCCGTCGAGATCAGCACGAAGTGCCCGACGCCGTGTTCCGCGGCCAGGCGCGCGAGGCCTGCGGTCGCGAGAGTGTTATTTTTCAGCGCCTCGCCGGGCTGCCGCTCCATCAGCGGCACGTGCTTGTGGGCCGCCGCATGAAAGACGATGACCGGGCGGTGCCGGGCAAACACCGCCTGGATCGCGGGCTCATCCGCCACGTCCACGATCAGCGGCAGGATCCGCCCGCCGTGCTCCGTGCCGATCAGCTCCTGCTCAATCTCGAACAGGGCGAGCTCGGTCTGGTCCACCATGAGGAGCTGACGCGGCCGGTGCGCCAGGATCTGCCGGCAGAGTTCGCTGCCAATGCTGCCCCCGGCGCCGGTGACCAGCACGACCTGGTCCTGGAGCAGCCGGCCGATGCCGCTGGAGTCGAGGTTGACCGGGGCGCGACCGAGCAGATCCTCGATTGCCACCGGCCGTGACCGCTCGATCTTCACCTCGCCCGAGGTGAGCTGGGTGAAGGACGGGACGATCTGGGTGGTCGCGCCGATCTGCCGGCCCAACTCGACGATTTCCTTCACGCGCCGCGGCGTCGCGCCGGCCAGCGTGATGACCAGTTCGTTCACCCGCAGGCGCGGGCCGAGTTTCACCAGGCGCGCGAGCGGCCCGTAAACGGGCAGGCCGTGGATGCTGCGACCGACCTTGGCCAGATCGTCGTCGATGAAAAAAACCGGCAGTAACCCGCTGCCCGGGTGCTGGAGCAGGTCTTTGGCCAGCGCCTCACCGACATCCCCGGCCCCAATGATGGCCACCCGCCGCTCACCCATGGCGGACGCCATCGGAAGCGCCACTTGCGACCAGCTCCGCACAATCCGGAGTGACAGCCGGAAGGACGTGATCAATCCCACGCTCAGCAAGAAATCCATCACGATCACCCCTCGCGGCGGGGCGGCGGAGACTTCCGACCTGTACCACAAGGCCAGCATCATCGCGGAAACCATGCTGATCGCGACCACCACCCCGCCGAAGTCCGCGAGCGCGAAATAACTCAGGATGCTGCGAAACTGTCCGAAGGAGTGCAGCAGGACCAGTTTGCAGATGACCACCGGCAGGATCAGCTGCAGGCATTGGGTTTGAAAGTCGCCCGGCAGCGAAAAATCCCACCGCAGCTGGTAGGCCAGGTAAAAAGCCGCGCCCAGGCTGATCGTGTACACCAGCAGGATCGAGATGAACCGGGCGCCGCCGCGGCTCCCGATCCGGCGGTCGACCAAGTCCATCAGCTGGCGCACGGCAAACATGACCCGCTCGCGCAAGACACGGCCGGCTACCGCGGGAAACGGTCTCTCGGTGTGGTTGGCCGCGGTGGACATGACGGGGAGACTCATCGGATTCATGGCTGCGGGAATACTCCCCGCACGACGTCCACCACCCGCTGCAAATCGTCCTCCGTCATGGCCGAGCCCGAGGGCAAGCAGAGTCCGCGGTTGAACAGCCGGTCCGCCACAGCACCCCCAAAACGGGGCGCGGCCCGAAAAAGCGGTTGCTGGTGAAGCGGTTTCCACAGCGGCCGCGCCTCGATGTTGTCGGCGGCGAGTGCCGCGAGCACGTCGTCACGGCTGACCCGGGTTTGCAGCGGGTCGAGCGTCAGGCACGTGAGCCAGCGGTTGCTGCGGCTCCCGGGCAGCTCCGGCATGAAGTCCACCCCGGGCAGGTCAACCAGGGCCCGCCGGTAAAAATCAAAAATCTCCCGGCGGCGCTCAACGCGCTGGGCCAGTACTTCCAGCTGCCCGCGGCCGATGCCGGCCAGCACGTTGCTCATGCGATAATTGTAGCCCAGTTCGCTGTGCTGATAATGCGGCGCCGCGTCGCGGGCCTGGGTGGCGATTTTTTGCGCATGCTCAATCAGGGCCGGGTCGTCCGACACCAGCATTCCGCCGCTGCTGGTGGTGATGATCTTGTTCCCGTTGAAGGAATACACGCCCAGCACGCCGAACCGTCCCGCCCATTCGCCGTGATACGTCGCGCCCACCGCCTCGGCGGCGTCCTCAATCACCGGCACCCCGTGCGCGTCCGCCACCGCACGGATTTCATCCCATGCCGCGCATTGTCCGTAAATGTCGGCAACGATGATCGCGCGCGGCCGCCGGCCCTGTTTCGCCCGGTCCGCCAACGCCTCGTCCAGCCGCGCTGGATCCATGTTCCACGAGCGGTCCTCGGCGTCAATGAACACGGGCCGGCCACCTTCGTACACAATGGGATTCGCCGTCGCGACAAAGGTGAATGTAGAGCAAAAAACCTCGTCGCCTGGTTGCACGCCCAACAGCCTCACCGCGAGATGCAGAGCCGCGCTGCCCGAGGACACGCCCAGCGCCGCGCGCAGACCGCAGGCCGCGCGCATTTCCGCCTCAAAGGCCGTCAGGTGCGGCCCAGCGGGCGCGATCCAGTTGCTGTCGAATGCGGTTTCAACATGACGCCGCTCCGCGGTGCCGAGATGAGGCGGGGAAAGGAAAATTCGTTTTTTGGGATCGGGCGCGCTCATGATGACTTCAATGGGAAACAGGCGTGGAATGCGGTACCGCCAGGCCGAGTTGCTCCAACCCGCGCAGCACCCCGGCAAAACCCGGATCGCTCCAGAGGTTCTCGAGCGGCTCGGTGCTGGTGAGCCGGATGAAATACTGTTCCCGGCTGCCGAGCACCGCCTGCTGCACTGCGTCTTTCCACCACAACCGCACGCTCGGCACGTTGTTGAAGCGCCCGCCGTAGTCGTAGGTGCGTCCCTCGACCAGGTGCCAGTAGAACACATAGACCGGGCTGCCCCCGAGGGGCGGCTCGAACAGCCGCCACTCGGCCGGTTGCAGCGCCACGCCCCCGAAGGTCACGGGCTGCTTGAATTTCATGTCGAGGCAGCGCCAGCCGTTCTCGGTCCAGCAGCGGTCCGGCGTATGCGAGGCCACGAGCCGGGTGGGCATCTTGCCCGCGCCCCAGTAGGCGACATACACGCCGAAGCTTTCCCCGCCGCGGCTGTACTCGCGGTTTAAAACCTCGTCGTAGTTGAGCACCTTCTCCGCCTCGCTGGAGAGAAACTCATTGGGTCCCAGCGGGACTTCACGGCTGGTCCACCCCCCCGTCGTGGCCGGCACGGCTTGGGCGAGATGCGGGCCGCGGGCCCCCGGCACCTCGCGCAAAATGTGCATGCCCTGCACGGTCACGGCCAGCACCAACACGGCCGCCGGCACCACCAGCGACCACCTCCGCCACCATTTTGTTGGTGCCTCAATCATTGCCCGCCTCCCGCTTCACCAAGGTCCGCGCCGGCACCCCGAACACCGTCGCACCAGCCGGAACGTCGCGCGTCACCACCGAGCCGGCGCCGATGACCGCGCCGTCCCCCACCTTCACGCCCGGCAGGATGCTGGCATGGCTACCGACCAGCACGCCCTCGCCCAGTACCACGCCGCCCGTGATATCCACGTGGCAGTGCAGCTGCGACCACCGCCCGATCACGGCGTCGTGGGCGACGGTCGAGTGCAGGTTGACGGTCACATAATCGCCGAGCCGCACATCCGAGGTCACCACCGTGTGCGGGCAAAGGATCACTCCCGCGCCCAGCTGGACATGGTCGCCCACTTCCGCCGAGGCATGCACGAAAGGCGGAAAGACCCCGCCACGGGCCAGGATCTGCTCCACGCACCGACGCTTGAATTCCACCCGGCCCATGGCGCAGGTGAAGACGTCGTCCGCTTCGGGCTGATATTCCCCAACGCGGCCCAAAAGCGGCACGCTGCGGCCAAAGCCCTCGAGTGCCGACAAATTGTCATCGAGAAAGCCCTTCACCGGCCAGCCCGCGGTTGACCGCCGGGCCCACGCCATCATTTCGCGGCCAAAGCCGCCGGCGCCGATAATGATGAGCTGTTTCATGGGTGGGCGGTACGGACTTTTTTCAGGTTCCGGGTAGTATCGATGGCCCCGACCAATCGCACCACTGCTGGCAGGTGACTTTTGGGTAACGATGTCCCCGCGAACGCGTGCAGCAGGCGCTTCACCGCCAGCGCATCGCGCTCTTCACCGCGCCAGACCACCTCCGCCGCCACCATTTGCCCGAGCACCGCGCTCGGCACCGGGTACACGCGGCAGTCCGTGACCAGCGGATGCGCCAGGAGCACGTCCTCGACTCCGCCCGGCAGGACCTTCTCCCCGCCGACGTTGATCAAATCCGACCGGCGGCCCAGGATGCGCACGGCGCCGTCGGGGAGTTGCTCCGCAAAATCCCCGGTCCGGAACCAGCCGGACGTTTCCAACTGGCCGGAGTCGCCCGCCAGATAGCCCAGCCCGCGGGCCGGGCTGCGCACCCAGAGCTCCTCATTCACGACCTTCCACGCAAATCCGGACTGGTCGTCGCGCAGCACCAGCCCCGCCCCGGCGGCCTGCACCGGCAGTGTGCCGGTTTCGCTCGTGCCGAAGCGCTGCACAAATTCAACCCGGGGCAGCGCCGCGCGGAGGCGTTCCAGCAGGCCCGCCGGCATCGGCTCCGCGCCGTACGGCACGACGCGCAACGAGCCGAGTTCATGCGTCCGCTCGATTCCCGCAAGCAGCAGCAGGTTCAAAAAACTCGGCGTGGCCGGCAGCACTTCCACGTGGTGGCGCGCAATGGCCGCCGCCACCGCGCCGGGCGTGAGCTCCGCCGGCGGCGCCACGAGCACTTGTCCACCTGCGAGTGCACGCCAGGCCGCGTCGAGTCCACCGATGTGGTCGAAGCGCATCAACGGCAGGATCCTCCAGTCGCGGCCAGCCTTCACCGGCACCGTCGCCAGCAGCGTCGTCAAGTCATGCAGCACCAGCTTCGGTGTCCCGGTGGTCCCGCCCGTGGCGAGAATGAGCCCGGGATGCCCGCGGGCTTGCAATTCGCCGAACAGTTTCACGGCGGCCGCCGATGGCGTGCCCTCGCCCACCCGGACGACATGGCCGTTCTGTACCCGCCAGCCGATCCCGATGGATTTTTTCCAGGTTTCGATTTCTCCCGCCCGCTCCCGCCGGAGCGGTGCGACCACCGCCCCGGTTGCCGCCGCGCCAAATAGCCAGGCCAGCGATTCCAGGGTCGCTTCGCCGGAAGTGACGACCACGGCCCCGGGCCGCAGGCCCGCGGCCACGCACAACCGCCGCGCCGCCTCGACCGTGGCGCCGAATTCCCGCCAGGTGCGCGCGCCAGCCTCGTCCAGCCAGAGCCCGGCCCCGGCGCGTTCGCGGGCCAGCACCGGGATGGCTTCCACCGTGAGACTGCGCGGTTCGTTGCTCATGTTAAGTCGAGCGGATCAGGCCGACGGCGGTGCAGCCGCGCGGTTCCCCCGCGGGTCAGCCGTTGACGCCGCCGAGATAGATCACCTGGCCGGTGATGAATTCGCTCTGCGGGGAAAGGAAGAATTCCACCACGTTGATGACATCCTCGATCGTGCCGAAGCGCCGGATCGCCTGCCGTGCCAGCAGCGCGTCCATCTTGGCGGCCGGCACGTTTTTCACGAGGTCGGTCGGCACCGGGGTCGGCCCGACGGCATTCACCGTGATGCCCGACGGTCCCAACTCCCGGGCGAGCACCTGGGTGAACGACTCCACCGCCGCCTTGCTCGCCGCGTAGAGCGACTCGCCCTCGAGCCGCAGCGGGGTCGCCACCGTGGTGAAATTGACGATCCGCCCGGACTTCTGGCGCACCATCGCCTTCGCCACCTCGCGGCAGAAGAGGAAGGTGCCGTGGAAATTCGTAGCGAAGATCTGCTGCGCCGTCACGGCGGGCGAGAGCAGGGCGTGGTTCATCGAGGCGATGCCGGCGTTGTTCACCAGCGCGTCGATCCGGCCGTGCCGGCGCACCGCGGCGCGCACCGCCGCGACCACCGCCTTCTCGTCGGACACGTCGAGTTCGTAGTGGGAATAGCGCGCATCGGTCAGGGTCGCCGGGGCGCGGCTGCATCCGCACACGGTGTCCCCTTGCGCGAGACAGTGCTCCGCCAGCCCGAGCCCGAGGCCGCGGCTGGTGCCGGTGATGAAGATAACGCGGCCGGTTTTCATTCCGCCAATAGTTCGACGACGTACTCCGTCAGCGCGGCGACATCGCGGAACGGCGACCGGCCCCGGCTCATGGCGCGGTCGCTCGCGAGCACGATCTCCCGGCCGAATTCCTCCGCCAGCCGGTACTCGAGGTCCGCGAGGAAATTGACCAGCCCGAGGCTGTCGAGCGGCGCCCCGGCGCCGAAGATCCGGGGATTGTCCCCTTCCTCGGGCGGCAGCAGGTCCAGGATTATCCGCCGGACCGCGGCGGTTTTATTTTCATCGGTTGCATTCATGACGAGGGGCTATCTTTGGCATCAGCCGCGTGTCGATTGTTTTCCATGTTACAGTTGGGCATCGGCCCGCGGAACTCCGGCATGGTGGCCGTGCCCGGGGCACTGATGCCTTCACGCTGCAGCACGACCGCCACCGTCCGAACCAGGATCCGCAGGTCGAGCCACACGTTCCGGTGGTCCACATACCAGACATCCAGCCGCAGCCGCTCGTCCCACGTGGCGGCGTTGCGGCCGTTGACCTGGGCCCAGCCGGTCAAGCCCGGCCGGACTTCGTGACGCCGTGCCTGCTCCGGCGAATAGCGCCCGAGGTACTCGACCAGCAGCGGCCGCGGGCCGACAAGGCTCATGTCGCCGCACAGCACATTCCAGAGTTCGGGTAATTCATCGAGGCTGCTCGCCCGCAAAAACCTGCCGAGGCCCGTCATGCGCTCGGCATCGGGCAGCGGCTGCCCCGCGGCGTCGCACGCGGAGGTCATCGTGCGAAATTTCCAGAGGATGAACACCCGGCCGTTTTTTCCCGGCCGCGGCTGGGGAAACAGCACCGGGGCGCCCAGCCTGATCCGGATCACGGCCGCGACCACTAACAGCACCGGCGAAAACAACCCCAGCGCCACGAGCGCGCCGAGAAAATCAATGAGGCGTTTCACGGGGCCGCCTCCGGTTTGACGGCGCGCAATTCCATCCCGCCAATCTCCAGCCAGTCGCCGGCATTCTGCCGCGTGGACACCACGCCGATGCCCACCCACGCGGCATCCGCCGGCGCCCGATCCGCCAGCGCCGCGGTGCGCCAGCCGGCGGTCAGGCCCTTCGGCAGGGTTTGCATGCCGAAAACACCGGCCGCCTCGCCGGTCGCAGTGCGGAATTTCAAAAAAAGCGCGGACTCGCCACCCGGGCCCGACTGGCCCCGGAGGAGGGCTGTCGCGAGATAGACCCGGCCGGGCTGGACGGAAAACCACTGGTACAACTGGGTGTCCCACGCCCCCTCGATCCGCAGCACGCGGCGATGGGCGGCCTCAATGGTTTCAAGCAGGGCCACCTTGCCCGTTTCGGTCGGCATGGCCCGCAGTTCCCAATCGGCCGGCAACGCGCCGTAATGCGGAAACAGAAAACGGGGTTCCTGACCTTCCTCGAGGGATTCCGTGAAGGAGCTGTTGGTGACGAGATTGGGCGCCGCCTGCCACCGCCCACCGCCCAAGGTGTCAGCGAGCAGCTGCCACGGTTTTTCCTGCACCGCTTCCCTGCCGGCGGCCTCAAGCAGGCGCCGTGGCGCCGCCGGGTCAATTTGGCCGGCGAGCCAGAGCAGGCGGGGTACGGGATCGTTGCGCGTGAAAAACAACCGCTGGGTCTGCGTCATAGCCGGCGCATCGCCTTCCTCGGCTTTTTCCCAGGCCGCGTTGAGGCGCGCCCGGGCCTCGAGGAATCGCCGGATCGGGTCGGCCGCGGCGGTATCCCAGCCTGAAATCGCCGCGGTCTCATCCGCCGCCAGTGCAAAAAGTCCCCGGCGAATGGCGTCGAACTCAACGAAAGCTTCCGTGACGGCAAACGCGCGCGAGGTCTGGGCCACGCGCGCCGCCACGGCCGGATCACCGGACGCCACCGCGCCTGCCCGTTCGAGGAGCGTCCGCAATTCAGGGCAGGTTTCCGGCGTAAAGAGTAGCGCCTGGTCTTCCTGCTGGTAATACTTGAGCCACGCGGGCGGACCGGCCTGTTCCATCCAGCGCGCCTCGCAAAGCTCGAAAAACCGGCGCATCTGCGGCGCCGCCGGGCCATAATACCCGCTATAAAAGTCGTCCGCCAGCTCCGCCGTCGAACGCGCCGGATCCCACAGCAATTGCGCCAGCATCCACGCCTTGAACGTGTCGAAGCCCGGCTGGGCCTCCATCTCGGCGAAATAACCGCGCGCGCCGCGCTGCCAGCCTTCGCGCACCGCGTCGGCCAGCGCCGCCAGCGGCACGCGCGGCACCAGGAAATGGGCGCCCTCGGCGTATTCCCAGAGGCCGAAGGCCCGGACTCCCGACGCGCCCCAGCGCGCCATCAACGCGAGATCCGCCGCGCGATAATCGCGGTCGTAATATTGCGTCCGGTCGGTCGTGACAAAGGGCACAACCGGCGAATTCAACCGGAACGGCGGCGGATTTTCGCACCAAAAATAAGCTAGGCACCCGAGATAGCGGCCGGAGTGGGTCCGCGCCACCGCTTCCGCCGCGCGGTTCATGAACGTGAACACCAGCGGTGAGTAATCCGGAAACCCGCGAAAATAATGCAGCGGCTCCACCAGCGCGCGGGTGGCTTCACCTTGGTCGAAGCGCACGGTGTCGTTCATCGCGAGCGACACACTCGCGCGCGCCGGGGCCCGCGCCAGCGCCGCCGACGCCACCGCAGCCGCATGCTCCGCCACCTCCACCCGGGCCAAATCCGGCTGCCAGCCCTGGTCGTTGGCCGACCCAGGTCCAAGCCGTTCACCGCGCACCAGCGAGCGCCATTCCGGATGGGCGGCGATGACGTCCGGGGTGAAAATCCGGCTCAATGCATGATTGAATTCGAGCCGGCTCCGCAGCCCGTTGTGCCGCGCCCAGGCGGTGCCATCGCGGGTCGCCGCGCCGTAGATTTCGCGCGAAACATACGCCGGCTCGCGTACCGTGTTCAGGTCCGGCAGCGACCACTCCGACTTTCTCGGGATGCTTTCCCCCGCCGCCCCCGGCGCATACCAGCGCACGCTGCCTTCGTGTTGCAGCAGCCACATCACGGCAAAATATGTCGCTTCCGGCGTCGCCCCCTCAATCACGATGCGCCCGTCAAACGACCGGATCCGAAAACCATCCGGGCCGGTCTCATCCGGCTGCGGCGCGAGCAGATCCGCCGCCGGCTTCAGTGGCTGGCCGTGGCGGGCCGCTTCCTGCGTTGCACCGAGGTAAAAGCCGGCTACCGCGGGATTTCTTTCCACCTGCACCGGCCAGCCAAGACCCGACATGACCTGCAGCACGCGGGCCAGCTCCGTCGCGGCGGCGCGTTCTTCGGGCGGCGCCCCGGCGGCGACAAAAATCGGCAAAAACGCACGGCCTTCGCGAAACACCGGCGTCGCCGCCCGACCCGCCATCGCGAGACCGAATACCAACACAAAGATAATCGCGGAGTCAGGACGCATGGATAGATTGTAAGAGTTCCAGCCATTGCCGGCCCACGGTCTCCATCGAGTAATGCGCGTGCGCGGCCTGCCATGCGTTGCGACGCTTCCGCAGGATCTCCGCCGGCTGGGCCGGCAGCGCGGCCAGGAGTCCCCGCAGGCCCGCGACATCGCCGGTCTCGATCACCCAGCCGCAATCGTGGGTCGCAATCAGATCGGCGAGGTCCGATTCCCGCGGACACACCGCGAGAATCGCCTGCCCGGCTGCCATCGCGCTGTAGGTTTTGCTCGGCATCACCACTTTTTCCGCGCCCGGCCGCATCGTGACCAACGCCACGTCCGCAGCCAGCATCGCGGTCCGCCATTCCAGATCACCCCGTGTCCCGGCAAAAGCCAAGCCTTCCGGATCCCGCTCCGCCACGGCGGTGAGCCGCAGTTTTAAGGCCCGCGCCCCGGGGCCGTCGGCGGCGATTTCGATCGCCGTTTCGTCCGGCACTCCGGCCTGGAGGACCTCCGCAAGGGTTTCCCAATCGTGCAATTTTCCCATGTGACCGGAATACAGGCAGCGAATCAGGCGGCGCCCGCGCGACATCGGTTCGCAACCGCGAAACACGGAAGTGTCGGTGCCGACCGCGATGACCGCCGTGCGCTCCGCCACGCCGTAACGCGCCTCGGCGTGACGCCGCAGCCGCTGGCCCAGGTAAACGGTCGCCGCGCAATCGGCGATCGCCCGGCGCGTTGTCCACGCGGCAAACCGGGCCGCCGGGTGTCCCGACGACCAGCCGCCGCCAAAAACCAGGGCATCGGGATAAAGATCGTACACGAGATGCACCACCCGCGCCCCACTGTGCTGGGCCGCGCCGGCGGCAAGCGCCGGCAGGAAAAACGGATTGGTGACCGCGACAAACGTTTCGCCGGGACGCGCCCAGCGCACCGTGTGCCAGAGCCGGCGCGGATAGCTGGCGTACATCTTCCAGCGCAGGCGCAAGCGCGTCAGCACACCCGACTTCGCCCGCCAGTAATCCTTCGCCTCAATCGCGTAATGCAGGCGCGCGTCGAGCCCGAGCTCCCGCCATGCGGCCGTCTGGCCCGCGCCAAAAACCCCGCCCCCGACATTGGTGCAAAACGAAACCGGGCCGGCCACAGCGACGTTCATGAGGGCCTTTCGGTTTCCGGGCGGGGCAATTCTCCGATCAGCTGGTGGACCTCGGCATCAAACCGCGCCATGTTCAGGTTGGCATGTGCCCAGCGCGAGGCCGCCTCACCCCGCGCGCGCAGGGTGTCCGCGGGCAGTTGCAGGAATTCCTGCAGCGCCATCCGCAGTTCACCCGGACTGTCGCCCTGCAGCTGCCATGCGAAACCTTCCGATTCGAATTCCTGGCCCAAGTCGTTGCCCGGGGAAATGATCGGCGCCAGGCCCGCGGCCATGGTCTCGCCCAGCGTGTAGTTGAAATTCTCGCGGTGCGACAGTGAGATATAACCGTCGGCGGCGCAGATGTAGTCGTATTTTTTGTCGTCCCACACCGGCCCGACCACCCGCAGGCCCGACCAGCCAGCCGCGTCCGCCACGGCCTCCAGCTGCGCTGCCGTCACATTGCCGTCCGGCCCGACCACCATCAGCTTCAAGTGCTCGAAACCAAAACCGGCCAGCAGACGCACGGTTTCCAGTGGACGCTTCATGCTGTGCAGCCGGCCGAAAAAAATCAGCACGCGATCCGTCGCGGCCAGGTTGAGTTGCTGCCGGATCTCCACGCGGCGCGCGAGGGACGCCGTCGTATCCACGAGCTCGACCGCCCACTTGATCACGCGCGTCGGCAACTGCGCCGTGAGCCACGACGCCTTGCTCCGCTCTTTTTCGGTAGCGTAGAGCACGCGCGCGGCGTGGAGCAGGATTTCCCGACCGTACAGCTGGAGCCACAGCATCTTGAGGAAGTGGTTTTTCTGCATGCCCCAGGGATCGAATATCCCGTGCGGCACGATGACATACGGCACGCCATGCCGCCGGCAGGTGCGCATGGTCCAGATTGCCGGATAGAGGAAAAATCCGTGCACAAAAACGCAGTCCGCGCTGGCGATGAGGCGCTCGGCATCGCGTCTCCTCGCCGGGGGCGCATAATAATAATGACCAAGCCCCAGCGGATCGATCACGCGCACCGTGACGCGCAGCGGGACCACAGGTTTTTCCCGGGCCGCGTGCCGCGGCCGAACCAGGCCGATGGCATCGCTGTGCAGGATGCGGTAGAAATGCTGGTAGGAGCGCGCCGGCCCGCCCATCGACGGAAACGGATAAGGACAGACCTGCACGACCTTCATGCGGAACGCCCCGTTGCCACGCTGGAAGGCCGGCCCGCGCGGGCGGGCCCGCCCGCGAGTTCGCGGTAAATAGCCGCATAATCCGCCGCAATCCTGGCCGGCTGGAACCGCCGGATGTTCTCCGTGCCCCGTTGCAGCAACTCCGCGCGGTAGCCCGCATCGCGAATGACTTTCTCCACACCCATCCGGATCGAGGCCGGCACCAGCGGATCCACCATGCACGCGGACTCGCCTGCGACCTCGGCCATGGAGGAACAGTTGCTGGTCACCACCGGCCGCCCGGTGGCCTGCGCCTCGAGGATCGGCAGGCCGAAGCCCTCATGAATCGACGCGAACAACACGAGGTCGCACCGCAGGTAAGCCGCCAGCACGCCGGCGTTGTCGATTTCACCGAGCGCGCGCAGCTTCACGCCGTGCCCGGCAAACGCCGCGGCCTGGGCCGCGGACGGACGGCCGATCAATTCCACCGTGCAGGCCAATCCCCCAAGCGCGCCGGCGACGCGCTCCAGGTTTTTGTTGGGCGCCACGCCGATCAGTAAAATGCGCGGACAGATTGGGTTAAATTCCGCGGGCACCGACACGAAATCGGCCGACACGCAGTCGTGGATCACCCGGATTTTTTCCGGCGGCGCCCCCGTCAGCTCGATCAGCTCCCGCCGCGTGGCCTCGGAAATCGCGGTCACCACCCGGCAGCGCGCAATGGGCCAGGTGAACCAGAACCGGCGGTAAACCTGGTGTGTCAGACCGCGCGACCGGTGCAAAATCCCGCAGTCGTGCACTGTCAGGATCGTGGTTTCACCCGGCAGCCCCAGCGCCAGGTAATGGACGTCGCCGGTGATGTGGTTGACCGCGCCACGGTGCCGCCGGGCGTCGAGGATATTGTCCAGCCGCTGCCAGCCGCCCCGGCTCGGGCGCGGCGCGACGTGCCGGTGGCAGCGGATGTCCGCAGGCATCGCGGCACGCAGGTCATCGAACAGCCGTTCGATGCTGAAGCCCCGTTGTCCCGGACTGCGCTGGAAATGGATGACGTCGAGCATCGCTCAGTCCGGGGTGATTTCCGACGCGCCCTCCGGCGGAGGGAGCCGTATCGGCCGGGCCCGGCCGCGAACGAATTCAACCGGCCGGCGCCCGACCGACTTGGTCGCCAGCAGGCTGACCAGGCCAAACACCAGGAGGCAAAAAACCAGGTTCACCGGCACCTGCCGCAGCGAGAGCGGCAGATTGTAGATGTTCAGCGTCCAAAAGGCCGTGGTGAAAAGCACGCTCACGGCCACGATGCGCAGCGCCGGGCTGCGGGGCAGCAGCGAGCGCACCATGGCCTCCGCCACCCCGAAGAATCCTATGGCCACCAGCGCATACAGGAAGGCCGCCAGCGGGCCGCCCCGGTCCCAGGACTCGGCGAGGAAACCAAATTCCACCGATGTGCCCGTGTTCACCCGGAAGCCGTAGTCGGCGGCCCGCAGGTTATACAGGCCTTCGTTGTAATATTCGCCCATTTCCCCCGTCACGCTCACGATGTTCAGCGAGGCGATGATTTGCCGGGGCAGGTCATCGAATCCCCGGTGGCCGCCGCCGCCACCCGTGGCTGCGGCCACGACGACCGTGGGCCAGGTCACCATCCGGAAGTTCGTTTTCACCCAAGTGGGCAGTTCATCATAGGGATCGTCCCCGGGCTGCCGGATTTTTTTGATGCCGGCCATTACTGCGGAAATTTTTTCGCTGGTGATTTCCGATACCTGGAGGCGCCCGACCGACGTCCGGATCGTTTCGATCCGGCCAAACACAAAGCCCCCAGGAATCCCGGCCAGAACCGCCAGTCCCAGCACGAACCAACGCTGCCGGGCGGTCGCGCCCATCAGCACACCGATGCTGAACAAAATGACCGGCAGGAAAGCCGGGCCGCGGCTGCCCGTGACAACGCCCAGCGCAACGTTGGCCGCCAAGGTCAAAATCCACATGATCGCGGCGGGCCGGGAAACCCAGAAATAAAACCCGGCCAGAAAAGGCACGAACATGAAGGCCCGGCTCAAGGTCCCGAGTACCGCCTTCGCCAGGCCAAGTCCAATTTCACCGCCGAGCCAGAACACCAGGCTGAATCCTGCGGCAGCCATCAGGATGATCGGCAGGCGCGGATCCGAGGCGGCCTCGGCCGCCTTCGCGGTCGCACCGGCTGGTCGCTGCGGGCCGAGGAAAAACCTCCGGCCTGCCAGGACGAGCAGTGTTGCCCCTGCTGTCGTGCAGTACATCAGGAGCACCCATTCCTCACGTCCGAGAAGCAGGGTGTAGGCGCCAATTTCATCCAGCACACCCAGCGCGCCCGCGCAGCTCATCCCGATGAGTGCCAGGGCTTGCTCGACGTAAGTCAGCCCGAGGCCGAGGACCGCCACGCCGTTCGGCCACGTGCGCAAGGTCAGCAGCGCGGTGCCGGTGTTGAAGCACAACGCGGTGAACGCCACCGTCATCAGCCGCCAGTCCCCGGACGGCAGCAGCCACATAGCCGTGAAGCCGAGGGCCGCCACAATGTAAAGGGGACGCACCGGGAGGCCTTGGAACATGACCAGGATCGAACGGTGACTTGCAGCTGGACGTGGGTGGCTCATCCGGGGTTCATGCGACCAGGTGATGATCCGCGGCATGGCTGGAGAGCACCCGCAGCACCGCGGCCATCACATCGTCATTGGAGAGCTGCCAGGTTTTTATCCGCTGCCGGGCCGCAGCCGCCATCCGGCTACGCCGGGGTTCATCCGCCAGCAATTCCGTGCAGCGCGCCGCACATTCCTCAGGCGTCGTCCAGAATGCCGCCTCCGTTCCGTCCTGCAACAATTGCTCGTGTTCCGGCGTCCGCTCCGCGCAGAAAACCGCCCCGCCGATGAAAGGCACCTCGGCGCTGCGGGTCGTGTGCAGGTCCCGGTTGCCCTTCGACAGCAGTCCGAGCGCAATTTTCGCGCACTGTATGGCCTTCACGTAATCCCGGCCGTGGACGGCCGGGCCCCGGATCGCCGGACGCAATTGCTCCCATTCCGGGGCCAGCTTCCAGTGATCGCCCCGGATTGAGAGCGGGATCCCAAGTTCCAGCAACCGTACCATCAAGGGACCGCGCTCAGGCATCCACGAGCCGACGAACACCACCTGGCCGGCCCAGCGTCCACGTTCCTCCTCAGACATACTCACTGGGGCATGGGCGACCGGGTCATAGGAGCGAAATACGCGCAAGGGTTTCCGGGCCCCGGCGGCCCCGGCCTCGGCCACGTTTTCGCGTCTGACCACCACGGTCAGGTCGTGGTGGCGCACCGAGCGCTGGTATAGATCCCATTTGTGGCCGTCCCTCGTCCCGAACGGATCGTCGACGTTGTAATTCACGATCCGCATGCCGCGGCCGCGCAGCCACGCGTGAAATCCGGGCGAGAGGTCGGCTCCGCAATCGATCCAGGCCAGGTCAAACACCGCAGCCCCGATCTTGCGGCGCAACGTGGCATTGACCCAGGGCGCGAAGGGCCACAGTCCCACCCGCGTGCCGAGGCCTCCAACCAGCCGGCTTTGCGGCAGGGCTGAACGGGGATTAAAGACTGTGACCTCGTGACCGAGCCGCCGCAGAGCCGCGGCCCGGTGCGCGCTGGTGAACAGCGGATTGTCGTCACCCAGGTAGAGAATCTTCAACGGCTTCATGGTGGCATTACCGCCTGCGCGCCACCGCGCGCATCACCCGCGTGTAGATCCCCGAGGACCTGCCACCCGTCTCAATCCGGTGGCCCACCCCGATCACCCCACGCATCAGCTTCCATCCCATCCACCGGATCGCCGAGCGCAGGTCGGTGGGCTGGGCGGAGTGTTCCTCCGCCTCGACCAGCTCGAACCCACCAATGGCCAACAAGTGACCCAGGCTGCCGCGGGTATAGAGCGTCTCATGGGTCAAGTCGGCCGCGAACACGCCGCCGGCAAAAGGAGAGTCGCCGTTGGGAAGTTGGAGCAGCAGCAGCCCGCCAGGACGCAGCGCGCCGTGGATTTCGTCGAGCAACCCCACGGCCTCTTCGCGCGTGAAGTGCTCCAGCACGTCGAACAGCGCGACGACGGCAAAGGCCCCCGGCTTCCGTCGCAGATACTCCCGCAGGTCGCCCTGCTCCACTGCAGGAAAGTGCCGCCGGCACAACGCCGCCATCTCCGGGCTTCCCTCCACGCCATGCAGGTCCGTGAAGCCGAGTTCCTGGAACACCCTCAAAAGCATGCCGTCGCCGCAGCCCAGGTCGGCCACCTCCGCCGAACGGGGAACTTCCCGCAGCCAGGGGCCAACGCGCCGCCGTAAATAGGCCCGGTAGCGCGCAGCTCCCGCAGTGTCGCCGGCGTTGCTTGTAGACACGGCCTGCTTGAATCCGCTGGCATAGCAGGCGTAGGCGCGTTGGCGGAATTGCTCCTTGTTCATGCGAATTGCGGCGGTTCCGGGTTAAGCAAAGGTGACGTAAAGGGCCTGCAGGTTGACCCAGCGGGGCATTTTGCGCGCGGTCTCGGGCAAGAGTAGAATCATGCCTTCCGTGAAGTTTCCCTCGACCTCGTCCATGGTAACAATTTGCACGCGCTGGCGCCGGCCATGCCGGCGTTCCCCGAGCATGACGGCCCGGTAACCCGCGGCGCCAAGCCAACCGCAGTGCGCCGCCAGGCTTTGCGCCGTGGCTTCGACGAGCAGCTGCGGCCGGCAGTGGCGGATCATCTGCTGCCCGCCCCAGAGTACCGCGCCTTCGTGCCCTTCCGTGTCGATCTTGACCGTGCCCACCACCGGTTGGCCGAGCTTCCGCCAGGTCGCGTCAAGGGTCGTGACCTCCACCTCCACGGCCTCCTTCCAGCCCCGGGTTTCCCCCTTGGATTCGAGATGACTTTGCGGGGATGAAGCCGCGGAGACGAACCGCATCCTTCCCACCCGATTCGAGACCGCGGCCCGCACAAGAACCGCACCGGGAATCGCCGCGAGATTGCGCTGCAGCGCCGGCAGCGTTCGCTCGTCGGGCTCGAAGGCGACGACGGACGAATGGAGATCCGCAAGGAACACGGAGTAGAAACCAAAGTGGGCGCCGACATCAAAAAAGGTCGTGCCCTTCGGCGCGAACCAGCGGAGCAGTTCTTCAAACCCGTCATCCACGCGGCCGCCCGTCACCCACGCCACCGAAGAAAACTGGCTCGTGCGGGGGAGAAAAACCTTCCGTCCGTTGGCGAGCTTGAGCGAAAGGTCGCGGGCCAGGATCCGCTTTACGAACTGCCGGTAACCCATCCGCCACAGGTAGTTCCATGACCCGACTTTTTGCATCCACGCTTGGGTTGAGGCGATCATGGGGAAGGAAAACCCGCCACCGCCCGGGCCATCTGGACCACGCCGCCCGCCGCGCGCGCCGTGGTGAATTGCTCGATCCGTTCCCGGGCCGCGGCGGCGAAATGGCAGGGATCCGCCACTTTGGCCTCGATGCAGTCCTCGATGGCGGCGGCCGCGGCCGCCGCATTGCCCGAGGGAAAGATGCGTCCGGTAGATTCGGTCACAAGATCGGGTCCGCAGCCCACGCCATCGCTGAGCACCAGCCCCAGCCCGAACTGCATCGCCTCATTCACCACCAGACCCCAAGTCTCGCCGGCACCGCTGCGCGAGGGCAGGATCAGGAGGTCGCTCGCCGCATAGGCCTGGCCGATTTCCGACTGGTTGAGAAACCCGAGAAAATGTTCGCGCCCGCCGAGTACATCGCGAAGCGCCCGCTCCAGTTCCGGGCGCAGCTCGCCTTCACCCGCCACCAGCACGTGGATGCGCTTGCGCTGCGCCGGCTTGAGCAGCCGCAAGGCCGCCGCGATCAGCAGCGGGTCCTTCTTGGGGATCAGTTTGCCGGCAAAGACGAGTGCGATATCACCCGTCCCGATCCCCAGTTTCCCGCGGATTTTTTCGCGCTGCGGACCCCAGCGCTCAACTTGGCCGGTAAAAAAATCCGTGTCTACGCAGTACGGCGCCGGGGTCAACTTGGGGGTCGGCACTCCAAGACGGACCAGATGGTTGCGCGCCTCGGTCCCGATCACGGCAAACCCGTCAACCTTGCCGTAAAATCGGCGGAGGAAGCCGTCCCGCATCAGCCCCTTGAGGCGCGAGCGTGAGACCGCGACGTCGGACGCCTCGTGTCGCATCACGACCTTCGCCCCGACGTTCTTCGCCGCGCGCAGCGCCCCGAGATGAAAACGCCCGCCATACGCGGCGAGCAGTACCACATCCGGCTGGAATTTGCTGAACGCCCTGGCGAGGCCGGTCGCGGCCGGCTGCCAAAAGGTCACCTGCTGAATGCTCGGATCGGTCGAGAGGAAGGTATGCTGGTAGCCCTCGACCAAGGGCGTATCCCAGGCGACCTGACGGCCAAATTCCCGGTCGCGATAGCCGCGCACACTCATGTCGGTGCCGAAGAAAGCGTGAAAGCTGACGCCGGGCATGGCCGCCAGGCGCCGCCAGACGGGCGCCTGGTATTGGATCGGGTGCGTGACGCAGGCGGCTAGGCGCAATTGGTTTTTCATGAGACCTTCTCCCTCGTTCCGGTCCTGGCTGCCTCGATCACCCGGCCATATTCCTGCAGATTCGCCGCGGCATAACGACGCCAGGACAGGTCGCGCCGGGCCAGGGTGACGGCGGCCTGGCCCATCGCCGCCAGTTTTCTCGGGGCCGCCGCCAGCTGCTGCAACGCCGCCGCGAGATGCACCGGGTCTTCGGCCGGCACGACCATCCCGGCGGCAAACTCCCGCACGCCCGGCGTGACCTCGCGCCCTTCGCCATCGAGCGCCAAAAAATCCTCCCCACCCGTGTTGGTCGTGCAGACGAGCGGCAGTCCGCACGCCAGCGCCTGGGCCTGCACCATCGCCTGCCCCTCCTCGATGCTCGGCATCACAAACACGGAGGCCTTCCGATACCAGGCCGGCAGCTCATTTTGGGGCACGTGGCCGACACGGCAGATGCGCGCATCCGCCGCGCCGATCAAACGGCTCGTTTCCGCGGTGGAGCCGCCAACCAGCATAAGTTCGCTGTTGGGAATTCCGGCCCGACGAAAGGCCGCGACGAGATGATGGATGCCCTTTCGCACACTCAGTGAACCCGCGAAAATCACGCGAAAGGCATCGTCGGTTTTCGTACCCGGGCTGAACCGGCTGACATCCACGCCGAATCCGTTGAGAAAGAGCCGTTGGGCGGGAAACCCTGCCGCCTCAAACGTCCGATGTACAAACCGGCTCGGCACGAAGATCCGGTTGACGAGTCCGTACTCGCGCAACTCGCGCTCGACCGTCAGGTGCGGTGTTTCTTCCCAGCGCAAATCGAGCGAAGCATACTCCTCGCGCAGGATGCGGCACTGTTCGAGCATGTGGGAGGAGCTGCGCTCGAGCACCGTCGGGATGCCCCGCGCCCGCGCGGCCAGCAGGCTCGGCTCCGCCGCGGCCGACCACGCGTGGACGAGGTCGGGGTTGCCAAGATGGCGGGCCGCGTGTTGCGCGAACAGGTCGTTGATCCGGAACTGCTGGCGCATCGCGAACGCCTCGCCGCCGACTTTCCACGCCACCTTGGTCAACCCAGCCGAGACCGGCAGGCTGACGACCTTGGCGTCCGGGATGTTCCAGCGTCGGGTGTAACTGCGCGGATAGTTCGTGACCAGCCGGTGCAGCGCGCCGAGCTGTTCCAGCTCCCGCGCGAGGTCGAACGCATGCCAGCGGCCAGGGACAACGATGGTGATTTGGGGCAGTGTCATGTCAGGAAAGGCGCACTCGCAGAAGAATTCCGGCTTCCCGCAGACCGCCCAATCCGGAACGGAGAAAAGCGGGCAGATGGCATCCGAGTTCCTCCAAGCTCTGCCTGAGCGCCACCCCCGCAAAGAGGATGTTGCCGAGCAGGAAGACGGTCCCCACCGCAGCCACGCCAAAAGAAGGGAAGGCGATCCAACTCCCGAGCAGGCTGAACAATTGCACGGCCAGATAGGCCTTGGGCAGCACCCCGAGCCGGCTGGTCGCCCACGGAATGATGAGGGCGAGATTGCCCAACGCCGCGGTCACGGCCTCAACCGCGAAAACCCCCACGAAAAATCCGGCCACCGCCGGCATCCCCGTCCACTTCTGCACCATCCATCCACCCCAAACGAAGGCGCCGGCCGAAAAAAATGCTCCGAGCAGTAAAGTGAGGCCAAAGGCCCCGGCTTGCAGCCTCTGCAGCCGTGGCCGGTCCTGCCGGGCATAGGCCGTCGTCAACTCCGGGTGGAGCGAAGTGAACAGCAGGGATGATCCTTGCAGAAATACGCGTCCGACCTGCCGGCAAACACTGAGTACGACCACGGCACCGGAACCGCCGACGCTATTGGCCACCAGCGTCACCCCTTGGTTGATCAAGGCGTTGCCGACCGGAAAGGCAAAGAACCCGGCCCCGGCGGGAAGCAGGGAACGAAAATCGTCCCACGTGCCTGCGCGCCAATGAAACGACAGTGCCGGGAGCAATCGCTTTGCCCGCAGGGTCAGGATGGATAGCATGATGATCCGACCCAGCACCAACAGGGCGGCCAGCGAGACCATCGTGGCGTGGGACCAAAGCAGCAGGGCCGTGCCCAGAACTTCCAGCACCCGCATGTGCCCTTGCAGCAGCAAATACTGCGGAAAGGCGCCGGCGGCCCGGTAAACCCCGGAAAAACTCCCGATCTGGAGCGGCAACAGCGAGTACGCGGTCAGCAAGAGGAAGACGGCCGTGAAATCGCGCGAACTGATTGCGGTGCCCTTTAGCCAGAATTGCAGCGGCAGCAGGGCCAGCGCCCCGACCATCAGCAACGTCAGGACCAGCGCGAACCAGGTTTGAAATCTCCAGACCGCACCGATCAGGTTTTCTGCCCGGACCGTTTCACCGCGCTCGACCGCGATGGCGAATTCATTGCCGAGCGCATTGCCGATCCCGATGTCGGATAGGGCCAGGTACGCCGGCACCGCCGAGAGCACCAGCCATAGTCCATAATAGGCCTGTCCCCAAAAATGCAGGAAGAGCGGGACAAGAGCAATCTGCCCCACGGCCACCGCCGCGGTGGCATAGAGGTTCGCCGCCAGATTGTGTTTTACGCCGGCCATGTTTCACCGTTCTGCAAGATCTCCGTTGCCGGATTTGCGCTCACGACAGGTATTCCTCCCGTACGAACAGGCAGTCCGTCTGCCGCTTGCGGACCATCCGGTAGCCCGCCTGCTCCAATTGCCGCCACGAATCAAAGGTCCGGCGCCACGGGATGCCGGGCATGAAATGATGAAACTCGACGGCAATCTGCGCCGGCCGGATGCCGGCTTGGAGCAGCGACTCCAGCACCTCGTATTCGAAGCCTTCGATGTCCAGCTTGCAGAGGGCGCAGTCGGCCAAGCCGGCGAGTTCAAGCGCTTTTCGCGGCGATACACAGGGAAACTCCACGAGGGCACCGGCACTTTCGTCGATCGCCGTGCGAAAAGAGCCTTCCGCCGGATTGGCCGGTGGGGCGAAGCGAACCACCGTGTCGCGTCCGGCCAGTCCCAGCGGGAAAAACTTCAGCCGGCCATGCTGATTGTCCGCTTGCTCCATCGTCGCCCGGCCCGTCGGCGAGGGGTCGAACACCGCCACTTCGCAACCCAGGCGCGCCAGTTCGAGTTCAAAGCTCACATCCTTCCCGGCCCCGCCAGACAGCACCGTGGAGCCGGGTTTCAACAGCGACGCACAGATCCACCAGTTGGCATCGCCACCCATCAATTGGACGCCCGCCAGTTTCCGCCAAAACAGGCGGTCGAACCAAAGTCGTCCCGTGCGTCGGAAGTTCGCTAGCATGAAAGGGAATTCGCGCCACCCGACCGAGCTTCGCCCCGTCGCTTCCGGGGGGTGGAGGCGACTGCGGGGGAAAATGCGGCGGGGCGCATCTGGATGTGGAAACCTAGCCCTTGGATCCGAGGAATTTCTGAAGCAGGGGCAGGAAAAAGAGGGTCTTGCGGTGCCACGTCTGGAGGCTGTCCAGGCGCTGGGCCAAAAACTCGCGGTCCGGCTCGTCGGCGGCGGCCAGCTGCCGCTCGATCGTCCGGAGCCGCGCCTGCCCGGACTGCAGCGGCGCGCGCAGCCGCGTCTGCACCACCCCGCGCAGGAGTCGGCGCAGCTCTGTCTCCGGGACGAAGTACTCGCGCCCTTCACCGGGCATCGCGATGGGCTTGATCGCGCCGAGCTCGCGCAGGAAGCGCAGGCCTTGGCTGACCGAGCCTTTGCTGAGCTCCAGCGCCGCCACCACGTCGGCGAAGGCCAGCGGC
>CAIMAQ010000006.1:5000-17331 GCA_903839035.1 uncultured Opitutia bacterium
CAAGGATAAACTTTTCTTCTTCGTAGCCTATGATGATTTCCACCGCACCTCGGCTCCGCCCCAGGCCAACTTCGTTCCCGACCCGACTCAGCTCGCCGCCATCCTCGCGAAGGCCCAGTCCTATGGCTATAACGCGGGCAATCTGAGCGCCAGCAACTCCTCGGTGCAGCGCACGTTCATCGGAAAGCTCGACTGGAACATTTCGCCGATCCACCGCGCTTCGTTCACCTACCGCAAGAATTACGGTCACGACACCGTGTTCGCGAATTACACGAGCAGCACCTCCACCTCGCTGAGCAACTTCTGGTACCAGCAGCCCCGTAACACGGACTCCTATAACGCCCAGTTCAACAGCCAGTGGACGCCTGACTTCCGGACGGAAGTCGACCTCTCCTACACCCGCTTCAACGGTTCGCCCGCCAACAACGGCGCCGCGTTCCCGCAGGTGCTGGTCAACGGTCTCACCGGTACCCGTCTGGACACGGGCGCGACCATCACCAACGGTGGCGTGGTGTTCGGCACGGAATCGTCCCGGCAGCTCAATCAAATCATCACCAAGGACACCGTCGGCAAAGTCATCGCGGAATACTCCCTGGGCAGCCACACGCTCCAAGCTGGCGCGGAGTCGGATTCGACGAAGTATAACAATGCCTTCATCCAGTACACGGACGGTTATTACACGTTCGCCAATCTGGCCAACTGGCAGGCCGGTACTCCCCCCAGCGCCTACCAGCTCGCCAAGCCCTACCCGGGGTACTCGATCAACGACGCCATCGCCCGCTGGAAGTATGATGCCTACGGCCTCTTCCTGCAGGACACATACCGCGTCAACAACCAGCTGATGCTCTTGCTGGGCGTCCGCTACGATTATCCGCACATCGGTTCGCGTCCCCCGGTTGCGACCGGTTTCGCGACCGCGGGCTTCACCCGTCCGAATGGTGCGCCGGTCACGGATAACACCACGACCAATAACGGCAACAGCACGACCGCCCCGCGGCTCGGCTTTACCTACAAGTTCAACACCGAGCGCAAGACCCAGCTGCGCGGTGGCTACGGACTGTTCCAGGGCAAGAACCCGGCCGTGTGGATTTCGAACGCCTACTCGAACGCCGGCTCGGTCGCCAATGCGACGGCCCTGTCTGGTGACCTGCCGGGCATCGTCTTCAATCCGAACGTCACTACCCAGCCGGTCCCGGGCGGCGCCCTCGGCAGCCCCAACATCAACATCACGGATCCCAAGTTCAAGCAGCCGGCCCTGTGGAAGGGTAACTTGGCGATTGAGCACCAGCTGCCGTGGTGGGGCATCACGGGCTCGCTTGAGGCTTACCACTGGACCGTGGACCAGGGTATCAACACGGAATTCCTCAACTACAAGATTGCGACAGACGGTGATGGCACCGGTTTGGCCCCGGACGGTCGTGTCCGTTATGGCTCTGCTGCCAGTATCGTGAGCGGCACCTCCACCAATGTCGCGGGTCGCCGTAACGTCACCACCGGCGGTCCGGTCGGCAACGGCTTTGCCGACGTGTTCTACCTGACGAACACCAAGAAGGGTGAGAGCGACGGCGTCACGCTGTCCTTCTTCCGCCCGATGAAGAACAACTGGTCCTGGTCCACGTCCTGGACCCACGGCCACGCGACTGAGGTCAGCCCGATCACGTCCTCGACCGCCAGTTCGAACTACTCGAACCGCGCCTCGTTCAACCCGAACGAGAATGTGGCCTCGATCTCGAACACCAACATCAAGGACCGCGTCGTCGCGACCCTGACGCGCAAGTTTGAATGGATCAAGGGTCAGGACACCCGGTTCACCTTCATCTTCCAGTCCCGCACCGGCCACCCGTACTCCTGGGTGTTCCGCGGTGACGCGAACGGTGACGGCTACGCCTTCAACGACCTGCTCTACGTGCCGAATGGCCTGAATGATCCCAAGGTCGCCTGGGCCAGCACGACGGAGCGCGATGCCTTCTTCGCCTTCATCAACACGAACGACCTGAAGAACTATCAGGGCACGCACGCGCCGAGAAACAGCGAGGTTTCGAACTGGACCCAGACGCTCGACATCAAGTTCAGCCAGGAAGTCGAGCTCTTCAAGGGCGTGAAGACCGAGCTGTATCTTAACCTGATCAACATCGGGAACATGATCAAACCCGGCTGGGGCTTGGATGCGGAAGTTCCGTTCTCCTACCGCCGGGCCGTGACCAGCGCGACCTACAATGCCGCGGGCAACGGTGGCGCGGGCGTTTGGAACTATAACTTCAACTCTGGTACGCTGGACGGTCAGCCGGTGGTCGTGAACGACACGCCGATCTCCCGCTGGCAGGTTTCGGCCGGCTTGAAGATCAAGTTCTAAGCACCGGTATCGGTTCTAGTTTTTACGAGGCGGCCGCGGTAACGTGGCCGCCTCTTTTTTTGCGCGTTTACGGCCCGCGCGTCCGCATCGGTCCTGCTATACCGGATCCGCCGAACGCCTGGCCCGTGTTACCTTCCTCCCTGTAATTGCTGCAGGTGCGCTCGGGCTGAAGCCAGGTCCGGCTGGTAGCGCAATGCCGTCTCATCCTGCGCGATCGCCTCGTCGACCTGACCCAATTGGGCCAGGACAACCGCAAGGTTGTGATGGGCCTCGGCGGACCCGGGCAGGAGCCGCAGCGCCGCCCGATAGTGCGGCACGGCCTCGGCCGGTCGACCCGAACGCATGAGTGCGAGTCCCAGGTTGTGCTGCGCCTCCGCAAAATCGACCTGCAGACCCAGCGCAGCCCCGTATTCCTTGATAGCGTCCTGCAGCCGGTCCAGGGCCAGCCAGGTGTTACCGAGATTATAATGCAGCCCCGGCAGCCGGGGATTCAGGCCCACCGTCGCTTGGTATTGGGCGGCGGCGTCCTCCAGCCGGCCCGCTTGCAGGAGGGCATTACCGTAGGTGTTGTGAATCCCGAGGTTGCCGGGCTCGAGCCGGACCGCCGCCGCATAGTGGCCGATCGCCTCGGGCCAGCGGCCGAGCGCGGCCAGGGCCAGGCCGGCATTGTTGTGCGCTGCCGCGAAATCCGGGGAAACCCGCAACGCCTGTTCAAACGCCAGAAGCGCTTCCGCCTGGAGCCCGGACTTCATCCGGGCGTCACCGAGGTTATTCCAGGCCTCCGCCCGCAGGGGATCCTGCCGCAACAACTCCTCCAGCGTGGACCGCGTCTCCGGCAGCCGTCCGGCCTGGGCGAGGGCCACAGCCAGGTTGAACTGGATGTCATGGTCGCCGGGTTTCAAGTTTCGCGCGATCTCGAGATGCCCGATCGCTTCCCCGGCCCGGCCGGCCTGCAGCAAGGCGAGGGCATAGTCGCTTTGTACGTCGGCATAGTCCGGCCGCAGCCGCAGCGCCTCCTCGTAGCGGGACAGGGCCTCAGTCAGGCGTTCCTGCCGGATCAGGACGTGAGCCAGGCTCGCATGCGCCCGCGCGTTGCCCGGTTGCTTGGCGATCGTGTCCGTCCAGATCGCGGCTTCGCTTTGATAGTCTGTCGTGCGGCTCAGGGTCAGCCAGCCGGCGGCCAAGGCGAGCCCGACCACCAGCGGAACACTCCATCGTCCGGCCAGTTTCCAGGCTCCGGCCAAGGCCAGAATGATCATCGCCGCGAGGGGCAGGTACATCCGGTGCTCGGCAATGGGTTGGGTGGTCAGCGGCAGCAGGCTCGAGCTCGGAGCGAGGATCACGAAGAACCACGCCCCCAGGAAACCCAGCACGGGGCGGCGCCACAGGGCGGTCACCGTCGCCGCCAGCAAGGCGAACACGAGCAAGCCTTGCGGCCAGACGTCGCCGGGCCCCTTCGCCATGTCCACGCCGTAGTCGAGCACGAGGGGGTGCGGCCAAAGCGAGAGCTTGAGGTAGACCGCCAGGGCCCGGCACTGGGTCAGCAGATACTGCCAGGGGCTGACCCCGAGGCCGAAACCGGCGATCCCGGCGCGCTGGTGGTGCTGGGCCACCAGCACGGCCAGCAGCACCCAGGTCGAGGCCAGCGCGAGGTAGAACCCGCGGCGGCCTCGCCAGGCTTCCTGAAACGTGCCGGCGACGAATGTGCGGTCATACAGCAGCACTACGAGTGGCGCCGTGACCATGACCTCCTTGCTCGCCATGCCCAGCAGGCAGGCCGCAAAAGCCAGTGTCTTCCAGCGTCGGGGCCCCGGCGACGACTCGGACCGCACAAAGCAGTAAAGCGTCAGCAGGTAGAACAGACCCACGAGCAGTTCGTTGCGCTGCACCACACACAAGACCGACTCGGTGAGCAACGGGTGCACCAGCCACAGACCCGCCACCCCGAACGCGAAGGGCAGGGCGGCCTCGCCGTAAGTTTCCCTTTGGCCCGGCAGCAGCAGGGTGCGCCGAACGAGGCCGAAAAGGGTCAGCCCCGCCAGGGCGTGAATCACGAGGTTGAACAGGTGGTACCCGCGCGGGTCCAGCCCGCCGAGGGCGTAGTTCACCGCCAGTGTCAGGTTGACGAGCGGCCGGCCGGTGGCACCCGCGGCGGTTTGGGGCGGGGACAACGCGTCGCCCAGCGGCCAGAGATGACGGATCGACAGGTTCCGCTCGATCGCCGGCGCGTCATCGAAGAGGAACGGCACGGTCAGGCTGTGCGCATAGGCAGCCAGGGCGGCCAGCACCAGGACGCCCGCGGCTGGCAGCCAAGGCCGGCGGGAAGAAGGGCTCAGGTTGGTCCGCGCTTTCACGTGGCGGAGAGGAAAGGGTTTTTTCACCGGGCAGGGAAATGTATTCTGCCCCGGCCCTCGTGGCGGCGGCGCCCACCGGGCGGGTGGGGGAGTCTGGCGGCCCGCCGAGGGCCAGGCCGGCCGGGATTTTATCGTGTAAGTTATTTCCCGATACGCTGGTCCGCACCCGTGATTTCGCCGCGGGCCACCGGATCCGGCGGCGGCACCGCCGGCCGCGGCCCGCCGTATTTTTCATTTTCAGAGGTAAAAATTGTACTTCGACCGGTGCGGGGATGATTTTTCCCTCGGGGGCCCGTCCGCGAGACTCGTGCAAGCCAAAAACGCGAAAAAATTCGCGGACTTTTTTCTACAAACCTATTGACGGCAAAAACTGCGGAACCAATAGGTTGTGGTCGCAACGCCTTGGGACCACATCCTGTTGTGGTTAGCAACGCGTCAGTAACTTCCAGCATCTTTAGTTCGCTTCGCCCGTTTTCGCGGTAAAAACACCGCTCTTCCCTTCAATTTTCGTCCCGTCCCATGCAGAAAACCTTCCAAATCGGCAGCAAGACCTTCGTCCTCGACCAGACGAAGGCGGAGGCGGCGTTTGCGGCCAAGAAGGTCATCAACGGGCGTCTGACGATGTGCTTCAACCTGCTCCCGCTGAAATACCAGTGGGCGTACGACCTGTACCGCACGATGAAGGCCAATCACTGGGAGCCGGAGGACGTCCCGATGGGCAAGGACATTGAGCAGTGGCGCGATGAGAAGGCCGTGTCCGAGACCGAGCGCTGGATCATCCGCATGGGCATCGGTTATTTTTCCGCTGCCGAGGGCATTGTGGGCGACAACATCCAGCACGTCGTCCGCGAACTCGTCACCGCTCCCGAGCTGAAGCTCGTCCTGGGCCGCCACGCGCACGAGGAGAACATCCACGCCGACTCGCTGCTCTACATGATTTCCTCGCTCGGCATCAACCCGCACGAGTGCGAGGCGATGTTCGAGGACATCCCGACGATTCTCCGCAAGAACGAGTTCGTCACCAAGGTCTCCCGCGAGCTCCGTCGGGACATCGACCTCACCCAGGCGGCGAACAAGCAGCTCCTGGCCCGCAATATCTTCGTGTTCGGCCAGTGCATGGAGGGCACCCAGTTTTACGGCCTGTTCGGCATGATTCTGTCCCTCTACCGCCAGAACAAGTTTCCCGGCATCGGCCAGATGTTCCGCTACACGCTGCGCGACGAGTCGAACCACATCGAGGTCTTCCGCAACCTGTTCATGGATCTCATCGAGGAGAACCGCGAGATTTGGACCGCCGAGTTCAAGGAAGAGCTGCGCGGCCTCATGGCCGAGGCCGTGGCGCTCGAGAAGGAATTCATCCGTGACTGCCTGCCCGTGAACTCCGTCGGCCTCAGCGCCGAGGACTTCACCCAATATATCGACTACATCGCGGACCGTCGCCTCGAGGGCGTTGGTCTCGCCCCGCTCGCCAGCGGCGTCAAAAATCCGCTGCCCTGGCTCGCCGAGATGATGGACATCAAGAAGGAGCAAAACTTCTTCGAGGGCCGCGTCACCGAATATCAAAAAGCTTCCTCCCTGAACGTCGCCGCCGACGACGAACTCTGAGAATTATCCGCCTGTCGCGTCGGCTTACCCCACCCCCCGTCACTTCCCCTTTTTCCCCGTCCGGTGTGATGCCAAGCCTTCTTGGCTGCGCGCCGGCTTCGGCCTTTTTCCGCTTCGTCTTCACCTCCTTTTGTTTCAATTCAGTTACATCTCTCCATGAGCAATCCTTCACTGGCGCACGATCTGGCCCTCAAGCGCACCGTCCACACGCCTGTCGATCAGAAACCCCACTACGCCTGGCGCGACGTCATTGCCACTGAAGTCATTGAGCTCCCGCATGTAATCCTGCTGTGCCCGCACGGCGAGGAGCGCTTCGCCATCGCCGAGGTGGCCGACACGCTCGGCAAGGCCCTGACGAATGTCTGCCTCGCCCGCGGCGAGAAGGATATCTTCAACGACACCAACCGCGCCTGGCTCACGCGCATCTGCCGCGAGGTCGCCGGAAATCTCTCCGAGCTCGCCGGCACCACGTCGCCGCTGCGCCTCTCGCTCAACGGCCTCTACGAGCTCATCGAGAAGACCCTCGTCGACAACAACGCCTACTTCGTCGCGAAGAGCCTCCTGCTCAACCGCGCCCGCAAGATCTCCATCGACCGCGAGGCCGCCGCGCAGTCCACCCTCCGCGTCATCCGCCGCAACAACCAGGTCGTCCCATGGAGCGACCAGAAGGTCGAGATCGCCGTCCGCAAGACGTTCCTCTCCCTCCAGCGCGACTCCGCCCCCGCCGTCGCCCTCACCAAGGCCGTCTCCGAGCGCGTCCACTCCTCCAAGCAGTCCTTCGTCCACATCGAGGAGATCCAGGACATGGTGCAGGAGGAGCTCATGAAGGCCGGCCACTTCAAGGTCGCCGAGGCCTACATCCTCTTTCGCGCCCAGCGTGGCGCCGCCCGCGAGGCCGGTGAGGAAACCGCCTCCGAGGCCCCGTTTGGCGCCACCCCGGCCACCAACGCCCCGCAGCAGGCCGCCATGATCGTCGTCAAGAAGGCCTCCGGCGAAAACGTCTTCTGGGACGGCGCCGACCTCCGCCGCCGCATCGAGTTCGCCCAGATCGGCCTGGATCTGTGCCTCTCCACCGACGAGATTGAGGCCGAGCTCCGCCGCTCCGTCTATGACCAGATTTCGCAGAAAGACTTGGATAGCACCATCATCCTCAACTCGAAGACCCTGATCGAGAAGGACGCCGACTTCGCCAAGTTCGCCGGCCGTATCCAGCTCACCTACATCTACGAGGAGATCCTCGGCTGGGATATCATGGCCGACGGCATCGGCGCCCTGAAGGCCGCCCACCAGCGCGCCTTCCGCAAGTACCTCGAGCGCGGCGTCGCCATCAAGCGCCTCAACCCCCGCCTGCTCGACTACGACCTTTCCAAGCTGTCCGCCGTCCTCGATCCGTCCGCCGACATGGAGTTCGACTTCCTCGGCATCCAGACGCTGTACGACCGGTACCTCATCGTGGACAAGACCGACAAGGTCTCCAAGCGCCTCGAGACGCCCCAGTTCTTCTGGATGCGCGTGTCCATGGGCCTCTTCCTCGACGAGCCGGGCGACCGCGAGGGCCGCATCACCGCGCTCTACGACCTCTACAAGTCCCGCCGTTTTTGCTCCAGCACGCCGACGCTGTTCAACGCCGGCACGCTGCACTCGCAGCTCAGCTCCTGCTACCTCTACTACGTGGATGACTCGATCGAGGGCATCATGCTCCGCGGCATCGCGGAAAACGCCTTCCTCTCCAAGTGGGCGGGCGGTCTCGGCGGCTCGTGGACCGCGGTCCGCGGCACCGGTGCCTACATCGGCGGCACCAACGGCGAGTCCCAGGGCGTCATCCCGTTCCTGAAGCTCCACAACGACCAGCTCGTCGCCGTCAACCAGGGCGGCAAGCGCAAGGGCTCCGGTTGCGCCTACCTCGAGACCTGGCATAACGACATCACTGAGTTCCTCGAGCTGCGCAAGAACACCGGCGACGACCGCCGCCGCACGCACGACATGAACACGGCGAACTGGATTCCCGACCTGTTCATGAAGCGCATGGAGGCCCGCCAGCACTGGACCCTCTTCCGCGCCAACCAGGTCAAGGACCTGCACGAGCTCTACGGCATGAAGTTCGAGGAGGCCTACCTCCGCTACGAGAAGCTCGCCGAGTCGGGCAAGATCTACGGCCAGAAAATCGACGCCCTCGAGTTGTGGAAGAAGATGTTGTCGATGCTCTTCGAGACGGGTCACCCCTGGATCACCTTCAAGGACGCCTGCAACATCCGCTCCCCGCAGGACCATGTCGGTGTCATCCACTCGTCCAATCTCTGCACCGAGATCACGCTCAACACGTCCAACGACGAGACCGCCGTCTGCAACCTCGGCTCCATCCTCCTCGACTCGCACCTGCTGCCCACCGGCGAACTCGACCACGAGAAACTCCGCGCGACCATCCGCATGGCCGTCCGCGCCCTGGACAACGTCATTGATATCAACTTCTACCCGACCGAGGCCGCCAAGCGCTCCAACCTGCGCCACCGCCCGATCGGCCTGGGCGTGATGGGCCTCGCCCACGCGCTCTACCTGCGCGGCCACGCGTTTGCGTCGCCCGAGGCCGTGGAGTTCAACGACGAGGCCATGGAGGCCATCGCCTACTACGCCTACGAGGCCTCCAGCGACCTCGCGGCCGAGCGCGGCACCTATTCGAGCTACAAGGGCTCCAAGTGGGACCGCGGCCTGCTCCCGCAGGACACGATTGATCTCCTCGAGCAGGAACGCGGCGTGCCCGTCGAGGTGCCCCGCGGCGGCAAGATGGACTGGACCCCCGTCCGCGCGAAGATCGCCGCGCACGGCATGCGCAACAGCAACGTCCTCGCCATCGCGCCCACTGCGACGATCTCGAACATCACGGCGACCTCGCCCTGCATCGAGCCCACCTACAAGAACCTCTTCGTCAAATCCAACCTCTCGGGCGAGTTCATCGTGCTGAACCCCTTCCTCGTGAAGGACCTGAAGTCCCGCGGCCTGTGGAATCAGGAGATGATCGACAACCTCAAGTACTTTGACGGCGAGCTGAAGGACATCGGGTCCATTCCGGCCGACCTGAAGGCGAAGTACCTCACGGCGTTCGACATTGACCACAAGTGGATCATCGAGGCGGCCTCGCGCCGCCAGAAGTGGATCGACCAGTCGCAGTCAGTGAACCTCTGGATCAAGACCCCCGACCTGAAGACCCTCTCGCACATGTACCGCGCCGCGTGGCACGGCGGCCTCAAGACGACGTACTACCTCCGCAGTCTCGGCGCCTCGAACATCGAGAAGGCCACGGTCGGCGTGAAAAAGGAAATGCGCGGCGCCGTCGGTGAAGGCGCCTCCGGTGGCCAGAACTCCGGCGACGCCGGTGGCAGCCACAGCGTCGAGCAGGTGAAAGCCGACGCCGCGACCGCGGTACGCTTCGACACCACTCCGGCATTTCCCGGCATCGTTGGCAGCGACGTCACCGCCCCCGCGTTGCGCGCCCCGAAGAAGGAATTCACCGCCGCCGAAAAGAACGCCTGCTCCATCGAAGCCATGAGAAATGGCGGAGAATGCGAAGCCTGCCAGTGAGTCAGTCCAAACTCTGACCCCAAAAGGCTCGACTCCTGTCGGGCCTTTTTGCTGCCCAAATCACTACAAGAGTTAGGGGCTGACTCCGTCTTTGGCCCCGCTTGCAACGCTTACGGTGGGCGGCGGTTGCATGAGGGCTGGGTGGTCCTCAGGTTGCGGCATGACGTCGCCCCTGCGCCTGCCCCGCGTGCTGTTGGTCTCGATGCTGCTGGGAACTCTGGCTGCGCCGGTGGTCGCGGCCGGCCCGAAGCCGATCCTAATTGCACTGACCGAGGCGAATGACGCCTTGATCCAGCAGACCCTCCTGCAACGTGCTCCGGAAAGAGGTGCGCGGGGCGTGGGCGAAAAGATCATGGTCCTAGCCGCCGCGTTTACCAACGAGCATTCGCCGTTCTTCCACGATCCCCGGCTGGTTCCAGCCCTCGCCACCCGGATTGACTCGCTGGGACAAATGCAGCGGCGCGACGGCCTGTTTGACATGGGGAATCTCGACTCGCCGCCCGACTCGGCCTTTGTGCTCAAAACGCTGGCGCGGGGGCAATTTTTTCTCACCCGGGACGCCGCCGTGGCGACGCAGGCGCTCCGCGAAAAACTCCAGGCTCTGATCCTCACGACCGCGGAAGGGGTGAGGCAAGGGGGTATCCACACCCCCAATCACCGCTGGGCCGTCTGCTCCGCCCTTGCGCAGGTAAATCAGCTCTATCCCAACCCTGCCTACGTGCAGCGGATTGACGAATGGCTGGCGGAGGGGCTCGACATCGATGCCGAGGGCCAGTGGAGCGAGCGGAGTCCCAACTACAATGCGCACGTTAACAACCCGAGTATCCTGGAAGTCAGCTTGCTGCTCAAGCGGCCGGCGTTGCTGGACGCGGTGCGGCGCAACCTGGAAATGAGCTGGTATTATGCCGAGGCCAACGGGGAGGTCGAAACCGTCGCGTCCCGCCGGCAGGATCAGGATCCCGGTGCGCGGAAATACCTGTGGGAATATTATGTCCCCTATCGGTATCTGGCGGTGCGGGACCAGAACCCGCGCTTCGCGGCCGTGACCCGGCGGCTCGAACGCGATGGCCTGGCTGAAATCGGAGCCGATGCGACGAACATGAGTTCGGCCTTGGTCTCGATGCTGGAGTCTCCCGAGATGGCGGGATCGATGCCCCCGGATGCCGCATTGTCGGTGGACTTCGCAAAGGTCTTCAAGCTCTCCGGCGTGGCCCGCATCCGGCGCGGGGAGATGACGGCCACCATCTTCGGCGGGAACGACTGGCACCTCGGATTGGGTGCGGGCTCGGGGCTCTCGACCAATCCCGCTTTTTTCAAATTCCGGAAGGGCGCGGCGGTGCTGGAATCGGTTCGGCTCACGCCCATGTTCTTCACCACCGGGTTCTTCTATCCGGAGGGACTGAAGGTCACGGGGGAGAACGAGTATGAGCTGACCCAGACGGTCTCGGTCCCCTATCATTTGCCCCTGCCGGTGGAGCACCGGAAGCCAGACGGCGTTTATCCGCTCTCCCCCGACGGGCGCATTTTCTTCAGGTTGGACTACGCTTCGCGGCGGCAGGACCTGAAGACGTTAACGACCAAGGTCGTGGTGCGCGAAGTCGCTGGCGCCTTTGTGCTGGATTTCGATGTCCAAGGCCTGGCAGGCGTGCCGGTGGCGCTGGAACTTTGCTTTCGCAAAGGCGGTACGTTCACCGGCGTGATGCCGTCCACCTCCGGCGAAATCTCCGGTGAGCGTTCCCCCGACGCCGCGGCCGGGGATGACGCGAAGGACAATTTTTTCCTCAAGGAAGGCGTGGGCCGCTACACCGTGGGGGCAGACACGATCACCTTTGGCCCCGGGAGCTATCGTCCGCTGCACATCCGGATGGAGGGTTTGGAATATGCCAACTACAAGGGCCAGAACCGCGCGGACGGCTACCGCGTCTACCTTTCCGGCGTAACTCCCTTCAAGCGCTCGCTGACGATCAAGTAAACGGCAGGACCGAGTAGTGCTCAGGCTTTGGGGTTTGTGGTTCTTCAGTCTATTCGACCCAATGGGACCCGCCTCCAAGACCCGGTCCTGCTCGATGACCATTCCCTACCTCCAGCTCGTCGTGATGGGTGCTTTCGCGTTGGTCTTCTTTCGCGCCGGTCAGATGGAGAGGAGCTGGGCCGTGTTGTGGGCCGTACTGTCCATCGCCGCCTCGTTGCTCGCGTTGCGATTTCTCAACTGGGGCTTGGGCGGCGTCTTCCTGGCTCAGGTGGTGCTGTTTGCAGGCATCACGTTTTACCGGATGTGGAAGTCGGAGTAGCACGTGGGGGTGCCTTGGAGGGCCCGTCCCGGGTCTAGTTCGTTTTTAGGGTCAGTCTCACTTCGACGCGTAGGAGGCCGGTGGTGCCAGGCCGAGCCGAAGGTGTCAGCCCCTAACTCTTGTGGTGGTCTGGTTGAAGGGGAGAGCCGAGC
>CAIMAQ010000007.1 GCA_903839035.1 uncultured Opitutia bacterium
CCGGGGATGGTGCCGCCCCCGAGTAAACCGATGTCGGAAATCGTGTGGTGCGGGCCGCGAAACGGGCGGATGCCCCAGACCAGTTCGCCGCTGATGGTGCGACCGGCGGCGGAGTGGATGCCGAGGATCTCGAGCTGTTCGTCGAGCATGGGCGCGGGCATGACGGACGGGATGCGCTTGGCGACCATGGATTTTCCCGAGCCGGGCGGGCCAATCATCAGGAGATTATGCGAGCCGGCCACGGCGACCTCGACGGCCCGGCGCAGGGCCTGCTGGCCCTTGATCTCGGAAAAATCCACGACGCTCTCGGCAGGTGGAGGCGTGGCGCGCAGCCGGGCTGCGCCGGGGGTCAGGGGAATCAGTGGCAGTTCACCACCGAGGAAACGTTTGGCCCGGTCGAGCGAGTCCACGACGCACACCTCCACGCCCTCGACTAGTGAAGCCTCGTCGGCGGAGACCGCCGGCAGGAGCAAGCCGCGCTTGCCGAGCTTGCGGGCGAGACGGGCCATGGCGAGGGCGCCGCGGATCGGGCGGGTGGCGCCGGACAGGCTGAGTTCGCCGGCGATGAGCCAGTCGCCCAGCTGCTCGGTCTTGAGCTGTCCGGTGGCGACCAGGATGCCGAGGGCGATCGGCAGGTCGTAAATCGGGCCCTCCTTGCGCAAGTCGCCTGGGGCGAGGTTGACCGTGGTGCGGGAATACGGGGCCCAAAAACCGCTATTGTGGAGGGCGGCATAGACCCGGTCACCGGACTCCTTGACGGCAGCATCCGGCAGGCCGACGAGGAAAAGCTTCGGATCCCCGGTTTCGCCGGCGTTGACCTCGACGTGGACCAGAGCGGCGTCGATGCCCTGGAGGGCCGCGGAAGAGCAGGTGGCGAGCATCCGGAGCAGCCACGGGCCAGAGCGGGGATTCAGCTAGGCTGGTCGGGTAATTTTTCGGTATGCCGGCGGACGGTGGCGATGTTGCGCTCCACGGCCTCGAGATACTTGTTCGGTCCGCCGGGGTAGGGCCGGGCGAGAAAGCGATAGACGCCGCGGAGATCATGCTCGAGCCGCGGCTGGATGACTTGGGTCCAAAAATGAGGGGTTTTCAGGACCAGATCCTGCGCGGATTTGAACCGGCGCCGCTCGCGGGGCACGGCGACAAAATCGTCGGATTCGCGGAATTCCCCGTAGAGCACCTCGAGTTTTTCGGGGTAATCCGGCGCGGACATCTGGCCGATGAGGTCGGCGGTGGCCAGACTGCAGCCGATGAAACAGTCGGTCGAGTCGGTGAACTGCAGCCGGCCGATTTCGTGGTTATGCCCGGTGCAGTTGATGGCGGCGAGGACACTGGCGATTTCTTTTTCGTTCACCCCCAGGGTGGGCAGATAGGAGGCGGCAAAAGCGCAGCTCCGCAGGACATGGGTTAGCGTATATTTTGCGCCGGTGCCGCCCTCATCCGAGCGGGCCTTCAGGTAACCGGAGTCATGCAGTAGCGCGGCGGCGATCGCGATTTCGAACTGCCGGGCGGAGAATTTTTCAATTTCGCCGGACAACTGGGCTCCCTCCAAAAGCACGGTAAGGCAGACCGTGGCCTGCAGGGTGTGCTCGAAGTCGTGGTAGCGGAGGTCATTGGCCTGAAATCCCGGATGGCGGCCGGCAAAAAGCAGTTCCACATCGGTGAAGGCCCGGTCCAGCAGGGTGGGTGAAGCCCCGGGAAATAACCGGAGAAAGAGTGCCCGCGTAAGCCTGGAAACAGCCGCGGAATTCTTGGTATCGACAGGTTGAGGCATGCAGTGCCGCCATAGGAAAATCTCCTTCGGCAGGCGGCGCGGCGAAGTCCCGCGATTAAGAATTTGCGCATTAGTCAGGCAAGTCCAAATCTAGGCGGAAACACTTAGTGATGATCATTGGAATCACTGGAGGAATGGGGTGCGGTAAATCCGCTGTGGCCGGGATGTTTGAGCGTGCTGGATTCCGGCGACTCGACTCGGATGCGCTGCTGCGCGAACAGATCCTCCCACTGCCAGAGGTGGTGGCCGAGATCCACCGGCACTTTGGCGACGGGGTGGTGGCGCCGGATGGCCAGGTGGACCGGGCGCGGCTGGGTCAGCGGGTTTTTGCGGACGATAATGAACGGGAGTGGCTGGAAGCGCTGACGCATCCGCGGTTGTTTGGCCTGTGGCGTCAGGCGCTGGCCACGGCGCCGGAGGGGCCCTGGGCCGTCGAGGTGCCCTTGTTGTTCGAGAAGAACCTGGAGAATTGGTTTGATTTCACCCTCTGCGTCGCCTGTGCTCCTGCCCAGCAACTCGCCCGACTGGAGCAGCGTGGCCTACCGCACGCGCTCGCCGAGCAACGAATCTCCAAGCAACTGCCCCTGGCGCGTAAAATCGAGCTGGCTGATTTTGTCTTGTGGAACGACGGCAGCGTCCAATTCCTGCAAGATCAAGTTACCGCACTCATTCACGACCTGCGGACGGTGAGCTGAGAGGATCGCTGCCGGCTCTAAGCAGCCGGGCTGCGCACCCCTCAGTCACTTAATTCAGTTTTGATCATGGATATGCCCCCGAAAAACGACAGCGATTCCTCCGCCACCGGCTCAGATACCGGCACCGGCGATGACAAGAAGATTTCCCGCCTCACCCGCCGCCGTCCGCGCAGCGTGAAGGCCAAATCCAGCGTCAGCTCAGAGCCGGCGGCCACACCGGCTCCGGTGGCTGCGCCTGAGCCCATGCGGGCCGAAGTTCCGTCTTCCTCGGCGGGCGATGCTGACCGGGCTGCGGCTTCGCGGGCTTCTGAGTCCCCCTCCTTCGAGAGTGGTACCGGCAGCGGTGGTTCATCCCAGGATAGCCAGGGCAGTGGCGAGCAGGGCGGTCAAGGCGGCCAGGGTGGATCAGGTGCCCAGGGCGGCCAGGGTGGCCAAGGGGAGTGGCAAGATCGCGGTGGTGACCGTGGATTTTGGAAACGCAACAAACGCAAACGCGGCCGCCATGGTGGCGGTGGCGGTCATTGGCAGCCCAGCGGTGGCGGTGGCCAGGGCGGCCAGGGCGGGCAGTCGCATACGCAACACCCGCCGCAGCCGCCTCCGCCGAGCAATACGCCGGTGCACGGCGACCTGCCGAACCCATCGCGTTTCAGCGATCCCGCGGCGCTCAAGCTCCTGGCCAAGGAAATTTCCTCCGGGAAGGGTGACCCGCTTTATCTCGACGAGCTCTATGCGCTGCCGCTGGGCGAGCTGACCAACTTTGCGAAGAAATTCGGCGTCGAATTTATCGGCGCGCCCAACCGCAAGCAGCTGCTGGCGCAGGTGTTCGCCCTCGCGCACGAGAGCAAGCGGCCGATTCATGACCGCGGGTACATTGATGTGACGGATCGCGGAGCCTTTGTCGTGCACGAGCACGTCAACTACCGCCTCTATCCCGACGATGCTTTTCTGCCGGACAGCCTGATCAAGCTCTATGGTCTCAAGCGCGGCCATCGCGTCGAGGTTCTCGTGCAGGCGCCGCAGGGCGGCGAACGCTGCCCGGCCGTCGTGCGCGTGGACAAGGTGATGAACGGCGATCCCGAGGATATTTCCAAGGTCACGCCGTTCGAAGAACTCGTCCCGTATTACCCGCTCAAGCGCATCCTGCTGGAATCGGAGGTGACCTCGAAGGACGTCTCCATGCGCGCCGTGGACATCCTGACGCCCATCGGCTTCGGCCAGCGCGGCCTGATCGTCGCGCCGCCGCGCACCGGCAAGACCGTGTTGCTGCAGAACATCGCCAATTCCGTCACGGAAAACAGCCCCCACGCGAAACTCATCCTCCTGCTCATTGACGAGCGGCCCGAGGAAGTGACCGATTTCCGCCGCCACACGAAGGGCGAGGTGGTGTCGTCCACGTTTGATGAGACGCCCGAGAGCCACGTGCACTGCGCGGAGATGGTGATCGAGAAGGCGCGCCGGCTGGTCGAGCAGGGCGAGCATGTGATCATCCTGCTGGATTCCATCACCCGCCTGGCCCGCGCGTACAACGCGCTGGCCGGCAACCAGGGCAAGACGATGTCCGGCGGCCTCGAATCGAACGCGTTGCAAAAGCCGAAGCGTTTCTTCGGTTCCGCGCGCAACATCGAGGGCGGCGGCAGCCTGACCATCATCGCCAGCGCGCTGATCGACACCGGCAGCCGCATGGACGAGATCATCTTCGAGGAATTCAAGGGCACCGGCAACAGCGAGCTGCACCTCGACCGCGGCCTGGTGGAGCGGCGCATCTTCCCGGCGATCAACATCGACCGCTCGGGCACGCGCAAGGAGGAGCTCATTTACCATCCGGACGAGTTACAGCGAATTTACGGCCTGCGGCGTGCGATGCAGGGCCTGGGTCCGATTGAATCCATGGAAATGCTCATTACCCGGCTCAAGAAGACGAAGTCCAACGCCGAATTCCTGATGAGCCTCAACCGCTAACCTCCCGCCGGCATGTGAGCCCCCTGGCAGACGATTCTGTGCTGCAACTGCCACCCGGCAAAGGAGGGTCTGGTCCCGGGGTGGCGGTATCGGCTCAGCTGGTGCCGGCCGGGCCCGGGGTGTCAGCCGGGACAGTGGGGGAGTGGCCGCAGGTCCAACGGCTGGCCCGACAATGGGGTCTGGAGACGGTGGATCTCGCCGCACAGGTTGTGCCGGAAGCGCTTCGTGACCTGCTGCCCCGCGAGTTGGCCGAATCCTACGGCCTCGTCCCCTTTGCGCGACACGGCAACCGGCTGCTGGTGGCCGCAAGTGATCCGTTGGACGTGGAGCGCACTGACTGTCTCCGCCATCTGCTGGGTCTGGATATCGAGCTCTATCTCGCGCCCGCCGGGCAGATTGGACGGACGATCGACCGGTGTTTCGCCGGGACAGATGAAACGGCAGAGGCCCGCGTGGAGACGTTGTGCCTCCCTCAACCCGGGACCGGCAGTCTCAGCGCAGACTCCGCGGAGGATGAGGCCGGAATCATCCAAACAGTTCAGAGCCTCATCTCAGATGCGATCCAACGCCGGGCCTCGGATATTCACCTTGAACCGTTCGGGTCACGGTTTCGCGTTCGTTGCCGCGTCGACGGCGTGCTCCAGGAGATGGCGGATCCGCCGAAGCGGCTGCAGCGGGCGATGATATCGCGGCTGAAAATCATGGCGAACATCAGCATCGCCGAGAAACGCCTGCCGCAGGACGGACGCATTCAAGTCCGGCACGAAGGCCGAGCGCTTGACCTCCGGGCCTCCACGCTCCCCACGGTGCATGGTGAGAGCATGGTCCTGCGGATTCTCGACCCGGCGCATCTGCGGCCGGGGCTGACGGATCTGGGTCTGCTGGACGATGATCGGACGGTGCTTGAGCAACTGATCACCAAGCCCAATGGCCTGGTGCTGGCCACGGGGCCCACGGGTTCGGGCAAGACGACGACACTTTATGCCTGCCTGCAACGGCTCAACCAGACGGACCACAAGATCATCACCGTGGAGGATCCCGTGGAATACCAGTTGAGTGGAATCAACCAAGTGCCCGTGCGCCATGAGAGTGGCCTGACCTTCAGCTCGGCGCTGCGGGCGATGCTGCGGCAGGCGCCGAATACCGTCATGGTGGGCGAGATTCGCGACCGGGAAACCGCGGAGATCGCGCTTCATGCCTCGCTGACGGGTCACCTGGTTTTCAGCACGCTGCACACCTCTGACGCGACCGGGGCGATTGCGCGTCTCCTCAACCTTGGAGTAAAGCCGTTTCTGCTTTCCGGTTCCCTGCGCGCGGTGCTCGCGCAGCGACTGGTCCGGAAGGTCTGTAGCGAGTGTCGGCAGCCGGTGACTCCCACCGCCGCAGAACTGGACCTCCTGGGTTGTGGTCCGCCTCCGGCTGGGACGGTGACATTCAGGCGGGGCGCTGGTTGCCCCGGGTGCAATGGCACCGGTTACCGCGGCCGGGTGGAAATTTTTGAGCTCTTGGTGCTCACGGACGAAATCTCACAAATGATTCACGAACGGCCGGGCTCGGCCCAGTTGCGGGAGCGGGCGCGGGCCCTGGGGATGCGTACGCTCCGCGAGGATGGTGCTCGCAAGGCAATCGCTGGTTTGACCACCATTGAGGAAGTCGTATCTATGACGGCAGGCGATGCCAGCTAACCCAATCACCCGGACCCACCATGAGCTATGAAATGAACGAGTTGCTTGAACTGGTCGTCGAGCAAAACGCCTCCGACCTTCATCTTCAGGTCGGGCAGCCGCCGACGCTCCGGCTCAGTGGCAGCATGACGCCGATTGACGGGCCGGCCCTCAGCCCGCTCGACACCGAGAAACTGATGCAGTCCATCACGCCCGACAGCCACATCAGCAACGTGAAGCTCAACGGCGGGTCGGACTTTGGTTTCGCGTTTGGTGAGAAAGCCCGCTTCCGCGTCTCCGTGCTCAAGGCCAAGGGGAACTACGGTTTGGTGCTGCGCCAGATTCCCTACAAGATGTTCGGCCTGCGGGATATCGGCCTGCCCGATAAGATCCGCGAACTGCTCTACCGCCCGCGCGGCCTGATCCTCGTCACCGGCCCGACCGGCTCCGGCAAGTCCACCACGCTCGCGTCGATGGTGAATTACATCAACGAGAACCGCGATGGCCACATCATCACCGTCGAAGACCCGATCGAATATTACCACAACCACAAACGCTGCGTGGTGACCCAGCGCGAGGTGCATTCCGACGTGCCGAGCTTCGCCGAAGCCGTGCGCCGCGCGCTTCGTCAGGACCCGGACATCATCCTCGTGGGTGAAATGCGCGATTTGGAGACGATCGAGGCCGCCATCAGCGCCGCCGAGACGGGTCACTTGGTGTTCGGCACGCTGCACACCAACGGCGCGGCCAAGACGATCGACCGTATTGTGGATGCGTTCCCGGCGAACATGAAGGACATGATCCGCACCCAGCTCGCCTCGTCGATCCAGGCCGTCATTTCCCAGGTGCTCTGCAAGAAGATCGGCGGCGGCCGCATCGCCGGTTACGAAATCATGATCAACACGACGTCGATCGCGTCGCTGATCCGCGAGAACAAGACCTTCCGCATCAATTCGGACATCCAGACGGGTGCCAATCTCGGCATGATCACCATGGATACCCACCTGATGAGTCTGTTTAACCGCGAGCTCATCACGGCGGACGAGTGCGTGGAGAAAGCCCAGGATCCCGTCCTCATGCGGGACAAGCTGGTCGCTGGCGGCGCGAAGTTGAAGGTGCTCTGACGGGCGGCCGATTCCGTCAGGCGGAAAAGCCGGGCGTGGTCTGATTCGGACCCTCGCGCGGTGCGGCCTGATCCGACCGACGTGTTGTCCGGCGGATAAGCGCCCGGCAGGCAACGGGCTCAGGCCATGGCGGCAATGCTAACGGATTTCTGACGCAGACCCTGCCGACACAGTGTTGCAGGGCGCGTGGGGTGAGGCGTGATGGTTGAACTGCCGGTGACGTTGGCCCGGGACCAAGTGGAACTTTTGCCCGGGGACCTGGCTCGGACCCACCGGGTTGTCCCGCTGCGGGCAGTTGGCTGCAGGCTCGAGCTGCTGACGTCTGATCCGGAAAACAGCCAGTTGGCCGAGGACATCGCGTTTGCGCTCGGTCGTGAGGTGCGGTTACTGCCCTGCGAGCCTGCGGAACTCGAACGATTGCTGCAATTGCACTATGGGAAAGGTCCGGATCGGCCGGGGAATGCCACCGACCCCGTGGGCGGAGAAAAAATCAACGCGCTGGGAGACGGGCCTTCAGTGAATGACCTGACGGCGATGGCGGGCCAGCCGCCGGTTATCCAGCTCGTGAATCAGGTGCTGGCCAAGGCCATCGCTGATCAGGCGAGTGACATACATTTCGAGCCCTTTGAACATGAGTTCAAGATCCGCTACCGCGTGGACGGCGCGCTCTACGAGATGACTTCACCGGCCAGGGAATTGGCTCTGCCGGTGACCTCACGCCTCAAGGTGCTCGCGAATCTGGACATTGCGGAACGCCGGGCTCCCCAGAATGGCCGAATCCGGGCGACGCTGGATGGCCGGAGCGTGGATCTGCGCGTTTCGACCCTGCCAACGCAGTTTGGCGAGAGCGTGGTCCTCCGGGTGCTCGACCAGTCGGCACTGGAACTTGAGCTGTCCACCCTTGGGCTGCCGGGCGACGTGCTCGCGGACCTGCGCCAGATTATCCACCGACCCAGTGGCATCCTGCTTGTCACCGGGCCGACCGGATCCGGCAAGACCACCACGATGTACAGTGCCCTCCGGGCCATCAGCTCGGCTGAGGTCAAGTTACTGACGATCGAGGATCCGGTGGAATATGAGATCGAGGGAATCATGCAGGTACCGATCAATCCGGGCGCAGGCCTGACCTTTGCCACGGCGTTGCGCTCATTTCTCCGGCAGGACCCGGATGTGATCATGGTGGGTGAGATTCGCGACCTGGAAACCGCGTCGATCGCTGTCCAGGCTTCACTGACGGGGCATCTCGTGCTGTCGACCCTGCACACCAATGATGCGCCGGCGGCCGTGACCCGCCTGATCGACATGGGGGTGGAGCCCTTTCTCCTCGCGTCCACCGTTGGGGCGGTGCTGGCCCAGCGCCTTGTGCGCCGCATCTGCCCGGACTGCCGCAGCGCGTGCGAGCCGCCCATGAACGTGATTCGCCAGTTGGAACTCAGGCCGGCGGACTGGCTTGAGCGCCCATATTTCCGTGGCCGCGGTTGCGACCGCTGTGGGCAGACCGGCTATCGCGGTCGGATGGGGATATTCGAATGGCTGGGGATGACCGCGACATTGCGGGAACTCGTGACTGAAAACGTCCCGGCCCATGTGCTCCGGGAACATGCGCGCAATTTTGGGCTCCGGACGTTGCGGGAGGAAGGACTCCGCGCGGTCGCGGCCGGAGTCACGACACTTGAGGAGATTGCGAAGTACACTTGAAGATGCCGGAGTTCGATTACACGGCGGTTGCACCTGGTCACGGGCGCGTAGCTCAAGGCACGATCATCGCCCCCCATCAGGGAATGGCGGTGCTGGAACTTAAGACCCGCGGACTGGCGCCAACCTCGCTCGTCCTGCGTCCACCGTCAGCTGCAAACAGTGCCGCCCCTGGCGGCGGAGCGGGTTCCGCCACCAATCCGGACGCCGGGCCGGACCTGCGACGCAAATGGAAGGGGTTCACAATCAGCCGGGTGGTCGGCCGCAAAGGGCTGATGCTATTCACGCGGCACTTGGCGACCCTGCTGAAGGCGGGCCTGCCGCTCCACCGGGCCTTGCAGGTACTGGCCCGGGCGGAACGGAACCGGTCGTTCCAGGAGGTCATTCTGTGCCTGGCCGAGGCCATCAGTTCGGGGAGTAATCTGGCTGATGGCTTCCGGCAATCCCCGCGGGTCTTCGACGAACTGTATCGCTCGATGATCACAGCCGGGGAGGCGGGGGGAGTTCTCGACCTTGTGCTGGATCGGCTGGCCCGGTTTCTGGAAAGAAACGACCGGATCAAAGGCCGCATTAAGGCCGCCATGACCTACCCGGTGATCATCCTGACGGTCGCGTGTGGGATTTTGAGCGGCCTGGTGGTTTTTGTTGTGCCGAAATTCCAGCTCATTTTCAGCGGAGTACTCAAGGGGCAGCCGTTGCCACCGCTGACCCAACTGGTGCTGGACGTAAGCAATTTCAGCCATCATCACCTCGTCGCGGCAATCGGGCTCCTGCTGCTGGCCGGTCTGGCGGGGCGGCAGGTTCGGCGCACGCCGCTGGGCACGCGCATCGCAGATTGGGTGCAGATCAAGTCGCCAATCTTCGGGGATTTTTTGCTCAAGGCGGCCATCGCCCGCTTCGCCCGGACTTTCGGCGCGTTGCTCGCGAGCGGGGTGCCGATTTTGGAGGCATTGGAGATTACCCGGGCGACGAGCGGGAACGTGCACGTTTCAACCGCGCTCAAAGTGGTGCACGAACGCGTCAAGGGCGGCGGCATGGTCGCACCCGCCCTCGAGGAGTCGGGCATCTTCCCGCATTTGGTCTCGAGCATGATCGGGGTTGGGGAGGAAACCGGTGCGCTCGCTGACATGTTGGGCCGGGTCGCAGATATCTATGACGAGGAAGTGGACAATGCAGTCGCAGCTTTGACCGCGATGATTGAGCCCATCATGATCTTGCTCATGGCACTGCTGGTGGGGGTTATCGTGATTGCGCTCTTCCTGCCGATGGCGGGGATTCTGCAGCACTTGCAGTAAAGCGCCGGAATTGGCTTCCGGTCGCATAACTACGTATTGGGCTGTCCGCCGCTGCCAGCGCCCTGGCCCTGATGGCAATAGAGGCAGCGCCCGGGTTGAGCGTTTTATGTCATTCCGCCCCAACCCTCACCCCCTGATCCAAGAATACCGTGCACAAATCCGCCAAGCGCTTCACCCTAGTCGAAATCATGATTGTCGTTGTTATCATCGGCCTGCTGGCCGCCGGCGTGGCGATTCCCGCGTTCCAGCAGGTCCGCCGGGCCTCGCAGGACAAGACCATCCTGAACAACGCCCGCCAACTGTCCGGCGCGGCTGATCAATACTACCTCGAGAACGGTGTCTTGAGCATGACGATCAGAAACCTGATCGGCAGCACGAACTATTTGAAGGCCCTCAACCTGGTCGCCAACGAGACGTACCCGGGTGCCTTCACGCAGGGCGTCGCGATCTCGATCGTCGGTGTCGGTCGGCCTGCGCACGATCACCTACGCCCTGTAACCGGGTCGCAAGTTCCAGTTCTCAAGCCGTCCGCCTGACCTCAGTCTGGCTGCGGCGGGCGGGTTAGCAGCGGTGAACTCAAGCCGGGCAGGCGCTCGGAAAATTCCTCGCCGTCCGCGGCTTGGCGCAAGGCGCGCTGCACCATCCCCATCTTGGCGTCGAGGTTGTCGATCATCGACACGAACACGGCCTCGGGAGTCGCCGCATAAACGGCGGCGCCCCACTCGGGCTCGCCCTGGTGGCTGAGCACAATGTGTTCGAGCCGCTCCAGCAGTTCCTCGCCCAGCTTGGCCTTCTTGCCAGCTTTGCGGACGAGTTGGTAGCCGAGGACGACATGGCCCTGCAGAATACCCCGGCGGCTCCGTTTCGTCGCGAGGGTACCTTCGTACTCGATGGTTTTGCCGGTGTCATGCAACAGGATGCCAGCCATGGCCAGATTGCCCTCCACCTCGGGGTAAAGTGGCAGGAGGGCCCGGCAGGCCCGGGCCATGTGCACGGTGTGCTCGAGCAGCCCGTGCCGGTAGGCGTGATGCATGGAGACGGCGGCGGGAGTCCACCGGAACGTCTCGCCGATCTCATCGAAGACCGCGCGGGTGGTCGCCCGCAGGGCGGGGTGAGTGATGCCATCGATGAAGCCGTTGAACTCCGACCAGAGGGCATCGGCGTTTTCCGGGGCGAGCTCAACGAGGTTGTCGAGCAAGCCCGGGGCACCCAGTTCACTCTCGGTGAGCACGGTGAGCTTGCCAAGTTTGGGCGAAAGGCGGCCCTGATAATAGTCGACCTTGCCCTCGACCCGGACGACTGAACCCTCGCCGGCGTTGCGGAGCAACTCGAACGCGGGGTTGTCACTGAAAACGGTGCAGCCGAACG
>CAIMAQ010000008.1 GCA_903839035.1 uncultured Opitutia bacterium
GGTGGCGTCGAGCTCCTTAAGCGCGGCGGCCCAGTAGGCGTCGTGGTCGGCCGGGCGCGGGTTGCGGCCCAGATAAGTTTTCAGTTCGGGGAGCGGTTTGTCGATCAGGGGCATGGGAAAATTTCGACTTTCGGTTTTCGATTGGCTGAAGCGGAGGGAAGACGCGCCGATTCGGACGGAAAGTGGCCAAGAGGCAAGGGTCGGGATGCTCGCTGGAGGTGAAAATCCAGTTGCGGTGGCAACCAGGCAGGCCGCTATGCTACCTCGTGACCGGCAGAGACGGTCGCTTGTTTAGAAATCGAAAGTAGAAACCAAAAATTCCATGAAGGTCGCGTTCATCAGTGGCACCAGCATCGTCAACTCGGACCTGTTCAAGTCGTGGGCGGTGAAAACCGTGGAGACGGCCTACGGCCCGGTGACCTACAAAACGCAGGGCGATTTCGCGCTGATCAACCGCCACGGCTATGCCTTCCCGTTACCGCCGCACTCGATCAACTACCGCGCCAATATCCGCGCGCTGGCCGACCTTGGCTACCAGGACATCGTGTCGCTCAACTCGGTGGGTTCGCTGAAGAAGGAGCTGCCGCCGGGGACGTTTGTGTCATGCGCCGACTACGTGGGGCTGCAGCAGGGGCCGGCGACCTTCTTTGACCAGGAGCTGAAGGGCGGGGCGCCCGTGATCGCGAACAACCTCATCCCGCTGCTGCTGGCCAAGCTCGCGCCGGAATTCAAGATCCACCCGGGCAAGGTCTACGTGCAGATGCGCGGGCCGCGCTTTGAGACGAAGGCGGAGATCCGGGTGGTGCAGTCCTGGGGCGACGTGATCGGCATGACGGCGGCGCACGAGGCCGACCTCTGCAGCGAGCTGGGCCTGCGCTACAACAGCCTCGCGCTGATCGACAACTATGCGAACGGGCTCGAGGGCACGGAGATCGACTTCGCGAAGTTCAAGGAGCTCGTGAAGGACAACCAGGCAAAGGTGAACCGGCTGTTCACGCGGATGCTGGAAATCCTGGGGAATTAATCACCATGACCGACATCGAAAAATACGAATTCGACCGCCAAGGCTACCTCGTGCTGCCCGGCTTGCTGGGAGCCAACGAAACGACGCGGCTGGCGCGGGCAATCGACGCGGTGGAGGAGCATGCCGTGGCCCGCCTCACGCAACCGCCACGGAAGAAAAGCGCGTGGAACTCGGAATACCACGTCAACGCCGAGAAGGGCTATTACGCCGGGGGTGAGCGCAAGGAGGGCGCCACGGTGATCATCGAAGACTTTTTCAACGCCGACCCGGCCTTTGACCTTCTCGTCAACCACGGTCCGACCATGGACTTCATCCGTGGCATCGTGCAGGAGCGTCCGACGATCAACAACTCGGAGATCCGGATCCGCTACCAGGGCAACCAGAGCCACACGCACATGGGCGGACCGATCAGCGGGAAGTACCGGTACAACTACAATGCCAAGGGCATCGACTGCATGATGGTGCGCATGATTTATTTCACGCATGACGTGGGGCCGGAGGACGGCCCGTTCTGTGTCGTGCCGGCCACGCACAAGAGCAACCTGGTCTCCCCCTACGGCACCAGCGATGCGAATGCGGAACCCGGCATGCTGGGCCTGCCGGTCAAGGCGGGGGCCGCGATCCTCTTTACCGAGAACCTGCGTCACGGCGGTCTGTCAATTCGCTCGGGCCGAACGCGCAAGACGCTGCATGTCGGCTACGGCCCGTTTTGGATGAAGTCGCAGAACATCTCCACGATGGACGAGGAGCAGAACATCCAGCCGGCGACGCTGGCCCGCTACACGCCGGAGCAGCGGATGCTGTTCCGGAGCTGGTGAACCGGCGCTTTACCCGCGAATGGCGCGAATTTTAAGCGAATGGTCCGGACATGAGAGGGAGTGGAAACTATCCGTGCAAATTCGCGTGATTCGCGGGCCAGGATCGTGGTTTGCGGTTTGGCTTTCGGGTGATCCGGGTGTTTCGTGGTGAAACTAATTGCTTTATGAAAATCGGCGTACTCGGTCTGGGAATCATCGGCGGGGTGTGGGCGCGGCATTACCATGCGGCGGGCGTGCTCGCCGGAGCGTGGAACCGGACGCCGCAGCCGGATTTTCCGTCGTGGCAGCCGACGCCCGAGGCGGTCGCAGTGGCGGCGGATGTCATCCAGATCGTCGTCGCCGACCCGGCGGCGGTGGGGGACGTGCTGACGCGCATCCTGCCCAAGCTCGGACCGGGCAAGATCGTGGTGCAGTCGAGCACCATCGACGCGGAGAGCAGTGCGAAGTTCGCGGCGCGCGTGGTCGCGCGCGGGGCGCGGTATCTCGCGGCGCCGTTCACCGGCAGCAAGCCCGCGGCGGAACAGCGGCAGACGATTTATTACCTCGGCGGTGACCGCGGGTTGATTGCGGAGCTGGAGCCACTGCTCTCGCTGGTGTCGGCGCACCGCTTCGTCATCGGCACCAACGAGCAGGCCTGCACGCTGAAGCTCGCGATGAACCTCAATCTGGCGGCGCAGATGCAGGCGCTGAGCGAGGCGCTGACGCTCTGCCGCTGGGCCGGCGTGACGGATGACGTCTTCTTTGAGGCGATGGGTAAGAACGCCGGCTATTCCGGCCTGACCAAGCTGAAGGAGCCGAAGCTGAAGGCGCGGGATTTTGCGCCGCAATTCTCCGTGAAGCACATGTCGAAGGACATGCGGCTGGCGATGCACACGGCGGGCGGAGCCGGCTTGCCGGTGCTCGGCACGGTGCGCGCCGCACTGCATGCGGCTGAGGCGCGCGGGCTGGGTGACGAGGATTTCTCGGCGCTGATCAAGCTGCTGGAGCAGAAATAGGATTTGATCGCGGAGGCACGGAGGAGAGGGAAAGGCAGGGAACAGGCAGATTAGCGGGTTTGGATCGAATTGTAGGCGGCGAGCTTGCTCACGCTTCAGAGAGCGCCTGCGAGCAGGCGGCCTACCTATAAATCCCGAGTAAATTCGCCGGATAGACCCCGACGGCGGTTTGACGTCGCGCCGGGTTTGCTCACTTTATCCGCCATGAGCGACTTCATTCAGACCGCACAGGTCACCGAGGCGAAGCAGGCGCTGGACCGGCTCCGCACGAGCATGCAGGCGTCGATCAAGGGCAAGGACGACGTCATTGACCAGGTCATCATCTGCCTCGTCGCCGGCGGCCACCTGCTGATCGAGGACCTGCCCGGGGTCGGCAAGACCACGCTCGCCTATGCGCTCGCGCGCTCGATGGACTGCCCGTTCTCGCGCATCCAGTTCACCAGCGACCTGCTGCCGGGGGATGTCACCGGCGTCGCGATCTACGACGAGACGGCGAAGGAATTTGTGTTCAAGCCGGGTCCGATCTTCGCGAGCGTGGTGCTGGCGGACGAAATCAACCGCGCGACGCCCAAGACGCAGTCGGCGCTGCTCGAGGTCATGGACCGTGCGCGGGTGACGGTGGACGGCGTGGCGCATGCGGTGGGCGCACCGTTCATGGTGTTCGCGACGCAGAACCCGGTGGACTACGAGGGGACGTTTCCGCTGCCGGAGAGCCAGATGGACCGCTTTCTCATGCGGCTGCAGATGGGTTATCCGCAGCCGGCGGACGAACTCGAGATCCTGCGGATCGCGCGCACGAGCTACGATGCGATCAAGCTCAATGCGGTCATCACGCGCGCCGACGTGCTGCGGCTGCAGGCGCTGGTCGCCCAGGTCTTCGTCGAGGACAGCGTGCTCGACTACATCCTGCGGATCGTGACGGCGACGCGCAGTGAGGCCGAATTCAAGTCCGGCGTCAGCGTGCGCGGCGGCCTGGCGCTGCGCACGGCGGCGCAGGCGCGGGCCCTGGTGCACGGACGCGATTTTGTACTGCCGGATGATGTTGTGGAGCTGGTCACGCCGATCCTGTCCCACCGGCTCTCGCTGGCCCGCCAGACGAGCGATGCCCTCGAGGAGCGCCGGGCGATCGTCACCGTGCTGCGCCGGATCGTGGCCTCGCTGCCTTTGCCGACCTGAACAAGGCATTTTCTCCCTGAGGCCAGGGTCGTTTTCACATATTAATTTGAAA
>CAIMAQ010000009.1 GCA_903839035.1 uncultured Opitutia bacterium
CGCAAAAAAAACGGCCAAGGCCCGGTCCCGGCGCCAGACCAGCACCAGGCCGAAGACCGTCGCCCCCAGAAAAACGAGGAGCGCGATCCAGCCCCACCCGCTCGGAAATCCCAGGCTGAACGCCGCGAGCGTCCCCAGCACCTCGGCCAGCGCGAGTTTCGGGCCGCCGCCAATTTCGATTTTGCGGACAAAACCCAGGTAATAAATCCCCAGGAACATCCACGGAACGAGATGCCAGCTCAGCAGGTGAACCCACCGGTCGCGCCAGCGGTTCCAGTTTTTGCCGAGGGCCAGCCCCGACCAAACCATGCCCGCGAGCATCACCTGAAACACCACGAGGTGCGACAACAGGCCCAACACGCAGGCGACGCCATAAACTGCCGCCCAGCCGCCCGCCGGCCGCTCGCGCCCACGGCCCAGGGCATAAACGGCCAGAAACCCAAACCCGACCGCCGGCGCATAACCGCGCGCCTCGGACGAATAGTGGATTAAAAAGTACGAACCTCCGACCAGGATCGCCGTCACCAGCCCAGTCACCGACGCCCGTGCCGGCGCCTCATCCGGCTGCAACTGCTGATAAAGTCGGCGGCCAATCAGCCCCGCCAGCCCGACCGCCGCCGTGCCCGTGAACCACGACAGCAGCCGATACGCCCACTCCGCCTGCCCCGGACCGAGCAGGTAAAGCCACAGCGAATTGAGCGGGTGGTTGTTATCGTGCCAGAGCCGGGTGACGATTTCCACCGGGGAATGGAGCGCCTGGACCAGCCGCAGCGACCAGATTTCATCCAGCCACAGGTCATTCCAGGCACCGCCCAGCCGTACCGCGCCGAAAACAGCCACGATCGCGCCCAGCGCCCAATAAAATCCCCGGGAGGCAAGCGGTGTCTGGATCGGGGGTTTCATACGCCGGGTCTGCCGATTGAGTCCGAAACCGCTCCGCTTGGAACCACAAATTCGGCCCGGCTTTCACGCCTTGCGCGCCACGCACCGCTGCGGCTTAACCACTCCATGCGCTCCACCCTTCCGCGCCATTCCGCGTGAACGTCTCCGGCCAAGCCTTTCGCACCATCTGGCCGGCTGCCGACGGCGCGGCGGTCGAGATCATTGACCAGACGCAGCTGCCGCACGCCTTCGTCACCGCCCAACTCGCCACGCTCGCTGACGCCGCCCACGCCATCCGCGCGATGCTGGTGCGCGGCGCCCCGCTGATCGGCGCCACCGCCGCGTGGGGCCTGTGGCTCGCGTTGCGTGCCGACGCTTCCGACGCCGGACTCGCCCACGCGCACGCCACGCTGCTCGCGACGCGCCCCACTGCCGTCAATCTCCGCTGGGCCCTCGACCGCGGGCGCGCCCACCTCACCCCGCTTGCTCCCGCCGCGCGAGCGGCCGCGGCCCACCGGCTCGCCGTGGAAATCTGCGACGAGGACGTTGCCCTCAACCGTGCCCTCGCCGCCGCCGGCCTGCCGTTGATCGGCGCGATCGCCGCGAAGAAAAAACCCGGCGAGCGCGTCAATGTCCTCACGCATTGCAATGCCGGCTGGCTCTGCGCCGTGGATGTCGGCACGGCCACCGCGCCGATCTACGCCGCGCACGACGCCGGCCTGCCTATTCACGTCTGGGTGGATGAAACCCGCCCCCGCAACCAGGGCGCCAGCCTCACCGCCTGGGAACTGCTCAACCACGGCGTGCCGCACACCGTCATCGTCGACAATGCGGGCGGTCATCTCATGCAGCGCGGCCAGATCGACCTCGTCATCGTCGGCACCGACCGCACCACTGCGACCGGCGATGTCTGCAACAAGATCGGCACCTACCTCAAGGCCCTCGCCGCACGCGACAACGGCGTGCCGTTCTACGCCGCGGTGCCCTCACCCAGCATTGATTGGACGCTGCGCGACGGCCTCCGCGAAATCCCCATCGAGGAACGTTCTGCGCGCGAGGTGACCCATCTCACCGGCCGGCTCGCCGACGGCACTATCGCGTCCGTCGGCCTCACCCCCGAGGGCAGCCCCGTGGCCAACCCCGCCTTTGACGTCACCCCTGCCCGACTCGTCACCGGCCTCATCACCGAGCGCGGCCTCACCGAAGCCTCCGAAGCCGGCCTGCGCCGGTTATTTCCCAAAGTGTAAGTTGCTTTCATTCTGATTTTTAGCAGGAAATTCCGGACCGAATCCGGGCGTTAATGACAAATTAGTCCCAAAAAAGACTGGACGGCATGGGGAGTGCTGACACGGTCCCAGTTGCATCAGGAACGAATCGGCCCTCCACAAGCCGGTTCTGCCAACCGGGCCGGGAGCGGCCACGGTGGATCGAATCCCTCGGGATTCGGATGTGCGGAACCCGCAAGGGCTCCGAACCAAAAGCGCTCCCGAAGACGGAACCGATCTGATGCCTCAGATCGGTTTTTTGTTTTCACCCCCTGGTGCGCGAACCTGCCAACCACAGAACTCACGCATCATGTCCAACCTCACCAAACTCCCTGGAATCCGCGTCGACACGGAGAATCCCAACCATCACCTGTGGGACAACCACGGGACGTGGTTCCTGCACTACACGGTGCATCCCACCTCCTTCACCAAGGAGCGCATCCGCCGCTCGCTCGGCACGAAGGATGTCAAAATCGCCCGCGAGCGCCGTGACAACTTCTTCGCACACCTCGCGTCGGAGGCCGCCAAGGCTCCCGCCGCCGCCCGCAAGGAAGCCGCCGCATGAGTTCAGCCGTCCGCGTCCTTCATTTCGCGCGCGTGCCCGCCAGCCCAGCTCCCGGTCCCCGCGGCCAGGAGCCTGTGGCCAGCGTGCTGCTGGACGAACACCTGGACCCGGTTGGCTTGATCGTACGGCAATTCCAGGCCTGGCACTACCTGCTCGCCGATGGCACGCCATCGGGTCTGGTCAGCACCCTCTCCCGGCCGGACCTGGAACAGCAAATCGCCCAGCATTATTTCGGGCCCGAGCCTGTGGTCGAAAACACGGATCCCGTCCTGCCGCTGGCCATGTGAAGGTGGGTGGCGATGACCCTATCGCCGCATTCGTCGATGGGACATCGACGACCACCTAAAGGCTCACCCCGTTACCCGCGACGGCAAGAGCGCCGCGTCTTGCATGCCGTGGATGATTTTCTTGTCCGGCGGGCAGAAGGTCGCGAGGGCGCCCGAGAGTTTCACCTGGCCGCCCACGACAAAATAATACGGGCACAGCCGCAGCCGGCCATCCACCTCACGCGCGGCAAATGGCGCCTCGCGGCCATACACGCGGTGACCGACCCGGCGCGGCTTTTTGTAGGTCTGCAGCAGATGCAGGTTCGTCGGAGCGAGTTCCACGGCGTTGGCGACACCTTCCTGCCATTCCTCCCGCGAACAGTCGCTGCCGAGGATCACACTCCGGGCACCCCATGCCGTCTCGTGGTAGCCGGAGATTTTCACGATCAGGTCGCGTTCCTTCTGCGTAGCGCCGGCCAGTTCCCGCCAGTCGCTCAGCGCCCGCCCACCCGCGTGCGGGCCGGCCAGTATCGCCCCCGGTGGCAGCGGCGCCGGGTCCATCACCCACGAGGGCGGGATGAGCGCGCGTAGCAGCTTGAGTGTCCGTCCGCTGAGTGCCTCCGCCCAGAAATCCTGCAGCCGGCTGTGATGAAACAGGGCGAGGGAGAGTTTCTCCTCCTGGAACGGCCGCATCGGCGGCGTGATCGCGACCTCGCCGGCCGACCACGCCTCGAAAATGAACTTGGCCGTCTTCACATTCGCGAGGTCGAAGAGCTCGAAAAAGCGGTAGATGATGTCGATCTTCTCCGGGTTGCCGTCCGCATCGAAGCAGAGCTGCGGACCGAGCGGGAAGATGTCCTCGGGCCGCATACAGAACACGCGCTTGCCCTGCAGCTGGAGTTGCGATGCCAGCCACTGCATCTCGGGCCGGTAGGTCGCGGCCTCATCGCTCACCACGAGCGCGATGAATGGATTGCGCGTCTCCGGCCGCAGCGCCGCCAGGGACGCATAAAAATTCGCCACCATCGCGTCGTTGTCCCCGATCACGCCGCCCGCCGAGGCATAGAGCCGGTTCAGAAAGGCCGTGAGCCCGATGCCACCGGGCACGGAGTCGAGTTCGGTCAGTGCAAAACCGTCGTCGGTCAGGAGCAGATCCGGCCGCAGCACCGTGGGGAACGCCCCGCGGTTCTTCGGGTCGCGCGCGTGGGCGATGAGGTCGGCGGGTTTGCCCCGGTCAAGATAGTCGGCCACCCACGGTGCGAGCAGCGGCTTGTTGCGCAGGAGGTTTTTGCCCGCGACCGAACGCAGGTAGAGCGTCTCCAGTGCCTGGTGAAATTCGAGACAGGCCACGCCGATCGCCTCGAGTTGTGCGAGTTGGTCGGGTGAAACCGGCCACGCCTCGGGCGAGAGCTGCCAGGTCTTGTCCTCGAAGAGCGGCTGCCCGCTGAGCGCGGCGCGGATCTGGTCGTGGGGCAGGTCGGGCATGGTCGGAAAAGAAAGAGGTCGGCAGTCAGAGGTCAGATCTCAGAAAGAGCAAATGTGAGAGACGGTTTGGAACTGTTTTCTGGCATCTGATCCCTGCCCTCTGCTCGATTAATCCTCCATCTGGATATCCTTGTTCCGGTGCCGCGGGCTGCCGGCGCGGAGCCAGCCGTAGACGAAGCGGTCGAGGTCGCCGTCGAGCACGCCCTGGGTGTCGCTCGTGCTCACGCCCGTGCGCAGGTCCTTCACCATCTGGTAGGGCTGTAACACGTAGCTGCGGATCTGGCTGCCCCAGCCGATTTCGCCCTTCTCGCCGTAAAACCGCTCCATCTCGGTGCGCTGTTCGTCGAGGCGTTTTTCGTAGAGGCGGGCCTTGAGCACGTTCAGCGCGGCGGCCTTGTTCTTGATCTGGGAACGCTCGTTTTGGCAGACCACCACAATGTTGCTGGGAATGTGCGTGATGCGCACCGCCGAGTCCGTCGTGTTGACGCCCTGGCCGCCCTTGCCGGAGGACCGGTAAACATCGATGCGCAGCTCGGCCTCGGGGATCTCGATCTGGATCTCATCGGTGATTTCGGCGATCACGTCGACCGCACAGAAGGAGGTGTGGCGGCGTTTGTTGGCGTCAAACGGGCTGATGCGCACGAGCCGGTGCACCCCGCGCTCGGCCTTGACGTAACCATAGGCGTTTTCGCCCTTGATGAGGATCGTGGCCTTGCTGATGCCGGCCTGGTCGCCCGCCTGCACGTCCTGCAGCTCCATGCTGTAGCCGCGGCGCTCGGCCCAGCGGCTATACATGCGGAAAAGGATGTCAGCCCAGTCGTTCGACTCGGTGCCGCCCGCGCCCGACTGGATCGAGAGGATGGCGTTGTTCTTGTCGAACTGGCCGGTGAGGAAGGACGCGATCTCGAGCTGGTCGAGTTCCGGCACCATCAGGGCGACGCTATCCTCAATTTCCTTCTCGTAGGTCTCGCGTTCCGCGCCGGTCGCGGCCTCGACGAGCTCCTGCATCACGCCGATGTCCTCGACCTTCTTCTGGAAGGCGACGACCGGCAGCACCGCCCGTTTCAGGCTGTTCAGCTTCCCGATGTGCTTTTGCGCCCGCTCGTTGTTATCCCAGAAGCCGGGCTCGGCCATCTGGTGATCCATCGCCTCTATTTCCCGCTGCTTTTGGTCGACGTCAAAGAAACCTCCATAGATGCCCGGCGCGCTTCTTGATGTTTTCGATGTGGTTGAAGGTCTCTGGAGCGATCATTGAACCCTCATTGCCCCAAAGACCGGCAACCGGCGCAAGCGGTAAATCCGGGCGGATTGTCATTGCGAGGCAGGCGAAGCATGCCGCGGCAATCCATCCGGATGGATTGCTTGCACGGAACCGCCTTGTCCCCCAGCCCGAAACCCCGCCAGCCTGTTCCCATGCCCCGCCCCTTCACCCGCCCCGGCGGCCTCGACCTCGGTGCCCGCGGCCACCGCGGGGCGCTAGAGCATGACCACCATCAGGGTCGCAGAGACCGGATGTCATGAAAATCGAATCCGTTGATTTTTTCTACCTGTCCATGCCCGAGGTGCTGGACATCGGCGATGGCAGCCAGGACGCCCTGCTCGTGCGCGTGCACGCCGGCGGCTTCGAGGGCTGGGGCGAATGCGAGGCTGCGCCGCTCCCCTCCATCGCCGCGTGGATGTGTCCCCGCTCCCACTCCGCCTGCAAACCCGTGTGCGACTCCGTGCTCGGCCAGACGCTCGACGGCGTCACCGACATTACGCGCATCGGAAATCTCGTCCGCGAAAACAGCCTCGATCTGCTGCAGGCCGACCACACGTTGTCCGGCGTTGATATCGCCCTTTGGGACCTCCTCGGCAAAAAACTCGGCCAGCCCGTCTGGAAACTGCTCGGCTACAAGCAGTCCTTCGCGAAGACGCCCTACGCCTCCGTTCTCTTCGGCGACACACCCCAGGAAACCCTGAAGAAAGGTCGCGCCGCCACCGCCGCCGGTTACCGCGCTGCGAAGTTCGGCTGGGGTCCATTCGGCCGCACCACCGTCGCCGCCGACCGCGAACAATTGCACGCCGCCCGCGAGGGTCTCGGCTCCGATGGCCTGCTGCTCGTGGACGCCGGCACGGTCTGGGTGGACAACGTCGCCCGCGCCGCCCAAGTCCTCCCTGCCCTGCACGAGACCCGCGCCCTCTGGCTCGAGGAGCCGTTCGTTTCCGGTGCGCTCGACGCGTATAGGTCCCTCTCGATCCAGGCCGGTTCGCTGAAACTCGCCGGCGGCGAAGGCGCCCACAATCTCTGGATGGCGCGCCACATGATGCAGCACGGCGGCGTCGGCTACATCCAGATCGACTGCGGCCGCATCGGCGGCATCAGCGTCGCGAAGCAGGCCGCCGACGATGCCGTTGCCCGCGGCGTGACCTTCGTGAACCACACCTTCACATCCCACCTCGCCCTCAGCGCCTCCCTCCAGCCCTTCGCCGGCCTGGAGAAGGACGTGATCTGCGAATACCCCGTCGAGCCCAAGCCCCTCGCCGTGGAGATGACCGCCAACCATTTGGAGCGCGACGCCAACGGCTCAGTGCGTGCCCCCGACACTCCCGGTCTCGGCATCACGCCCGATCTCGTCGCCGCGAAGAAATATCTCGTTCCCGTCGAAATCACCGTTGGCGGTAAAGCGCTTTATCGCTCACCTCCGCTGTGACACTTCAAACGTCAATGATCTCCCCTGTCCGGCGCTTCTTCCGCTCCCAGAACCAGCTGATCCAGATACAGGCTTCGTAGAGCAGGCAGAGCGGGATGGCCATGGCGACCTGGGTGATGACCTCGGGGGTCGTCAGCACGGCGCCGAGGATGAAGGAGACCACGATCACGTGGCGGCGGTAGTGGGAGAGCTGCTTGTGGGTGACCATGCCGAGTTTCACCAGCAGCAGCACCACGATCGGGAACTGGAAGCCGAGGCCCATGCCGAAGATGAACTTCGACACGAAGCTGATGTAGTCGTCGGCACGCCAGTCGAGCGCGTTGAAGCCGAGCAGGTCGGAGTACTCCACCGACGCGCGCAGCGCCAGCGGCAGGAGGATGAAGTACGTCAGCAGCACACCGGACAGGAACAGCACCACGCTCCACCCGAGCCAGGTGAAGAACACCTGGCGTTCCTTGATTCGCAGCGCCGGCAGGAAAAACTGGCCCATGAAGAAGACCCAGAACGGCGACGCCACGATCAGCGCGGCGTAGATCGAGACGTGGAACGCGATGAAGAACGCCTCCGCTGGTGCGAAATTGTGCAGCCGGATCTTCATGCTCGTGTCTTCCCCTGGCGTCGCCTCGAGCAGCTTGAGGGTCAGCGTGGGTTCCTTGCCCACCTGGGTCAGACCCACCTGGTAAACCGCATGGGGCGCGTCGCCCGGCGGCAGCCCGGGAAACTGCTCGCGGGTCACCACGTAAGGCCCGAGTTCGTTATCCCCCACCTTGAAAGTGATCGTCGGCTTCGGTTTTTCGAAGCGGTCAATCCGCCCCAGCGGGTACTCCAAAATCGCCACGAGCTTGGGCGAGATGAGCAGGCAGACCACCAGGGCGATGCCGATGGCGATGGACGAGCGCACCAGCGCGGTGCGCAGGTCATTCAGGTGCGCCCAGAATGATTTCTTCGGACCCGGCTCCGCGCCCTCGGGCAGAAATTCGTCTTCGTCGCTCATCGGTCAGGTCCGCAATTTACCGGCGGCCTGTTCGGCGAGGAAACTGGCATATGTTTTGGCGAGCCCATCCTTGAGGGCCAGCTTGGCCGTCCAGCCGAGTTTGGCCAGCCGCGATACATCCAGCAGCTTGCGGGGCGGGCCGTCGGGCTTGGACGCATCCCAGACCACCTTGCCGGCAAACCCGGTCGTCGCCGCCACCGTCTCGGTCAGCTCCTTGATGGTGACGTCCGTCCCGGTGCCGACGTTGATCCAATCCGGGGGATTCTCCACCCGCAGCAGGAACGCGCACGCATCAGCCAGGTCGTCCACGTGCAAAAACTCGCGGCGCGGCGTGCCCGTGCCCCAGGCCGTGACCTCGGGACTATTGGCCTTCTTGGCCTCTTGAAACTTACGGATCAGCGCCGGCAGGACGTGCGAATTCTGCAGGTGGTAGTTGTCGCCGGGTCCGTAAAGATTGGTCGGCATCGCCGAGTGAAACAGCACGCCGTGCTCCTTCCGGTAGAACTGAGCGAGCTTGAGTCCCGTGATCTTGGCAATGGCGTACGCCTCGTTGGTCGGCTCGAGCGGGCCGGTCAGCAGGCAGTCCTCGGACATCGGCTGCGGCGCGTTTTTCGGGTAAATGCAGGAGCTGCCCAGGAAGAGCAGCCGCTTCACGCCGTGCCGATACGCCGCATGGATCGTGTTCGCCGCGATCGCGAGGTTCACCGACAAAAACTCCGCCGGATAGGTCGCGTTGGCGTGGATGCCGCCCACCTTGGCCGCCGCGATGATCGCCGTGTCGGGCTTTTCCTGCGCAAAAAAAGCCTCCACCGCCGCCTGTGAAGTCAGGTCGAGTTCCGCCCGCGTGCGCAGCGCGAGGGTCACGCCCGGCTCGCGCTGATAGCGCCGCACGAGCGCCGCTCCGACCATGCCTTGGTGTCCGGCGATAAAGAGTTTCATCCTGCCACCGTTCGTGAGTTTGGCCGCGAAAAGGCGCAAGAGTCACAAGAATAACTCCCCTTCCGCTGCTCTGCATTTGCGCGTTTTGCGCCTCTTTGTGGCCAACTCATCAAGCAAACGGCGCCTTCGACGGATCGGGCAGCTTCGCGATCTGCGCCTCGCGCTTGGCGAGCTCGAGGTCGTGCTCGACCATGATCTTGACCAGCTCCTTGAATTTCACCCGGGGCGTCCAGCCGAGCTGGTGGTGCGCCTTGGCCGGGTTGCCGATGAGCAGATCCACTTCCGCCGGCCGCTCATAGCGGTGGTCATATTGGACATGCTTTTCCCAGTCCAGCCCGAGCAGGCCAAATGTCTCCTGGCAGAATTCCTTCACGCTGTGCGCCTCGTTGGTCGCGACCACATAGTCGCCCGGCGTGTCCTGCTGCAGCATCAGCCACATCATCTCGACGTATTCCTTGGCGTAGCCCCAGTCGCGCTTGGCGTCGAGGTTGCCGAGGTAAATCGACTCCTGCAGGCCCAGTTTGATGCGCGTGGCGGCCCGGGTGATCTTGCGGGTCACGAACGTCTCGCCGCGGCGCGGGCTCTCGTGGTTGAACAGGATTCCGCTCGACGCATGGAGGTTGTAGCTCTCGCGGTAGTTCACTGTCAGCCAGTGCGCGTAGAGCTTCGCGCAGCCGTAGGGCGAGCGGGGCCAGAATGGCGTCACCTCGGTCTGCGGCACCTGCTGCACCTTGCCAAACATCTCGGAGGACGAGGCCTGGTAATAACGGCATTTCTTCACCAGCCCCGCCTCGCGAATGGCCTCGAGGATGCGCTGGGCGCCCAGGCCGTCGACGTCGCCAGTGTATTCGGGAATGTCGAACGACACGCGCACGTGCGATTGCGCCCCAAGGTTGTAGACCTCATCGGGCTGGAGTTCGTAGAGCAGCTTCACCATTTGCACGGAGTCGGCGAGGTCGCCGTAGTGCAGGATGAGCTTCACGTTGTTGACGTGCGGGTCGCGGTACAGGTGGTCGATGCGGCTGGTGTTAAAGGTCGAGGCGCGGCGGATGACGCCGTGGACCTCGTAGCCCTTGCCGAGCAGCAGCTCCGCCAGGTACGAGCCATCCTGCCCGGTGATGCCGGTGATGAGCGCCTTCTTCATGAGTGTCAGACGCTAGGCCCGCGCCACGCCCGGGCAAGCCCGCAGCGGCATCGGGCAATCTCCGATGCGGCGGTCAGCGTTGTCCTAGGCCGTCAGTGCCTTCGCCGTGCGCAGGAGATCGTCGGCCAGCGTCTGCACCGCCTTCTGGTTGCGGGCATCCTTCAGCACTCCCTTGTCATCAAACGCCTCGTGCGCCTTCGGCAGGAAACACTGCGCGGGCACGACGTGACAGCCGAGGTGAAGCAGGAGTTGCTGCGCCAGCTTCATCGAGCGCACGCCGCCAAACTGGCCCGGCGAGGCCGAGACCACCGCGGCCACCTTGCCGGTGAAGGGGTTGTCATCCGCGCGGCTGCACCAGTCGACCGTGTTCTTCAACAGCGGCGTGATCATCGAGTTATACTCGGGCGACGCGATCAACAGCGCAGGGTGCTGCTGGATCAGTGCGATGAGTTTGGCCGCGTTGGCCGGCATCCCCTCCGCGTCCTCGAGGTCGCCGTTGTAGACCGGCAGCGGAAAATCCGTGAGATCCACCAACGTGACTTCGCCGCCGCCGGCGCGCACGGCCGCCACGGTGACGGCGAGCAGCTTCTTGTTCAGTGACTCCCGGCGCGCACTGCCCGAGAAAGCGAGGATGTTGATCGGATTGGGCATGTGGCAATGGAACGCCGCCGGAAGAATGCAGCAAGCTTGGGGTTTCCGAAGTAGGGCAGGTCTTTGACCTGCCCTTGCCGTCCCCGAAAAGACGGGTCGAAGACCCGCCCTACCCCAGCGATTTCAGCAAGCGCTCGAGCTCCGCCCGCTTGGCCTGCTGGTCGGCGAGCTGCTTGCGGGCACCCTCGAGCACCGCGGGCGGCGCCTTGCTGGTGAAAGCCTGGTTCGCCAGTCGCGCCTCGGTGCCGGCGATGTGCTTCGCGATGGCCTCGAGCTCCTTCGTCAGGCGGATTTTCTCGGCGCCGGCGTCCACTGTGCTCGCGAGATCGAGATAAAGCGTGCCGAGCGTCGTCACCACGGCGGGTGCGCCGTCGACCTTTTCCTGGCGCGTGAGCTCGGCGGCGCCGGCCATGCGGATGATTTTAGCGAGGTTGCCCGCCAGCATCGCCCACTCCCGGTCACCGGTGATGATCGAAAACTTCACATCGCGCCGGCTGGCGAGGTTGTGGTCAGCCTTCAGCGCCCGGGCCTGGGAGACAAACGCCTTGAGGTTCGCCACCGCGGCCACCTGCGCGTGATCCAGCACTAGGCCGCGCAGGTTCGAAGCCGAGGCGAGCTGCGAGGCGTTATCGAGTTGGGCGTGCTCGATGAATGTGCCCGGCGCGCCGTAGCCGAGCAGCGACCAGAGTTCCTCGGTGATGAACGGGATGAACGGATGCAGCAGCAGCAGTGTCTGGCGCAGCACGAGGTCCTGGATCGTGAGGCAGTTGGTCTTCGTGTCCGGCGTCAGCAGCTTCGACTTCGAAACCTCCACGTACCAGTCGCAGAAATCATTCCAGAAAAAACCGTAGAGCGCCTGCACCGCCGCGCTGAACTCAAACTCCGCAAAGCACCGGTCCACCTCGCGCGTCGTCGCCAGCAGGCGGTCGAGGATCGCGTGGTCGTCGCCGTCAAACTTCGCCGCCTCCAGCCGGCCCATGATGCCGGCGAGCGTGGAATTGTCGCCCGCCTCGCCGTTCATCTGGCGGAACCGGCAGGCGTTCCAGAGCTTGTTGCAGAAGTTCTTGCCGCTCTCGATCCGGTCCTCCTGAAACCGGATATCCTGCCCCTGCGGCGCGATCGAGATGATGCCGAAGCGCAGGCCGTCCGCGCCGTAAGTGTCGATCAGGTCCAGCGGGTCGGGCGAGTTGCCGAGTGACTTGGACATCTTGCGGCCCTGCTGGTCGCGGATGATGCCCGTGAAATAGACGTGCTTGAACGGAATCCGCCGCTCCACCGGTTCGCCCGGCCGCACAAACTCCAACCCGGCCATGATCATGCGCGCCACCCAGAAGAAAATGATGTCCGGCCCGGTCACGAGCGTGGAAGTCGGGTAAAAATAATCGAAGCCGGCCGACTTCTGCGCCGCAGCGTCGGGCCAGCCCATGGTCGCAAACGGCCAGAGCCACGAGCTGAACCACGTGTCGAGGACGTCGTCCTCCTGCACCCAGTTTTGGGGATCGGCGGGACCCGCCAGCGAAACGTGCACTTTCGTCGGATCGGCGATGTCCGCCTCGGTCAGGGTCTCCTTGTCGAGGCCCTTGGCATACCAGACCGGGATGCGGTGACCCCACCATACCTGGCGGCTGATGCACCAGTCCTGGATGTTTTCCAGCCAGTGCAGGTAAACCTTGGACCAGCGCTCGGGGTAAAACTTGATGTGGCCGTCGCGCACCGCCGTCTTGGCCTCCGCGATCTTCGGGTATTTGAGCCACCACTGCCACGTCAGGCGTGGCTCGATCGGCACGCCGGCCCGCTCGGAATAGCCCACGCTGTTCTCGTAGGGTTCCTCCTTCACCAGGGCGCCGGATTCCTTGAGCAACTCGGCCGCCTTCTTGCGCCCGGCAAAACGGTCCAGCCCCGCCAGCTCCGGGCCGGCGAGTTCGTTGAGCTTCGCCTCCGGCGTGAGCACGTCGATCGGCACGAGCTTGTGGCGCTGGCCGATCTCGAAATCCACCTTGTCGTGCGCCGGCGTGATCTTGAGCGCGCCGGAGCCAAACTCCCGGTCCACCGCGGCATCCGCGATGATCGGGATCTGCGTCCGGTTGAGCGGTCGCCAGACTTTCTGGCCAACCAGCGCGGTGTAGCGCGGATCCTCCGGGTGCACGGCAATGGCCACGTCCCCGGGAATGGTCTCGGGCCGGGTCGTCTTCACCTCGATGAACTTGCCCGGCTGGCCCACCACCTCGTACCGCACCTGGTAAATCAGGCCCTTCGTCGGGCGCATCTCGACTTCCTCGTCCGAAAGCGCGGTGAGGCTGCTCGGGCACCAGTTCACCATGCGCTTGCCGCGGTAAATGTGGCCCTTGCCGTAAAGCTCCACAAACACGCCGAGCACGGCTTTTGAGTAGGCCGGGTCCATCGTGAACACCGTCCGGTCCCAGTCGCACGACGCGCCGAGCCGCCGCAGCTGTTCCAAAATGATGCCGCCCTTTTCCTCGCGCCAGGCCCAGACCTTCTCGACGAATTTCTCGCGGCCGAAGTCGTGGCGCGTCTGCTTCGACTTGCGCAGTTCGCGCTCCACCACGGTCTGGGTGGCGATGCCGGCGTGGTCGGTGCCGGGCAGCCAGAGCGTGGACTTGCCCTCCAGCCGCGCGCGGCGGATGAGGATGTCCTGGATCGTGTTGTTCAACACGTGGCCCATCGTCAGCACGCCCGTCACGTTGGGCGGCGGGATCACGATGCTGTAGGCCTCGCGGCCCGGTTGCACCGTGCCGGAAAAAACCTTCGCCCCGAGCCAGGCGGCATACCATTTCTTTTCCACTTCGCGTGGTTCGTAGCTCTTGGTGATCTCGGGCATCGTCGTTACGGGTTCGGGAATCGCCGAGAAAACCCGCCGCGCCGGTTCGAGGCAAGTGGTTAAAGCACGGGGTTTAAATCCCCTCGCCCGCCGCGCGCTTTTCCCTTCACTGGGCGCTCTTCATGCCCGCCTCCGCCCCGCCTTACGTACCCGCCCCCCTGGTCTTCGCCTCCGACGCGACGGCGGCCCAGCGGCTGGTGCTGTGCAAGGCCTACCTGGCGGCCGAGAGCGCCGCCATCCGGGCCCGGCATGAGGCCGGGGCCTCCGGCCTGGAAATCGTCCATGCCCGGGCGTCGGCCATGGACGCCATGCTGGTCGGGCTCTTCGACTTTGCCCTGGGCTTCTACACCAAGGCCCACGGCAAGCCCCCGTCGCCCCTCGCCCTCATCGCCCTCGGCGGCTACGGCCGCAGCGAACTCAGCCCGCTGAGTGACGTCGACGTGATGTTCCTGTTTCCCGCCAAGACGAAGCCCGCGACGATCAAGCCCATGATCGAGTCCATCTCCAACAACGTGCTCTACCCGCTCTGGGATTGCGGGCTCAAGGTCGGCCATTCGACCCGCAACGTGGACGAAGTCTTCACCGAGGCGCGCAAGGACATCCAGACCCTGACCTCGATGCTCGAGTCGCGCTATATCGCCGGCTCGGCGGCGCTCCACGAGACCTTTGCCCAGGCCTACCGGGGGTTTGCGACCAGCGAGGATCCCAAGGGTTACATCGCCGAGCGCCTCGGCGACCAGGCCCAGCGGCGTGAAAAGTACGGCGAAACGGTTTTCCTGCAGGAGCCCGACGTGAAGAACGGCGTGGGCAGCCTGCGCGATTACCAGAACGCCGTGTGGATGGCCCGCGTGAAGCTCGGCATCGCGGACATCGGCGAACTGGTCACGCAAAATTACCTCCGGGCCGAGGAACTGGCCGAGTTCACCCGCGCCTACGATTTTCTCCTGCGCGTCCGCAACGAGCTGCACTTCCTCAGCAAGCGCCCGACCGACCTGCTCGACCTTGAGCTCCAGCCGCGCGTCGCCCTCAATCTCGGTTACGCCGACACCGACATCCTCGTGCGGGTCGAGCACTTCATGCAGGACTACTACCGCGCGGCGCAGTCCATCTACCGCATCTCGAAGGTCGTCGAGAGCCGCCTGGCCCTGACCATCGGCCGGGACGCCCAGGGCGAAAAGGTCTCCCTCCGCGAGAGCCTGATCGCGTCGCGCTTCCGCCGCAGCAAGAAGCTGGATGGCTTCGTCCTGCGCGGCCGGGAACTCGCCGGCGAGACGCCCATGGTCTTCCGGGACGACCCGGTGCGGCTCATCCGCGTCTTCCGCCACTGCCAGCAGCTCGGCTGCCAGCTGGATTTCAACCTCACGACGCTGATCCGCCAGTCCCTCGACCTGATCACCCCCGCGGTGCGCCTCTCCTCGGATGCCAACATCAGCTTTCGCGCCATCCTCTCCGAGGCCGGGGCGGTCTTTCCCGCCCTGACCCAGATGCACGAGCTCGGCGTCCTCGGCCGGTTCATCCCCGAGTTCGACTCACTGACCTGCATGGTGCAGCACGAGTACTACCACCGGTACACCGCGGACGTGCACACCCTCGCGGCCATCCGGCAGCTAGACCTGATTTTTACGAACGCCGAGCCCATCACGCTCAAATACCGCGAGGCCCTCCACGAGACCACCGACTCCGCCCTGCTCTATCTCACCCTCCTCCTGCATGATATCGGCAAGGCGGACGGCATCCAGGGCCACGCCGAAAGCGGGGTCCGCCTGGCCGGGCCCATCATGGACCGTCTGGGGGTCTCCACCGGGGGGCGGGAACTCGTTTCATTTGTCATCAAAAATCATCTCATGATGGCACGATTCTGGCAGAAGCGGGATGTAGATGATCCCCAGACTGCCACTGCATTTGCCGAGCTCGTTGGAAACGCCGAGCAGCTGCGCAATCTCTACGTCCATACGTTCTGCGACGCCCGCGGCACCGCGGCCAGCCTCTGGAACAGCTACAAGGATACCCTCCATACCAGCCTCTATCGCGCCACCCTCGAACGGTTGAGTCTTGGCGCGGGCCTCGACCTCCGTTACGAACAGAAAAAGCAAATGACCCAACAGGAACTCATCGCCCGCAAGGTCCCCGGCATCAGCGCCGACGAGATCAACGCGCATTTCAGCCTGCTGCCCGAGCGTTACTTCATCCAGACCGACGCCAACGAGATCACCCTGCACATCCAGATGGTGAACCGGCTGCTCAAGTCCATCGCCAACGCCGACACCGTCGGCTCCCTCAAGCCCGTGATCGAGTGGCAGGACGACCTCAACCGCTCCCTCACCGTCGTGAACGTCGTCACCTGGGACCGCGCCGGCCTGTTCTACAAGCTTGCCGGGGCCTTCAGCGTCGCCGGCCTCTCCATCCTGGGCTCCAAGGTCATCTCACGCTCCGATCACATCGCCATCGACACCTTTTACGTGGTCGAGCCCGACCGCGGCGTCGTCCAGAGCGCCGGCGCGCAGAAAATCTTCGCCGATACCGTCGAGGCCGCCCTCGTCGGCAACAAGGATCTCTTCCCCGACATCGTCGCCCAGGCCAAGCGCGTCGCCGCCACCCGCCCCTCTGTCACCGGCGAGGGCCTGCACACCTCCTTCCCGCCCACGGTCGAGGTCTACCACGAGCTCTCGATGGCCCGCACCATCGTCGAGATCCAGGCCCGCGACCAGATCGGCCTGCTCTACCGGCTGGCCAAGACCATCTCCGATCACGGCTTCGACATCACCTTCGCCCGCATCGGCACCGAGCGCGGCGTCGCCATCGACACGTTTTACATCGAGAGCTCCGAGCCCTCCCGGGCCGTGGATGACCACCGGCTGCACGCCCTCCGCGACACCCTCGCCGAGGTGATCAAGCCCGCCCCATCTGCCGTCGCCAAGCAGGCGTGAGGCGCTGCGAGGGTGGAACGCGTTGGCCCCAACGCCTTGGATAGAAATGGAGCCGCGGCGCCCTCGCCGTTTCCCCAATAAACCAGCGCGTCAGGGACCACGCGCGCCACCTTTCAATCCGCCGACGGTTGCTCAGGGAATTTCTGGCTTTCAGCCCGCCACCGCTCAAACCTGCGCGCCGTGGAATCCAGTCTGCCACCTTCGGTTGAACCCGCGGCCGCGCCCCGCCTGCCCCCGGCGGAGGACCGCCGCGCCCTGCCGGCACTCTACCGGCTGACCTCCCTCGTGGGCCGGGCGGACGACCCCCATGTCGCCTTGCAAGAGGTGCTGGATGAGTTCGTTTCCACTTTCGGGGCCGATGCCGGCTCCATCGCCCTGCTCAACCCCAACTCCGGCCGGCTCGAGGTCGAGGTTCACCTCGGCACGCCCGACGGCGAGCACGGCCTTGGGCTTAAACTCGGCCATGGCGTCACCGGCTGGTGCGTGCTCAACGCCCGCGCCCTCCTCGTGCGCGATGTCACCACCGAGCCGCGCTACATTGCCGTCCGGACCGCCGCCCGCTGCGAGATGGCCGCCCCGATGCGCGACGGGGAACAGGTCATCGGCGTCATCGACCTCGAGAGCGACCGCACCGGCCATTTCACCGCCGGCGACCTGGCGCTGTTGGAACAACTGACCATCGAGGCGACCCTGATCGTCCAGCAGCTCTGGCGGATGCGGGCCCTGCAGGCCAAGGCCCGCCAGCTCGAAACCCTCCTCACCACCGGCCAGGCCATTGTCGCCAAGCTGGAATCGCAGGAGCTCCTCGACACCCTCACCCGCGACACGCGGCGGATGATGCAGGGCCGGGCCTGCGCGCTCTACCTGCACGAAGCCTCGCGCGGCACCGTGCGCTTCGGGGCATTTGACGCCCCCGACGCCCCGCCTCTCCCCCCCGGCGAACAACCCGCCGCCGCCTGCTTCGCCGCCGCCGCCTTGCACACCCAGAAGCAGATCGAGTTCGGTGATGTCCGTTCCGCGGAATTCCGCAGTGTCGCCGACCTGCCCGCCGACACCACCCTCTGCTCCGCCCTGCTCACCCCGCTGATCTTCGAGGGCGAGGTGCTCGGGGTGCTCGCAGTGTTCACCGACCGGCCGCACCGCTTCGACAACGACGAGAAGCGCATTTGCGCCACTCTCGCCAGCCTCGGCGCCGTCGCCCTGCAGAACGCCCGCCTCTACGCCCGGGTCTTCCAAAGCGAGGAAACCCTCCGCAAGCAGGAACAGCTCACCACCCTCGGCCTGCTCGCCGCGGAGATCGCGCATGAGATCCGCAATCCGCTGACCGTCCTGAAATTGCTCCATGGCGGCCTGGGCTTTGATTTTGCGCCTAATGACCCGCGCCGCACCGATCTGCGCGTCATCGGGGAAAAAATGGACCAGTTGGAATCGATCGTCACCCGCGTCCTCAATTTCGCAAAGGCGCCCTCCAGCCTGCATTCGCGCTGGTCGCTCACCGACATCATCGCCGACACGCTCGTGCTCGTCCGCCCCAAGCTCGCCCAAGCCAAGATCCACCTGCTCTACGAGCCGCCGGCAACGTCCCTCATCGTTGAGGCCAACAAGGGCCAGATCCAGCAGGTGCTGCTCAACCTCATCCTCAACGCCACCCAGGCCATGCCCGACGGCGGCGCCATCGCGCTGTCCTTCGGGCCGGAGACCCCCGGGCTCGCGACGCTCGACCTCGCCGACACCGGCACCGGCATCCCCGAGGAGGTGCGCGACCGTATCTTCGACTCGTTCTTCTCCGGCCGCCCCGACGGAACCGGCCTCGGCCTCGCCATCGCCCGCCGCATCCTCCAGGCGCACCATGGTGACCTCGCCCTCGTCTCCACCGGCCCCGGCGGCACCACCATGCGTGTCGTCCTGCCCCTCGCGAAACCCTGACCCGCCATGTCCCTCCCCGACCTTCCCCCCACCGATCCCCGCGCCGGCGAAATCGCCCGCGCAAAACTGTCGCTGACCCTCGCCTGCGTCTTCATCGGCGTCAGTGCGGTGCTTGCGCTGGTGTTCCTGCGGCATTATCCGCTGCCGCTGCGGCTCTTCATCGTCGCCGGCGACCTGATCGTGATCGCCACGCTCTGGCTGGTGGTCCGCCAGAAGTTCTCCGGGAACTAGCTGGCCCGGCTATTTTTGCCCCGCGGTAGCCGGCTTCGCCGGCTTGAGGTGGAGTCCGGCCAGAAAATCCAGGCGAAGCACCGCAACACTGCCTACGGTTCCTTGCCGTGTGGCCAGGGTGAGCGACCAAGGGCTGGCCACCATCGGGAAAAACAGGCTGCCCGTCCGCACTTCACCCGGCTGGAGCGTAAGCGGCAGGGCGAGCCGGCGCCGGTCGAACTCGGCCATGACTTCGGCCTTGTGAATGCTGTTTTCATTCCAGACGACCAGGTAGTAGGCCGGTAGGAGTACAACGGTCGTAATCGCGGCACCGGCCGCCGCTGTCGTCATGACCCCGGCGCTGGCCACCGCCGCCGCCCCGCCGCCCACAATGATGACCCCCGGAGCCGTGTAGCGCACAAACGCCCGACCGGTGTGCCGATACTGTTTTTCGAGTGCTTTGCTCTCCTTTTCCAACCTCCAAGGGCCCACCCCCGCCGTCCGGGTAATTCCGGCGTCATCCGTCAGGATCCCTGCGGCAACGACCAGCGGTTCAGGGCCGGGATTCAGCACGGTGACCACATACTCATCCCACAATGCCTCAAGCTTCCAAGACCCGGGGGCCTTGTAGGTGATCAAAGCCCGCAGCGAAGCCTCCAGCGGCGCCGGCGCAAAGATGGCGTTAATCGGCACGGCCGGCGTGACGGCTCCCTTGGTCAGCTTGTAGCGGAGGGAAAGGCAGCCCGTCAGCAGCACGGCCAGAGCAAGCAACCCAGCCGCCGTCCGCATGGGGCGGAGACGGGACGCCACCGGCAAATCGTGACATGCGACATTCACGAGATTGACCGGAGGAAAGCACCCGCCAGCCCCGGACGGCAAACTCAAACAACTCCCGCGCGCGCCCCACCGCCCAACCTACCGCTCACTCGTCCAGTTCGACGTTCCAGTAGGCCAGATCGAGAAAATCCTTCCACATCTCGCGGTGCTGGTTGCCGAGGACGAGCGAGATCACCGGCCGCCACTTCGGCTTGGCCGGCTTCCGGATCAGCCGCATGTGCGCCTCGTGCGGGAGCCGGTTGGCCTTCCGGGTATTACACTTGATGCACGAGCAGACGATGTTCTCCCAGGTGGTCTTCCCGCCGTAATCGCGCGGGATGACGTGGTCGAGGTTCAGCTGCTCGCGCGGCAGGACCTTCGCGCAGTACTGGCACGAGTTCTTGTCGCGCTCGAAGACGTTGTTGCGCGTCAGTTTCAGCTCCTTGCAGGGCAGTTTGTCGAAAAACGAGAGCAGGATCACGCGCGGCAGCCGGATCGTGCGGCTCGGTGTGTGCACCGTCTCGAGGTGCTCGATCGGCGGGTTGCTGGACGAGAAATCGATCCAGTCCAGCATCGTGAACGTCCGGAAATCCTCGTCGTGGTGATGGACGACATGCGCGTGGCCCCGCGCCAGCAGCCCGAAGGCGCGGCGCGCGCCAATGACGTTCACCGCCTGCCACAGGCGGTTCAAAACCAGCACCGGTTGATCGAGCGCGGCCTCCATACGGGGCCAACGGGATAAGGCCCCGCCCGCCGGAGTGTCAAGCGGCCGCGCGGGACGGCCCTCGCGCAAAGCCCCGGGCGGGAACCACGCCCATTCCACCGTCATACCGCCCCGCCGGGATGAAGGCGGAGGCCCATCCCCACCCGGACAAACTTTCCCCGGCCCACTCACGTGTCGATTTCACTTAATAAGTGAAATCGACGTCACGCCCGCCCCAGGCTTGCGCCTCAGGCTTGCGGGGCGGGTTGGTCCGGGGCGGCCAGCGTCGGCTCGAGGGCGATGCCCTTGAGTTTGATGCCGGCGAGCTTCTTCACGATAAGCTCCGCCTCCTTCTCCGCCACGTCGGCCAGTGTGTGGCGTTGGTGGATGTCGATCGCCCCGACCACCGTCGCCGGCAGCCGCGTGACGCCGGCAATCTTGCCAACGATGTCGCCCGGTGTGACCAGCTGCTTGCGGCCAACATTGAGGAAAATCGTCGCCATACCCGGTTCGCGACCGGTGCGCGCGGGGCGCTCGTACTTTGACTTGGTCGGGGTGGAATCGTCGCCGGCGGCGTCATCCGACACGTTCGGCGCGACGTCGTCATCCGGGCCTTCCTCCATGGGCGCGGGCGCAGCCTTCGGGGCGGCCACCACGGGCTTCGCCCATGCCGGGGCGGGCTTGGCCGGTTTGACGGCGGGTGCGCCGACATTGCTGCCGAAGGCGGGTTTCACGGGCGTGCCGGCGGGTTTCGCCTTGGCCGGGGCGGCGGACGAACCGGCCTGCAGCATGTGGATCAGCACCGAACAGATGTCCGTGCTCGCGTAGCCCTCGTCGAGCAGGCGGTCGATCATCCGGTCATGCGGCTTGTACTGCTTCGCCTCGAGGGTCGCGCGGATCTTCTCAAAGAACACGTTGGTCCGGGCCTCATCCACCTCGTCGAGCGAGGGAATGGTGCCGCGGCGGATGTTGAGTTTCGCCCAGCGCACCATGCTCTGCAGCTTGTAGATTTCCTGGCCGGACACGAAGGTGAACGCTTGGCCCTTCCGACCCGCGCGGCCGGTGCGGCCGATGCGGTGCGTGTAGTCCTCGGCGTCGTTCGGCAGGTCGAAATTGATCACGACCTCGAGGTCGTCCACGTCGAGACCGCGCGCCGCGACGTCGGTCGCCACGAGGAACTCGAAGCCGCGCCGGCGGAACTTGTCCATCACGCGGTCGCGTTGCGCCTGGGTGATGTCGCCGTGGAGCCGGTCCGTCATATAGCCGCGCGAGTGCAGATGCTCGTCGAGGTCGTCCACCATGATCTTCGTGCTGCAAAAGATGATGCCGTAGCGAAAGTCATGCACGTCGATGAGCCGCGTCAACGCCTCGATCTTCGAGCGGCGGTCCACCTCGAAATACACCTGCTCGACCTGCGGCGCGTTCTGCGCCACCGAGTCGATCTTGATCCATGCCGGGTCCTTGGAATAGCGGCTGATCAGGTCCTGGATCGCCCGCGGGATGGTCGCGGAGAAAAACAACAGCTGCCGCGTAGCCGGGACGGACTTGAGGATCTTCTCGATGTCGTCACGAAAGCCCATGTCGAGCATCCGGTCGGTCTCGTCGAGGATCACCAGCTTCAGCTTGTCCAGCTTCAGCGTGCCGCGCTCCATGTGGTCCATCACGCGGCCCGGGGTGCCGATGACGACCTGCGCGCCGGCCGCCAGCGCGCGAAACTGCCGCTCGTAACTCTGGCCGCCATAGATCGGCACGCCCATCACGCCGCGCTTGAAAAGTGCGATCTTGCCCGTCTCCTCCGCCACCTGCACCGCCAGCTCGCGCGTCGGGCAGAGGATCAGCACCTGCACCGCCCGGATCTTCGGGTCGGTCTTTTCAATTGCCGGGATCGCGAACGCCACCGTTTTGCCGGAGCCGGTCGAGGACTGGCCGACGACATCGCGGCCCTCCATGATCGTGGGAATCACCGCCGACTGAATGGGCGAGGCCTCCTCAAAACCCATCTTGTCGACGGCTTTGAGGATGTCGGCCGAAAGGCGCAGTTCAGAGAAGAGACGTTTTTCCATGCGACAGGGTGTGCGCCAATTACCCAAAAGCAGAGCTTAAACTCAACCGAGAGATCATTTAACCACGAAGGGCACGGGCCAGTGCTGCCTCAGTTTCCCCCGCACGAAACGCGCGCTCTCCACCAGTTGGTCCATCCCCTCTACCCCGTCCTCAATGCTCACCCAGCCGTCAAACCCCGCCCCGCGCAGTGTCGTAAAGATCGCATCATAGTCGTTGAGCCCCTGCCCGATCGTGCCGTGACGCAGCCGTTTCGCATAACCCTCGGCGCCGGTCTCGTCGCGCTGGAGGTCCTCCAGCGTGCCTGAGATCAGGCTACGGTCGCTCGCGTGCATCGTCACCACCCGGTCCTTCACCCGCCGCAGCAGTTCCAGCGGATCATCGCCGGCGAGGAAGGCGTTGCTCGGGTCGTAGTTCACCCCGAAGCGCGGATGGCGGATGCGGCCGACGAGCTCGCAAAACACGTCCATTTTTTGCGCAAACTCGGGGAAATTCCAGAAGTCGTCCTTGTAGTGGTTCTCGATCACAAGCGTCACCCCGCAGGCCTCCGCCTCGGGCAGGCACTCCTCGATGCACGCCACCACCAGCGCGAGTCCCTGCTCCCGCGACAGCTCCGGCCGACGCTGCCCCGACAGCACCCGGCAATAGCCCGCCCCCAGCGTCGCCGCCATCCGGATCCAGGTCTTCTCCTTCTCGATCTCCACCCGGCGGAAGGCCGCGTCGGGATGCGAGAAATCCGGCGAACAGCAGAGCATCGGGATCACCAGTCCGCGGCTCTCGACGGTCCGCCGCGCTTCGGCCCAGCGCGCCGGATCCGTCAGCTCGAGAAACCCGCTGTAATATTCGAGCCCGTCCAGCCCAAGCGGCGCCGCCAGGTCGACCCACTCGCGCAGCGTCATCGTCCCCTCTTTGCAGAGCGGACGGATGAAGGCCTTTGGAAACGCCGCGAGCTTGGGCATGGGGTTGGCTTTACGGGAGGCAACGGAGGCGTTCGGACCAAGATTCTAAACCTTCTCCGTTCCCTCCTGTGAAAATACACTTCAAGTCTTCACCGGGTTTCGCCCCCAGATCGAGAACTGCTCCAGCTCGAGCACCGAGCCGGAGATCGGACGCGACTCGTCGCCGAGCCAGTACACCGCCGCCGCCGCGATCTCCTCGGGCGCGATCAGCTTGCCCGAGGGCGCGTACATCGCCGGCACCTTCGTGAACCAGTCATCCGGCGCACCCTGGGCCCGCTGCGTCTCCTTCTCGCGCGGCGTGAGCACCCAGCCGATGTTCAGGTGGTTCACCCGCACGCCGTCCGTGCCGTGAGCGTTGGCGAGGTTGCGCGACAGCGTCTGCAACGCGCCCTTCGACGTGCTGTAATCCAAAAACGTCGCCTCGCCGCTGAGCGCGTTGACCGACCCGATATTCAGCACGCAGCCCTGGTTGGCCTTCAGCTGTGTGAACGCCGCCTGGATCAGGAAGATAGGCGCCCGGACGTTGATCGCCATCGTGCGCTCGAATATCTCCAACGTCGTCGTCTCGATCGTCGTGCGGGGCACAATCGCCGCGTTGTTCACCACTGCGTCAATCCTCCCAAACGCTGTCATCGCCGCCGCCGCGATGCGTCCCGGCGTCGCCGGGTCGATCAAATCGTCAATGTGCAGCGCCGCCGCGGACCCGAGCTTTTTCACCAGCTCCTCGCCCTCGGCGCGGTTGATGCCGTGCACCAGAACCTTTGCGCCCTCGGCCACGCTGCGCTCCGCGATCGCCCGGCCGATGCCCGTCGTCGCACCCGTGACGATGATGACTTTGTTCTTCAGTCGCATGATACGTTTGGGTTTCAACTCAGTTGTTCCAGCCTCGGGCACTTTGTCACTTAATGAGTGACATTCCCGGGAGCCACCGCGGCGACCGTCACGTCCGTCTTGATGGAATTCGCGATGAAACACTGTTCGTGCGCCTGATGGTGCAGTCGGGCGTTCTCCGCCGCATCCGGCCGCTTCTCACCCGCATAAACGATCACCGGATGGAGCGCCACGGAGCTGACCCACGGCACGCCCTTCTCGTTTTTCATCATCACTCCGACCGCCTCGTCGCGATAGCTCTCCACCTCGTAACCCGCCCGCGAGGCCAGAAACAGCCACGTGAGCATGTGGCAGCTCGCGATCGAGGCGACGAACGCCTCCTCCGGATCCACGTTCGCCGGATTCGACCACGGCACCGGCACGACCGCGGGCGACGGTGACGCCGCCACCACCAGGCCGCCGTCAAACGTCCAGGTGTGTTCGCGCGTATAGCGCCCCTTCAAAAAGTCAGGTCCGCTGCGTTTCCAATCAATCGTGGCTTTGTGCTGGGACATGGGAGGAAAGGTTCAAGCCGGCCGGAGCACGGCCTTCACGATCAGACCCGAGTGCATTTTCTCAAACGCCTCGTGCCACGACTCGAGCGCCCAGATGCCGCCCATGATCGGGCGCACATCGAGCTGTCCCGACCCGAGCAGCGCGAGCACCCGCTCCCACACCGGCCAGTTGTGACTGAAGCTACCCTGCAGCGTGATGTTCTTCTGCACCAGCGGATCGAGGGAAAAACCCAGCGGCTGCGGACCCCAGCCCACCTTGCTGATCCAGCCGTTCGGCCGGACGAGTTCCATCGCAATGCGCAGCGCCGCCGACGCGCCCGCCGCGTCAATCACGCCGTCCACGCCCAGCCCGTCGCGCGCCTTTGCCCACGCGGTCGCGTCGCCGATGATCACTTCGCAACCGTAGGCCTTCGCCACCTCGAGCCGCGCCTGGTCGCACTCCAGCCCGACGAGTGCCACCTGCGCCCCCGCCAGCCGGGCCATCGCTGCGCACAAAATCCCGATCGGACCCGGTCCGAGCACCACGACCCGGTCGCCGGGCCGCACCTTCGCGTTGTTCACCACGGCATTGAACGCCACGCAGCACGGCTCCGTCAGCGCCGCCTGCTCCATCGCGAGTCCGTCCGGCACCCGGTGCAGGCACCGCGCGGGCACGCGCACGAATTTCGTCATCGCCCCATCCACACCATAGCCAAAGCCCCGCCGCGTCGGGTCGAGATTGTAGAGTCCCTCGCGGCTCAACGGGCTATCCGGGTCGATCACCGCCGCCGTCTCGCTCACCACGCGGTCGCCTTCCTTCCAACCCTTCACCGCGCGGCCCACGGCCGCGATGCGGCCGCCAAACTCATGCCCGAGCACCACCGGGTAATTCACCTTCCAGCTGTGCGTGCTCGTCCACTGGTGCAGGTCACTCCCGCACACGCCCACGGCCTCGACCGCGAGGACAATGTCCTCGGCACCCGGCTCCGGCCGGGCGAACTCCCGAATTTCCACGCTGTGGGGCTCGGATGAGAAATTAACGACGGCGGCGTTTTTCATGGATGGTTTTTCCCGACCCGCACGTCGCCGTAGCCATGCACTTTCTGGCAGATCAGCCGCAACGTGCCCTCGAGATTGCCATCCGCCGTGCGGAACGCATCGGCGTCCACCGCCAGCGGCGCCCCAATGACGACCAGCGGTGCCCCGTACTCCGGCGTTCGCACCGCCTGCTCCAGGGTCAGCCCGCCCACCGCCTGCACCGGGATGTTCACCGCGTGCACCACCTCGCGCAGCTGGTCGAGCGGACTCGGCATCCGGTGACCGCCGGCCGCGATCCCGCGGCGCTCGTCGTAGCCGATGTGGTGCACCACAAAATCGCAGCCGAGATCCTCCATTAGCTTCGCCCCCGCCACCATGTCGGGGCAGCCGAGGTTGTCGCCCATCACCTTGATGCCATGGTCGCGCCCGGCCTTGACCACGCACTTGATGGTCTCGGGATGCGCCCGCGCCATGACGACCACATGTGTCGCCCCGGCCGCGGCCATCATCTGCGCCTCGAGGTAACCGCCGTCCATCGTCTTCAAATCCGCCACGATCGGCACGCCGGGAAACTGCTCGCTCAACGCTCGCACGCCGTGCAGCCCCTCCGCCAGGATCAGCGGCGTGCCCGCCTCCAGCCAGTCCACCCCCGCCCGCCGCGCCATGGTCGCCGTCGCCAGTGCCTCTTCGATATCCGTGAGATCGAGCGAGATTTGCACAACCGGGCGCATGGGGTGAACGAGAGTTGCCCGCCCACCCGAGCAGCGTCAACGCCACAGACCCGGCCCCAATCACCCCCACCCGGGGATAAAATCACCGCCATCCGGCCCGTCCAGCGCGAGTTGCGTCAGCTGCGTAGTCGGGATCCTTGATTGCCGGGGGCGAAGCGGCATCGTCCGCGCTCGTTCTTTCACCGCCTAAGGCAACGCCGCTTCCTCGGCGTTTTCACGGGGGAACCAATTTCCGTCGCGCACGCCGCGGCGGACGGGGCGCACGGCTGCGGGCAACCGCGGCCAAGGTCACTTCCTAGGACCAAGCCCGTCAGCTAACCTCGTCGGCCATGGGAAGGGTGATCCACTAGGGCCCGCTTCGGCGGAGTCCCCACGGTCTCCCCACTATAACCGCGCACGCACGCCGGGACGGGAACACCGTCCGGGCGGCGCGCGCACGTCGGAGGCTTGTCACATGCCAGCGTCAGGGATTCTCGGTTCGATCAAATCATTGCTGTTCGGACGCGGCCGCTCACTCGCGGATCGCGATCTTTTCCACAAGGTCTCGCTTATCGCCGTCTTCGCGTGGGTCGGCCTCGGCGCGGACGGCCTGTCCTCGTCGTGCTACGGCCCGGAGGAGACCTTCAAGGCCCTCGGCGCCAATGTGCACCTGAGCCTCTTCGTCGCGCTCGCCTCCGTCGTCACCATCGTGGCGATTTGCGCCAGCTACTCGCAGATCATCACCCTGTTCCCGACGGGTGGTGGCGGCTACCTCGTGGCCAGCAAACTCCTCTCGCCCGCCGCCGGCGTCGTGTCGGGCAGTGCGCTGCTCATCGACTATGTGCTCACCATCACCATCTCGGTCGCGAGCGGCGGCGATGCCTTGTTCAGTTTATTTCCGCCCGGGTGGCAGGCTTGGAAACTGCCTTTCGATTTCGCCAGCGTGGCCCTGCTGACCCTCCTCAACCTGCGTGGCGTGAAGGAATCCGTCCTGATCTGGGTGCCCGTCTTTTTCCTGTTCGTCGGCACGCACGCCTTCGTAATCCTCTATGCCATTGCCACCCACGCCTCCGGTCTGGGCGGCATCGCCACGACCACGGTGCACGAGGTCCATACCGTCAGCGCCCAGCTCGGCTGGTTCGGCCTGCTCGCCGTGCTCCTCAAGTCGTACAGCATGGGCGCCGGCACGTACACCGGCATCGAGGCCGTGAGCAACGGCCTGCCCATTCTTCGCGAACCGCGCGTCCAGACCGGCCGGCGCACGATGGTTTACATGGGCACCTCCCTCGCGGTCACCGTCGCGGGCCTGCTGCTCTGCTACCTGCTCTACCGGGTGTCTCCGCAGGAGGGCAAAACCCTCAACGCCGTCCTCTTCGAGGCCATGACGGCCGCGTGGCCCCACGCCACCGGCGTAACCTTTGTGTTCGTGACGCTGGCTGCCGAGGCCGCGCTACTGCTCATCGCCGCCCAAGCCGGCTTCCTCGACGGCCCGCGCGTGCTCGCCAGCATGGCGTTGGACAAGTGGTTCCCGACGCGTTTCGCCAACCTGAGCGACCGCTTCGTCACGCAGAACGGCATCCTGCTCATGGGCGGCGCCGCCTTCCTGATGATGGTCGTCTCGCGCGGCTCGGTCGGACTGCTGGTCGTGCTGTATTCCATCAACGTCTTCATCACGTTCTCGCTCTCCCAGCTCGGCATGGTGCGCCACTGGTGGCGCGAGCGCGCCACCGCGCCCGCCTGGCGCCGCAAGCTCGCGATCAATGGCTTCGGCCTCGGCCTCACACTTTTCATCCTGATCTCCCTCACGGCCGTGAAATTCTTCGACGGCGGTTGGGCGACGCTGTTGGTCACCGCACTGCTGGTCGCCGCGGCCTTTGCGATCCAGCGGCACTACCGGCACGTCCACCAACAGCTCAAGCGGCTCGACGTCATCGTCGAGGTCGCCGACCGGGAGATCCTCGCCGCCGAGGGCGGCCCGCGGAAACCCGGCGACGTGCCGGCGTGGACCTTGGCAACGGCGGAACCCAGCCTCGACCCCACGGCCCGCACCGCGGTCATCCTCGTCAACGGCTACAACGGACTCGGCCTGCATACCGCGCTGCACGTGCCGCGCATGTTCGGCGCCACGTTTCGCAACCTCGTCTTCCTGCGGGTTGGCGCCGTCGACGCCGGCAATTTCAAGGGCTCCGCCGAACTTGACGCCCTCCGGCACCACACCGCCGCCGACACCGGGCGCTACGTCGCCTGGGCCCGCGCCCACGGCTACGGCGCCACCGCCGTCACCACCATCGGCCACGATGTCACCGGTGAGATCATGATGCTCGCCGCCCGGACCGCCGCGCGGTTTCCCAACCACGTCTTTTTTGCCGGCCAGCTCCACTTCGCCCGCGAAACCCGGCTCACGCGCTGGCTGCACAACCACACCGCGTTCCTGCTCCAGCGGCGCTTCTTCCACGCGAACCTGTCCTTCGTCATCCTGCCCATCCGGGTCGCCAACTGATATGCGCCCGGCGCTCCATCGTTGCGCCCGGCGGCGCGCTGTCTTTGCTCGGGCCCGTGCATCTTACGCATCTCTCCTGCACCGCCTGCGGCCAGCGCCACGACGCCACCGTCCCGCAAAACGTCTGCACCGCCTGCGGCAAGCCGCTGTACGCCCACTATGACCTCGCCGCCGCCGGGCGCACGCTGACCAAGGACTCGCTCCGCACCCGCGGCAAATCCCTCTGGCGCTACCGTGAGGTGCTGCCGGTCCGCAACGACGCCGACATCGTCACCCTCGGCGAAGGCTTCACTCCGCTCCTGCCCGCCCCGCGCCTCGGCGCGAAACACGGCCTGGCGAAACTCTTCATCAAGGACGAGGCCCAGAATCCCACCGGCAGCTTCAAGGCCCGCGGCATGAGCACCGCCGTCTCGATGGCGAAGCAGTTTGGCCTGACCAAACTCGCCGCCCCCTCCGCCGGTAACGCCGCCGGCGCGCTCGCCGCCTATGCCGCGCGCTGCGGGATGGAGGCGCATATTTTCATGCCGCGCGACACGCCCCGCGCCAACGTTATCGAGTGCCAGCAGATGGGCGCATTCGTCACGCTGATCGACGGCCTCATCACCGACTGCGGCGCCGAGGTGGCCAAGCGCAAGGCCGCCGCCGGCTGGTTCGACATGTCCACGCTCAAGGAGCCGTACCGCGTCGAGGGCAAGAAGACCCTCGGCTACGAGCTCGCCGAACAGCTCAATTGGACACTGCCCGACGTCATCCTCTATCCCACTGGCGGCGGCACCGGCCTCGTCGGTATGTGGAAGGCGTTCGATGAACTGGAGCAGCTCGGCTGGACCGGGCCAAAGCGCCCGCGGATGTTTTCCGTCCAAGCCGACGGCTGCCAGCCGATCGTCCGTGCCTTTGCCGCCAAGGAGAAATTCGCCGCCGAGCACCCCGGCGCCCACACCCGCGCCTCTGGCCTGCGCGTGCCGAAGGCCATCGGCGATTTCATCATGCTCGACCTGCTCCGGAAATCCGGCGGCGGCGCGCTCGCCGTCAGCGACGACGAGATGATCGCGTGCACCAAGGAAGTCGGTGCCGCCGAGGGGGTCTTCCCCGCCCCCGAGGGCGCCGCCTGCTACGCCGCGCTGAAGCAACTGCTCGCCGCCGGTCAGGTCCGCCCCGATGAATCCATCGTCCTCTTCAACACCGGGACGGGGCTAAAATACCTCGAGTGCTATTCCGCCTAGTCTCGCGGCGGGCCGCTCCTAGCGCACCTGCAGGGTATCGCCTTCGAAGGTGATCCCGAGCGAGGGCACGACCACCGCCTTGCGCACGCCTTCTTTTTTCACGCGGCCCGCCAGCCAGGCATCGTAACCGGACGCCTTGGCGGCCGCGAGGACGGCGTCGGCGGACTTCGGGTCCACATACGCCGCGAACCCGATGCCCATGTTGAAGGTCGCGTACATCTCGCGCCGGTCGATCGGGCCGGACTTTTCCATAAACTGGAACAACGCCGGCGCCGGGCGCGGGGTGGTGATCTCGTACACAAACGGCTCCTCGAGCCGCATGAGCTTGCGCCAGCCGTGGCCGGTGACGTGCGAGACGTAATTGAGCTTCAAACCGCGCCGCTGGCACTCGCGCACGAACGCCACATAGATCACCGATGGCGCCAGCAGCGCCTCACCGTAGCTGCGGCTGTCGCCGAAACCGATCGGCGTCGAATAGCCCTGCGGTAATTTATCCGCGATCATCCGGCAGAGGCTCAGTCCGTTCGTCTGCACACCGGAGCTGGCGAGGAAAATGATGCTGTCACCGTCGCGCACCTCGCCGGTGATGCGCAGGCTCTTCGGCTCAATCTTCCCGATGGCCGACCCCGCGAGCACGATGGTCGCGGCGTTGACGATCCCGCGCAGCGTCGGCGTCTCGCCGCCGCCCCAGACCGCGCCCGCCTGACGGCAGCCCTCGGCCCAGCCGTCCACCAGCGACTGCATCCGCTTGGCATCGGCAAACCACGCCGACTCCCCCACCGCCGCATGCATCGCCACCGAGATGGGCAGCGCGCCGCAGGTCGCGAGGTCGTTCACAATCGTGGCGACGGTATCGATCGCGATCTCGCGGTAGAAATTCTTCCCGGTCGCCGCGTACACCGCGTCGGCCACGAGGTTCTTGGTGCCGAGTCCCTCTTCGACATGCGCGAGGTAGTGGCCGGCCGCCTCCATCAGGTAGGCGCTCTCGCCGCGGGTGGACGCCGGCTCGGCGTAACCGTGGTCCTTCAGCAGCCCTGCAGTCGTCTTCGCGGCCTGCTGGCACGCGCGCTTGAACGCGTCGAGCTGGTCGTAATTCACCCCGGACGATTCGTAGGAAAGACTCATGACAATTTACGAATTACGAATTTCGTAGTTCGATTCGGCGGCAAAACCCCGTGGCGGACGGGCTCGCTGTCGTCAGGCCAGAAATCGAAAAACGAAATTCGTAAATCATCAGTAGCTCCGTCCTTCCGATTTCTCGAAATAGTTCACATACGCCTGGTTCACCACGCGGTAGCCGCCGGGGGTGGGATACTTGCCGGTAAAATACCAGTCGCCGGTGTGCGCGGGCACGGCGGCATGCAGGTGCTCGATCGTCTGGAAGATGATCTCGATCTCGCCCTGCCACTCGATGCCCTTCGGCCGCACGCGCTCGACGATCTTCGCGGAGATCTGCTCCGGCGTGAACGGCTCGTAGAGTTTCCGCACGTGGTTCACGGCGCCGCCGCGCTCGATTTCCGCCCGGCACAGCGTATACGTCTCCTCGAGAATCGCCCCCTGGCCGCGCTCCTTCAGCAGCTCAACCGTGGCCTCGAACGCGATGAATTTGCCCAGCTCCGACATGTCAATGCCGTAGCAGTCCGGGTAGCGGATCTGCGGGGCGGTCGAGACGATGACGATCTTCCGCGGGTTGAGCCGGGCGAGGATGCGGAGGATGGACTTGCGCAGCGTCGTGCCGCGCACGATCGAGTCGTCCACACACACCAGGTTGTCCCCGGGGTTCACCGAGCCGTAGGTGATGTCGTAAACGTGGCTCGCGAGCTGGTTGCGCATCGATTCCTGCCCGATGAACGTCCGGATCTTGATGTCCTTGCTCACGACCTTTTCGCCGCGCGGCCAGTTGCGCAGGATGAGCTCGTCGAGCAGCGCCTCGGTCAGCTGGCCCTTGGCCTGCGCCGCCAAAATCGCCGTCTTCACCTCGTCGCGGCGCTTCGTGCGCAGCGCGGACATCAGGCCGTAGTACGCGACCTCGGCCGTGTTGGGGATGAAGCCAAACACCGTCTTCGCCCAGTCGTGGCCGATGGACTTGATGACCTGGTCCGCGAGCCCGCCGCCCAGCGCCTGGCGCTCGCGGTAGATGTCGAGGTCGTTGCCGCGGGAGAAATAGATGCGCTCAAACGAACACGAGGCGCGCGGCAGCGGCGGGGTGAACGCCTTCGACGAAACCGCGCCGTTCTTCTTCATCACGACGACATGGCCCGGGTCGACCTCCTTGACCTGCTCGACCGCGAGGTCGAACACCGTCATGAGCGGCGCGCGCTCCGAGGCGAAGGCGATGAATTCCTCGTTTTGGAACCAGAAACAGGGCCGGATGCCCGAGGGGTCGCGCGCCACGAAGGCGTCGCCGTTGCCGATCAGCCCCGCGATCGTGTAGCCGCCGTCCCATTTTCTGGCGGCGCGCGTGAAGACGCGGGTCAGGTCGAGGTCCTCGCTGATCCGGCGCGAGATCTCGGCGCCGGGCAGGCCTTTCGACCGCAGCTCGCGGTAGATCTCCTCGTGCTCCTCATCGAGGAAGAAGCCGATCTTTTCCAGCACCGCCTGCGTGTCCGTCGCGTAGATCGGGTGTTGGCCCATGTCCGTCAGCGAGTGGTTGAGCTCGCTGGTGTTGGTCAGGTTGAAATTGCCGCAAAGGGCGAGGTTGCGCGTCGGCCACGGGCTGCGGCGGAAAAACGGGTGGCAGGACGAGAGGTTGTAACCGCCGCTGGTGCCGTAGCGCAGGTGGCCGAGGAACAGCTCGCCGCCAAAGTCGAACGACTGCTTCACCGTGTCCGCAAACTCCGGGTGGATGACGCCGGCCGCGACCTTGTCGTTGTATTGGGCGAGCAGCAGCTTGAAGATCTTGTCGAGCGGGTTGGATTTGACGCTGCGCTCGCGGAACATGAACGCCTCCCCCGCGGGGACGTCGAGTTTCACGCAGGCCACGCCCGCGCCATCCTGGCCGCGGTTGTGCTGCTTCTCCATCAGCAGGAAAAGCTTGGTGAAGCCCCACAGCGGCGACCCGTATTTCTCCTGGTAGTAGGACAGCGGCTTGAGCAACCGCACGAGGGCGATGCCGCATTCGTGGGTGATCTTGTCGCTCATGTCCGCAGGCCAGGGTACAATCCCGGCTTTTTCGTGGAGGGCGATGAGTCGGCGTTTGTCCTCAAGCCCCGGATTTCATGTACGCCCGTTGAATCGTCAACGGCTTTTTCCACCCGCACTGTTTTATACCCGCAGGCGAATCACTTTCAGCCTTCTTGACCGCGCCGGGGATGTCGCGAAACATGACCGCCTCGCCCATGCTGATCCTCCGCGGCTCACCTGCCCTCTCGCCCTTCCGCCTCGCCAAGCTCCTCCAGGATCTCTCCGCCGCCGCCCTGCCCGCCCGCGCCCTCGGCGCGGAATTCGTCCATGTCATTGAGCTTTCGGGCGACCTGACCGCCGCCGAGCGCACCGTCCTCGAGCAACTGCTCACCTACGGCCCGAGCCGCGCCGCCGCACCCGTCACCGGGCTCGTCCAGGTCGTCGCTCCCCGCCCCGGCACCATCTCCCCGTGGTCCTCCAAGGCCACCGACATCGCCCACATCTGCGGTTTGGCCAAGATCAAGCGGATCGAACGCGTCATCGAGTACACGGTGGCCATGGGAACCGAGACCCCCGCCGAGGGCCAGGAGACGGGCCTCGCCGCCAAGCTCCACGACCGGATGACGCAGGTCGTTTTCGGCGACCTCGCCGCCTGCGAAATCCTTTTCCGCCACGAGGCTCCACGCCCGATGACCAGCGTACCGGTGCTGGCGCAGGGCCGCGCCGCGCTCACCGCCGCCAATGCATCCCTCGGCCTCGCGCTCGCCGAGGATGAGATCGACTACCTCGTCACGGCGTTCACGACCCTCGGCCGCGACCCCAACGACATCGAGCTGATGATGTTCGCGCAGGCCAACTCCGAGCACTGCCGCCACAAAATTTTCAACGCCAGCTGGGACATCGACGGCCAGGCGCAGGCCAAGTCGCTGTTCCAGATGATCCGCAACACCTACCAGTTGCACAGCGACGGCATCCTCTCCGCCTACAAGGACAACTCCGCCGTCTTCGCCGGCACGCCCGGCGGGCGCTTTTACACCGACCCGAAGACCAACGAATACGCCGCCCATCCCGGGGACATCCACATCCTCTGCAAGGTCGAGACGCACAACCACCCAACCGCCATCTCCCCGTTCCCCGGCGCCGCCACCGGCTCCGGCGGCGAAATCCGCGACGAGGGCGCCACCGGCCGCGGGGCCAAGCCCAAGGCGGGCCTCACCGGCTTCACCGTCTCGAACCTCCGTCTCCCCGGTGCCGTCCAGCCTTGGGAAAATGACTTCGGCAAACCCGGCCGCATTGTCTCCGCCCTCGACATCATGATTGACGGCCCGCTCGGCGGCGCCGCCTTCAATAACGAGTTCGGCCGGCCGAATATCAACGGATACTTCAGAACCTTTGAGGCCGAAGTGCCGGCCGCTGCAGCCAGATTGTCTCACGCAGAGGACGCAAAGAACGCAGAGGGCTCTAACTCCAAGCCCTCAGCTTCCGGAAACTCTGCGCTCTCTGCGCCTCCGCGTGAAAAAATTCCGGGCACTAAGCCCGCCACCGAGCTCCGCGGCTACCACAAGCCCATCATGCTCGCCGGCGGCCTCGGCAATATCGCCCCGGGTCACGTCAAAAAGGGCGTCATCGATCCCGGTGACAAACTCATCGTCCTCGGCGGCCCGGCCATGCTCATCGGCCTCGGCGGCGGCGCGGCCAGCTCGATGGCCAGCGGTTCCGGCCACGAGGATCTCGATTTTGCCAGTGTACAGCGTGACAACGCCGAGATGGAGCGCCGTTGCCAGGAGGTCATCGACCGCTGCTGGGCCCTCGGCGACGAAAACCCCATCTCCTTCATCCACGACGTCGGTGCTGGCGGCATCTCCAACGCCCTGCCCGAGCTTGTCAACGACGCCGGTCGCGGCGGACGCTTCCAGCTTCGCGCCGTCCCCAACGACGAGCCCGGCATGAGCCCCCTCGAGATCTGGTGCAACGAGTCACAGGAACGCTACGTCCTCGCCGTCCCCCCCGCCCGCCTCGCCGTGTTCCAGCAGCTCTGCGAACGCGAGCGCTGCCCGTTCGCCGTCGTCGGCGAGGCGACCGAGAAAAAGCAGCTCGTCCTCGAGGACGCCCATTTCCAGAGCACGCCCATCGATCTCCCCCTCGAGGTCCTCCTCGGCAAGCCGCCGAAGATGCACCGCACGGACACGACGCTCGCCCGTTCTCTCACCCCCTTAAACCTTACTACCTTATCCCTCAAAGACGCGGTCAGCCGCGTCTTGTCCCACCCGACCGTCGCCGACAAGACCTTCCTCATCTCCATCGGCGACCGCACGCTCGGCGGGCTGATCTGCCGCGACCAAATGGTCGGCCCATGGCAGGTGCCCGTCGCCGACTGCGCCGTCACCGCCGCTGCCTTCGACGTCTACACCGGCGAGGCCATGGCCATGGGCGAACGCACGCCCGTCGCCGTCAATTCCGCTGCCGCGTCCGCCCGCCTCGCCGTTGGCGAGGCACTCACGAACCTCGCCGCCGCCCAGGTCGGCGACATCGGCAAGGTCAACCTGTCCGCCAACTGGATGGCCGCCCCCGCCGTTCCCGGTGACGGGGCCGACCTCTACGCCGCCGTGCGCGCCGTCGGCATGGAACTCTGCCCCGCCCTCGGCATCACGATTCCCGTCGGCAAGGACTCGATGAGCATGAGCACGGCGTGGAAGGACGCCGCCGGCGACCACCGCCGCGTCACCGCGCCCGTCTCACTCATCATTTCCGCCTTCGCCTCCGTCACCGACATCCGGCTCTCGCTCACGCCGCAGCTGCAGCAGGTCGAGGACTCGGTGCTGCTGCTGGTCGACCTCGGCCGTGGCCAGAACCGCCTCGGCGGTTCGATCCTCGCGCAGGTTGTCTCGCAGACCGGCGAAGCCCCGCCCGACGTGGATAATCCCACCGACCTGAAGAATTTCTGGAAAGCCATCCAGCAGCTGGGACGCGAAAAAAAGCTTCTCGCCTACCATGACCGCTCCGACGGCGGCCTGCTCGCCACGGTGGTCGAGATGGCGTTCGCCGGCCATGTCGGCGTCGACCTCGAGATCCCCGCGGGCCACAATGCGTTTTCCGCGCTGTTCAGCGAAGAACTGGGCGCGGTGCTGCAAATCCGCGAATCCGACCTCGACGACGTTTATCTCCTGCTGCGCCAGCACGGCTTCAAGTCCTGCACCACGCGCCTCGGCACGCTCAACCCGCACTACGCGCTGCGCATCCGCCGCGCGGGCCAGGAAATCCTCAACGAAAGCCTCACGACGCTCCGCGCGCTCTGGTCCGACGTCACCCGCCGCATCTCCACCCTGCGCGACAACCCCGCCTGCGCGGAGTCGGAGTATCAGCTGAAGCTCGACCAGCGCGACCCCGGGATCACGCCGGTCATCACCTTTGACTTGAACGCTGGAGCTGCCCAACCCGAGTCGAAGACCCTGGACCCATTTGTCACCGCCGCGCCATTCGCAATGCGTGCCAAGCCCCCGATCGCCATCCTGCGCGAGCAGGGCGTAAACGGCGAAATTGAGATGGCCGCCGCGTTCGACCGCGCCGGGTTCAAGGCCGTGGACGTGCACATGACAGACATCCTCAGTGGGCGCGTCACGTTGAAAAACTTCCGTGGTCTCGCGGCCTGCGGCGGGTTCAGCTACGGTGACGTCCTCGGCGCCGGCGAGGGCTGGGCCAAGAGCGTGCTGTTCCACCCGCACGCGCTCGCGGAGTTCACCGCCTTCTTCCAGCGCGAGGACACCTTCGCCCTCGGCGTATGCAACGGCTGCCAGATGATGAGTAACCTCAAGTCCATCATCCCTGGCGCCGAACTCTGGCCGCGCTTTGTGCAGAACCAGTCCGAGCGCTACGAGGGCCGGTTCGTGTCGGTGAAAATCGAAAAGAGCCCCAGTCTCCTCTTCGCCGGCATGGAAGGCTGTGTCATCCCGATCTGCACCGCCCACGGCGAGGGCTTCACCGAGTTTGCCAGCCCTGAGGCGGCGAAAAAGTGCTCCGCTTCCGGCCTCGTTTCAGCCCGCTTTGTAAACAACAAGCACGAGGTGACGGAGCAGTATCCGCTGAATCCCAACGGCTCCCCGCTCGGCATGACTGCCTTCACGACCACGACCGGCCGTGTGACGATCCTGATGCCCCACCCTGAGCGCGGCTTTCGCACCCAGGCGATGAGCTGGCACCCGCCGGAATGGGGCGAAGATTCGCCCTGGATGAAGCTGTTCTACAACGCCCGCGCCTGGGTGGGCTAAACCCCAGGCCCTTGCGGCCCCCATTCGCATTCCCATGAAAACCGCCCTGCTCTCGTTCTCGCTGATCGGTGCGTTGCTAACGGTCTCGCTGGCGGCCCAGGATCCTGCGCCGGCCCAGGCGGAACGGGAAGCCCGCGCCAAGGTCGCAACCGAGCAGCGCCTCGCTTATACGAACTCGGCGGACTACAAGCCCTACGACACCACCAACCGGGATTTTCAGAAACGCGCCGCGGCCCTGCTGGAAAAAAGCGACTTCGCCGGCGCGATCGCCGAGTGCCAAAAGGGCCTGGCCGCGACCAAATACGACATCAACGTGCTGATCATCCTGGCCGCCGCCTACCGGGAATCGGGTGATTTGCCCAACGCCGAAAAAACCCGTCAACAGTGGATGAGCCTGGTCGATTCCATTCTGAACAGCGGCGACGGACGGGATTTCGCGACCGCCTTCAAGGTGATCGCCGTGGAGGAGGAATATGCCGTAACCCGCATCCTTGGCCTGAGGGTCATCGACCAGTCCCTCATCGCCCATGACGGCAGTCAGTTCGATCAGCTGCACGTCAAGGAACCCAAGTCGGGCAAGGAGCTCGTCCTGTATTTCAATATCGACCTGCCCTTGAATTGGCTGAACCGGCAGTTCTCCAAAAAGTCGCCATGAGCCGTCCCGGGGAAATCCGGACCGGCGGCGAGGGGCCGACATCCCGTGCGGCCGCGCTGGGCGAGCGTTCACCCCTCAGCGAATTCAATCGCCCGCCCACCCGGATTCTTTGGCAAAGTGCCGTCGGTGTGACCCATGCCCGACGGCTGCTCGCCCCGGCACCCGGACAGATTGGCCTGAGCGAGGCCGTACCGCCTTGCACCCTCACCGCCTCGGTCCGCCATGGTCCCGCCGGTGTGCTGCTCGACTTCGGGACGGAGCTCCACGGCTACATCGAGCTCTTTGCGCCGGGTCGCGACGACAAGCGAGACACGCCCGTCCGGGTGCGCTTCGGCGAATCCGCCTCCGAGGCGATGAGTGAGCCCGGCACGAAGGGTTCCCAAAACGACCACGCCTGGCGCGACGAGCGCATTCTCCTGCCCTGGATGGGCAAGATCCGCGTCGGCCCGAGCGGTTTTCGCTTCGTCCGCCTCGACGCCCTCGATCCGCAGCAGCCGGTGTCGCTCGTGCAGGTGCGCGCCGTGCTCGTCGTGCGCGACCTGCCCCAGCCGGGCTCCTTCCACAGCAGCGACGCGCGCCTCAACCGCATCTGGCAGACCGGTGCGTACACAGTGCAGCTCAACATGCAGGAATACCTGTGGGACGGCATCAAGCGCGACCGCCTCGTCTGGATCGGCGACATGCATCCCGAGGTGTCCACGATCAACGCCGTGTTCGGGTTCAACGACGTCGTGCCGCGCAGCCTGGACTTCACCCGCGACCGCACCCCCGCCGACCAGTGGATGAACGGCATCAGCAGCTACTCGATGTGGTGGGTGCTGATCCACGAGCAATGGTGGCTGCACCACGGCGACCGCGCCTATCTCCGTGCGCAGGGTCCGTATCTCCGCGCGCTGCTCGCCCGGCTGGCCGCACTGGTCGGGCCTGAGGGCCGCGAGCAGATCGACGGCATGCGCTTCCTCGACTGGCCGTCCTCGGCCAACCAGCCGGGCGTCACCGCGGGCCTGCAGGCGCTGCTCGTGCTGACGCTCGACGCGGGCCTGCGTCTCGCCCGCGCGCTCGGTGACACCCCCACCGCCCGCCTGTGCCACCGCGCCGCGGCGCGGGCCCGGTCGGTCGTGCTCGATCCCCACGGCTCCAAATCCGGCGCCGCGCTGCAAGTACTGGCCGGCCAGCGCGACGCGCGGGCCGCGGCCCAGGCGATCCTGAAACCCGGCGGCGCGCAGGGCGTTTCCACCTTCTACGGCTATTATGTCCTCAACGCCTTGGGGCGCGCCGGCGACATCGCCTCTGCGTTGAAGCTCATCCGCACCTACTGGGGCGGTATGCTCGACCGCGGGGCCACGACTTTCTGGGAGGACTTCAACCTGGACTGGCTGAAGGGCTCGGGCCGCATCGACGAGCTGCCCAAGCGCGGCGAGAAGGACCTGCACGGGGATCACGGGGCGTACTGTTACGAGGGCTTCCGCCACAGCCTCTGCCACGGCTGGGCGAGCGGCCCGACTGCGTGGCTGAGCGAGTATGTCCTCGGGGTCCGTCCGCTTGCGCCCGGCTGCACGAAGGTGCAGGTCGCGCCCCAGTTGGGAAACCTGCGCTGGGTCGAGGGCAGTTACCCGACTCCGCGCGGCCCGATCGAGGTCCGCCACGAGCGCCGGGCGAATGGGAGGGTGGTTTCGGAGATCAGGACACCGCGCGGGATCAAGTGCGAGGTCGTTGGCGCTTAAGTAACAGCGGGCCTGCCTCAGGATGGGTCCCATAGGTCGTATGAGACCTATACGTCCTATTCCCATGCCCTCCTCCGGCTTTATCCCCGCCCACGGCAACTACCGTGAGCTGCTCTCCTACCAGAAAGCCGAGGCCATCTACGATCTGACGTACCGTTTCTGCGAGCGGTTCCTCTCGAAAGGCAATCGCACCATCGACCAGATGATCCAGGCCGCCCGCTCCGGGAAACAAAACATTATCGAAGGCTGCAAAGCATCCGGCACTTCGAAAGAGACGGAGATCAAGCTCACCAACGTCGCCCGCTCCAGCCTCGAGGAACTGTTGGCCGATTATGAAGACTACCTCCGCGTGCGGCATCACCCGGTCTGGGCAAAAGATTCCAAAGAAGCGCTCTATGTCCGGAAGCTCGGACATAAGTCCCATGTGTCCGATGAAACCTATAGGACCTATGCCGAAATCCGCCCACCCGCCGTCGTCGCCAACATCGCACTCTGCCTGATCCACCAGGCCAACTTCCTCCTGGACCAACAAATTCGCCGCATGGAGCAGGACTTCCTCCAGGCCGGCGGACTCCGCGAACGCATGACTCAGGCTCGCCGCCAAAGTCGGGCCGGATGACCCCGCGCCTACTTCCGGCTGAACTTCGCGATCAGCCCGTCGATCAGTGCCTCGGCTTGCAGGCGCAGCTTGAGGTCCGGGGACGGCATCTCGTCACCCGGCAGATTCTTTTTCAACGCCGCGAAGCCCGCATCAGCCCGCTCGCTCGCGGCGGTCAGCAGCGCCTCCTTCACCTCGTGAATCGCGCCGCTCGCGGTCAGTTGCGGCACCGTGCCGGGCTTGCCGGCAAAGCGCGCCGTCAGTTCATCGCCGACCCAGATCCGCCAGTCGGAGTCGGCCGCGAAATAAACCACCAGCACCCCGCGCTGGAGCGTGCCTTCCCGGCCGGACAGGGCGCGCATGTAGGCCCCGGGCACCTTGTCCTCGTCGGCGGCCGGCGACCGCTCGCGAAACTCCACCAGAATCTTGATCCCGCTGCGCGCCTCGAATTCCGCCAGCTTGGCCTCCAGCGCATCCTGGTCTCCGGGAATCGGCGGCAGCAGATGGACGGTATCGTCAATGTGCGGCGTCCGGCCGGGCAGCGGCGCGGCCTCGGCCCCCACGCACGCGAGGCAACCGAGGGCCAGCCAGGATAAAATCCGGGTCTGCGAACGAATGGGGGCGACCGGGAGGAAGCGTTGGGCCGCCCGCGTCCCGCGCCGGAAAATCGCGTCGTGCCACCGCGTGAATGCGTTCATGCCGCCAACATGTTTGGCACCGTGCGCCCCGTCCATCCCGTTTTCTCCGGCGAAGCGTCAACCCGCGACGCCGGAGACATCCCTCACCAGATCAGCACGCGGTCGGCGGGGCGAGGTAGAGTTTGTCGCCGGGTTTCACGCCGAGGAGCTCGTACCAGTCGTCAAGGTTGCGGACGACGCCGTTCACCCGCGCCCGGCGGGGTCAGTGCCGCAGCCCATGAACGACCCCAAATTCCAGCAGCCTGGCGGAGCCCACGCCGCCGAGCATCCGCCCCATTGTCTTACTGGAAACGGATGCCCCACAGCCCGTTCTTCCGGATCGCGTTCGTTTTCCTGTTGGCGGCCATCATCGTCTACGTGATGACCAACAACCTGGCCCTGGGACCCGGTAAGAAAGCCGGCGTCCCCGCCCCCGCCCCCGTCCCCGCCCTCGCCCTCGTGCCCTGAGACCCTGACTCCCTGACGCGGCGGACTCCGACCCAGCCGCATTCGTCGATTTCACTTATTAAGTGAAATCGACACCGGGAGCCGGCCACTCGGGCGCGGAGGGGCGGGCGCGGTGGGCCCGCGGCTTACTTCACCATCGGCATGGGAACACTGGCGCCACTGCTGATGACGCCGAAGCCGTAGAGGAGCCAGATGATCACGCAGATGACGATGACCCAGTTGAGAATCGTCTTGATCGTCCTCTGCATGGGAATGAACCGGTTAATGAGATAGAGAAGGACGCCGCTCACGATCAGCGTGAGCACAACATTGATTAGGGACCTACCCGGAGCACAGCCGGGCCCGCCCGGAACGGGAACGGGGCCTGACCCTAGGGGGAGCACGGTGCCGCGCCGGCCTATTTGACCAGCGTGGCGCCGGTCAGCCGGGCAACGGCGCCAAGCGTGGTCTGCGCCGCATTCAGGCCGAGGCGAAAATCCTTGTCGTCAAAGGTCGCGTACAAATCCGTCGGCTGGTGCCAGTGCGGGTCCGAACCGGCGCCGATTTCGCGGCCGCGCTCGTTCTCGCGCAGGCTGACCGCGGGCACCAGGTCCATGAAGGGCGTGCTGTCGGTGTTGGTCATGTGCTGGCCGACCGTCGCGGGGTAATCCGTGGCGTAAGCCTCGTTCGCGTCGGCCAGGGCCCAGGCGAGTTGCTGCGCGCCCGCGGCGAACTTCGCCTTCGACTGAAACTCGATGTTCACATCCGCCTCGGGCCGCTGCTCCTTCGCGACCGTGCCATCCGCGCGCGGCATGCCGTGGTCAAACAGCATCATGTCGTGCTGGATCATGCCCAGCCAGCGCGGCTCGGGATACTGGCCGGAGCCCACTGGATCCTCTTTGCCCTGCAGGGCCGCGCGCTGTGCGACGTAGGCATAGGCGCCGTTGAGCCCGGTCTCCTCGTTGTTCCAAATCACAAAACGGATCGAGTACTCCGTCTTGACGTCCGGTGACGCCAGGACGCGCGCCAATTCCATGACCAGCGCGGTGCCGGAGCCGTCGTCGTTCGCCGCCTCGCCCCAGCCGTGGCCATCCATGTGGGCGCCGATGATGTACATCTGTTCCGGGTGGGTCGTGCCGACCTTCGTGCAATAAACCTCCTCGCGCAGGCCCACGTCCCCCGGCTGGGCGTTGAGGGCGCGGAGCTTCACATCGGGCTGGCGGAGCGGGTCGTTGTTCACCCCGGTGGGCGCAATCACCCCGCGGTAGCGTCCGCCGCCCTGCGCCGCATCCGGGCGGTTGGCGATGGCCGGACCGCTCGGCCGGCGCGGGTCGGTCGGGAAAAAATTATACTTGATGCGCTGCGTGTTGGTGTAGCCGTAACCTTTGAGCTGCGCCTCAATCCAGTCGGTCGCCGCGCGGTTGCGGTCGGTGCCCTGCCGGCGGTCGCCGAACTGCGTGAGCCCCTTGATCGCCGCCTTGTAGCGCTCCAGCCCGAGCCGGCCCACGAGCACCTTGATCGGATCCGCCGGCGCGGGAACAGGTGCCACAGCAGGCGCCGCCGCGGAGCCGGACTGGGCGGAAGCCGACGAAACCAAGAACAGACCGAGAAAGGCCGCAAAGTAGAGGGATTTCATCGGCCGTCTATAGGCTAGGCGGTAAACGATGGCAACCATGGCCAAACAAGGCCGGCTTTAGCCCGATTACAATCCGGCCCGCCACCCGCAAGCGACCGACACCCTGCCGGACGTTCCGCTGAGCCACCGGCAAAAACACATAACCTCAAAACTATGGAAACCACGACTCCGTCCACTGGTAAATCCCCCGGCCGCGTCCTCGCCGCCATCGCGCGCTACGCCTTCGGCCTCCCGCTCGTCGTCTTCGGGCTCAACCTGTTTTCAATTTCATCCCGCAACCCAAGACGCCCATGTCCGAGGGCGCCATGGCGTTTTCCGGCGCGCTGTTCAAGAGCGGCTAGATGATGCCGTTGATCGGGGGCGACGCTGCTCGTCACCGGTGTGCTGCTGGTGACGCATCGCTTCGTGGCCCTGGCGCGGTTTGCGCCCTTCCTCCTCAACCGCATCCTGTTTCACGCCTGCCTCGAGCACACGGGTCTGCCGATGGCCGCGGGCTGAGTCCGCCTCAGCGCCGGCGGCGCAGGATCATCAACCCGCGTTGCCGAAAATCCAGCGGATCACCGCCAAAGGTGGCCGTCACCTCGTAACGGTCCCCGGCCCAGTCCAGGATCTGGCCGCCCTGCTCCGGGCTCTCGCCATAGCGTTGCACGCCGTATTCGCGGAGGTCGCGGCTCACGAGGACGATCCAGTCCGGCGGCCGTTGCTCGAGGTCCCGCACGATCGCCGCCTCGCGTCCGCCACTCGTCGCCGCGGAAAAGAAGAAAAATGGCGCCACCGGGCTCGGCCGCCGGGCGAGGTAGTTGATCATTTCCCCTTCGGGCAGCACGAGCAGCGTCGCCGTCGCGCCGCCGGGCGCGGCCCGCAGCCAGTCGCTGGCCGAGCCGACAAGTTCGCCGGTTGGGTCCGTCGGCGCCGGGAACGCCAGAAATCGGTCGCGGCCCTCCCCGATGGCGTGCGTCTTCAACTGCAGCAGCTGCCGCGACTGGCCCGCAAAAAAACCGACCCCGGGTCCAAGCAGGGCGAGACAGCCCACGACGGCCATGCCCCGGCCCCACTTTTCCAGGCCGAGTCTTTCCGGTAATTCGCCGATCAGCACCGCCGGCACGAGCAGCGCGGCCAGCGCCGCCTGGTAAAATCCGAACTGGTGGATGCGCCCGTTGAGCAGCATCCGGCTCAACATGACCGCCGCGAGCACCGCGAGCAGGAGTCGCAGCAGCGGCACCCGTAAACTTGTCCCGGCCTTGGGTGCGCGCAGCACCGCGACCGCGCTGACGACGGCATAGATCAGCGCGAGGCCAAGCAGGCAGCGTCCGGCGGAGATCCATGGCAGCACCTTGACCGCAACGACCCCCAGCCCCGCCGTCAGCCCGCCGAGCAG
>CAIMAQ010000010.1 GCA_903839035.1 uncultured Opitutia bacterium
CGGGCGTAAAGCCCGACCCACGTAAGAGCGGCTCTCAGGCCGCGACTGGCGGCGGCCTCCGGCGAGCCCGTGGGCCCGTTCAGCAGCGAGGCGCGCACCGCGTCGGGCGGGCGATGAAAACCGGTGGCGAGGGCCCGCAGTGACGCCTACACCTCATCATTCACCCCGAGGGTTTTTACGGGCACCCGTGGAACCGGTTTCCCCGGCTTAACAAAGACGTTTGCGACGAACTACCGGCCCTACGCGCTCAACCGCCCGGATTCAGCGCCGGGCGGACCCTTATTTCGCGGGCGGAGGCGGAGTGCCGGTCGCGGGTGCCACGGGACGCAGCGTGAGAATCTTGGACTGCGTCTGGCCGCCGGCGCGCAGCGTGATCGAGACGGGTAGCGAGTATGAATCCACGCCGAGCAGGGATTGCATGGGCTCGACCTCGATGGCCTGGCCCGGGGCGAGGGTGACGGTGTCGGGGCGGACGGCAAAGTTGCCGAGGTCGGAGTTCACCTCGCGGATCTCGACGACCACCGTGGCGGCGCTGGGATTTTCCAGCTGCATCCGCAGCAGAGCGGGTGGCATCTGGGCCTCGCGCGCGCGGCGGGCCGCGGGCGATTCGCCCTCATCATCGTCGGCGATGTGGTTCATGCCCTGGTTGCCCTGGTAGGTGCCGCTGTGCTCGGCGTGAATCTTACTTTCCGACCCTCCGCTGTTGCCCATCCCAGGCGCACTGCCGCCCATGCCGCCCCCCATGTTGCCGCCCATGCCTCCGCCCATCCCACCGCCCGACGCACTGTCCAACATGTTGGTGCCGGAGCCAAACTTGGTTTCGCCCATGGCCGTGGTGGTGATGCCTTTCATTTTGCCGGACTGGCCATCGTGTCCGCCGAAGTAAGCCGCGCCGGCGACATTGCTGCCGAGGGTGATCCGGCAGATGATCAGTCCGTCGAAGTAGGCCTGATCGGCCGCCATGGGGGGCACAGAGTGGCGGATCTCGTTCATCAGCTCCTTGCGGTCGGGGCCCTCGCAGGCGGCGAGGAGCAGGAGCGTGGCGAGGGCCAGCAGGGACGCGATCAGGGGCAGGCGGGGGGTTTTCATGCGAAGGGTCAGACGTGTGCTGGACGGGAAGGTTTCATCAAAGTCGGGGGGCTCAGCTCCAGTTGAAATTAAAGCTGATGCTGATGCGCTCGCCCGCCGCGCGATTGGCGGGGACCTCATGGCGCAGCCAGCTCTCGAACAGGATGACCTGGCCCGCCTCGGCGGGGAACGTCACGTGGGCCCGGTTGGCGGGCCGGGCGGAGGCGAGCCGGGGCGGGGCGGCCATGAACTTGCTCAGGCGCGGGTCCTCAAACTTCAGGCCGGGGCAGCCGGGCGGCGTGGCCACGTAATAGGTGCCGCTGATGAACGACAGCGGATGCAGGTGCAGCGAGTGCGCCGCGGTGGGCGGCATGATGTTCACCCAGCAGTCGGACATCCGCACCGAGCGGCCGCGGAGATCGAGGTCGAGGGTGCGGGCAAAGGCCCGGGCGTGGCGCAGCAGTTTTTGCTCGAGCCCGGCGAACGTGCTGGAGAAGCGGTGGAGCTCGTTCATCGAGGCGTAGCTGGTGAAGCCGCCCGGATAATTTTTCGCCGACCAGCGCCGCCCGGCGGCATCGAAGGCGCGCAGGCGCCGGCATTCCTCGGCGAGCTCCGCGTTGAAGCGGGCGAGGCCGGCGCGGGCCAGGGGCTCGCGGTAAATGTAGGTGGGGAACCAGGCGCGGACGGACACAGGGGGATGATGGGCGGCGGGTCTTCCACGCGGCAACGGTGAAAGTTCGCGCGGTTTTGCTTCGCGCCCGCCGGGCCACCCGGCTACGGGTGTCGGCGATGTGGAAAAAATGGCTCATGCTCGGGCTGCTGGCCGTGGCGAATGGCGGGGCGGCGGAGCCGCGGACGCTGCTGGTCGAGGTGGACGGCGTGCCGGCCAAGGAGCAGCGCAAGGGCGGCCGGTTCGATTACAGCGACTACGACCGCGTTGGGCTGCTCAGCCTTGTGCGCGACCGCGCGATGTTGCTGGCGACCCGCGCGGAGTTCGCGGCGCTGCAGCTCGACGGCTTTCACCCGGTGCTGGTGCTGGAAAGTTCGGACCCGCTGGCGCTCTACAAACGCGGGCTCTACGGGCCGACACTGAGCCTGCCGGCGATTTATCACACCGATGACCAGATCGTCGCCCGCGCGGATGAGCTGGTGAAAGCGCATCCGGAGCGGATTGCTCGGGTGCAGATCGGTGAGACGACCCAGTATCACCGGCCGATTTACGCGTACCGGGTCTCGCGCGATGCGCGCCAGCCGCAGGACCAGCCGGGTGTGCTCCTCGACGCCTGCCATCATTCCGACGAGATCATGGGGGCCGAGATCGTCTTCACGCTGCTGCAGAAGCTGGTGCTCGACTACGGCCGGAATCCCGCGGTGACCGCGTGGGTGGACCGCACGGAGATTTACCTCGTTCCGGTCGTCAACGTGGACGGCCACGACATCGTGACGTCCGGGCGCGACCCGCGCTGGCGCAAGAATGCGCGCGACGTGAACGGCGACGGCGTGGCGGGGATTTTCCCCGAGGGCGTGGACGTGAACCGCGGCTACGATTTCAACTGGGCGATGGGCGGCAGCGACCAGCCGGGCAGCGACCGTTACCGTGGGGAGCATCCGTTCTCGGAGGCGGAGAACCGCGCGATGCGCCACCTGCTCGAGCTGAAGTCCTTCGTGCTCTCGATTTCCTATCACAGCCAGGGTGAGGTGATTTATTATCCCTGGTCGTGGAACGGCCAGGTGGCGCCGGATGATGTGCTGCTGCGGGAAATCGCGGGCGAGGTCGCGGGCCGGATCACCACTATGGACGGGCACGGCACGTATGCGATCTCGCCGGGCGGAGCCTCAAGCCAGAGCTATGTCTGGCTGTATGGGCGGAAAGGAGACTTTGATTTTATCATCGAGACCGGCAAGGGCACGCACCTGTTTGCGCCGGAGGACGTCCCGGGGATCATCGCAGCGAACCTGGAAGGCGCCGCCGCGCTCCTGAACCGGGCGCGCGGACCGGGACTGGCGGTCCACGTGACGGATGCGGCCACGTCGCGCCCGTTGGCGGCGGAAGTCTGGCTGCCGCGGATTGAGAACAACCTGGTGGACCGGCGCGGGACGGAAGGAAATTTCGGGCATTACTGGCGGCTGCTGCGTCCGGGACATTACGAGCTGATCATTTCCTGCCCGGGTTATGCGACTGCGGTGATGCACGACGTCGCGGTGGCGGCTGGTGACTGGACGCCGCTTGAGGTGCGGCTGCAGCGTGAAAAGTAAGGAGGCAGAATTAGGCAGGAAGAAGGGTCGGCCTTCAGACCTATGAGACTCAGATTTGTCATTCTGAGTGCGGCGAAGAATCCAGTGCGGATGCGCTGTGGGCTTCGATCTTATCCAAGTGGATTCTTCACTACGTCCAGAATGACAATATGGGTTTGAAGACACTCCCCGAGTCACTTCCCCAGCAGCTTCAGCCCGACGACGCCGGTGAGGATCAGGGCCACACAGACGAGCCGGAGGGCCGAGGCGCTCTCGTGGAAGAGGATGATGCCGAGGGCGGCGGTGCCGGCGGCGCCGATGCCGGTCCAGACCGCGTAGGCGGTGCCGATGGGCAGGGTGCGCGCGGCGAGGGCGAGGAGGAACATGCTCCCGGCCATCGCGCTGCCGACGCCGATGGACGGCCAAAGGCGCGTGAAGCCCGCAGTATATTTCAACCCGGTGGCCCAGACGATCTCGAGCGCCGCGGCGACGAAGAGGTAGGTCCAGCTCATGGGCTCGTTTTAAGGTTTAAGGTGTAAGCTGTAAGGGGAGACTGTGATGTCTCGGATGGGCTTAAACCTTACAGTTTAAAACTTATCCCCTTATTTCACGCCGCCCATGAGTTTCTTCACCCACGGGATGCAGGCGGCCATGGCGAGGGTGGCGACGCCGACCCAGACCGCCTGGTGCTGGAAGAAATTGGCGAGGGCATTGCCGTCGGTGGCGGTGAACTCGCCTGCGAGCACGCCGGCGAGCTTGTTCCCGAGGGCGGCGGCGAGGAACCAGATGCCCATGATGAGGCCGAGCAGCTTCGGCGGGGCGAGCTTGGTCATCGTGCTCAGGCCGACGGGGCTGATGAGCAGCTCACCGACGGTCTGGAGGAAAAACAGGCCGACGATCCAGAGCGGGCTGACCTTGCCCTCGACGGTCAGCCGCGCGGCGGGCACCATCAGCAGGAAAGAGAGGCCGAGGAACACCAGGCCGAGCGTGAACTTGGCGGGGCTGGAGGGCTGGCGGTCGCCGAGGCGCACCCACAGCCACGCGAACAGCGGCGCGAGCGCCATCACGAAGAGGGAGTTGACCGACTGGAACCAGGCGGAGGGAAACTTCCAGCCGAAGATCTCGGTGCGCGTGAGCTGGTCGCCGAAGAGCGAGATGGTCGAGCCCGCCTGTTCGAAGATCGCCCAGAAAATGATCGCCGCGAGGGAGAAGACAAAGACCGCGGCAATGCGCTTGCTGTCGAGGTTGGCCTGAAAGCCGAACCAGAGGATCGCGAGCACGGGCAGCACGACGTAGCCGTAGCGGATCCAGGTGAAGCGCGGATCGGAGTCGGAAAGCCGCACGAGCGCGAACAGGACGGCGGCGCCGAGCAGCACGACCGCGAGTTTACCCCACGGCCGCGGGGCATCGGCGGCCGGCGGGTGGCCGACCCGGGCGAGCCGTTTTCCGGTGAGGAGATAAACGATGAGACCGAGCGTCATGCCCACGCCGGCGGCGGCAAACCCCCAGTGCCAGCTGTGCGCCGGATTGAGGCCCCAGCCGCGGAGCATCCCCTTGAACGCATCGCTCTGCGCCAGCCAGCCGGTGATGAGCGGTGCGCTGAACGCACCGACATTGATGCCCATGTAGAAAAGGGAGAACCCGGCATCCCGGCGGACATCCTCGGTTTTATAGAGGCTGCCGACCATGGAGCTGATGTTCGGCTTGAGCAGTCCGGTGCCGAGGGCGATGAGGACGAGGCCGATGTAGAAAGTGCTTTCGGATTGCAGCGCGAGGGTGAAATGACCCGCGGCGATGATGATGCCGCCGTAGAGCACGGAGGCGCGGGCGCCGAGGAAGTTGTCCGCCAGGAAGCCGCCCGGGATGGACAGCATGTAAACACACATCGTGTAGGTGCCGTAGACGATGCCGGCCTTCCGGTTGTCGTAGGCGAGGCCACCCGCCGCGATCGGCGCCACCATGAAGAGCGTGAGCAGCGCCCGCATGCCGTAGTAGCTGAAACGCTCCCACATCTCGGTGAAGAAGAGCGTGGTCAGCCCGCGGGGCTGGCCACCGATGCCGCCGGTGTCGTGCGGGTCGGTGGTAGGGACGGCGCCGAGGTCGGACGGGGGTACGGAGGGGTTACTCATGGGCGGGGAGCTTGGTTGGCGCTCCCGCCGGGGCAAAGCCCAAATGCCAGTCCGATCGGACAGACTCCGAAGATCCCGGAGGAAGTGTCACCTATTGGGTTACACTTCAACTCCCGGGGAGGCGGGGAGGACAACGCTACTTCAGGCAGGCCGGATCACAGTGCGGAGTGTGGCGGACTTGATCTCGCCCGCGCAGCGCAGAGCGAGGCGGGTGGGGTGCGGTGGCTGGTTGATCGTGTCGGTGCTGATTTCCAGCGTGCCACCCTCGAGGGTCACCTCCACGGCGAGCGTGGCGGGGCCGTCGGTGAGGGTCACCTTGGAACCGGTGAGGGCGACCTGGCCGGTCGTGATGAGGGCCGACTCATAGGCGGAGGGGGTGGAGAACTCCACGCGGTCGATGACCGTGACCGAGCCGGCGCCGCGGCGGTCGTAGATGAACTCGCGCTCCAGTTTCCGGAGCGACGGCACGTGGTAGGCGGTGCGCAGGTCGAGCACCATGCGGTCGGTGTCGGCGGTGAATTCCTTGCTGATCACGCGGGCGCGCCACTCGGGGCCGGCCTCCTGGAGCTGGCCGGCGACGCGCGGCACGGGATGGCCGTAGGAGTTGAGCAGCTGGCTGTCGTAACGCTTTTCGCTGAACGTGCGGAAACTGTACACCTCCGCGCCCGGGTCGAGGATGAGCGTGCGACCGTCGAGGACCACGGTGAACGAGCCGAGGTCGTTGTGATTGTGGTTCACGCCGTTGTGGCCGCCAAGGAGCGTGGCGGAGAGCTGGCGTGAGGTGGCGGGGCCGGGGCGGCAGACGAGCAGGGCGGAGTTTTCAAACCAGGTGCGGAGCTCCGGGGCGAGGGCGGGGCGCAACGGTTGGCGCGGGTTGTGCGTCCGGAACATCCAGAGCAGCGGCTCGTCGGCGAACTGCAGATTCATGCCGGCAAACGGATCGGTGCCCGGCAGCGCTGCGATGGTGGCGTGCTCGGTCGTGCCCTGGCGGTTGTCGAGCCAGAGGCGCGCCCACGTGAGCGGCTGGGGGTTGAGGACGCAGTCGGCGAAGCTCGGAAACACCCCGGCCTGCAGCTCGACGCGTTCCGGGAAGCGCGCGACTCGGCGCATCTTGGGCTCGTCGAGGAGATCGATCGCGTTGCCTGTGCCGTCGCGCAACAGCTCGGAGAGCGAGATGTAATGCATGAAGCCGTAGCTCCAGTAGCCCACGCCCTCGGTGCACACGCCGTCATCGGCGAAACCGTCGCGAAAATTCCGCACCAGCGACTCCGCGAGTGCGAGCCACCACGCGCGGTCGGCCGCGGACGGCAACAGGGCGGCGGCGGTGTGCGCGCAGCAGGAGAGGCACACGGCGTTCCAGTTGTGCTTCACGGCAATCCACCAATAGATGTCGCGGCCGGACTCGATGCGCTGGCGCAGCGGCGCGAGCACGCGGCGGTCCACCTCGCTCCGGATCAGTGCGCGCAGGTCGGCGGGCAGCCGCGGGCCGAGGATGAAATCGATCAGCGCGAGGTTCTCGGCGAAGTGCACGACGCCGAGGTCGGGCTCCACGGTCTTGAGGTCGTAATTGAGTTTCTTGAGGTCGTTGCCGGGATGGATCCACGTGCGGATCGTTGCGAGCTGGCGGGTGTCGGAGCCGATCACGCCGAGGAACTCACCCTGGTCGTAGATCGCCTCGGCGAGGAGGAACGCCACCTGGCGCTTCCGCAGGAGCGGCAGGACCGTGTTGATGTGGGTCACGTCCTCGCGCGCCAGGCAGTCGAGGTACGCGGCGTCGGTGTAGTCGGGGAAGGGGGCAGCGGCGAGTTCCCGCGCGCTCGCGAGGATCTGCCGGCCGAAGGGATCGCCGGCCCAGCGGGCCCAGGCCGCGCGATCCGTGACCACGGGCGCGAGGGCGAAGGGCTCCTTCGGCAGCAGGGCCTGGAGAGCGCGGCACCGGTCGGAGGAAGGGACGTAGGTTTCACCTGCGGGCAGGTCGAAATTGAAATCGTAGGCTCCCATGGCGCGGCGAATATCGTGGCGCGCTCCGTGCTTGGCAAGCTGCGGCACCCGCGATGACACTGCTGCCGCCCACGGATGACTTTGACCACGGATTCCACTGAATGACACGAATGCTGAACTCATGGGTGAATAAACCCAGGCCACGGCAGCCCGCGGGAGCACGGTTCTCCAGACCTCTGGCCTGGATGAAGTGGATCCTCGCCCTGGGGTTTGCCGTGGCGGCCCACGCCGCGCCCGCCGCGGACGAAGGCTGGCAGGACCTGGCGGGCTATCTGTTTCGTGATGCCCATGACGCGTTCACCCGCGAACCCGCCGGTGCGGACCGGCGGCGCGCGCTCGGGGCGGCGGCGAGCCTGCTCAACGAGCCACCGGTCAGCCCGGGCAAGGTGGCGGACGTCGAGGCGCAGCTGCGCCAGCTGCTGGCCGACAATGCCGCGGATGAGCCCGCGATTTACGCGCGTTATCTGCTGGCGCGCATCGCGCACCTGCACCGCCCGGCGGAGATCGCGAAAATCGAGGCGGCGTACCGCGCCGTGATCACGGCGGCGCCGGCGCACCCGCTCGCGCAGCTGGCCGCGGGCAAACTCGCGCTGGTGTTGCTCTACCAGCGGCCCGACCTCCCCGTGCCCGCGCGGATCGCCGCCGCGGCGGAGCTGGCGCCGGTGGCCGGGTCGGGGCAGCTGCCCGAGACCGCTTGCATTTACTACCGCGTCCTCGCCGAGGCGGCGTTGTATTATGACGTGCTCGACGAACGGGCGCTCGGCTGGCTGCAACGCGCGGATGCCGTCGGTCCGCGGGATGTGATGACGGCGACGAGCCTCCGCATCCAGCTGGCGGAGGTGGCGCGTGCGCTCGGCCACCGCGAGGCGGCGCTGGGCTATTACCGCAGTTACCTTGCCACGGCGGCGCCCACGGACAGCCGTTATCACACCGTGGCGGAGCGCATGGCGGACCTGGCGAAGGAGGCCAAATGAAACGCCCGCCGCTGACGACCGTGGTGGTGCTGGTCCTGCTCATCGGGACCTATCTTTACTCCGCCGGCCGCCTGCTGCTGCGCCGCGGACCCGCGGTGGTGGATCCCAGCATTGAGGTCATCCGCTACGCGCACTGGCAGATCGAGCCGGGCGTGCGCGAGGCGTTCAACGAGATCGCGGCCGACTATATGGCGCTGCACCCGAAGGTGCGGGTGGAGCAGATGGACATCCCGGGCCGCGCCTGGAAACAGTGGCTGCGCACCGGGCTCATCGGCGGCACGGCGCCCGATCTCGTCGAGCTGGCCTCGTATGAAAATCCCGACGACATGCTCGCGCGTTATTTCACGCCGATCACGTCGTACCTGGAGCAGCCCAACCCCTACAATGCCGACGAGCCCGACCTGCGCGGCTTGTCGTGGCGGCAGAGTTACACCGCCGAGCTCGTGCCGGTGGAGGGGGTGCATTACTTCAGCACCAACCTGCTCGAGTATTACGGGGCGCCGAGCGCGATGGTGACGGTGCGGATGTTCTACAACCGCCGGCTGATGCAGGAGGCGATCGGCGAGGACCGCCCGCCGCGGACCTATGACGAATTCGTCGCGCTCTGCGCCGCGCTGCAACGCCATGCGGAGGTCACGCACGCGCCCGTCGTGCCGCTCGCCGGCTCGTGGTTCAACGTCACGCAGATCACCGACGGGTTGTTCAGCGCGGCCTCACAGCGCGTCGCCCTGACCCTCGACATCTCGCACGACCTCGAGATGTCCAAGGTGGAGGGGCTGGTCAATTACGCCCGCGGGCGGTGGTCGCTGACGACCCCGGCGATCCGCACGGGCCTGCAGACGGTGGAGGCGTTCGGCCGCTACCTGCCGCCGGGCTGGTCGCAGCTCAACCGCGAGGACGCGATGATGCAGTTCCTGCAGGGGCGCGCCGCAATGCTGGCGACGGGCACGTGGGATGCGGGCGGCATCCTGCGCCAGGCGGATTTCCCGGTGGGGGCGTTCAAGATGCCGGCGTTCCGGCGCGACGATCCCAAGTATGGCCGCTGGACGCTCGGGCCGCTGTCGGAGGCCAACACCTTTGCCGGGGTGCCGTTCGGGTTGACGCGCACCTCGCGGCACCCGGAGCGGGCGATTGATTTCCTGCGCTTCCTGACCAGTCGGAAATCGAACGCGAAATTCTCCCGCATCTCCACGTGGCTGCCCGTGATCAAAGGCGTGCCGGTGCCGAAGGGTTCCGAATCGTTCCGTCCGGTGGAGGAGGGTTATGTCGGCGGCGTGAACATCCGGTTTTTCAGCGGTGAAGCCAACCAGGTGGTGCTCCAGTACCTGTATTTGCTGAGTGGAAATGCGGCGAGCGCCGACGCGTTCATCGCGCAGACGCGGGTGCCGTTTGACCGGGTGTTCCGGGGTGAACTCGACCGGCTGGCGCGCGTGAGCCGCGAAACCCTCCGGCAGAAGGACTCGGTACTCGTGGGCCTCTACCAGCTGGAAGCGGGGACCGGACTGGCGCGCGCGAAGTTTGACCGGCTCGCGGCGAACCAACTCACCGTGGAGGCCGAGCGGCTGCGGTCGCTGCGAACATTGGCGGATTATCCGGGGAAGTAGGCCGCCGTCGTCCCTCACGGCGGGACTAGGGCGTGGCCGGCTTCCGCTTGAGCAGCGGGTCGAGGATCTGCCGGACGACCTCCGGGGGGGACTTGGTGAGGGCGGAGGCCTGGTGATAATACCCGGTGGCGAGCGGCTTGCCGGTGAAGTTCTCATGCATCTCCAGACGCAGCTCGATGAGGTAGTTGTTGAAATCCCACGCCCAGCGATCCTCGTAGGTGATGATGGCCTGGATGCCGTCCGGCAGCATGGTGAGCGGGCCGCAGGCAGCCTCGTAGCCGCGGGCCTTCAAATCCGTGACGATCGCCTCGTCGATGCGGTGGTTATCGGTCAGCCGGTGCTCAATGTAGATGCGCTGGATGGCGCTGAGGTCCGACTCCTTGTGCGTGTCGAGGGACGAACAGCCGGTGAACAGGGCGCCCAGGGCGAGCAGGGGAAGGACGAGTTTCATCACCCCCAAGACGTGTCCCGAACCGGAAAGTTATCAACTCGTTCGTGCAGCCACCGCCGCGGCCGGCGAACAGTCATTGCGCCGGACCGGCCGGGAGTATTTCATGGCGGGGTAGTCCATCCCCAATCCCCGGTATTATGCACAAGAATCTTATTCCTGCGGGTGCAGCGGTCGTGCTGGCCCTGTTGCTGGGTGGTTGTGAAACCGACAGCGTCTCGACCCGGACCCAGGAGAAATCCGCGGTTTATGCCAACCTGAAGCCGTGGCAAAAGAAGAACATCGACAAGGGCTCGCTCGCCCAGGGCTTCACACCGGACATGGTGTACATCGTGATGGGCCGGCCGGACAAGGTGGAGACGAAGGAGTTCCCCGAGGGCAAAGCCGAGCTTTGGATTTACGGCCGGTATTATCCCAAGGCGGAAGCGCTGCGCCGGTTGAAACCGGCGAATTTCACCCTGGAATCAGCCTATCAATCCCAGCGCGCGGCGTCCCCCGCCAGCTCGGGCGGCTACGCCAGCAGCCCAACCAGCGCGACCGTGCCCTTGGCCACGGGGGGGACCAGGGGCCAGATCACTGGCAAGACGGACGGAGTTCAGGGCGGCTCGATGGAGCCGGCGGATATGCGCTCATACACCTTCAAGGTGCTGTTTGCCGGTGACAGCGTCGTGAAGTTCGGCGCCGACCTGAACGCGAACTAACCTGCCACCGATGACGGAGGCGAACGGCGGTATTCCTTTGAGTAACAGAATATCCCGGGCCATACATCGCAACGCCATGAACCCCGTCACGTCTGTTTTGCCACTGTGTCTGGCGGCGGACCACCCGGTTACCCGTCCGGCGCGATTCCATCTGAAGGGACTGCTGGCCGTGGTTCTTGGCCTGCTGGCGCTGTCCGCCTATGCTCAGCCCGCCGACTTGGAAGTGGACGTGCGGTCCAAGGTGACGGACGGCATGCCCCAGTGGGACAAGGAAAAGACCCTCGCGGACGGCGGTCACGGCATGATTTATGGCATCCTCGCGATCAAGGAGATCAAGAACGTGGAGCTGATGCTCAAACCGTTGGACGAAAAACGCGTGGTGAGCATTTTGATGGATACTCTGGATGCGAATGGTTTCCGGGAGTTCCTGCCCGGGGAGGAACCCGACATCCTGATCACGGCCAGCTACGGGCGGGGCGAGCTTTCGAATCCGTATATTCGCGACACCGGAACTGTGAGCGGGGCGCAGGGATTACCCTCGCCCACCAGCACACCCGCCCTTCCCCAGGACAGCCAGCCAGCGGGCGGGGGCGCTAGTTCCTTTCCCAGCAGCGGCCCCGGCTCGGTGGACAATGCACCTCCCAGTCAGACCATCACGGGGGCGGATGCGCGCCAGCTGTTTGATGAAAAAGGCCCCGGCTATGAGGCGAAGCTGCAAAAGGCTGGCTATGAGAAACTCTTCATCCGCATCACCGCCTGGGAGTATCCCAGCGGACCCAAGGCCAAGCCCAAGATGCTGTGGAAAACGATCATGGTCGTGGACGATCCCGATCACCGCGACTTGAACGTGGTCGCGGCGGCCATGCTGGCCGCGGGCGGGCCCTTTTTCGACAAGGTGCCCAAGGACCACGAAGTCGAGGTGCACAAACCGCTGCCGGATGGCCGCGTGACCGTGGGCGTGCCGGTCGTCCGCGAGCCGATCAAGCCGAACGCGGGAAAATGAGGCACTGGATGCCGGCTGGCCGGCCAATATTATCTTGTCGCTCCCCCAGACGGGTCAAAAGGTTGGCCTAACCCAGAGACGCGGCGTCGCGCACGTCCGTCTCTCCAGAACCCCTCAGTATCATGCAAAAATATCTCTGCTCCACGGGTGCGGCGGTCGTGCTGGCCCTGTTTGTGACGGGTTGCGAAACCGACGGCGGTGTGTCCGCCCGCGCGCAGGAAAAGTCCGCAGCCTATGCCGCGCTGAAGCCGTGGCAGATAAAGTACATCTCCAAGGGTACGATCGCCCAGGGTTTCACGCCGGACATGGTTTACATCGCCATGGGTCATCCGGACAAGGTCGAGACCCAGGAGTTGCGCGAGGGCAAAGCCGAGCTGTGGACCTACAGCCGGTTCTATCCCTATGTGGATGCGGTCCACGGATTCCGGCGCGCCAACTTCACCACGGAATCGGCCTATCAGCCCCAGCGGGCCACCATGCAGTCGAACGGAGCCCCGGTTGGCATGTCGAGGAGCCCGGAAAGCATCGCCAAAACCGGCGGTCCCCAGGGCGGCACCATGGAGCCGGCGGACCTGACCTCCTACACGATCGAGGTGTTGTTTGCGGGCGGGAAAGTTGTCCGGATCGGTGCGGAGAAGAACCCCAACTGACCGGGCGATTGGCCGGCCGATGCGGTCGCACGCGGACTTGGAATCCATCCTGCAGCAGGCAGGCTGCGTCTGCGTTCCGCCGTACTCCCTCCTATGCACTCCCCAACCCGTTTCAATCGTCGCCAGTGGCTGAAGGCCACAGGCGCGGCCTTCGCCGGCCTGACGCTAGCTCCCCGGATTGCCTTGCGTGCCGAACCGTCGCCGAGTGCCACGCCGGGGCCCGGGCCGGCCGGCCCGGTGCAGCTGTGCTGGAACGAAAATCCCTTCGGTCCGTCACCGCGCGCCATCGAGGCGATGCAACGCGAAGTGCCGCGCGTGCACCGTTATCCGTTCATCCTGACGCCCGAGCTGGTCAAGCGCCTCGCGGCCAAGGAAGGCGTCTCGACGGATCACATTGTGGCCGGCGTCGGCTCCGGTGAGATCCTGGAAACCTACGGCGTGTATCTCGGCCGCCAGCGCGGCGAGGTCATCACGGCGTCGCCCGGCTACATGCAGATGACGGATGCGATGCAGCGCATGGGCTCGCGGGTCGTGTCGGTGCCGTTGAACGACCGGCTGGAATACGACCTGGAGGCGATGGCGGCGAAGATCACGCCGGAGACCAAGGCGGTGTATATCTGCAACCCGAACAACCCCTCCGGCACGATCGTTGAGCCGGCGCGGCTGCGCACATTTGCGATCGAGGTCGCGAAAAAGGTGCCGGTGTTCATCGACGAGGCCTACCTGCAGTGCTCCGACCATTTTGCGGCGAACACGATGGTCGGGCTCGTGCGCGAGGGTCACAATGTTACCGTCGCGCGGACGTTCTCCAAGCTCTACGGCCTCGCCGGCCAGCGGATGGGCTACGGCATCATGCAGCCCGAGCAAGCGAAGGGGCTGCGCGAGTTCATGACCGGCAGCGTCAACCTGCTCGGTGTCGTGGGTGCCCTGGCCAGCCTGGAAGACCCGACATATGTCGAGGCGACCCGGCGCAAGATCAAGGCCGGGCGCGACGCGCTGATCGCCGTGCTCCAGGAACACGGCCGGAAGTACGCGGAGCCGCAGGGCAACTTCGTGTTTTTCCACACCGGGATCCCGATCACCGAGTTTTCCCAGCGGATGAGGGCGGAAAACGTGATCGTCGCCCGTCCCTTCGCGCCGCTGACCGAGTGGTGCCGCATCTCGATCGGTTCGCCGGAGGAGATGGCGGTGTGCCACGCGGCGCTCAGAAAGGTTCTGAGCGCCTAGGTGATGGGTCATCGGCGATGGGTACCGGCCGACTGGCTCGGAGGTAGGCTGTCGGTTTGCCGCCGCTTTTTAAGCGCGAGCGGGCTCGCGGCCTACGATGGAAACCAAGCATCCGCGACCGACCCAGCGCCGAATGCTGACCGCCCATAACCTCTAAGCGGAAGGCGGCTGCACCGCCTTCCTCAGCCGTGCAGATACGAATTCAGCAGGTTCTCGAGGTACTCCTGCTTGCCGGAGCGGGGCTTCGGTTCGCCGAGTTTGCCGAGGACGAGCTTGTTGAGATCGCGGAAGCCCACGCGGCGTTTCTCGATGTCGCGGCCGAAGCTGGTGTCGTAGCTGGCGTAGCGGTCCTTCAGGAACTTCGTGAACTTGCCCTCGGCGAGGATCCGGCGGGCGAGCTTGAAGGCGAGGGCGTAGGCATCCATGCCGCCGATGTGCGCGTGGAAGAGGTCCTCGGGATCGATGCTGGGCCGGCGGAGCTTCGCGTCGAAGTTGAAGCCGCCCTGGCCGAGGCCGCCGGCGCGCAGGATGGAGACCATCGCGAGCGTGAGCTCCTTCACGTTGGTGTTGAACTGGTCGGTGTCCCAGCCGAGTAACTCGTCGCCGGCGTTGGCGTCGATGGAGCCGAGCAGACCCTGCGCGGCGGCGACCTCGATCTCATGCTGGAAGGTGTGGCCGGCGAGCGTGGCGTGGTTGGTCTCGATGTTGAATTTGAAATGCTTCTCCAGGCCGTAGGTGCGGAGGAAGGCGATGCCGCTGGCGACGTCGAAGTCGTACTGGTGCTTCGTCGGCTCCTTCGGCTTGGGCTCGATCAGGAACTGGCCCTTGAAGCCGATGCTCTGGGCATAGTCCACGGCCAGGTGGAGGAACGTGGCGAGGTGGTCCTGCTCGCGCTTGAGGTTGGTGTTGAGGAGGGTCTCGTAACCCTCGCGACCGCCCCAGAAAACGTAGTTCTCGCCACCGAGGGCCTTGGTGACATCGAGGGCCTTCTTCACCTGCGCCGCGGCGTAGGCGAAGACGTGGGCGTCGGGATTTGTGGACGCGCCGCACATGTAGCGCGGGTTGGAAAACAGGTTGGCCGTGCCCCAGAGCAGCTTCACGCCGGTGGCCTTCTGCAGGTCCTTCGCGTGGGCGACGACGCGGTCGAGGTTGCGGTTCGACTCGGCGAGGGATTTGCCCTCGGGCGCGATGTCGCGGTCGTGGAAGCAGTAGAAGGGCGCGCGGATTTTCTGGAAAAACTCGAAGGCGGCGTCGAGGCGGGTCTTCGCGATCGAGATCGCGTCGGTGCCCTTTTCCCACGGGCGGACGATGGTGCCGGGACCAAAGGGGTCGGAGCCCACGCCGCGGAACGAGTGCCAGTACGCGATGGAGAAGCGCAAGTGCGCGGATTGCGTCTTCCCGTCGATGACCTCGTCGGGGTTGTAGTGGTGGAACGCGAGCGGGTTGGTGGATTTCGGGCCTTCGTAGGCGATGGCCTTGATCTTGGGAAAGTGGGCGCGGGCTTTTTTCATGGGGGACGGCGAAGCTAGACAGCGCCCCGCGCCGGAACCAGCGGAAAAAACCGCCGGGTCAGGCCGCCGGCGCCGGGGCGGTCTTTTCCTCCTTCTTCAGGAAGAACCGCCGCCATGAGAGGGCGAAGCCGGTGTAAACGAGGAAGCAGGCGCCGAGCGACGCGAGGGCGGCGAAGAGTTGGCCCACCGGCCCCAGGGCCTCGCCGGTGTGCAGAAACCGGATCCACGTGCGCACGCGGCGGCCGAGGCTGCCATCGGCGTAGCCATCACGCCTGAGCAGTTCGGCCGAAAAAGGGTCGAGCGTGAGGGTGGTGCGGGAGAAGCGCGGCCCGACGCCCGATTCCTTGACCATGATGACCGCCGGTGGCGTGACCGGATTTTTTCCTCCAACCTGCCCCGCGGCAGGACGGATCTCACCCGCGGGCCGCGGGTCGCGGCCCTGGCCGCGCGGGTCACTGAGCAGGAGCGTGAGCACTTCCCACCGGGGTGAAATTTGGCGTGCTGCGGCCAGCAGGGCATCGGGGCCAAGCGGGCCTTCCGTGCCCGGGACTGGGACCGACGCGATGGCGGGCGGTCCGGGGTTGGCCGGGCCTTGTTGGACGGGCACGGGACTGCCGGTGGCCCGGTAGACCAGATCGTTGGTCCAACGATAAGACAGCACCACGCCGGTGGCAGTGAGGATGAGCAGGATGGGCGCGGACCAAAAGCCGATGACGTTGTGCCAGTTCCAGTCGCGGGCGCGGCCGCTGGCATCGCGCAGGAACCAGAGCGAGCGCTTGAGGCCCTTCGTCCGCCACTTGCGCGGCCACCAGAGAATGAGGCCGCTGAGGGCCAGAAAGAGGAAGGCGGCGTTGCAGGCGCCGGTGACGGCCTTGCCCAAGGCGCGCTGGTCGCCACCGCGCCCGAGGAAGCGGTGCCAGCCCTCCATCAGTCGAAAAAACGCCCGCCATTTTTTTGCACCCTGCTCGCGGATGGCGCCGGAATAAGGATCGACGTAAAGGGTCGCCTCCCGGCCGAAGGCCACCAGCACAACCTGCGCGGGATCGGAGGACACGGTGACCGCGGTGGGCCGGCTGTTGGGCTCCGCCAAGCGCGCGTGCTTGATCAGCTCGCTGACCGGCAGGCGAGGGGCGTTGACCGGAGGAGGAGTGACGCGCAGGGCGTCACGCTCGACGCGCGCGATGATTTCATGCTCAAAGGCCAGCGCGGTGCCGGTGAAGGACATGACGGCGACGACGAGGCCGGCGGTCAGGCCGGCGGCGAGATGCAGCCAGAAGATGGATTTGCGAACAGTCATGGGCGGCCGATGAGTGGGACGAATGCGGCAGAAAATCCGGGTGCCGTCCAGCGAACCGTTGGCCGGCCTACTTGGGTTGCCGCAGTTTGCGCAGCCAGACGCGCCAAAGCGATGAGGCGAGAAAGTCTCTGGCCGATACCGGATGTCACTACGGTTCATTAACCTCAGAAATGCTTCCGTTGACCTGAGTTATCGCATTAGTTTTAACGTTCTCATGACGGAATCCCTAACGGTGAACTTGGATGAGCGGAGCTATTCGATCTCGATTGGATCGGATCTGCGCAGTGCCATCCAAGCTCAGGTCGCTGAGCTGCTGAAAGCCGGTCGGAAAATCGCCGTGCTGACGGATCGTACGATTGCCGCGCGGCAGGCCGAGACTCTGCAGGCGATGTTTGGCGCTGCACCCATGCTGGTGGTCGCGGCAGGTGAGGAAACAAAGTCGGTCGCGGAATTGGGCCGGGTGTTGGAATTCTTGGCCGCCCAGGGTCTGGATCGCATGGGCGTGCTGGTGACCGTGGGCGGAGGAGTGATTGGGGATCTTGGCGGGTTTGCCGCCGCGAGCTACCTGCGGGGCATCGAATTTATCCAGGTGCCGACCACCTTGCTGGCCATGGTGGACAGCTCCGTTGGCGGCAAGACGGGCATCAATCTCACCGCGGGCAAAAACCTCGCAGGCGCCTTTCACCAGCCCCGCGGCGTGTTCATCGAGACAAAATTTCTGGCGACCCTGGCGCCGCGGGAATTCGCCGCGGGCGCGGCGGAGATCATCAAATACGGCCTGCTGGGTGACGCCGCGCTGCTGGCGCAGCTGGAACACGCGCCTCTCACGGTGACGAGTGGCCATCTGGCGGCGGTCATTCGCCGCTGCTGTGAACTGAAGGCGCGTATCGTCGAGGCGGATGAGCGCGAACTGGCCGCCGACGGAGGCCGGGCGCTGCTGAATCTTGGCCACACGTTCGGCCATGCCATCGAGCAGGCCGCCGGTTATGGCACCTACCTGCACGGCGAGGCGGTGGCGATCGGCCTGTGCGCGGCGGCGCGACTTTCCCAGAAGCTCGGGTCCCTCTCCGCCGCGGACATCGCGCGCGTCGATGCAGTGGTTGCAGCCCACGCGCTGCCCATCTGCCTGCGCGCGCCGCTGGCGCTCCCGGCCCTGCTGGCCGTCATGGCGCGGGACAAAAAGGTCCGCGCCGGACTGCCGCGCTTTGTGGTGCTCCAGAAGCTGGGCGTGGCCGTCACCCGTTCGGAGGGCATCACGCCGGCCCACGTCGAGGCGTGCTTCCGCGCAGTCGGCGCGGTGGATTCGCTGTGACTTTTGCTTCTTCCCCGGGTTAAATCTCCGCCATGTCCGCCATCGACGAAGGCATTGTCCGCGAATATTTCGAGCAGAACGGCTTCCTCGTCCGTCAGGCGCGCAAATACCAGGTGTCCGCGCGCCGGAAGACCGGGGACGAGGAAATCGACCTCGTGGTCTACAACCCGGCCTGGCGGCGCGGTTCGCGGCGGCCCGATTTTTTCCTGTTTTCCAGCGAACTCACCCTGGTCCACAAGGCCATCGTGGCGGTGAAGGGCTGGCACACGGGCGTGTTCACGCCGGCCACGCTCAAGAGCAGCCCGGAAATCTTCCGGTTCCTCGAGGAAAACGTGCTGAAGGAAGTCACGCGCTTCTTTCCGGCGGAAACCGAGGATGACGGCGGTGGGGCGCTCACCAAGATCCTCGTGCTGCCCAGCCTGCCGACGGCCGAGCCGTTCCGCTCGCAGAGCGTCGAGCTGCTAAAGGCCCACGGTATCGACGCCATCATCTCGTTCCGCGCCATGCTCCTCGACATCCTCGACAAGATCGAAATCAACCAGAACTACAGCAAGAGCGACACGCTGCAGGTCATGCGCATCCTGAAAAACTACGACCTGCTGAAGGACGCGCAGCTCGACATGTTTCCCGACCGCGCGCCCGCGGCGCGTCGCCCCAAAGCCTGACCCGCAATGCCCGCCCTCATTCACCCCACGGCCCTCGTCGAACCCGGCGCCCAGCTTGGGGCCGACTGCGAAATCATGGCCGGCGCGATTATCACACGGCATTGCGTGCTCGGCGACCGCGTGGTCGTGCATCCCTACGCCGTGATCGGCGGGGATCCGCAATATGTGAAGTTCGACCGCACAATCGCCTCAGGGGTGCGCATCGGCGCCGGCACGGTTTTGCGCGAGCACGTGACCGTGAACCGGTCCATCCACGCCGGGGATTTCACCACTGTGGGGGAGAACTGCTTCCTAATGGCCGCGAGCCACGTGGCGCACGACTGTGCCGTGGGCAACCTGGTCGTCTTTGCCAATGCCGCGCTGCTGGCCGGCCATGTGAGCGTGGGCGACCACACCTTTCTCGGCGGCGGGGCCGCCGTGCACCAGTACTGCCGCATCGGCGAGGGCGTCATGGTGGCCGGCCACGCCGCGATCACGCGCGATGTGCCGCATTTCACGCTGGTGGCCGAGCGCGACGACGTGATCGGCTTCAACATCGTGGGCCTGAAACGCCGCGGAGTCAGCCGTGCCGCGATCGCGGAGCTGAAGCAGGTCTTCCACGAGGTATATTTTACGGCGGGTAACATCCGCACAGTCGCGGCCGCGGTGCTGGCGGGCGGAAAATTCACGACGCCGGAGGCCGGGCGGTTCCTGCGGTTCTTCGCGGAGGGCAAGCGCAGCTTTGCGCGGGCCCGCCGGGCCGCGGTGGAAGAGTCCGATGGCAGCTAAGCTCGCCATCACCTGCGGCGACCCGGCGGGTGTCGGGCCCGAAATCGTCGCCACCTGGCTCGCGGCGCACGCGGCCGAGGCGAAGGACGTGGCCGTGATCGGACCGTCGCGCTGGCTCGCGTCACTGCAGACGCCGGCGGAAAAAATCGCCGTGGGGCTGGAAGATTTTGCCGCCACGCCGGGCTCGCCCACGGGGGATGGGGCGTTGGTGGCGTGGGCGGCGATGGAGCGCGCGGCCCAGGGGGCGAAGGCCGGGGAATTCGCGGGTGTCGTGACCGGGCCGGTCAGCAAGGAATGGCTCGCGCGGATCGGCTATCCGTTTCCCGGGCAGACGGAATTTTTCGCGGCGCGCTGGGGCGGCGACCCGGTGATGGCGTTTTGTGGCGGCCGCCTGCGCGTGGCGCTGGCAACCTGGCATGTGCCGCTGGACCAGGTTTCGCGGCTGCTCGGCCCGCACCTGCTTCGCCGGACGATTGCCGCGGCGAATGAACTTGCACAGTCGGACGGCGTGGCCCGGCCGCGTATCGGCGTGTGCGGCCTCAATCCGCACGCCGGGGAGTCCGGTCTGCTGGGTTCCGAGGAGGCCGAGCTGATCAATCCCGCGCTCGATCACTTGCGGCCGGAGTTTCCCGGGCTCTCGCGCTGCGAGCCGGGCGACACACTGTTCGCGCGCGCGCTCCGCGGTGAGTTCGACGTGGTCGTGGCGCTCTATCACGACCAGGGGCTCGCGCCGCTGAAGGCGGTGGATTTTGACGAGGCGGTGAACGTCACGCTGGGCCTGCCGCTGGTCCGGACCAGCCCGGACCATGGGACGGCCTTTGGGATCGCGGGCCAGGGCAGGACGAGCGCGACGAGTTTCACCAACGCCGTGAATGTCGCCCGGCGCTTGATAAAGTTCCGGGTCGCGCGATAGTCCCCCCAGCCATGCCTGAAACCACCACAGTTACCGCCCTGCCCGAGGGTGTCCGCGAGGGAAACGAGCAACTCGTGCTACTCACCGCCGCGGCCGGGGCGAAGGCGTCGGCCCTGCGGGTCCGGGAAGGGCAGGGGGATTTCCTGCGCGTCGCGATCTCGGGCGGCGGCTGCAACGGCCTGAGCTACAAGCTGAAGTTTGTGCCGGCGCCGAAGCGCGGCGACATCCTGGTCCGCACGGCGGGCATGCCGGTGGTGGTGGACAGCAAGAGCGCGCTTTACCTCAAGGGCACCCAGCTCGACTACTCCAGCGCGCTGGTGGCGGGCGGCTTCAAGTTCTCCAACCCCAACGCCAAGGCGAGCTGCTCCTGTGGGGAGAGCTTCAGCGTTTGAGCCCAAACCGGGCGCTGACGGGAACTTGGGAGCTAAATTGGTGTTGTCATCCTGTCACTTCCGGGCGAAAAACCGCCCCTCCTAGCACCCAGACCAAACCTTATTGATGGCCACTTCGTTTCCCTCCGCCGGCGGCAGCAGCCGCCCCGGCTCTTATCAGCGTCGCAATGTCGACCCGTTTGCGGCCATCCGTCGCAACCACCGCATCAAGGTTCCCCAGGTCCGCGTGATCTCCCCCGAGGGCAAGCAGCTCGGCGTGATTGACACCGCCAAGGCCGTCAACCTGGCGCTCGAGGTCGGGCTCGACCTCGTCGAGGTGGCGCCCAACGCCACGCCTCCGGTCTGCCGCATCATGGATTTCGGCAAGTACGTGTACGAGGAGTCGAAGAAGACCTCCCACTCGAAATCCACCGCGAGCAAGATCAAGGAGATCGAGTTCAGCGCGCGCATCGAGCAGAACGACTTTTTCACCAAGCTCCGCCACGCCGAGGAGTTCCTCGACCACGGCAACAAGGTGAAGCTCCGCCTGAAGTTCCGCGGCCGCGAAATGGCCCACACCGAGATCGGCTTTGACGTGATGAAGCGCGCCGTGAGCGAGCTCGCCGGCATGGGCCATCCCGATGCCGACCCGAAGCTGATCGGCCGCAACATCCACGTGATGCTCACGCCGCTCCCGGTGAACAAGCGCAAGCTGAAGTGGCACGTGAAGGACGACCAGCAGGCCGAGCATGACGACGAGCCCGAAGCGCCGGACGCGCCGGGTGACGCCGACTCGACCGGGGCCTGATCCCCGCCCCATGTTCCCGGCGGGCTTACGCCTTGCGCTGGTCGCGACCTTGGTTCCGGCCGGATTGCTCGCCGTGGATTCCGCGCCGCGTGTGGCGCCGACCCGCCCCGGCCTGGCCGCGGCCAACCAGGGGCCCGCGGCGGTGGGCAAGCCTTCGTCGCTGCCCGTCACTCGCCTGATGGGACTGGAGTATTTCGTGCTGCGCGACGTGACGGCCCTCCTCGGCTTCAAGTCCACCTGGGTCGAATCCACCCGCCGGCTCACACTGCTGGATGCAACGAACCGGATCGAACTGACCGGCGGCAGCCGCGAGATCTCGGTCAACGGCCTGCGCGTTTTCCTCGGCAACCCCATCCTGCAGAAAGGGGGGGCGCTCTTTATCAGCAAGACGGACCTGGAGCGCTGTCTCACGCCCCTGCTGCGTCCGGCGCTGCTGGGCCCGCTGCTCGGCCGGCCCCGGATCATCGTCCTCGACCCGGGTCACGGCGGCCAGGACAACGGCATGGAAAACAAGCCGCTGAAGTTGAAGGAAAAGGCGCTGACCCTCGACGTGGCACAGCGGTTGAAAAAGCTGCTCGAGGCCCGCGGCTACCAGGTGGTGCTGACCCGTACGGACGACCGGCAGCTCGGGCCGGACAAGCAGACGGATTTTCTCACGCGCGCCGACATCACGAACCGCGCGAAGGCGGACCTCCTGGTCAGCATCCATTTCAACTCGCTCTACCCAGACACCAAGACGAGCGGCACGGAGGTGTACACGTTCACCCGGGCCGGCCAGCGCTCGGACCGCGCGTGGGGTGCGATCGAAAAGGACGACGCCGAGACCACGCCGTCGGAGGTCAACCGCTTTGATCCCTGGAGCGCGCTGCTGGCGCACTGCATGCACCGCGAGGTGATTGGCACGCTCAAGACCTTCGATCGCGGGCAAAAGACCATGCACTCGATCGTGCTCCGCGGGTTGAAGTGCCCGGCGGTGCTGGTGGAGTCGGTCTTCCTCTCGAACGACTCCGAGGCCCGGCGCGCCGCCACGCCGGCCTATCTCCAGCAAATCGCCGAGGGCCTCGCCAGCGGCATCGGCGCCTACGCGGACCTGCTGGATAGAATTTCACCGAAACCCACGGCGCATCCCGCCGTTTCACCCTCCAATTCCAAATCATGAAACCGAACCTCCGCTCCGTACTCGCCCCCCTCGCCCTGCTGCTCCTGCCCGCCGGCGCGCTGCAGGCCTGGGACTACGAGGGCCACCGCATCGTCAACCAGCTCGCGCTGGCCTCGCTCCCCGCGGATTTCCCGGCCTTCGTGCACGAGACCGCCGCGGCCGAGCGCATCGCGTTCCTGGCTGGCGAGCCGGATCGCTGGCGCAACTCCGCCGTCCTGCCGCTGAAGCATGTCAACGGCGTGGATCACTACCTGGACTACGAGGATCTGGCCGACGCGGGACTCGATGGCGGCAAGGTGCCCTCGCTGCGCTACGAGTTCGCCAAGCAATTCGCCGCCGGTCGCGCCGCGCATCCGGAGAATTTTGCGGCGATTGACCCGGAAAAGAACGCCGACCACTCCCGCGAATGGTCCGGCTTCGCGCCGTGGGCGATCGCCGAGTACTACGGCAAGCTGCAGTCCGAGTTTTCCTATCTCAAGGCCTTCCAGGAACTCGGCACGCCCGAGGAAGTCGCCAATGCGCAGGCCAACATCATCTACACCATGGGCGTGATGGGCCACTATGTCGGCGACTGCGCCCAACCCCTGCACGCCACGAAGCACCACAACGGCTGGGTGGGCGCCAACCCGAACGGCTACACCACGTGGCCGGGCATCCACGCGTGGATTGACGGCGGGCTTATGGCCAAGGCGGGGATCCGGACCGCCACCCTCGCACCCCGGGTCACACTCGCGCAGGCGATTGCGCTTCTGCCCCAGGACGACGACCGCGACCCGATGTTTGTCGCGATGATGACCTACCTGCAGGGCACGCTGAAACTCGTCGAGCCGCTGTACCAGCTGGAGAAGGCCGGCAAGCTCGGCGACACCTTCGCGAAAGAGCACGGCAAGGGCAAAGACCCGGAGCCGGTGAGCGCCGAGGGCCAGACCTATCTGCAGGACCAGTTGCTCCGCGGCGGGGAAACCCTCGGTGCCGTCTGGCTGACGGCGTGGCGCAACGCGCCGCCCGACAAGTTCCTGCGCGCGCAGCTGCTCAAGCGCCAGGCCGCGGCGGGGAAATAATTTGTGCGCGGCGGGCGGCGGTGTTCCCGCCGCCGCTTTCGCCGAACGTGACCCCCGCCGCCACCCTGGGCCTTACTTCCACGCCAGCACGATGGCGCCGGCGACAATCAGCAGGCCGCCGAGCCCGCTGCGCAGGGTGAGCGGTTCGTGCAGAAACAGCGCGGCGAAGACCAGGACGAAGATCACGCTGAGCTTGTCGATCGGCGCGACCTGCGACGCCGGTCCGAGCTGCAGCGCCCGGAAATAACACAGCCAGGAAAATCCGGTCGCGATCCCCGACAGCGCGAGGAACACCCAGGTGCGGGAACCGAGCGTGGCCAGGGCGCCGGGTCGGGCGGTCACCAGCGCAATCGCCCATGCGAACACGAGGATCACCGTGGTGCGGATGGCGGTGGCGAGATTGGAGTCCACGCCGGTGACGCCGACCTTCGCGAGCACGGCGGTGGCGCCGGCGAAGAGCGCGGACAGCAGGGACCAGAAAAGCCAGGAATTGCTCACGGGGAGGGCGCCGGGAAAATCACGGCCCCGGCCCGGGTGCCGAGCCAGACGCCGAGGACACAGAGCACCACGGAGCCGAGCACATACGCGGAGGCGCGAGACCAGTCGCCGAGACGGAGCAGGTTCAGGGTCTGCAGACTGAAGGCGGAGAACGTGGTGTAGCCGCCGCAAATGCCAATCATCAGGAAGGCCCGGGTCTCCGTCGGGCTGATCTGGCGTCCGCCGGCGGGCAGGGTGGCGAACAGGCCGATGAGGATGCAGCCGGTGATGTTCACGAGGAACGTGCCCCACGGGAAGCGGCCATCGAGGCGGGCGGCGACCGTCTCGGTCAGCCAGTGGCGCGTGATGCTGCCGAGGGCGCCGCCGAGGGCGATGAGGAGGTAGATGAACATGACAAGAACCGGTGGTTGGGTTTTGGCAGGAGTCATCAGTCCCGCGGGGTGGGACGGTTTACCCGGAAGGGAAGGCGGAATCCATCGCCGCGCCGAGGAAAGGAGCTCGCGGCCGGTTTGGCAAGCGGCGCGAATCCGGCCTCGAAATTGCGCGTCAGCCGGACACAGTCACCGGACTTGAGCGTTTTGAGGAAAATCTTTCCGCCCTTGTTGCTGGCCCTCGTGCTGGCGGCCCCCGGGCTGGGCGCCGGATCGCTGGCCTCCCGCGTCATTCTCCTGGCCAACCGCGACGATCCCGACTCGCTGCGGATCGCGGAGCACTACGCCGCGCGCCGAGGCGTGCCATGGGAAAACATCCTCGCCCTCCCCATGGCGCAGACCGAGACCATCAGCTGGCCGGAGTTCGTGGCGACGATCTGGCAGCCGGTGCAGGACGAACTCGTACGGCGCTCGTGGATCGACGCGATCCCGATGGCACTGACGGACCCGGTGGGCCGGAAGAAATACGCCATTGGCGGGCACCGCATTTCCTATCTCGTGATTTGCCGCGGCGTGCCGTTGCGCATTGCGAATGCGCCCGAGCTGTCCGCGCCGCGGCCGCCGCCGTTTGACCGGGCCGAACTGTGCACCAATGAGGGCGCGGTCGATTCCGAGCTGAGCCTGCTGACGCAGACGAATTACCCGGTCAACGGCTTCGTGCCGAACCCGCTGTATCGCAATGACGCCCCGACCGGGTGGGAGCGGGCGGCGGTCGTGAAAGTGGCGCGGCTCGACGGGCCGACCGCCGCGGACGCCCTGGCACTGGTCGACCGCGCCATCTTCGCCGAGCGCACCGGCCTGCTTGGACGCGCCTACGTGGATGTGGCGAACAAGCACCCGGACGGCGACCGCTGGCTCGAGTCGGCGGCGGCGCAGCTCACGGCGCTGGGCTTCGACCTCGAGGTGGAGCGGACGCCCGCCACTTTTCCCCTCACGGCGCGCTTCGATGCGCCAGTGCTCTACTTCGGCTGGTACGCCGGTGACCTGACCGGGCCGTTCACGCTGCGGGGGTTTCAATTTCCGCCCGGCGCCATCGCGGTCCATATCCACAGTTTTTCCGCCGCCACGCTGCGGTCCGCCACCGCCGGCTGGTGCGGACCGCTGGTGGCGCGCGGGGTGACGGCGACGGTCGGGAATGTCTATGAACCCTACCTCGATTTTCTGCACCGGCCGGATCTGCTCCTGCAGGCGCTGGCGCGGGGCGAGACGTTTGGGGATGCGGCGTATTTTGCCGAACCGGTGCTGAGCTGGCAGGCGATCGCGATTGGCGATCCGCTGTACCGGCCCTTCGCGCGGTCCTGGGCGGACCAATGGCAGGGACGGGCCGGGCTGCCTGTCCGGCTGGCGGGTTATGCCACGCTCCGGGAAGTTCACCTGCTGGAAGCCAGGCATCAGCCGGTGGAGGCACTCGCCATCGCGCGCGCGACCCTGGCGGCGCAGCCCACACTCGCGCTGGGTTTTACCTTGGCCCGCGAACGGGAACAGGCGGGCGACCCGGCTGGGGCCGCGCGCGCGCTGCAGTTTGCCAGCCGGCTGACCGAGTTTCCACCCGACGACTGGGCGCTCGCGCTCGAAGCGGGCAGGTTGTTGCAGCGCAGCCATGTGCCGGCCCAGGCCCGGAATATCTACGTCCATCTCCTGCAGGATCCGGCACTGCCCGCCGAATTGCGGGAGCCCGCGTTGCGCGAAGGCAGTGCGGCGGCCCTCGCCGCGGGTGACCAGGAGCTGGCCCTGGAATGGGCCCGCGAACTCGGGCGGCTCGTTCCCGGGGAAAGAAAATAGCGCGGCCGGTGAGGGCCGCGCTACGGGGAAGGGAACAGGGAAAACCGACTCAGACCTTGTCCACGATGCGGTCAGCCAGGCCGTAGGCGATGGCTTCCTCGGCATTGAGGTAGAAGTCGCGGTCGGTGTCGCGGTTGATGCGCTCGAGCGGCTGGCCCGAGGCGGTGGCGAGGATCTGGTTCAACTCGGCGCGGATCTTTTCCATTTCCTTCGCCTGGATGTTGATGTCCGTGGCCGGGCCGACCATGCGGCCGGAGATGAGGGGCTGGTGGATGAGCACGCGCGAATGCGGGTAGAGCAGCCGGCGGCCCTTCGGCGCGCCCGACAGCAGGATGGAACCCATCGAGGCGGCCATGCCCGTGACGACCACGGTGATGGGCGAGGTGATGAGCTTCATCGTGTCATACACGGCCATGCCGGCGGTGATGGAGCCACCGGGTGAGTTGATGTAGAAGGTGATCTCCTTGCCGGGGGCGACGCCCTCGAGGTAGAGCAGTTTCTCGGTGATGTCCTTGGCCGTCTCGTCGGTCACGGCGCCCCACAGGAAGATTTTCCGCTGCGCGAGAAACTTCTTCTGGATCAGCATCGCCACCGGACCGGCGCCTTCCTTTTTGGCCGCCTTGGTTTCCGGCTCGTCGTCGTCCTCGTCCTCATCGGCACGGGGGAGCGGGGCGGACAGGGCGGGTTGAAGATTGTCGAAATGCATAGGCCCCGAAGGTTGGCGGGCTTCGGGCAGTTGGCAAGTGGGTTTGCCCGTTTCCCGTGTCAGCGGGCCGGCAATTTTAACCGCTAAGCTCGCAAAGCGCGCGAAGTTCCAAGCTTTGGCCTTCGCGGCCTTTGCGAGCTTTGCGGTGATCAACCTGGATGGAATCCGGGGCTCGAGCGGGGATTGCCAATCCCTACGCCCAGCACCATGAGTTGGGGCATGAGCATCCAACGCATCTCCGGCCGCATCGTCGATGTGCACCAGCGGACCGAGTTTCCCGGCACGATCGAGGTGGCCGGCGGAGTCATCCGCCGGATCACGCGCGATGACCGGGTCCGGAGCCGGCGGCTGTTGCTGCCCGGGCTGGTGGACGCGCACATCCACATCGAGAGCTCGATGCTGCCGCCGGCGGAGTTTGCGCGCCATGCCGTCGTGCATGGCACGGTGGCGACCGTGTCGGATCCGCACGAGATCGCGAACGTGCTCGGGGTGGCCGGCGTGGACTACATGATCGCGGACGGGCGGCGCTCGCCGTTCAAGTTTTACTTCGGCGCGTCACCGTGCGTGCCGGCGACGACCTTTGAGACGGCCGGGGCGAAGCTGGATGTGCGCGCCGTGGCGAAACTGCTGGCGCGGCCCGAGGTCAGGTTTCTCGCCGAGGTGATGAATTTTCCCGGGGTCCTGGCCGGTGACCCGTCGCTGCGCGCGATGATCGCGGCGGCGAAAAAGCGCGGCAAACCGGTGGACGGCCATGCGCCCGGCCTGCGCGGCCAGCTGGCCGCGCGGTATGCGGCGGCCGGCATCACGACGGACCACGAATGCTTCACGCTGGGCGAGGCGAAGGACAAGCTGGCGGCGGGAATGGAGATTCTCATCCGCGAAGGCTCGGCGGCGCGGAATTTCGCGGCCCTGGCGCCGCTGCTGAAGACCGACGCGGCGCACTGCATGTTCTGCTGCGACGACCTGCATCCCGACCTGCTGATGGTGCGGCATCTCGACGAGCACGTGCGCCGGGCGCTCGCGCTGGGGGCCGACCGCTTTGACGTGATCGCCTGCGCGACGGTCAACCCGGTGCGGCACTACGGCCTCGCCGTCGGTCTGCTGCGCGCCGGCGACCCGGCGGATTTCATCGAGGTGGAGAGCTGGAGAAATTTCCGCGTGCGCCGCACCTGGCTCGACGGCCGGCTCGTGGCCGCGGGCGGCCGCAGCCGGCTGCCCCGTCAATCGGCCCGGATCGTCAACCAATTCCGCGCGTGGCCGCGGCGGGCGGCGGATTTCGCCGTCCCGGCGGGAAAGGGGAAAATCAACGTCATCCAGGCGCTCAACGGCCAGTTGATCACCCGCCGGTTGCGGCTGCCGGCGCGGGTGGAAGCTGGACAGGTCGTGGCCGATCCCGCGCGCGATCTTCTCAAGATCGCCGTGATCAACCGCTATGCGCGGTCCGCGCCAGTGGCGGTGGGCTTTATCCGGGGCTTCGGGCTGCGGACGGGCGCGCTGGCCTCGTCGGTGGCGCACGATTCCCACAACATCGTGGCGGTCGGGGCGGACGACGCCTCGCTGGCGGCCGCGGTGAATCTCGTGATCGCGCACCGGGGCGGGATCAGCGTGGTGGACGGGGGGCGGAAGGCGGTGCTGCCGCTGCCAATCGCGGGCCTGATGTCCGACGCCGACGGCCGGACGGTGGCGCGGCGCTACACGGCACTCGATGCGCGGGCGAAGCAGCTGGGTTCGCGGCTGGATGCGCCCTTCATGACGCTCTCCTTCATGGCGCTGCTGGTCATTCCGGATTTGAAGCTCAGCGACCGCGGGTTGTTCTCCGGGACGCAGTGGGCGTTTGTGCCGCGGCAGGGCTGAACGGCCCTAGGGCAGAAAGGGGTTTTCGGTTTACGCCGGTGTCTTCCTGCACCATTTCCGAGCGATGCCCCCGCCGGAAAAACTGCTGAAGATGCGTGACCAGTTCCTCGACTGCTGGCGGGGCCGGTGGCTGGAGCTGGCGGGCAAACTGGTGAACATCGCCTGCGTGGTGATCGCGCTGGGCTGGTTTCTCCCGCTGTTCTTCACCCACATCAAGATCATCACCCAGCCGGGGCCGCAGGAGTACAACGAGCCGGCGATCTGGCATGTGACCTGGCTGCTGGATCACGGCCGGAATCCCTACACCGCGAATGAGCTGCCCGGGGCGGCGTACTGCTTCGATCCCCTCTACAATTACCTGATGCTGGCGCTCGAGCCGCTGATCGGGATCGACTACAGTTCGCACCGTCTCGTCAACCTGGTGCTGCTGATGCTGTCGCTGGCGGTGCTGGTGCGCCTGATGCTCAAGGCGGGCACGGGGCTGGGCATCGCGCTGCTGACCGCGGTGTTTTACCACTGGATGTGTCTCGACAACATCATGATCACGGCGCGGCCCGACCTGCTGGGCTGGCTGTTCTTCCTGCTCGGCATCCTGGTGCCGTGGGAGCGCAACTACACCCGCGGTTCCGTGGTTTTCGGCCTCGTCTGCGCCTTCATCGCCTTTCACACTAAGTTTTACTTTGCGCTGGCGGGCTGCGCGACGCTGCTGGGCAGCTTCATCGTGCGCGACAAGTGGGCGTCCTGCGTGCTGGGGGTGAAGTTTTTTGCGCTCCTCGGGCTGTCATTTGTCGCCTGCTGCATCATCTTCCCGTACTATTACATCGAGACCGTGGTCGTGCAGCGCGGCGGGGCGGCGCTGAACTCGAACGACGAGATCTCGATCATGCACACGCTGATGCTGTTTGGCCGGGCATGGCCGTTCATGCTGCTCATGCTCTACGGCCTCGGCACCTGGATCTGGCGGCGGCATGTCGTCCGGCGCGCGGGGCAGTCGCCGAACCGGCCGGAGGACCGGCGGTTCGTGGCGCTCGGCCTGGTCTTCATGATCTTCCTGGGGATCGTCTACTTCTTCATGGGGCGCAATGCGGGCGCCTATTTCACCTATCACCTACACCTGCTGTTCCCGCTGATGTTTGTGCTGGCCGCCTACGCGATCAACCGACCGTGGGTGCGGATCGGCTTCGGCGTGCTGCTGGCGGTGTTTGTCATGAACTGGCTGAAGATTCCCCCCGTGCCTGATTCGGACGCCCCCTACCGGCGGATCGAGCAATTGATCTTCTCCGCGCGCGGTGACGTGCTGGGCATCGCGTCCACCACCGACATCTTCGAGCGCGCGGGCCGGCGGGTGCTGCACAACGGCAACACGATGTTCATCGGCTTTGCCTTTGCCGACAACGGCGCCGGCCGCGACCCCAAGATCGCGGTGCTGGGCCAGAACTATGACGCGACGATCGCCGAAGTGACCCGCAAGGTGAAGGCGCGCGAGTACGCCCTGGTGCTGACCGAGTTTGATGCCCCGTATTTCTGCTCCGAGGAGATCCTGAAGCAAAACTACGATAAGGAGGAGCAGATCGATTATTACACCTACTTCGGGCACAGCCCGGTGCGCGTCTGGCGCCCGAAGCCCCGCGAAGGTGAAGTGCCCGCGGCCGGCAGCCCGCCCTGAGCCGGCGCCGCCTCCTCAGATCAGGCCGAGCTTCATCTTCCCCTCTTCGCTGATCATGGACTGGTTCCAGGCTGGTTCCCAGGTGATGCGGACGTCGGCGTCGGAGACGCCGGGAATGAGCAAAATCTTGTCCTTGGCGTCCGCGGCGATGGCGGGGCCCATGCCGCAGCCGGGCGCGGTCAGCGTCATGGCGATGTCCACCTTGTGGGCGCCGTCGTCGCGCTTCGAGATGTCCATCGAGTAAACGAGGCCGAGGTCGACGATGTTCACGGGAATCTCGGGATCGTAAACCTTGCGGAGCTGGTCCCAGACGGCGGCGGGATCGGGGGCGCCGTTGGCGAGCGTGGTGGCGGTCACGGTGGTGGCGGCCACGGTCTCGCCGAGGGCGTCGCCATCCTTGGCGTCGATGCGGAAGAGGCCGAAATCCGTCGTGACGGTGAAGTTGCCGCCGAGGGTCTGGGAAATGGTGATGCGCGTGCCGGCGGACAGCGGGGTCTTGTCCCCGGAGGGAATCTGCGTCGCGGTGACGTCGCGGGAGAGGAGGCGGTCGTTATTGGGCATGGCTCTGTAAGGTGTCAGGGGTAAGTTGTAAGGTATGAGTCGTGCGCCGGGTTAGAGTCGGACGAGGTCGGGCGTGAGTGGGTTAGCCTTAAACCTTAAAACTTAAACCTGATCGCGCCTAAACCGGCGGATTGAATTTGATTTTGATCAGGCCGATGAGGGCGTCGTGCAGCGGCGCATGGTCGAGCTTGCTGAGAACCTCCTCGAAGAAGCCAAAGGTGAGCAGCTCGTCGGCGTCGGCCTTGGGAATGCCGCGGGCCTGAAGGTAGAATTCCTGCTCGGCGTCAATGCGGCTGGAGGTGGCGCCGTGGGTGCAGCGGACGTCGTTGGCCTGGATCTCGAGGCCGGGGAGGGAGTTGGCCTCGGCATCGTCGCTGAGCATCAGGTTGCGGTTGCTCTGGTAGGCGTCGGTCTTCTGCGCGTCGGGATCCACGACGATCAGGCCGGAGAAGATGGTCTTGGCCGAGCCGAGCAGCGCGTTTTTGTAGAGCAGGTTCGAGCTGGTGTGCGGCGCCTGGTGGATCTGCAGGGTGCGCTGGTCGAACTCCTGCGTGCCGTGCGCGACGGTGAGCGCGAGCATCTCGCTGTGGGCGCCGGGCGCCTGCAGCTGGCTGTGGCTCTCGTGCCGCGACTGGCGGCCGCCGAGGTGGAGGTTGAGCGCGAGCACCCGGGCGTCGCGGCGGGCGACGGTGGAATTGGACTGGAAGGAAAGGGTCGCGCGCGACCAGTTCTGGGCGGCGACGTAGGTCAGCGCCGCCCCGTGGCTGGCGTAGAGGTCGTTGCGGCCGCAGGCGAAGTGGGCGCCGTCGCCGGCGGAGCGGAAGAAATCCACGACGGTGGCCTTGGTGCCCGGCTCGGCGATGACGAGGGTGTGTGGGAAAACCGCGGCGCCGGCTCCGGCGGCGTAGTGAAACACCGCGAGCGGCAACGCGATCTCGACGCCCTTGGGCAGGTAGACAAACGCGCCGTCCGCCAGCAGGGCGGTGTGAAGGGCGGAGAACTTCTCGGAGCCCTGTTTGGGCGGCTGGGCCAGCAGGTGGGCCTTCACCAGGTCGCCGTGCTTGAGCAGGGCGTGCTGCAGGGTTTCGAAGATCACGCCCTGTTTTGTCAGTTCGGCCGAGATGGGTTCCTGCGCGACCAGGCGGTTGTTGGCGAAGACGAGCTTGCCGGCCTTGGCAATGCCGATGGGCGCGTGGCCGAGACCGGCGGGCGTGACGGCGGGCGGCAGGGTGTAGCCGTCGAGCTTGAGGCCGGTAAGGGTGGCGAAGCGCCAGGATTCATCGGTGCGCTTGGGCAGCGGCAGCGCCAGAAAACGGGCCCAGGCCTCGCGCTTCCGGTCCAGCCACCAGGCGGGCAGGTGGGAGACGGACGCGAGGTGCGCGGCGAACAGCTCGGGCGTGAAGCTGCCGATGGCGGGATCGGCGAGAGTGAGTGAGGGAGCGGACATCTGAAAAGTGTTAGGTGTTAGGTTTTAAGTGTTAGGTTTCGGAAGTGTGTTCGGTCGTAACACGTAAAACGTAACACTTAACACGCGTCGGCTTCAGCCGACGCTGCCCTCCATCTCGAGGTCGATGAGGCGCTTGAGTTCGACGGAGTATTCCATCGGGAACTGGCGGGCGAGGTCGTTGATGAAGCCGTTGACGGAGAGGCTCATGGCCTGGCCCTCGGTGAGGCCGCGCTGCTGCATGTAGAAAATCTGCTCCTCGCTGACCTTGGAGACGCTGGCCTCGTGCTGGACGGAGTTGCGCTCGCCGCGGACGGTGATGGCCGGGTAGGTGTCGGTGCGGCTGTTCGAGTTGATGAGCAGCGCGTCGCACTCGGTATTGTTCTTGCAGCCCTTGAGGTGCTTCGGGATGTGGACGACGCCGCGGTAGGTGCTGCGGCCCTGGCCGACGGAGATGGACTTCGCGACGATGTTGGAGGTGGTCTCATCGGCGGCGTGGATCATCTTGGCGCCGGTGTCCTGGTGCTGGCCGTCATTGGCGAGGGCGATGGAGATGACCTCGCCGCGGGCCTTGCGGCCCTTCAGGACGACGCCGGGATACTTCATGGTGAGGCGGCTGCCGATGTTGCAGTCGATCCACTTGATCTCGGCCTCCTCGTGGGCGACGCCGCGCTTGGTGACGAGGTTGAAGACATTGTTGGCCCAGTTCTGGACGGTGATGTACTGGATCTTCGCGCCCTTGAGCGCGACGAGCTCGACCACCGCGCTGTGCAGCGTCGAGGTGCTGAACTTCGGGGCGGTGCAGCCCTCCATGTAGGTGACCTCGGCGCCCTCGTCGGCGATGATGAGGGTGCGCTCGAACTGGCCGAAGTTCTCGGCGTTGATGCGGAAGTAGGCCTGCAGCGGCTGCGCGACCTTCACGCCCTTCGGCACGTAGATGAAGGAACCGCCGGAGAACACGGCGCTGTTGAGGGCGGAGAATTTGTTGTCCCCGGTCGGGATGACCTTGCCGAAGAACTTGCGGAAGAGCTCGGGGTGCTCGCGCAGGCCCTCGGTGGAGTTGACGAAGATGACGCCCTGCTTCGAGACGATGTCCTTGATGTTGGAGTAGGCGGCCTCGGAGTCGAACTGGGCCTCGACGCCGGCGAGGAACTTGCGCTCATGCTCGGGGACGCCGAGGCGCTCAAAGGTCTTCTTGATGTCGTCCGGCACCTCTTCCCACGTGCGCTTGGGCTTCTGGCCGCTCGAGAGGTAGTAGCGGATCTTGTCGAAGTTGATGTTCTCGAGGTCCTTCGTCGCCCAATGCGTCGGCATGGGCTTGGCGAGGAACTGCTTCAGGGCGTTCAGGCGGAACTCGAGGATCCACGGCGCCTCCTTCTTGACCGTGCTGATGTAGCGGACGGTTTTTTCCGACAGGCCGGTGCCGGCGTCGAACTCGTAGTCCACCTTGTAGCTGAAATTTCCGGCGGTCTGGTCAATGCCGGAGACGGGATTGTCGACGGTGTCGGCAATCGGGGCGGACTCGGTTTCGGTGACGTCGGACATGGGCGGGAAGGGTTGGGAGTTCAGGCGGGGATGAGTTCGTTTTTGACCCAGTCGTAGCCCTTGGCCTCGAGTTCGAGGGCGAGGGATTTGTCGCCGCTCTTCACGATGCGGCCGTCCCACATGACGTGCACATGGTCGGGGACGATGTAGCCCAGCAGGCGCTGGTAATGGGTGATCATGAGCACGCCGAGATTGGTGCTGCGGAGGGCGTTGACGCCGTCGGCGACGATGCGAAGGGCGTCGATGTCGAGGCCAGAGTCGGTTTCGTCCATCAGCGCGAACTTCGGCTCGAGCATGGCCATCTGGAGGATCTCGCAGCGCTTCTTTTCGCCGCCGGAGAAGCCGTCGTTGATCGCGCGGGAGGTGAACTTCCGGTCGATCTGGAGCAGGTCCATTTTCGAGTAGAGGCGCTTGTAGTAGCCGGTGGCGTCGAGTTCCTCGCCCTCGCCGAGGCGGGCCTGGACGGCGGCGCGGAGGAAGTTGGCGATCGAGACGCCGGGGATTTCGCTCGGGTATTGGAACGCGAGGAAGAGGCCGGCGCGGGCGCGCTCATCGGGCTGCATCGGCAGGACGGACTTGCCGTCGAGGAGCACGTCACCCGAGGTGATGGTGTAGCTGGGGTGGCCGGCGACGGCCTTGGCGAGCGTGGACTTGCCGGTGCCGTTCGGGCCCATGATCGCGTGCACCTCGCCGCTGCGGACGGTGAGCGAGAGGCCCTTGACGATTTGTTTTTCTCCGATGGAGACGTGGAGGTCTTTGATTTCGAGCTGGGACATGACGGGGAAGGGTTGGAAGGGTCAGGCGGCCGGCTGGGCCTTGCCTCGGAAGGTGATTTGGAGGGACTTGGCATCGTAGCCGGCCGGGAGCACGGAGCTGATCTTTTCCAGCAGTTCGGCGGGGAGTTGGATGTCGTGGATTGAGCCGCTTTGCTCGTCGTGAAAATGCGCGTGCGGATGGAGATTCGGGCAGTAGCGGGTGGGGGCGCGCTCGAAATTGACCGCACGGACCAGGTCACACTGCACGAGCGTCTCGAGGCAGTTGTAGACCGTCGCGAGGGAGATCGAGGGCATGTCGGCGCGCACGCGGGCATATACCTCGTCGGCGGTCGGATGGTCCCGCTTCCGGAGGATCACGTCGTAGATAACCTCGCGCTGGGGCGTGGAGCGCAGCCCGCTGTCAGCGAGGCGTTGGGCGAGGGCATCGGGGGAAGCCGTGGTCATGGTGGACATCTGGGAAGGGGCAACAAATTGGAATGGTTCTAAGTAGCAAGTGGGAATGAGAACTATTCTAAACTATACTGTATCTCAATATCCTACAGTTAGTTAATTACCAATGACAAAACCAATGCCAGGGCTCGTAGTCGATGCCATGGCGGTTTTTTAGCGGGTAGGAGAGTCGGAAGCCGAATTCACCCGCCCGTTTCATCAGCCAACGAAACGCCGGGGTTTTGGCGAAATCGACATCCAGGGCGATATGATTCGAGTCACCCAGATCAAGCGCGCGGCCCGTGTGGTGCTCGCTGCAGCCCGGTGCAGCCACCAGCCGTAGGATCGCCGGGAGCGTCTGGCCGTCGGCCAGTTTTTGGCGGATGATCGCGGTTTGCCGGGCGACACTACGGAAGCCGGACAAGGGGAGCAGGTTCACCCCCTCCCGGGCGGCGGCGGCCTGCATCTTTTTCCACGCCGCGGCGGCCCGCGGACTCAGCCGCACGGGCTGGCCGTCGTCGGCCGCTCGCGCCGCGACCACCAGCCGGCGGGCCTCCCGTTGAATGGGCAGGTGCCGCCTGGCCGGATAACCGGCGGGGATGCCGAGCGCGTGGTGGATCGAGTGAATCCGGGTGAGATAGTCGGCGGCCATGCCAGACAGCATGACCACCGGCCGGGACCGGTCGAGGACATCGCGGCGGACCCGCAGATTCTTTTGCGCCGTCCTAGACAAACCCCGCCTGATCCCTACCATATCTCCCACGTTGGTCATTTCGACCTCCCAGTCACAACCCCCCCAATCCAAACTACATGAGTACCTTCATCCCCCTCATCAGCTCCGGCACCGCCGGCCCGCTCGGTGTGCTGCACCTGCCCCGTTTCTGGCAAAAAGCCTCGCTTGAGGCGCGCGGCAAGCTCGACTCCCGCTATCCCGGCTGCGGCGGTGGCTACGACATGATGACCCTCAATGCGCTTGGCCTGAACAAGGATGCGACGCTGAAGTTCATCAAGGACAGCCGCCCGACCTATCCGCAGCTCGAGGCCTGGGTCAAGCAGCAGCCCGGCGTGAAGCTCGACCAAGCCACGATCGCGAAACACAACGCGAGCGTGCTTGGTTACAACCATGACGACGCCACCCGCCAGGGCGTCCTCAAGAACAACGGCCTGCCGGACGACGCTTCGGCCGTGAAGGACGCGGTGCACCTCAACGACCTCGACAGCTGGCAGGAATTCCACGCCGACGTGCTGAAGTAAGCACCCGCAACGTTTTCAAAAACGAACGCCGCCTCACGAAAGTGGGCGGCGTTTTTTTGTTTTTACCGCGAAGAACGCAAAGGTCGCAAAGACAGGGTCCGCTGGATCGATCTTCGGGTGCTTCGTGACCTTCGTGGTAAAACGGAGGTTGGATTTAACCACGAAGCCCAAGCCGCCGGACGGTTTGAACCATCGCGCTCTTGGTGTCCTTCGTGGTGAACAAGCCGTCACCCGTGGTGCTCGGCGAGCCAGCGCTCGGCCTCGATCGCGGCGGCGCAGCCCATGCCCGCGGCCGTGATGGCCTGGCGGTATACGTGATCCGAGCAGTCGCCCGCCACGTAGATACCGGGGAGGTTCGTTTGCACCTGCGAGCCCGGCTGCGGCTTGAAATAGCCGCCCTCATCCACCGCCAGCGGCGGCGCGAACGGGCCGGTGTTCGGGATGTGGCCGATCGCAACAAAGACGCCCTTCACGGGCAGCACGGTCTCGGCGTTGGTCTTGAGGTTCTTCACCTTCAGCCCACTGACCGAGCCTTCCTTCACGCCGAGCACCTCGACCGGCACGCTGTCCCAGACGGGGACGATCTTCTCGTGGGTCGTGGCGCGGTCGGCCATGATCTTCGAGGCGCGCAGGGAGTCGCGGCGGTGGATCAGGTAAACCTTGCTCGCGAAACGGGTGAGGAACAAGGCCTCCTCGGCCGCGCTGTCGCCGCCGCCGATCACGGCGACCTCCATCTTGCGGTAAAAGGCGCCGTCGCAGGTCGCGCACGTCGTCACGCCCTTGCCGCCGTAAAGTTCCTTTTCCCCGGGGATGCCGGTCATGCGCGGCGAGGCGCCGGTCGCGATGATGACGGTCCGGGCCAGGATGGTGCGGTCCGCGACGACCAGCTTGCGCGGCATCGTGGTGAAATCGACGGACGTCACCAGGGCCTGCTCGAAGCGCGTGCCGAAGCGCGTGGCCTGTTCCCGCATGTTCTGCGTGAGCTGGTAGCCGTCCACGCCGTGGGGAAAGCCGGGGAAGTTCTCCACCTCGCTGGTCGTCGTGAGCTGTCCACCCGGCAGCGGACCCTCGAGCACGAGGGGATTCAGGCTGGACCGGGCGGTGTAAATGGCCGCGGTGAGACCCGCGCAGCCGGTGCCAATGATGACGACGTTTTCGACGGTGGTGGACATGGGAGAGGTAGTATTTGAATACGCTGGGTTGAACCGCGCCAAGTGCAAATCCAACGGCTGAAGGATTCTAACTTTTCGTTTACACGCGCCAACCGGGACTGACTTCCGGAATTAAGGCCAAGGATTACACGAATTTACGGCCGCCCTTTGGGCCTCGGGCGGGACGGCGGCACCCGGATCAGCCCTCGACCCCGGATTCATGCCGGGTTGGATTGAAGCTGAATTATCCGGGGGCCGCGGTTGTACTCCCCCTGAGGTAAATTTCCCGGCTCTGGCTCCAATTCTCCCTTCGCTTTTCAAACTGCGCTCTATCATCCGCTCCTTCCCTTGAAAACCCCTCCTGCCGATCCCCGGGCACTCCAGTCCCGCCTCTTCACCATCGACACCCATATCGATACGCCGACGGCGAGTCTCACGCGCGCGGACTGGGACTTCGGGGCGAAGCACGACTGCGCCACCGACCGCTCGCAGTGCGACCTGCCGCGGATGGAGTCAGGTGCGATCGATGCGATGGTGTTCGCGGTGTACAGCACGCAGGCGGCGCGGACCCCGGCCGGGTTTGCGGCGATTCACGGGCAGACGCTCGAGGTTTTCGCCCGGACGCACCAGGTGCTGCTGCAAAACGCGAGCCGTTGCGGCCTAGCCCTCACCGCGGATGACGGGTTGCGGCTGAAGGCCGAGGGCCGGCGCGCGATTTATCTCAGTATCGAGAACAGCTACTCGCTGGGCCGCGACCTCGGCCATGTCCGGAAGTTTTATGCTCTCGGCGTGCGCATGCTCGGGCTCACCCACATGCTGAACAACGACCTCGCGGACTCGTCCACCGATCCGCGCGGCCTCGAATGGGGCGGGCTGAGCCCGTTCGGCCGCGAGGTCGTCGCGGAATGCAACCGGCTCGGCATTCTCCTCGACGCTTCGCATGCGTCCGACCAGGCGCTGTCGGACCTGCTCGGCTTGTCCAAGTCGCCCGTGATACTGTCCCACTCCGGCTGCCGGGCGGTGTGCGATCATCCGCGCAACATTGGCGATGACCTGCTGCGTGCGCTGGCCGCGGCGGGCGGGGTCATCCAGCTCAACGCCCTGCCGGTCGCGGTGGTGACTTCGCCGGAGGACGGTCGCACAGCTGCGCTGGCGGCGATGCTGCTGTCGCTCGCGGATGCGGTGCTCACGCCCGAGGTGCTGGCGGCGGTGGGTAAGGAGTGGCACCGGATTGAGACCACCTATGCGAACCCGACCGCGACGCTCGATGATTACATCAGGCACATTGAGCACGCCGTCGCCATTGCCGGCATCGACCATGTTGGTATCGGCTGTGACTTTGATGGGGGCGGCGGGGTGACGGGCCTGAATGACGTCGGCGAATATCCCAACCTCACGGCGGCCCTGCTCGCGCGCGGGTGGGCCGAGGGCGACCTGGCGAAACTCTGGGGCGGCAACACGCTCCGCCTCGTCCGCGCGGCCCAGGCTTAATTCTTCGCCGCGGAGCTTTCGGTGACGTACGCAGGCACCTTCTCCTGCTCCAGCCGGCCGGGCTTGAGCGTGCGGGTAAAGAACGTGTCCACCAGGGCATTGATGTCCGGGGCGACAAACGCCGACCCGGTGTGCCCGGCCTCGTGGACCAGGTGCAGGTGCACGGGGATGGCCTGCTTCTTGAGCGCCTCGTAGAGCAGCCGGCTTTGCGCGGGCGGGATCACGGTGTCGTTGACGCCCTGCACGATGAGAAAGGGCGGTGCGACGCCATCCAGATAAGTGAGCGGGTTGGATTTGCGGGCCTGGATTTTCTGGATGTGCGGATCACCGCCGAGCAGTTTCACGATTTCCTCCGCCTGGGGCGTCCGAGCCGTGCGGGAATACTCATGCAGTTGGACGAGGTCGGTGGGGCCGAAAAAATCACACACCCCCTGCACGCCGCTGGACTGGCCGAGGTGCTCCCCGACGTCGAACAGCTGCGTGGAAAGGGTTACACCCATCATGACCGCCAGAAATCCGCCTGCGGAGACGCCGGTCACGCCGACGTGCTCGCGATCAATCCGGTAGCGCGGGGCGTTGTCGCGCAGCCAGCGCACGGCGGCCTTGCAGTCCTCCAGTTGCGCCGGAAACAGCTCCTCGTCACTGAGCCGGTAGCCGACGCAGGCGACGGCGTAACCCCGGGCCACCATCCGGAAGGCGAACCGCCGGCCGTCGGCCTTGCTGCCTTTTTTCCACCCGCCGCCGTGGAGATAGACAATCAGCGGGAGCGGATCGGAAGGCACCGGGGAGGGCAGGTAAAGGTCCAGTTTCTGCCGCGGGCTGCCGCCCTGGATGTAGGCGAGGTCGGGATAGATCCGGACATTGGCGGGTTTCGGCGCGTTGATCACCGTGTCGGCGGCGGCGTCCTGCGCGCGTGTGGGCGAAGTCAACAGACCCGCTGCGAGGGCGAGCAGGGCGAAGCGACGGAAAAGGGCGGCGGAGTTCACCAGGCGTAGCTGCGCTTGATTTTCAGCGGTTCGTAGAGGTCGGTCGGGAGCTCGAGGATGAAACGGCTGGGTGTGAGCATCATCCCGCCGGGACCGGCGCGCGAGGCGATTTTGGGGTAGCTCAGGTAGAGTTCGTTGCGGGCGCGCGTGACGGCGACATAGAACAGCCGGCGCTCCTCCTCGACATCGCCGGCCTCGATCGAGCGGCGGCCGGGAAACTGGCCGTCGGCGAGGCCAATCAGGAAGACCACGTCGTACTCGAGGCCCTTGGCCTGGTGCACCGTGGTGAGCTTGATGGCCTCGGCATCGGGATCCACCTGGCGGTCGCTGGTCTCGGAGTTGAGCAGCATGATCTGCGCAAGGAAGTCCTGCATCTCCTCGAACCGGCCGGCGAAACCGACCAGCGCCTTCAGTTCATCCAGCCGGTCCACGTAATCGGCGTAGGCGCCCTTGAGGTAGTCGCCGTACCAGCCGTCCACGGCGGTCTCGACCGCCGCGCTGGGTTTGCCGGTGCGCATCACCTCGGAGACCTGCTTCAGCGAGTCGCAGAAATTCTGCCAGTCGTCGCGCGCATCCTTCGCGACCTTGCTCTTCACATCGTCGCTGGGGAGCACGTCGAGGAAGTCCTTCTGCAGCAGCCGTGCGTGGTCGGCGGCGGCAGCGTAGATCTTCTGCGCGCCCTTCTCACCGATCTTCGGCAGGAGCACGGCGACGCGGGACCAGGCGGTGACGTCGGAGGGGTTGTACACGAACCGGAGCAGCGCGACGGCGTCGCGGATGTGCTGGCGCTCGAAGAACTTCACGCCGCTGGTGATGTGGTAGGGGATGCCCGCGCGGGAGAGCGCGACCTGCACCTCGAGCGCGAGGAAGTGCGAGCGGTAGAGGATGGCGATCTCGTTCATGGCCACGCCCTCGTCCTCCACCAGCGCGCGGATGCGCTTGAGGATGAATTCGGCCTGCTCGCGGTCGTCCATGGTCTGCACGAGGAACGGCTTTTGCGCGTGGCCGCGGGCGGCGCGGAGCTCCTTGTCGAAGTGGCGGCCCTTGGGCTGCGCGAGCAGGACACCGTTGGCGAGGGCGAGGATCTCGGGCGTCGAACGGTAATTGGTCTCGATGCGGTGGATGACGGTGCCCGGGTGGCGGTTCGGGAACGTCATGATGTTCTCGAAGTCCGCGCCGCGCCACGAGTAGATGCACTGCGCATCGTCGCCCACGGCCATCACGCAGTGGTGCGCGGCGAGCCGGTCCACGATCTGCGCCTGGATGGTGTTGGTGTCCTGGTACTCGTCCACCAGCACGTGGCGGAAGCGGTGGGCGAAATACGCGGCGACCTCGGGAGCGTCGGTCAGGAGCTTGAGCCAGAGCTCGAGCAGGTCGTCGTAGTCCACGACGTTCTGCGTGCGCTTCTTCTTGGTGTAGGCGGCGTCGAAGGCCGGGAGGCGGTGGCTGAGGTCGGCGTACTGCGGGAAATTTTTCGTGACCGTCTCGGCGAGCGGGAGCTGGGTGTTGCGCGCGAGGGAGAGGACGTTGAAGAGCGGGCCGGGGCGGGGGTGGGTCTTGTCCTTGAAGAACAGCTTGTCCTCGGCTTCGACGGCCTGCTTGAGGAGGGACTCGGACTCGTCGGCGTCGAGGATGGTGAAATTCTTCGGCAGCCCGACCGCCTCGCCGTAGATCCGAAGCGCGCGGTGGCCGAGCGAGTGGAACGTGCCGCCCCAGAAGCGGGCCGGCTCGATGCCGGTGAGGTCCTGCACGCGGTGCAGCATTTCCTTGGCGGCCTTGTTGGTGAAGGTGAGGAGGAGGATCTCGCCGGGCTTCACGCCCTGGGAGAGCAGGTAGGCGACGCGGTAGGTGAGGGTCCGGGTCTTGCCGGAGCCGGCGCCGGCGAGGACAAGCAGCGGGCCGGGGGCGGCGGTGACGGCGCTGAACTGCTCGTCGTTCAGCTGCGCGCGGAAATCAATCGGCGGGATGCCGTCGGGCGGGCGCGGGGCGTCGAGGGAAATCTCCATGAATCGCCCCAAGCTCGTGCAAAGCGGCGAAGGCGCAAAGCGAAAATCAGGCCGGCCGCCAGATCATCCGGTAGTGCGTGGGGATTTCCTCGGCGGGGATTTCCCTGAAACCCACCCGCTGGTAGAGCTGGCGGGCCGGGTTGACCTTCATGACCTGCAGGCGGACCGGCAGGTTGCGGGCCTGGGCGTCCGCCAGCAACCGGCGCAGGATGACGGTGCCAAGTCCGCGGTTCTGGAATTCCGACGCCACCATGAGATTGAAGAGCTGGATCACGTCGGCGTCGTACCGGACGGCCGTGAAGGCGGCATCCCGGCCACCGACGGAGAAGATCCGGGTTTCCTCGGGGATGAACACGGCGTCGAAGCGGGCCCGCTGGGTATCCTCGTCCCACGCGCCATACGTCTGCGCAATGTAGGCCCGGAGGCAGCGGGTCTGGGTGGCCCAGAGCCATTCGCTGTCGGCCGCCCCGGCCTGGCGCACCGTGAAGTCCATCAAAGCAGCACCAGGTCGTTGCGGTGGATGACCTCGAGGCGCTTGCGGGCGGGGTAGAGCGCCGCGAGGGCGGGGCCCTGCTGGCCGGCGAGCGCGGGAATCTCGTCGCTGCCGAAGGCGGTCCGCCCGCGGGCGAAGACGATGCCGTCGGGCCCGGCGAGATTGACGATATCCCCGGCGGCGAACTCGCCCCGGGAGCCGGTGACGCCGACGGCGAGCAGGCTGCGGCCCTGCTCGCGCAGGACGGGCCCGGCGCACTCGTTGAGGGTGAGGGTGCCGGCGGGGCGCTGGAAGTAGGCGAGCCAGCGTTTGCGCGCGACGAGCGGGAGGCCGCTGGGGACGAAGAACGTGCCCGGGCCGCGGCCGCAGAGCAGCTTGGCTAGGATCTCGGGTTCGGCGCCGCTGGCGATGAAGACACCGCAGCCGGACTTGGTGGCGAGCTTGGCGGCGGCGATCTTGCTCACCATGCCGCCGGTCGCGGTCTCGCTCGTGGTGCCGCCGGCCATCGCCTCGATCTCGGGCGTGATGCGCTCGACGACGGGAACGATTTCCTTCGTGCCCTTCAGGTCGATGAGGCCCGGCGCAGTGGAAAGGATGATGAGGTGCTCCGCGCCGGTGAGGCTCGCGACCATGGCGGAGAGCATGTCGTTGTCACCAAACTTGATCTCGGCGGCGCTGACGGTGTCGTTCTCGTTGATGACCGGGATCGTGCCGTAGCCGATAAGCTGGCGGAGGGTCTCCTGCACCCCGAGGTAGCGGGAGCGCAGGCGGAGGTCGTCGTGGGTGAGCAGCACCTGCGCGACGGTCAGGCCGTGCGGCGCGAAGCCCGCCTGCCACGTCTGCATGAGCAGGGACTGGCCGATGGCGGCGCACGCCTGCTTCTTGGCAATTTCCTTCGGCTTCTTCTCGAGGCGGAGCCGGCCCATGCCGAGGCCGACGGCGCCGGACGAGACGACGATGACCTCCGTGCCGCGGGCGCGCAGGGCGGCGATGCCGGCGCAGACGGCGGCGATGCGCGCGGTGTTGAGCTCGCCGATGCCGGACGTGAGGACGCCGGTGCCGAGTTTGACGACGAGCCGCTTGGGGCGGCTGGTCGTCAAACGGGTCATGGGTGAGGGGTGAGAGGTCATGGGTATGATGGCCTTGGGGAAGGCGGATGGTCAGCAGCCTATGACCTATAACCCATGACCAATGACCCGCGTGCGCCGCACGCTCACACCGTGAGCAGATCCTTCTCCTTGTGCGCGAGGTGGTCGCCGATGTCCTTGATGGACTTGTCGGTGGCGGTCTGGATGTCCTTCTCAAGGCGCTTGGCCTCGTCCTCGGGCAGCTTCGCCTTCTTCAGGGTCTCGAGGGCGTCGCGGCGGACATTGCGGACATGCACGCGGCCGTCCTCGGCCAGCTTGTGGCAGGTCTTGACGAATTCGACCCGGCGCTCGCGGCTCATGTCGGGGAGGGGAATGCGGATGAGTTTGCCGTCCACGATGGGATTGAACCCGAGATTGGCCTGCTGGATCGCCTTGCCGATGGCCTTGGCGAGGCCGGCGTCCCACGGCTGGATCTGGATCATGCGCGGATCGGGCGTGCTGATGGCCGCGCAGGATTTCAGCGGCACCATGGAGCCGTAGGCCTCGACCATCACGCCCTCGACGAGGGCGGGCGTGGCCTTGCCGGTGTGGATCGCGCTGAACTCATGCAGCGTGTAATCCACGGCTTTTTTCATCTTGGTCTGCGAGTCGGTGAGAATGGGATGGGACATAGGGTATAAGGTTAAAACGGCGGGTAAGGTTTAAGGGAAAGGAGCGGGGAGCGGTAGGCTGGGGGCTTACAACTTAAACCTTAGCCCTTAAACCTCAATTTTTCACCAACGTGCCGACTTTTTCGCCCATGACGGCGCGCTTGATCGCGTGCTCGTCGGCCAGGTCGAACACGAGGATCGGAACGTTGTTGTCGAGACAGAGGGAGAACGCGGTCGAGTCCATGACGTTGAGCCGCTGTTTGAGTGCGTCGATGAAGGTGAGCTCCTCGTACTTGACGGCGTCGGGGTGCTTCTTTGGGTCCTTGTTGTAGATACCGTCCACCTTCGTGGCCTTCATGATGATGTCGGCGTGCATCTCGGACGCGCGCAGGGCGGCGGTGGTGTCGGTCGAGAAATAGGGGTTGCCCGTGCCGGCGACGAAGATGACGACGCGCTGCTTCTCGAGGTGGCGCATGGCGCGGCGGAGGATGAACGGCTCGGCGATCTGGTTCATCGGGATGGCGCTCTGCACGCGGGTGCGAACGTCCATTTTCTCAAGGCAGTCCATGAGGGCCAGACCGTTGATGACGGTGGCGAGCATGCCCATGTAGTCGCCGGTGGTGCGGTCCACGCCGCGTTTTTCGCCGTTGAGGCCGCGGAAGATGTTGCCGCCGCCGATGACGACGCAGACCTCGACGCCGAGTTCATGGATCTCCTTCACCTGGAAACCGATCTTCTCGAGCGTCGCGGCATCGATGGGATCGCCGGACGTGCCCCCGCGCAGGACCTCGCCGCTGAGTTTCAGGATGATGCGCTTGTATTTGACCCGGGGATCGACCGTCGAGGGTGCGTGCATGCCAAACAGGAAACGGGACGGCAAAATCCACGTCAATTCCGGAGATGCCCGGAGCGGGCGAAAGAAGGGCGGCCGGGTACTTTTCGGGGCCCGCATGTATGTTCTGGGAGGGCGCAGGCGGGCCCGGGACGCGTCCGCGCACCTACAAATCCTTCCCCAAACACACGCTAGTCTCCGGGGAGACCAGGTATTCGCCATACAGCGGAATCGGTTGAAACCCCGCGCCGCGATAGAGTGTCAGCGCCGCCCGCTGCCGGATGCCCGTTTCGAGCACGAGCCGCTTCGCCCCCAGCGTCCGGGCCTCCGCCTCGAGCGCTTTCACCAGCTGCTTTGACAATCCCATCCCGCGCGCCACCGGCGCCACGTACATCCGCTTGAGCTCGCCCGTCTCCGCATCGATGAGCTGCACGGCGCCGCAACCGACCGTCGTGCCGTTGAGTGAGGCGACGAGAAACACCCCGCTCTGGCCGGAGACTTGGGCGGGTTTCAGGCCAAAGTGATTGGCCCCCGGCTCCGGATACATCGCGCTGAGCTCGGCATTCAGCGCGGCGATGAGGGCCTGGCTGGGGGCGGCGCTCAGCTCGGCCCGGGCGATGGTGATGGTTCCCGGCTCAGCGGTCATGGGAGAAGGGTGAGCGACAACGGTTGCTCCGCTTGGAGTCAGTAACCTTGGGCTTTTGCCGACCTGATCGCATGCCCGAGCGCCTCGATTTGCGGGCGGAAGGCTTCGTCCATCAGGCCGTTCACCTGGATCGGGGCGTCCCACGAGATCACGCCGCCCTTGCGGTTGAAATATTTCGTGTAGGCGATGACGAGCTCGTCGTCGAAACGCTTCGGGTGCTGGCCCCACCACTCACCCATGATCGTGAGCACGTGCAGCTGCGCGCCGTCGAGGTAGCGGGAGAAATTCTGGAGCCGCGAATAGTCCGGCAGACAGCCCGGCGCCACCGGGAGGTCGCGCTCGATCTCGCCGGGGGTGAAGTCATCACACTCGGTGACTGAATAGAGCGGCAGGCGCAGGCCGTTGTTGAACGAAACGAGGGCGTCGGGATTGCCGGCCTTCAGCGCCGACGCGAAGCTGCGGTAGTTCGGCGCATCGGGATGCGAGTAGGCTTCCTTGTTGTAGGGGCCGTCGATCCACCAGCCGTGCACGTTTTTGCCCCAGCGCAGCGACCACTCGCGGCTGACGGCTTCCCAGTGCCGCTGGATCGTCGAGAGCCGCTCGTTCAGGGGCTCCTCCAGCCGGGCCTTCGCCACGGCGTCGGCGGCAGGCGCGCCGCCGGGCAGATACACCATCAGCCGGATGCCGTAGGGTTTGAACGCCGATGCGAGGTCGGCGATCAGGTCGCGCTTCGAGCACTTGCTCGGCTTGATCCCCACGATCGCGTCATAGGTGCGGTTGGGGCTGAGATAGAAACCGGAATTTTGCCCGAGCGTGATGCAGAAATAGGGCACGCGGGCGTAGGCCAGCTGTTTGGCCAGACCGTCGACGTCGAAGGCGTCGATGCGTCGGTTCCAGTCGTCGGCGGTCAGCGTGATCGGCTTCAGGTTGCTGGCCGAGTCGGCGAGGTAGTGGACAAACATCCCCCAGCGGGCGTCATGGAGCCAATCGGTATTGGCGCGTTTCCAGGGCGTCTGGGCCGGAGTGGTGCTCACGGGCACCTGCTTACCAGAGGTAGCCCGCGAATCACGCGAATTTCCGCGAAGGTAAGACGGGATCGCTGATGCCGCCGTTTGTCATTGCGAGTCGTCCCGGCTTGGCGGGACGACGAAGCGATCCATCAGATGGATCGCCACGTCCGGCGTCGCCGTCCTGCGATGACAATCACTAGGTCATCAGCGCCGTATCCCCCTTGCGCCAACTCGTCGGCGTCACGCCGTTCTTCTGCTTGAAAATCTGGGAGAAATAATACGGGTCCTGGAAACCCGTCTGCAGCGCCACCTGCTCCACGGGGAGATCCGAGTTCTTCAAGAGCAGCTTGGCCCGGCTGAGCCGGACCTGCAGCCGGTATTGGTGCAGCGACTGGCCCGTCTCCGACTTAAACGCCCGCCGCAGCCAGTGGTAGCCCGCGCCGATCTTTTTCGAGAGCAACTCCAGATCCAGCTCCTGCTCAAGGTGCTGGCCCAGCATCAGCTTGGCCTCGTGCACGAGATGCTCCGTGCGCGTCTCCGCCGGCGGCGCGGCTACGGCGCCCGTGGACAACTCCGCCAGGATTTGCCCCGCGAGCGATCCCAGCACGCGGGACGTGCCCGTCGAGTGGTGACGCAGACAGCCCACCGCCTCCGTGAACAGCCGCAGCAGTGCGCTGCTGTCGGACGGCGCAAACACGGGGTGGCCCGGCGTGAAAATGTGCTTCTGGAGCAGCCGCTCCACGTATTCACCCTTCAAACCGATCCAATATTCGAACCAGCCGGTCTGCTTCTGCGGCGCGTAGCGGTGCCACTCACCGGGAAACAGCAAGAATGCGCTGCCCGCCGTGATTTTCTGCCGGCGCCCCCCTTCCTTCCCCGATTCCAGCACGCCGCCGCCGCGGGTGATGAAGTGGATCTGCAACTCGTCCAGTTTGCGGCCGTCTTCCCAGCGGAACGTGTACTGCTTCGGATGGCCCTCGGGCGGGTAGGGCGCGCCGGGTGCGATGTCGACGTAGCCCGCCGAGGTGGCATAGATGCCCCAGTCGCGATCTTTCGAGTCGACCAGCAGGTAGCGGTGAAAACTTTGGGGGGCGTCGCTCAAGGGGTGGGCGCTCAAAAAACCTAGGTAAACGCTCAGACTGTCCATGTCCCCGGGGGTGGCAATCCGCTAGTGTCGACGCACCCCCAACCCCGGCGTTTCCCTCCGCGCCGTCCCCTGCTTGCATGAAAGTACCCGCCTTGCAGCGCCTCCGCGCGAAAATGAAGTCCGGCACGCCCGTCTACGGGCTCTGGATCACGCTGGAATCGCCGAGCATCTGCGAGATGGCGGTCGGGCTGGGGCTCGACTGGGTGACGATTGACGCCGAGCACGGCCACCTCGACTGGAAGGAAATCGTCGAGCACATCCGCGCCGCGGTCCGCAGCGACACCGTGGTGTTCGTCCGCCTGGCGGAAAATTCCCCCGCGCTGATCAAACGCGCCCTCGATGTCGGCGCCGATGGCGTGATGATCCCGTGGATCGAGACCGGCCTGCAACTCGAGGCTGCCATCGCCGCGGCGACGTACCCGCCGCGCGGCATCCGCGGCATCGGCGCCGAGCGCGCGACGTGCTGGGGCCAGTGCTTCATCGAGCACACGGGCGAGGCCGACCAGAACGTCATGGTCATCCCCATCATCGAGACGGTGCGCGCGGTGAAAAACATCGCCGAGCTTGCCGCCGTGAAGGGCGCGGAACTCTATTTCTTCGGCCCCGCCGACCTGTCCTCCACCGCCGGTTTTCCCGGCCAGTGGGAGGGTCCGGGCGTCGGCGACATGATCGTCTCGGCCAAGGACGCGCTCCGCGCCGCCGGCAAGCACTGCGGCGTCGTCGCCACCGACAACGCCAACCTCACCAAGCGCAAGGAGCAGGGTTTTGCCGCCATCGCGCTCGGGCTCGACGCCGGCCTGCTGATCCGGAGCCTGCATGCGACCCTCGGGGTCGCCGGCCGCGACCGCCAGTTGCGCGCCTCCTTCACCCTCGAGAACAACGCCGCGGCTCTCGCCGCCGAAAAACCGGTGAGCTGTGCGCCGCCGGAAATGAAGCCGGACCGCAATGAGGTCATGAACCAGCCCGGCAGCGGCCCGCAGTTCGCTATCACCCCCGGCGTGAAATTCGACTGCCTCGTGGGCGCGCACAACACGGCGCGCAACCTGACCACCGGCTATGTGACCTTCGCCCCCGGCGCCGTGCTGCCGTGTCACCGCCACACGTTTGGTGAATCCATCACGCTGCTGCGTGGCCGCGCTGTCATCGACGTGGAGGGCCGCTGCTACGAGGTCGGGCCGCTGGACAATGTCACTGTCCCGCGCGGTCTCGCGCACAAGGTCACCAATCTCTCCCGCACCAACCCTGCGGTGTTTCACATCGCGCTGGCGTCGGCCAAGCCGGACCGCGAGCTGGTGGACACGTTTTTCCCGCGCCGCACCATGCCGGAGGCTACGGCGACGCATCCCGGCGGCGAGCGCGTGACGTACCAGAAGAAGGTCGAGCGCTACGCCCCCGGCAACGGCGCGGCCTTCGTGGATTTCTGCAACGCCGAGCTCGTGCCCGGCATCGAGATGAGCGGCGGTTACGGCCTGTTCCAGCAGGGTGGGCGGCTGCCGGCGCACCTGCACGACTTCGACGAGTCCATCAGCATCGTCGAGGGCACCGCGACCTGCCTCGTCGAGGGCCGCCGCTACACGCTGGGCAACCTCGAGACCGCGCTGCAACCGCGCGGCCGGGTGCACTATTTCATCAACGAGACGCCCGCGCCGATGGGCATGATCTGGTTCTACGCCGGCCCAATGCCCGAGCGCATCGTGGTGGACGAAACCTGCGCCATCGGGCCCAACGTCGCGATGGCAGGTGCCTGATTTCCCCCGAGCCATGCCCGCCTCCTTCAACCTCAAGCTCACCGCCGACTTCTTCGACGCCGCCGGGAAACCGAAGTACCAGGACATTGGCCTGTCGGTGCTGTCGGCTGCGCCCCACATCCAGCAGTCCCCGTTTGCCGTGCACAGCCCGGAGATCTCGCCGGAGCAGCTGGCGGGCGCCAACGGCGTGATCGTACTCACGCCCAAGGTGACGGCCAAATCAGTTTCCCAATCCAAGGACCTGCTCGCGATTGGCCGCTTCGGTGTGGGTTACGATTCCGTGGCCGTGCCCGCGTGCACGGCGGCGGACGTCGCGGTGTTCATCACGAGCGGAGCCGTGGACCGCCCGGTGGCCGAGGCCGCGGTCGGCTGGATGATCGCGCTCACGCACAACATGCGCACCAAGGACCGTCTCGTGCGCACCGGAGAGTGGGAGGCGCGTTCGCGTTTCATGGGCAGCGAACTGCGCGACCGCACGCTCGGCGTGATCGGTCTCGGCGGCATTGCCCGCCACCTGATCAAACTCCTTGAGAACTGGGGCATGAAGCCGCCGCTGGCGTTTGACCCGTTCATCGACGCTGCCGGCGCCGCCAAGGCGGGCGCGCGCAAGGTGAGCCTGGACGAGCTGCTGCGGGAGTCGGATTTTGTCTCCATCCACTGCCCGCTCACGGAGCAGACCCGCGGCCTGATCGGCGCCGCGCAACTCGCGCTGATGAAACCCGGTGCCTACCTGCTGAACACGGCGCGGGGCGGGCTGGTGGACGAGGACGCGCTCTACGCCGTGCTCAAATCCAACCGCATCGCGGGTGCCGCGCTGGATTGCTTTGCGCTGGAGCCGGTCACCTCGCCCTCGCGGTTTGCCGATCTGGATAATGTCCTGCTCGCGCCGCACTGCATCGCGTGGACGCACGAGCTCTTCCGCGACATCGGCCGCACGGCCTGCCAGGGGATGATCGACCTGTCGCTCGGACAGAAACCGCGAGGACTGGTCAATCCCGACGTGCTGGCCAAGCCGTCGTTCCAGGAAAAATGGAGGCACATATGTCAGCTTTAAAGGGTAGGGCGCGACCG
>CAIMAQ010000011.1 GCA_903839035.1 uncultured Opitutia bacterium
CTTTGGACATGGCTGAGGGGGGAGTTGAGGTTGCGATTAAAAGAGAAAACCAAGTTGGGCCGCACGCGAGGCGAGGCAAGCGCGGAGCGGCGATTCGCCGTATGTTTTCCGAAAACTCCCCGCCGCCGCACGCCGCCGCGCTAGGAGGCCGGTCAGGGGCCGCGGGGCGGGGTGCTGCCGGGCTTGAAGGCGGTGGCGAACCACAGGGCGAGGAGGATGAGAATGAAGCTCACGGCGTAGTTCCAGGTGAGCCGTTCCTTCAGCACGAGCCAGGCGAAGACCACGAAGACCGCCAAGGTGACGCATTCCTGGATGATCTTGAGCTGGTAGCCGCTGAAACCGCCGCCGAAATAGCCCGAGCGGTTGGCCGGCACCATCAGGCAGTACTCGAAGAAGGCAATGCCCCAGGAGGCGAGGATGACAAAGAGGAGCGACCGGCCCTCGAGCCACTTGAACTTCAGCTGCCCGTACCAGGCGAGGGTCATGAAGATGTTGGAGCCGACGAGCAGGAGGATGGTTTTCATGCCGGCCGGTAATACGTTTTGAACCAGTCCGTGAAGTGGCGCAGCCCGACCTCGAGGGAAATTTTCGGCGTGAAGCCGACGGCGGCCGAGAGGCGCTCGATGCTGGCGCAGGTTTCGATCATGTCGCCCGGCTGCGGCGGGAGCAGCTCGATCTGGGCGCTGCGGCCGAGGAGCTGCTCGAGCATGCGCACGAAGAGCAGGACCTCCACGGGGCGGTTGTGGCCGATATTGAAGATCCGGAACGGCGGGACGGGCGGGGTGGCGGGCGGGTAGAGCAGGACCTTCACGACGCCGTCCACGATGTCGTCCACATAGGTGAAATCACGCCGGCACTTGCCGTGGTTGAAGAGCTTGATCGGCCGGCCGTCGCAGATGGCCTGTGAGAAGATCGTCGGCGCCATGTCCGGCCGGCTCCACGGGCCGTACACGGTGAAGAACCGCAGGCCGGTGATCATCAGGCCGTGCAGGTGCGCGTAGCTGTGCGCCATCAGCTCGTTGCTTTTCTTCGTCGCGCCGTAGAACGAGATCGGGTGGTCGGTGTTGGCGTCCTCGTGGAACGGCACCGTTGCCCCCGCACCGTAGACGCTGCTGGACGAGGCAAACACGAGGTGCTTCGGCGGCAGCTTGCGGCAGGCCTCAAGGACATTAAGGAAGCCCGCGAGGTTGCTGTGCACGTAGGCTGAGGGGTTTTCCATGCTGTACCGCACGCCGGCCTGGGCGCCGAGGTGGATCACGTAGTCCGGCTTGAAATGGCTGTAGATTCCCTGAAACGCGGTTGCGTCGGCGAAATCGGCCTGCACGAAGCGGAAATCGTCCAGCGCGGCGAGCTCGGCCAGACGCGCGCGCTTGAGGTCGACGGAGTAGTAGTCGTTGAGGTTGTCCACCCCCAGGACCTCGCAGTGGTTGGTTCCCGCCAGCCGGCGGGCGACGTGGTAACCGATGAAGCCGGCGGCGCCGGTCACGAGGACTTTCATCCTGTGCGTGATAGGCGAGCCGGCGCGGCGCGGCTAGGAAATTGTAGGGCGCCCCCGCCCGGTCTTCCTCAGCACGTCACGTTCTTGCCCTCGCCGCCGAAGGCCTTGAGACGTTCCTCGGGCGTGCACTTCTTGGTGCCGGTGGGGAGATAGTGGAACTGCAGCGCGCGGCGGCGCTTGGGTGAGGAGTTGTGCGGCGTGCCGTGCGGCAGCATGCCGTCGAAGAACAGCATCCCGCCCGGTTGCAGCGGCACAGCGACGGACTTGGTGCCGAGAATGACCTTGTCGCAGATCTGCCAGTCACGGCGTTGGAAATGCGGGATCGGGCCTTCCTGGTGCCGGCCGGGCAGGATCTGCATGCAGCCGTTGGCGACCGTGGCCTCGTCGAGCGCGATCCAGGTGCCGACGACGGGGGTGCCGAGCGGGTATTCGAAATAGGCCTTGTCCTGGTGCCACGGTTTTTCGCGGCCGAGCCGGGGCGGCTTGATCAGCGCCATGTCCTGGAACATCTCCGCCTTGGCGCCGCCGAGGAACTGTTCCAGGGCGTGCAACAGCGCCGGGTGGTGCGAGATGGCCTTCAGGCGCGCGTCGAAATCGATGAACACCCCGAGCTTGCGCACGGCGTCCTGCCGCTGGTCCGGCCCGAGGGTGGAGAGGATTTCCTTCGCCTTGCCCTCGAAGTAGACGTGCTTGAAGTCGGGGCGTTTGCCCATGATGAGATCGACGAGCCCGTCAATGGCGCCCTGCACCTCGGCAGGCGTGAACGCCTGGCGCACCACGAGGTAACCGTGCTGGTGGTAAAACGCGAGCTGCGCGGGCCCGATATCCTCGAAGTGCTCGACGCCCTCCGCGACCGCCTGCGGCTGGTACAGCTCCGGTGCGTGCATGTCGGCGACGACATCAAACAAAACTTCGGGGGCGGGGGAAGTGCTCATGGGAAGGCCAGGGTGGGCGAAAATTCCGGGGAGGGCAAACGAGATTGGATTCCCGCGGAATTTTTTCCCGCGGCACACCGCGTGGCGCGGACCGCGGCCATATGCCAAAGATTTCCTAAAGTTCCGCTTGCCGGGAAAAAACCACGCCCTATAGCTTGCGACACTTTTGGTCCCGCGCACCCTGTTACATGAACATCAAAGCCTATCTTAAGCCGCAATGCGGTTGGTCCAATGGCGTACGCACCGTGCTGCGCAAGCACGGGCTCGCCTTTGAGGACATCGACATCATCAACAACCGCGCGAGCTACGCCGAGATGGTGCAGAAGTCCGGCCAGCCGCTCTCGCCCTGCGTCGAGATCGACGGCGTCATGCTAGCCGACATCTCCGGCGAAGAGGTCGAGAATTACCTGCTCAGCAACGACCTTGTGAAGCCCAGCGATGCCGCGGTGGACGCGCCCATCAACGCGGGCTGCTCGGACGCGGAACACGCCAAAATGGCCACTAAAACGATTCGCTTCTTCTGACGCGAAAGCCGCATCGACGAATTAACCTTCCCGGGCCGGCTCTCGCAAAATGCGACCGGCCCTTTTTTTGCCCCCACGCCAACCCTTACCGCCTGATCCGGCACACTTCCCGCTCCCGTTTACCCCACTCTGATGTCGAACGTTTCGCGGCCCAATCCTCCTGCCCTGCCCACCGAGTTCTCCACCGCCGGCCGACCCGGCAAACAGGGGCTCTACGATCCTTCGTTTGAACACGATGCGTGCGGCGTTGGCTTCGTGGCCGATCTCCAGGGCCGCAAGTCGCACGCGATCCTGCAGCAGGCGCTGCAGGTCCTGACGAATCTGGACCACCGCGGCGCCGCCGGCAGCGAGCCCAACACCGGCGACGGCGCCGGCGTGCTGCTGCAGATCCCGCACAAGTTCTTCGCCGAGGTCAGCAAGAAGGCGCGCATCACGCTGCCCGCCGCCGGCCAGTATGGCGCCGGCATCATCTTCCTCCCGCGCAACCCGACCATCCGCCGCAAAATTGAGCAGACCTTCGAGCGCATCGTGCAGGCGGAGGGGCAGACCTTCCTCGGCTGGCGCACGGTGCCGACGGACAACTCCTCGCTCGGCGAGACCGCCAAGTCCTGCGAGCCGTTCATGCGCCAGGTGTTCATCGGCCGCAACCCGGCGCTGGCCGACGACATGGCCTTCGAGCGCGCGCTCTACATCATCCGCAAGCGCGCCTACAGCGACATCCGCACGTCCACGATGGGCGGCGCGGAGTCGTGGTACGTGGCCAGCCTTTCCTGCAAGACAATCGTCTACAAGGGCATGTTGCTGACCGACCAGCTCGGAAAATATTTCCCCGACCTGCAGAATCCCGCGATGGAGACGGCGATCGGCCTCGTGCACTCGCGCTTCTCGACCAACACCTTCCCCAGCTGGGACCGCGCGCACCCGTATCGCTACGTCGCGCACAACGGCGAGATCAACACGCTCCGCGGCAACATCAACTGGATGCACGCCCGCGAGGCGCTGTTCGAGTCGGAGCTCTTCGGCGCCGACATCAAGAAGCTGCTCCCGATTGTGAACCCCAACGGCAGCGACTCGGCGATGTTCGACAACACGCTCGAACTCCTCGTCCTCGCCGGCCGCCCGCTGGCGCATGCGATCATGATGATGATCCCCGAGCCGTGGTCGGGCGACCAGCACATGGACGACGCCCGCCGGGCGTTCTACCAGTATCACGCCTGCCTGATGGAGCCGTGGGACGGCCCCGCCGCGATCTGCTTCACCGATGGCAAGCAGATCGGCGCCATTCTCGACCGCAACGGCCTGCGTCCGTCGCGCTACTGCCTGACCAAGGACGGCCTCGTCATCATGGCGTCCGAAACCGGCGTGCTCGACATCCCGCCGGAGAACGTCCTGCGCAAGGGCCGCCTGCAACCCGGCCGCGTGTTCCTCGTGGACACCGAGCAGGGCCGCATCATCGAGGACGAGGAGATCAAGCAGCAGTTCGCCAGTGAGCGCCCCTACCGCCAGTGGCTCAACGAGCATCTGGTCCATCTGGAAGACCTGCCCGCCGCGCCCTCCGTGCCGGTGCCGGATCATGAGACCCTGCTCCAGCGCCAGATCGCGTTTGGCTACACTTACGAGGACGAGCGCATCATCCTGACCCCGATGGCCCGCGACGGCGTCGAGGCCCTTGGCTCGATGGGCAACGACGGCGCGCTGGCCGTGCTCTCGAACAAGCCCCGCCTGCTCTACGATTATTTCAAGCAGCTCTTCGCCCAGGTCACGAATCCGCCGATCGACTCGATCCGCGAGGAAATCGTCATCTCCGCCGAGACGCGCCTCGGCTCCGAGGGCAACCTGCTCAACCCGCAGCCCACCGCCTGCCGCCGCGTGGAGTTGAAGTGGCCCGTCCTCACCAACGAGGAATTTGCCAAGATCCGCCGCACCGACCTCCCGGGCCTGAAGATGGGCGTGCTGCCCTCGCTCTTCCGCGTCGCCCGCGGCGAGAAGGGCCTCGCGAAGTCCCTCGAGGAAATCTGCATGATGGCGCGCCGCATGATCGAGGAAGAGGAGATCAACGTCCTCATCCTCAGCGACCGCGGCGTCAGCAAGGAGTTCGCCCCCATCCCCGCGCTGCTCGCGGTGGCCGGTCTGCACCACTATCTCATCCGCGAGGGCCTGCGCACGCGCGCCAGCCTCATCATCGAGACCGGCGAGGCCCGCGAGGTGCACCATTTCGCGCTGCTCATCGGCTATGGCGTGAGCGCCATCAACCCGTACGTGGCGTTTGAGACGATCGACGACATGATCCGCGAGGGTTCCCTCACCGGCATCGACCACAAGACCGCGTGCAAGAACATGGTGAAGGCCGCCTCGAAGGGCGTGATCAAGGTCATGTCCAAGATGGGCATCTCCGCCATCCAGAGCTACCGCGGCGCGCAGGTGTTCGAGGCGCTCGGCCTGCGGCAGGATGTCATCGACCACTATTTCACCTGGACCGCCTCCCGCGTCGGCGGCATCGGCCTCGATGTCATCGCCCAGGAGGTCCTTGCGCGCCACCGCGCGGCGTATCCTGACCGCCCCGTCAACAGCCACGTGCTGCCCGTCGGCGGCATCTACCAGTGGCGCGCGGAGGGCGAGGCCCACCTGTTCACCCCCGAGTCGATCCACCACCTCCAGCGCGCGACGCGCACCGGCAGCTACGCGGCCTTCAAAAATTTCTCCAAGCTGATCAACGAGCAGGGCAAAAACCTCTGCACGTTGCGCAGCCTGCTCGAGTTCAAGCCTTCCGCGGCGATCCCGATCGAGGAGGTCGAGCCGGTGGAAAAGATCATGCTGCGGTTCAAGACCGGCGCGATGTCGTACGGCTCCATCTCGAAGGAGGCGCACGAGACGCTTGCCATCGCGATGAACCGCATCGGCGGCAAGTCCAACACGGGCGAGGGCGGCGAGGACTCCGACCGTTTCACGCCGATGGCCAATGGCGACTCCAAGAATTCCGCGATCAAGCAGGTCGCGGCCGGCCGCTTCGGCGTGACGAGCGAGTACCTCGCCAGCGCGAAGGAGCTCCAGATCAAGATGGCCCAGGGCGCGAAGCCCGGCGAGGGCGGCCAGCTGCCCGGCGCCAAGGTTTACCCGTGGATCGCCAAGACCCGCGGCACGACCCCGGGCGTCGGCCTCATCTCCCCGCCGCCGCACCACGACATCTACTCCATCGAGGACCTCGCGGAGCTGATCCACGACCTGAAGAACAGCAACCGCCACGCGCGCGTGAGCGTGAAGCTCGTGTCCGAGGTCGGTGTCGGCACCATCGCCGCCGGCGTCGCCAAGGCCCACGCCGATGTCGTGCTCATCTCCGGCTACGACGGCGGCACGGGCTCGTCGCCGCACACTTCGCTGCAGCACGCGGGTCTGCCGTGGGAACTCGGCCTCGCCGAGACGCACCAGACGCTCGTGCTCAACAATCTCCGCAGCCGCATCGCCGTCGAGACCGACGGCCAGCTCAAGACCGGCCGCGATGTGGTCATTGCCGCGCTGCTCGGCGCCGAGGAATTCGGCTTCGCCACCGCGCCGCTCGTCGCCACCGGCTGCATCATGATGCGCGTCTGCCATCTCAACACCTGTCCCGCCGGGGTCGCCACGCAGGACCCGAAGCTTCGCGCGAAGTTTGCCGGCAAGCCCGAGCACGTGGTGAACTTCATGAAATTCATCGCCGAGGAGGTGCGCGAGATTATGGCGCAGCTTGGCTTCCGCACCATCGAGGAGATGGTTGGCCAGGTCGGCTTCCTCGAGCCGCGGCAGGCGATCGACCATTGGAAGGCCAAGGGGCTCGATTTCTCCAACATCCTCTACTCACCCGAGGTCGGGGATAACGTCGGCCGCTTCTGCTCCACGAAGCAGGACCACGGCCTCGACAAGTCGCTCGACCTCACGACGCTGCTCGGGATCTGCGAGCCGGCGATCGAGCGTGGCGAGAAGGTCGTCGCCGAGCTGCCGATCCGGAACGTCAACCGCGTCGTCGGCACGATCACCAGCCACGAGGTCACGAAGAAATACGGCGCGAAGGGCCTGCCCGACGACACGATCCGTCTCCGCTTCAAGGGCTCGGCCGGCCAGAGCTTTGGCGCGTTCATGACCAAGGGCATGACTTTCTCCATCGAGGGCGACGCCAACGACTACGTCGGCAAGGGCCTCTCGGGCGGCAAGATCATCATCTACCCGTCGAAACTCGCGACCTTCAGCGCCGCGGACAACATGATCATCGGCAACGTCGCGCTCTACGGCGCCACGGCGGGCGAGGTTTATTTCGCCGGCATGGCCGGCGAGCGTTTTGCCGTCCGCAACTCCGGCGTCAGCGCCGTGGTCGAGGGCATCGGGGACAACGGCTGCGAGTACATGACCGGCGGCCGCGTCGTCGTGCTCGGGGCCGCGGGCCGCAACTTCGGCGCCGGCATGTCCGGCGGCATCGGCTACGTGCTTGATGAAACGGGCGACTTCGCCGTCCGCGTGAACACCCAGATGGTCGGCCTCGAGCAGCTGGAGTCCGCGGCGGAAATCGCCGAGGTCCGCGCCATGATCGAGAAGCATTACGAGTACACTAAGAGCGTCCGCGCGAAGCAGATCCTCGACGGCTGGAAGCAATACCTGCCGAAGTTCGTCAAGGTCCTGCCGAAGGACTACAAGCGCATGCTCGCCTGCATGGACCGCGCCCAGGCGCAGGGCCTGACGGGCGACGAAGCCATCATGGCCGCCTTCGAGGAAAACGCCCGCGACCAGTCGCGCGTGGGTGGAAACTAAACCAAGTAAAAAGGAAGAAGTAAGAATGAAGAAACCAAGCCGCGATCCGCAGCCTGCCCGCATTCCGAAACCCACTTCTTAATTCTTCCTTCTTCCCTCCTACTTTTATCACCCCATGGGCAAGCCAACTGGATTCATCGAATATCTGCGGGAACTGCCCGTTGATCGTACCCCGATCGAGCGCGTGCGCGACTGGAAGGAGTTTCACCATCACATGGAGGAGAAGAAACTCCGCCACCAGGGTGCGCGCTGCATGGATTGTGGCGTGCCGTTCTGCCACACGGGCAAGCTCATCAGCGGCATGGCGTCGGGTTGCCCGATCAACAACCTGATTCCCGAGTGGAACGACCTCGTCTACCGCGGGCTCTGGCAGGAGGCGCTGCTGCGCCTGCACAAGACGAACAACTTTCCCGAGTTTACCGGCCGCGTCTGCCCCGCCCCGTGCGAGGGCTCGTGCGTGCTCGGCATCAACAACCCGCCCGTCACAATCAAGAACATCGAGGCCGCGATCACGGACCGCGGCTGGGATGAGGGCTGGGTCATCCCCGAGGCGCCCAAGGTCCGCACGGGCAAGAAGGTGGCCATCATCGGCTCCGGCCCGTCCGGCCTCGCTGCCGCCGCGCAGCTCAATCTCGCCGGCCACAGCGTCACCGTTTTCGAGCGCGCCGACCGCCCGGGCGGCCTGCTGATGTACGGCATTCCCAACATGAAGTTGGATAAGCAGGAGATCGTGCTCCGCCGCATCAAGCTGATGGAGCAGGAGGGCATCAAATTCATCTGCAACGCGAATGTCGGCGACAACGTCGAGCCGCAGATCTTCCTCAAGGAATACGACGCCACCGTCATCTGCACCGGCGCCACGCAGCCGCGCGACCTCCCCATCGAGGGGCGCAACCTGAAGGGCGTGCACTTCGCGATGGAGTTTCTCAAGGCCAACACGCAGGCCGTCCTGGCGAAGGGCGAGACCCCGATCCACGGTGGCGGCAAGGATGTCGTCGTCATTGGCGGCGGTGACACCGGCACGGACTGCGTCGGCACGTCGATGCGCCACGGCTGCAAAAGCCTGCTGCAGATCGAGATTCTTCCCAAGCCGCCGATGGAGCGCACGGCGGACAACCCGTGGCCCGAGTGGCCGAAGGTTTACAAGATGGACTATGGCCAGGAAGAGGCCGCCGCGAAGTTTGGCGCTGATCCGCGTATCTACGTCACGACAGTGAAAAAGTTCATCGGCGACGCCGAAGGCCGCGTGAAGGAGCTCGTCACGGTCGAGATCAAGTGGGGCAAGAACGACAAGGGCCAGTTCGTGCCGCAGGAACTGCCGGGCACGGAAAAGACCCGCCCCGCCCAACTCGTGCTGCTCGCGATGGGCTTCCTTGGGCCGGAGCAGGCGTTGCTGAAGGAAATCGGGGTCGAGACCGACCCGCGCAGCAACATCAAGGCGGACTACGGCAAGTTTGGCACCAGCCTCCCCGGTGTGTTCGCCGCCGGTGACTGCCGCCGTGGCCAGAGTCTTGTGGTCTGGGCCATCAATGAAGGCCGCGCGGCCGCGCGCGAATGTGATCGCTACCTGATGGGCTCGACCGACCTGCCTTAATCAGGCGCGAGGCCAGGGGTGAGAGGCGTTGGGGGTGGGTTGCCCGTTCACGGGCAACCTATAATTCGCCGCGCTGCGCGTGCCAGGTGAGGTCGGTGACTTTTTCCGGGACTGATTCGCGAACGGACACTGGCGGAGGCGAAGCGGCTGGCGCCCCTTGGCGCGGCACGAGCGCATAGATCAGATCGCAGTTCATCGCGTCGGCCGTGCGGCGCAGTGAGCCGAGTGTGATGCGGTCCTCAGCCTCGGCCTGTTCGAAGGAGCGGACCGCGGGCGGCGTCACCTTCAGCCGCTGAGCGACATCGGACAAAGTAAGTCCCAGTGCGTCTCGCACCGCCCTGATCCAGCCGCTCGCCGGCCGGCCCACAGCCCCGATCGGGCGCGAAGCCGGCGGAATATCGGACGAACCGTAAAGCTCAGGATCCTTAGACATTGTATTTATATCTATAACTATATATTCAATGGTCAAATATGAAGTTATAGCTACATAATCTACTTGAAACCCGTTTTTCCAAAGCGTCGTCCGGACATTGCCTCGACGTGAGACCGCGTGCAGCCTGCTATGGTACCGTCCGAGCTAACCAACCAGACGCCATTGCAGCCGACGTGGGGCGATCGGGTCAGCTGCATTTGGTCGGCGGGCTCATGCTGGTTCATAGCGGGGATGTTTGTCACGGCGTGGTGGTGGCCGCGGACACTGGATGACGGGCGCTGGGTGAAACTGGGCGTCGGGGTGCTCGTGTTGGAGTTCATCCTGATTCATTCCGGTGCGTTCCTAAATTCCACCCTGACGCAAGGAGCCGGTTGGACGCGGGAGGGGAAGGTGATCGCGCTGGCCTTCCAGAGCTGGTGGATTTTTGGCTCGTTCACGCTGATCATGACGGGCCCTGTGGTTGGTGTTCGCCGGTCAGACCGACAGGGACCGGGCCGTCACGCAGCGCCGGGTAGTCGCGAGTGAGATGCTCTATCTCGTGCTCGTCTTTGCCACGCTCTTCCTGCCGGTGCCGCGGGGCGGGCTGAACGACACGCTCCTCCACGAAGTCTGGCCCACCCGGGGCCATGGAGCCTGGGAACAGCGGCCGGAGATCGCCCTCGCCATGGGCACGGCGTATTTTCTCGTGTTGGGGCTGGTCGAGCTGCGTCCGCCGCGGAAACTGCCGCCGCCGTTCCGCGCGGCGTGATTGCTACGCAATCTTTACCCGCCACCGGTGGCCGCAGGGTATGCGACGTGCCAGATTGTGCGCCTAGGGCGCACAAAAATATCGTGATGGAGCTGGCAAGAAGATCGCGCTGGTGGCGCCCGACCACAAGAAGCGCGACCTGATCGAGTGGGCGAAGTTCAACCGCGACCTGCTGGCGCACCACAAGGTCTACGCGACCGGCACCACAGGCCAGATGCTCGAGGAGGAACTCGGCATCAGCATCACCAAGCTCCAGAGCGGCCCGCTGGGTGGCGACCAGCAGATCGGCGCCAAGATCGTGGACGGGGACATCGACTTTCTGATTTTCTTCTGGGACCCGCTGGAGCCGCAGCCGCACGACCCTGACGTAAAGGCGCTGCTGCGCATGGCGGTGGTCTGGAACATCCCGCTCGCGGGCGATCGCGCGGCGGCGGACTTCATGATTTCCTCACCGCTGATGGACAAGCGCTACCTCCGTCTCGTCCCGGACTACGATGTTTATCGCGCCCGGGCGATTCCGGAGGGCGAAGGGACCAAGCCGGCGGCGCCGGAGCGTCCCGAGGTCAAGAAGACCGCGGCGTGAGCCGGTTGGGGAGTGGCAAGACTCCTTGGTTTGTCATTCCGAGCGTAGCGAAGAATCCAGGGCGGCAGCGCTACCGGCTCCGATACCATCCAAGTGGATTCATTGCTACGCGCAGAGTGACCCCATGATCCTTAAGCCAGACCCCAAGGGCGGGGCTTCATGACAACGTTGCCTTGCGGCGGCGGGTGATTTGCATGGCGGCCCATGCCTTCCCAACCCATCCCGGGCTCGTCCGGCGAGATCCTGACCGAGCTCCCCTCGGCCTACCTGCCGCATCCGGCGACCGGTCTGCTGCATCTGCCGCGGTTCCTGGCGAAGTGCGCATACGTCAAGCGCCATGGCGCCCTGCCGGCCAGCTACGCGAAAAACTACAAGCGCGGGATGGACCGGTTCCTCTGCCTGCACCTGGGCATTGATCCGGCGGCGGTGGAAAAGATCGTGCACGAGTGCCTCGATGCCGGGCAGGACGACGCGGAGCGCGACCGGCGCCTGCGGATGCTTTTTCCCGCGGAACTGCGCGTGACCCAGTGGAACCGGAGCTACGTGCAGAAGGGCATGACGCCCGCCGGCCGCGAGTTTCTCGCGGAGGCCCTGACCGCGATGGGGTGCGCCGACCGGATCGGGCAAATTGCCAGTGTGGTGGATCTGATCGAATTCGACGAGGGCCGGATCGAGTAGGATCGACGGAGAACGGGCCTCCCGGCCCGTTATTTCCGCGGGCAGAAATCGTGGCGCAGGCGTGCCGGCCTGGAGGCCAACCCGTGCAGGCGGGGACGCCTGCGTTAAAATCAACGGACCGGGAGGTCCGTTCCCCGCCGGACGCCCGAGCACAAAAAAGAGCCGCTCCCAAAAAGGAGCGGCTCATGGGTTGAGCGAAGTAAGCGACCTTACTTCTTCTTTTTCTTCGCCTTCTTCTTAACGACTTTTTTAGCCATGATGTTTTGTTCCTTTGTTGGTTAAGACCCGGCCGCGTCATCTCCGAATGGGTGACGCGCGCGCGAGCCAGTGTGAAACTCTCCCTCACTGCGCAGGCGCGCAACACAAATGCGCGGGGAAAATTTCCCCACTCCGGCGCCCCCGTGCCTAACAAACAAAATCGCCGGGCGGGCTGACGCGTCCCGGATGGCCGATGACGCGGCGGATGGACTCGAGATTTTCGCGGACGAGTTCGCCCATGGATTCGCAGCGCAAATATTCGGGCCGCGAGTAATGCAACGCGAGGCTGGCGCGAAGCTCGTGCACCTTCTCGCGCGGGGCGATCGGGTCCGGCACCATTTCCGTCAGCAGCGCGTTCAGGCGCAGATGGGCCAGCTCCGCGCGCTGCAACATCAGGGTCTGCTCCTCACGCTGGTATTGCAGCGCGGTCTGCGCGTGCAGGTGCTTGGTGCAATAGGTGACGATCGGGGTGTTCTCCTTGAAGAACTGGGGCAGGTAGAAGTTTTTCCGGCCGTTGTAGGATTGCTGGTCGAAATCCATCGCGCGGATGCGCACCTGGGCGCCCTCAAAGTCGGGGGTGATGACCACGACGTAGTTGTACGAGCGCATGTCCCCAAGCAGGCGCACGAAGCACCGCTCGTTGAACTTCACCATCTCCTTGGCCACGCGCACCGGGCTGAGCTGCGGGTCGTTCAGCCAGTGGTTGATGAACGCGTCACCGGGAATGCCGGCAATGTGCTCCTCGACGAGGGTTTTGCCTGCGGTGAGGAAGTTGAGGCGGTTCGGGGACAGCAGGTGCTCGAGTTCCAGGCCATAGACGCGCGAGGCGTCCGCCTTTTTGACGTAAAAGTAGTCCTGGTTGTCATTGTAGGCGTTGACGACGCGGATGCGGAAGGGCGTGGAGTTGCCGAAGCTGCAGAAATCCACGCGGTCCACGTAAACGTGCTCCATGATGGAGTGGTCACCGTCGACCTTGAGCAGCGCGTAGACGCGCTTCAGGTCCTCGTACAGCGCGGACATCTCGTCGGCGCGGTAGATCACGCTGTCCCAGAGTGTCGGCTTGCCCGCGGCGTCGGTCAGCGGCATCGCCTCCTGGAAATCGTAAAGCCGTTCGTAGGTGACCGGCAGTTCGCGCTCGCGCTTGTAGCGCGCGAGGTAGCCGCGCAGGCCGTCGAGCACGGGGAAGCACGGTTTTTTCCGCGTCGGAGGAAAGGGAGTGGTCAGGGCCTCCATGCCGCCACCCTTGGGCCCCGCGGGCTTGGTGGCGAGCCGGCTCTGGGTCGGCGCGCGGAAAATCCGCCGGCCCCGGCGGTGAAATAGCTTCGGCTCCGCGCCTGCAATGGACCCGTGCCTTGATGGGTTTGCTCGCCGTAGGGCGGCCGCCACCCTCGGTCCGGCCCGGTGCGACCAGCCTCACGCGCTAGGCGCGGAAGCGTCGGGCGAGGGCCAGGGAGATTTTGGGGACCGTACGCAGCGCACCGCCGGCGCGCAACGACTCCGTGGCCATGTAGCCGGTCGCGATGCTCTCGCGGGCGGCGAGGGGCGAGGTGTCCGTCTTTCCGCCGTGCCGTGCGAAGCCCAGGAATTCCTCCATAATTCGCGGGTCGGCGCCGCCGTGCGCGCCCTTGCTCACCGGAATCCGGTAGGTGCGGTCGCCGGATTCATCATAGCCCTGCTTGCGTCGGTTCCACACGCGCACACACGTGCCGGGCTCGCCGTTGCCGAAATTTTCCATCCGCCCCTCCGTGCCGATCACCATGTAATTGCGCCAGTAGTCCGGCGTGTAATGGCACTGTGCGTAGGTCGCGAGGACCCCGTTATCGAGCTGCATCTGCACGGTGCTGAGATCCTCGACATCAATGCGGTGGTTGAGGCCGCGGGCCCGGGTGGGCGGAAACGCGGTGAGCTGCATCTCGCCCGGGCGCAGGCGGCTGAGGCCCTGGGGGGCGGGTTTGCGGCCGGGCAGGTCGCCGTAGAGTGAGAGGGCGCCGAGCGCGTTGACCTTCCGGCTGTAGCCGCCGCAGAGCCAGTGGATGATATCGAGGTCGTGCGCCGCCTTCTGCAGGAGCATCCCGGTCGTGTAGCGGCGCTCGGCATGCCAGTCGCGGAAGTAAAAGTCGCCCCCATGACCGACAAAATGCCGCACCCAACAGGCCTTCACCGCGCCGATGGCGCCCGCATCGATCAGTGACTTCATCTTTCGCACGAACGGCATGTGCCGCATGTTATGCCCGACATAGAGCCGGGCGCGGGTCTGGGCGGCGGCCCGCAGGATGCGGTCGCAGCCGGCGATGGTGAGCGCCATCGGTTTCTCCAGGTAAAGCGTGAGCCCGCGACGCAGCACCGCCACCGCCTGCGCTTCGTGCAGGAAGTCAGGCGTGGCGATGAGCACGGCGTCGAGCTTCCGGTCCAGCAGCGCCTGGTAATCACCCGTGGTGAAAATCCCGCCGCCATAGTCGGCGCGGTTGCGCGCGAGGGTCGTGGCACTCACATCGCAGCACGCGACGACGCGCGAGCCGCGCCCGGGGCGGTGCGCAAGCGAGCCGAGCAGCTGGCCGCGTCCGCCGGAGCCGATGATGCCGATCTGCAGTTCAGAGTTTTTATTTTTCATGAGTCGGGACATGGGGCGGGTAGGAAAGGGAATGGGCGCGGATTTCAGGCCGGGGCAGGGAGGCGGTGTTTGCGCCGGTAGGCAAGCGGACGCTGCTGGCCGGCGTAAGTTTGAAACGCCTGGTAAAAGGGTGCGACCGAGGCGAAGCCGCTCTCGAGGGCGACGTCGACCACCTTGGTGTCGGTGGTGATGAGCAGCCGCTGGGCGTGGGAAACGCGGAGGCGCGTGACGTATTCCCAGACGCTCACGCCGCACTGTTTCTTGAAGACGCGCATGAGATACTTCGGGTGCAGCCCTGCATCGGCGGCGATGGCGGGCACGGTGAGCGGATCGCGGTAGTGCTCGGCGATGTACCGGGTGACGCGAGCGATCTGGCCGACACCCTCCGGGCCGGCGTGCAGGCGGTGGCGGGGCCGGGCGGTGGCGAGGGCCAGCCGGTGGAACCGCGCCTCCATCTCCAGCAGCAGCACGCGGCGGCGACCGGGGTGCCGGCTGTTGGCATCCTCCAGCCAGCGCTCCAGCAGCGGCCGGTCGGCGGCTTCCGGACGGGCGGAGACGATTTCGCCGCGGAGCAAACGGTCCTGCAGGCCGTGGGGGAGCTGCCACTGCAAAAACCACGCGAGCGGCAGGGTGATCCAGATGCCCGGGTCGACGATGCCCGGCGCGACCGTCTGGTGGGGCACGCCGCCCCAGAGCACGGTGAAGCGGCCGGCGGCCACGGGTGTGATCGCGCCGCCGTGCAAATACGAGAAACCACCCGAGAACAGGAAGTTCACCTCAATGTCAGGGTGGGTGTGCGGGGAGGCCATGAAGCCCACGTTGCGCAACCGCCAGATGCGGAAACCCAGTTCCGATTCATGCCGGGTGGCGGCACTGTGGGCGGAAGCAGGGGGCATAAAGGTTACTTAACAAGAAAATGTTGGGAGTAAACGGAAAGAAGTTTCTGAATAGTTCGTTTATAGTGGCGCCATGGACCAACGCTTTCACGACCACCACACCCAGCCCCCCAAGATCGAGCGGACCGATGCGAAGGTCCCGAGCGAGCTCGACGAGTACCTCTTTGACCTGAACGGCTTTGTCATCATCCGCGGCGCGCTCTCGAAGGAGGAGGTCGCCGACTGCAACGCCCGCATCGACACCATCCCGCGTTCACTGCCGCGGCTCGGCTGGCATGGCTGGGTGCAGCGGGAGGACCATCCCGAGCACCGCGGCATTAGCTACCAGCAGGTGTACGAGCTGGGCGGGGCGTTTGAGCGGATGATCGACCACCCGAACTACATCAACTACGTGCAGCGCTTCATCGGCGGGCAGGACACGTTTGATTACCACCACGGGCCGCTGTTCATCGACGAGAACTTCTTCACGATCCGCGGACCCGGCGAGGCGATCACGCTGCATGCCGGCGGACACGACCGGTGCAAGCGCATGCAGTTTCGCTACCACAACGGCCGTTTCCACTGCGCGCAGATCAACGTGCTCATCGCCCACACCGACATCGGGCCGGGCGATGGCGCGACCATGGTCATCCCCGGCTCGCATAAGTCCAACCTCGTTCACCCGGAGTTCCTCAACCCGAAGCGCGGGGAGGAATGGATGGAAGGCAAGGGCGGCTCGGTGGATGGCGTGGCCGGGGCGCAGGAAGTCCACATGAAGGCGGGCGATGCGATCGTCTTCGTGGACGCGACCTGCCACGGCTCGGCCAAGCGCGTGAATCCCGGCGAGCGCCGCATCACCGTCTACCGTTACGGCTCCTCCTGGAACCGCACGCGCTGGGGTTACCATGCCTCGCCCGAGCTGCTAGCGCGGGCGAACCCCTTTGCGAAGAAGCTGATTCACCCGCAGGAATACCTCCGCCCGCCCGGCACGCCGACGCGGTGGTAAATCATTCCGGCTGAGCGAGGTCCGGACGGCCCGGGCCGGGCGCCGGCTGTGATCCATTGCGCGGCCCAGTCCCCGGAGGGTTGGAGCTCCCACAAAATTTGCCTAACTCTCCGCAAAGAGTGCGCAGCAGAGCCGTGGCAAAGCGGGTAGTCTGCTGGCATGAAAACCATCCTTGTGCCGGTGGATCTCTCCGCCGCCACGGCCCGGGTGTGCGCGGCTGCCTGTACCCTGGCCCGTCTGCTTCAGGCCCGCTTGGTGCTGCTGCACGTCGTACAGCCCCAGCCCCTTCTGCCGGGTGACCTTTACGCGTTTGATGCCGGCGCGGTGGCCGAGGCCATGGACGCTGAGGAAAAACTGGCTGCGCGGAAGCTCCGGGCGCTGGTCCGGCGCTGTGCCGGCAAGAAACTGCCGGCCCAGTCCGTGCAGACCACGGGCGTGCCGGCCGCGGAAATCCTCGCCCGGGCTGCTGTTCTCAAGGCGGACTACATTGTCATTGGTTCGCATGGCCATGGGGTCGCTTATGACCTGCTGATTGGCAGTGCCGTCCAAGGCGTGCTTCGGAAGGCGCACTGCCCCGTGCTGGTCATTCCCATCAAGCAGCGTTGATCTTGGCTGTCCCCGGCCTGTCATGGACGTCCTCAAGGCCATCTACCAGCGGCGGGCGACACGTCACTATTCCGATGCGGAGGTGACCAAGTCCGCCGTCTTCGACCTGATCCGGGCCGCGGCCCAGGCCCCCAGCGCGCTGAACCAGCAGCCGTGGGCGTTCGCCATCCTGCATGGCCGGGAGCGGCTGGTGAAATACTCCGAGCGGGCCAAGGCCCATTTGCTGCTGACGAGCGACCCCTCATTTGGGCTGGATCCGCGCGTCGACCAGTATGCCAGCGCGGAGGTCAATATTTTCCATGGCGCCGACACCTTGGTGCTCATCTGTGCCAAGCCCGGCCGGTTCTGGCCAATGCAGGACTGTTTTCTCGCGGCGGAAAACCTGATGCTGGCGGCGCAGGGCATGGGGCTCGGAAGTTGCCCCATCGGGTTTGCCCGGCCGTGGTTTCATCTGCCCGAGGTCAAGGCCGAGCTGGGAATACCGGCGAACCTGACTCCGGTGCTGCCGATCGTGGTCGGCTATGCCGCCCTGCCGCCGCCAGCCGTGGAGAAGCATGACGCGGAAATTATCTGCTGGCACTGGGATGAATGACCCGCCGGACCCTCCATTTATGGCCAAAAAAATCACCATCATCCAGGGACACCCTGATCCGGTTTCCCTCCACTTCGGCCATGCCCTCGCGGAGTCGTATGCCCGGGGGGCGCTGGCCGCCGGCCACGAGATCAAGCGCATTGAGGTCGCGCAGCTCGATTTCCCCCTGCTGCGCAGCCAGACCGAATGGAATTCCGGCCGGGCGCCCGCCGCCTTACGCGACGCGCAGGCGGCCATCGCGTGGGCGGATCACCTGGTCCTGATTTTTCCCCTCTGGCTCGGCACGATGCCGGCGATTTTGAAAGGCTTCCTGGAGCAGGTTTTCCGGCCGGGCTTTGCGCTGATTTACGAAGGACACCGGTTCCCGCAAAAGGGGCTGACCGGCAAATCCGCGCGGGTGGTCGTGACCATGGGTCTGCCGGCGTTTTGGTACCGGTTTTTCTTCCGTGCAGATGGCGTGCGCGGGCTCGAACGGAGCATCCTCGGATTTTGCGGGGTGAAGCCCGTGAATGAGACCCTGATCGGGCTGGTGGAGATCAAGGACGCCGCGGGGCGGGAAAAATGGCTGAAGAAGCTGTCGGCGTTCGGCAAGGTGGCGACCTGAGGGCGGCCGCGCCCAGCCGGCGGGTTACAGGAGCCGCGTTGCGGGAACCTGCGCGTAAAACGCCCGGGCCTTGGCCAGCAGTTGCGCCGGTGTGGAATGATTTTCGTCCACGACGACAGCGCCGATGATCCGCACCGTCAGGGCCGGGCGGTGGAGGGTCGTCCAGGTGAGAAACTGATTCATCTCGCCGCTGGTGCCTTGGCCGCAGCCGAAGACGAGAATTTTTCCCGTTTCGCCCAACGCGGTGGCGACAGACTCAAAGAACCCGGCGGGATCGAGCTTTTGCTGGCCGCGGGAAAACTCATGCGTGGTCCGGGGGTGCAGGGAATGGCCGTGGGCCGAATGGGGCTGGATTTTATGCGGGACGGTCCCGCGCAGCTCGGACTGGTAGAGGCGGGCCTCATGATGGTCGATCACCACCAGCCAGTGGGCGTCGCGGTCCGCCGCGGCGGAGGTTTCGGAGCGCTCGAGAAAATGGCGCAGCTCCATGAGCAGGGCCGGCGCGCCGACCTCCTTGGTGTGCGGCGCATGCACCGTCAGGGTGTGCCCGTTGCGGGAGATCTTCAGGTGGCCGTTGGTCGCCTCGGTCACCTGCCCGAGTTCGCCCAGGAGGGCACAGACATCGCGCCAGGCGAGGTTGTGCACCGCCGGATGGCGGAAAATTGCCTCATAGGTGCGGCGGTGGGAGCCAGTCAGGGAAGCGGAAGGATTCATGGCCGAAGGAAGAAATCGACGGATTCCGGGGTGCGCGTATTTTGTCCCCCGAAATGCAGTGTAACCGCTTGGTCGCTCGAACACTGGGCATTTCTTGCCCATTGTATTGCGCCGATTGCACGGGCCCCGCGCCGATTTTTACGAGTTGCCGGATAAGGTTTTGCGGCTACGGGTGTGCATCCGTGATCACTCCCGAAGATCGTTCCAAACGCAGCCGCGTCCTGGTCGAGCAGCTCCAGCGCTCGGACATTTTTCGTGATTACCAGAAGGCCTTCCAGGAGGCAACGGGCCTGCCTTTCAGCCTCCGGGCGATCGAGGCCTTCAATTTGCCCCATGCCGGTGACGCCAAGGGAAACCCTTTTTGCTCCCTGATGGCGCGGTCGAACCAGTCCTGCTCCGCCTGCCTGCAGCTGCAGCGCAAGGTCGAGGAAGAGGCGCAGATGGAGCCGAAGACCCTGAAATGCTTCGCCGGCCTCTGCGATTCCGCTGTGCCGGTGCGGGTGGGGGAAAACCTCGTGGCCTTCCTCCAGACCGGCCAGATCCTGCTGCACAAACCGAACCAGCGCGAATTCAAGAAGACCACCCGGGCGCTGATCAATTACGGGGTGCAAACCGACCTCAAGAGGTTGGAGGAGGCGTACTTCCAAACCCGCGTGCTCACGAAGAAACAATATGAGGCGGTGATCCGGCTACTCACCATCTTTGCCCAGCATCTCTCGATGCTGAGCAACCAGCTCATGGTGTCCGCCGAGCAGGTGGAATCGCCCATGGTGCAGCGGGCCAAACTCTTCATCACCGAGCACCAGGGCGAGGAGGTCTCGCTGAAGCAGGTGGCGTCCGCGGTGAACACGAGCGCGTTTTATTTCTGCAAGATGTTCAAGCAGGCGACGGGCCTGACTTTCACGGAGTACCTGGCGCGCACACGCATCGAAAAGGTGAAAAACCTCCTGCTTAACCCGCACAAGCGCATCAGCGAGGTCGCCTACGAAACGGGCTTCCAATCGCTGTCGCAGTTCAACCGGGTGTTCCGGCGTGTCACCGGCGAGGCGCCGACGGTGTGGCGGTCCAAGCTGCCGCAGACGGCCTAGGTCCGGAAGGCGCGCCGCATCCCGCCGGTCACGAGGGCGAGGGTCACCAGCGAGTTCAGCGGCATGAGGATGGCCGCGAGAAGCGGGTTCATGCGGCCGGTCACCGCCAGCCCGACGGCGAGCACGTTGTAGGCGATGGAGAAAATAAGGATGGTCCGCTGGGTGCGGCGGCGCACGGCGTTGACATCGAACAGGGCGCGCAGGCCGCCAATGCCGCGGCCGAGATAATAGAAATCCGCCTTTTGCGCGAGGTGGCCGCGATGGATCACCGGCGTGCCCCGGCAGAGCGCCTGGTCGAAGGCGAGGCTGTCATTTGCGCCGTCGCCGAGCATCAGCGACTCGCCGGCGCCGTGCCGCGTGAGCCAGTCGGCCTTGCCCTGCGGCGTGAGTTCCCCGAGCGCATGCACCGCTGGCAGTCCCAGTTCGGTGGCCAGCGTGGCAACCTTGGCGTGGTGGTCGCCGCTCAGGATATAGGTGGTGTAACCGAGCCGGCCCAGCTCTGCCAGTTCCGCCCGCGCGTCCGGCCGGGCCGTGTCCGCGAAGACAAAAAAAGCGAGCGTGACGCCATCGCAGCAGAAACACGTTCCGGTCGCCTCGGCTGGGAAGGGCAGGGTGGTGAGGTTCGGATCCTGGGCTAACCCGGCCCAACCCGGCCGGCCCAGCTGCCAGCGGTGGCCGGCAGCATTCAGCGTCACGCCCTGGCCCACGGTTTCCTCCACCACCCCGGCCAGGGCCTCGCCGGCGCCCTGGCCCAGCAGGTTTTCGAACAGGCACTGGCTGATGGGATGGGGATTGTCGCGCACCAGGGCGAGCAACGCGGCCCGCGCGATGGGATTCAGGCCGGGTAACGCCCCGGAATTTTGCAGCACGGGCGTCTCTAGGGTGAGCGTCCCGGTCTTGTCGAAAACGATCTGCCGCACGCGCGCCAGGCGCGGCCAGAGTTCAGCGTGGCGCACGAACACACTGCGCCGCCGCAGGGCCACGGTCGCCATTTCTTCCGAGAGCGGGTAGGCCAGCCCGATGGCGCAGGGACAGGAAACGACCAGTACGGCGACGACGACGGAACCGGTGCGCAGACCGTCCCCGGTGAGCAGCCACCAGCCCAGGCCCGAGAGGAAGGCGACGCCGAGGATGCCAATGAGGTAGCCGCGGATGATTTTTTCCAGGCCGGCCGGTTGCGTGCCGGTGCGGGTCACGGGGGCGAGCAATTGGGCGAGCAGTGAGTCGCGCCACGGCTGGAGCGCCGTGAGCTGCGCCTCGGCCCGGCTGACATTGAGCGCGCCGGAAGGAACCCGCTGCCCCGGCTGGAAGACCCGGGGGCCGGCTTCGCCGTTGATGGAGGCGAGCGAGAATGCGGTCGCCGCGGACTCGAGCCGGGAGTCGACGGGCACGGTCTGGCCGGCCGCGGAAAAATACCCCTGGTCCGGGGCGAGCTGCTCGGGGGGCACGGCCCCGCCGGCGACGAGGCGCACCGAGGGCGGCTTGGGCTGCTCGTGCAGCAGCTGGCGCTGGTTGCGCTCGATCGCGGCCACCTGGGCCCAGCGCCCGGTGAGCATCAGCAGCGTAAACCCGGAGACGAAGTCGAAGTAGATGAACTCCTCGCGACCGGCGAACCACCCGTAGAGCGAGCCGAGGTAGGCGCCGGCGATGCCGAGCGCGATGGGCAGGTCAATGTGGATCGCGCCCGCGCGGATGGCCCGCACCGCGCGGTTGAAAAAATAACCGCCGCCCACCAGCACGCTGAGCGTGCCGAAGACGAGGGACAGCGTGCCGAACAGCCCGGCATACGTGAAGGTCCGCTCCATGCCGAAATACACCGGCAGCGTGAACAGCATGACATTCATCGCGAGGGCCGTGCACAGGCCGATACGGCGGATGAGTCCGCGGGACTCCGATTCGGCCGGCCGCTCGCCGGCCGGGCCCACGAGGTAGCCGAAGGACTGCAGTTTCCGGCCGAGGTCGGCCGCGGAAAATTTCCCGGGGATCCAGCGCACGTGCATCTGCCCCAGCTGGGCGTTGGCCTCGATGTCTCGGGCACCCGGCTGGCGCGCAAATATCCGCTCAATCAGCCAGACGCAGCCGGCGCAGGAGATACCCTGGACGTCGAGGGTGAGCTCCGGCGGCCGGCCGCCCGCCGCCGCCTCGGCTTTCTGCTGAGCGGTCTCGAGCCAGGTGAAGTCGCGCGGCTGGAAGACGGCGGCGTCGGCCGGGGCGGTGACCTCATCCTTGAGGTGATAGTAGCCGGCGAGCCCGTGTTCCTGCACCAGGCGGAACACATAGGAACAGCCGGCGCAGCAAAAGTCGGATGCCGGCTCACGGCCCGCAGTGAGCGACGCGCCGCAATGCCGGCACGCCCGCCGGGCCGGGGCGGGCGAAGGGACGGGCGCGGGGACAAGGGCGGCGGCGGTGCTCACGTCAGAAGCAGAGCAGGGTGGACGGATCCGGCCCGGCGAAACCCAGGGTGGCGCGGAGTCGCCAGCTGATGACCACGGCGATCACGAGCGCCAGGCCGAGCCGCAGGCGGCCGAGCCAGAGAGGGTTGAGGCGGGCGCGGATCCAGGCGGACTGGGATTGCGCGAGCCACAGCAGCGGCACGGTGCCGAGGCCGAAGGCCAGCATGAACTCCGCGCCGCGGAGGGCCGAGCCGGACAGCAGGGCGAGGGTGAGGAGAAAATACAGCGGCCCGCACGGCAGCAGTGGCGTCGCGAAACCGAGGGCTGCGGCGGCCTGCACGCGAGGCCGGCCACGGATCCAACGGCTGATCAGCAGGGAAAACCGGCCCAGGGCCACGGGCTTGGGGACAAAGCGATCCCACTGGAACGCCATCGCGGCAAAGTAGAACACCAGCACCCACGGCAGCCAGCGCAGGGCGGAACCGGTTACCCACGTGAGGGGCATGCGGCCCAGGCCGCCGGCCACGGCGCCGAGCACCATGTAGCCCGTGAGCCGCGTGACATGGTAGACCGTGCTGACGGTGTGGGGGTCGGAGCGGTCATGCTGCGCCGGCATGAGCGCGCAGGCGAGCGGGCCACACATGCCGGCGCAATGCAGGCTGGTGATGAGGCCGGCCACGAGGGCGGTGGCGGGGGAATTGACGGCGGCGAGTTCCATGTCAGCGGCGCGGAGCGGTGGCGAGCGGGACCTCCTCCACGGGGTGGTGGGAGGCGACGATGAACCAGGCGGTCCACGCCGCAAGTTGCAACACGAAGGCCGCGACAAACACCCACCACAGGTAGCTTCGGCCGGCCGGCGGCGAGCTCTCAGTGGCGGGTTTCATGATGCTTCTTTTTTTCCTCCTCCTCCTCGCGCAGGAGCCGGACATCCGGCCCGAGAAACTCAACCTGCCGCTCCAGATGGAAGGTGCCGGCAGGGTCAGCGATGCCGATCGTGAAGAGGAAGGGTCCGTGATAGTCCGCGCGCAGCTGCTGGAAGACGAGCGGCTGCACGATCTCGCCCAGGGCCTCAACCCGGATGGGTCCGACGAGGCCGGTCTGGCGGAGACCGGCGGGAGCGTGCTCAAGGTGGAGCAGGAATTCCGCCGGCCCGTTCTGCTTGTTCACGATGCGCACAAGGAACTGGTTGCGGACAAAATCCGCCGAGATGATGTAGGGCGCGCCGACGATCCGGGTGACCCCCAGATTCGCGGGGTGGATGGTGGACAGCGCCCAGCCGGCGACACTCGCGCCGATGAGCAGCAGCACGCCGTACAGCAGGGTGCGCGGCCGGAACCAGAGGGTGGATTTGCCGGCAAACGCGGTCTGCTAGTCGTAGCGGATGAGGCCGCGCGGACGGTGAAGGCGAGTCATGACATCATCGCAGGCGTCGATGCAGGCGGTGCAGCCGACGCACTCCAGCTGCAGACCCTGCCGGATGTCGATGCCGGTGGGGCAGACCTGGACGCAGCGGTTGCAGGCGACGCACGCCCCCGCACCTTCCGTGCCGACCTTGCCGCGGGGTTCGCCGCGCTTCATATCGTAGCCGATGACGAGGGAGTTGTCGTCAATGAGCGCGGACTGCAGCCGGCCGTAGGGGCAGATGACGATGCAGAGCTGCTCGCGGAACCAGCCGAAATTGAAATAGAGGATGCCGGTGAACACGGCCATGAAGGCAAATGCGCTCCAGTGGGCGGTGGGCGCGGCGCTCACCATCACCCAGACCTCGGGCAGCGAGACGAAGTAGGCGAGGAACAGGTGCGCGATGACGGCAGAGACGAGGATGTACAGGGAGTGCTTGAAGACGCGCTTGAACAGCTTGCCCCCGCTCGCCGGGGCCTCGTCGAGCAACCGGCGCGAGACGGCGTCACCGTCAATGGCCCGCTCGATGCGCCGGTAGACGTGGTCGAGAAAAACGGTGTGCGGGCAGGCCCAGCCACACCAGATGCGGCCGAACAGCGCCGTCACAAAAAAGAGCGAGAAGCCCAGCCCCGTGATGACGAAAAACATCAGCCACACGTCCTGCGCCGCCAGTGTCAGCCCGAACAGGTGGAACCGCCGCTGCGCGATATCGAGGAACACCGCCGGGTAGCCGTTGATCTGGATCCACGGCAGCGACAGGTAAAAAGCGATCAGCAGCAGCGACCAGATGCGGCGGACCGTCGTGAAGCGTCCATGCGTGTCGGCGGGAAAAAGAAAGGGGCGGGATCCGTCATCCCGGATGGTGGTGACGAAGTCGCGGTTGGGCAGCGGTGCGGCCATGCTTCATTTCGGCGGGGGGGGGACCCACGCGGCCTGAACCTCGATGGGTTCGCCTTCCTGATGGTAGCTGAGAATGTAGGCCACCGCCTCGGAAATTTTCTTCGGGCCCAGCACGGGGCCCCACGGTGGCATGCCCTTGGCGAGCACGCCCTGGGTGACGGTGGTGTAGATTTCCGTCGGACGCCCGCCGTGGATCCAGAGATGGTCCACGAGATTGGGCCCGATCGCACCCGTGAGCTCCTTGGTGTGGCAGCTGACGCAGGTGGTTTCGAAGGAGGCGCGGCCCGCGTCCACGAAGACCGGGTTGCGGCTCATTTTCCAGAGGCTGGCGTCGTCCACGGTCGGTGCGTTGGCGAGGCGGGTGGCCTCGATGACGGCGAGCTGCTGCTCGACGATTTGAGCGTTGGTATGCCCGATGTGGGCGCGCTCGTAGTAGAACCAGTAGCCGGCCCAGAAGACGACGGCGCCGAAGAGCGTCATCAGCCACCAGTTGGGCAGGCGCTTGTCGTATTCCTGGATGCCGTCGAAGGAGTGCGGCCGGAGAGGCTCGTTCTCGTCAGGCAGGGGCGGTTTAGGCGTGGGGGTCATGGCGTTCGTTGGCGTCAGTGGTGAAGGGCAGATGGGCGAATTTATCGGCCTCGGCTCGCGGCATGCGCAGGGCGCGCCACGCGATGGTCAGGAAGATCGTCGCGGCGGTGACAAAGGCCGTGATGATGTACCAGATCGAGGAATCCTCGAGGATAAGGCGTTTGAACATGGCGGGTCAGCGGGGGGCCGACTTGGTGATGACCGGCAGGGACTTGCCGAGCGTCTGCAGGTAGGAGATCAGCGCGACGATCTCCTTGTCGGAATCGACGTAGGCGCCGGCGGTGCGGAGGTCCTTGGCGATGCCCTTGGCCTGCTCATCCATGGAGTCGAAGATCTGTTGCGCGGTGCGCGGGCCGTACGGCACGCCGAGCAGGCGTTGGACCTTGATCTTCGCGGGCATCACGGAGGCGTCGAGGGCGTGGCTGAAGAGCCACGGGTAGGTGGGCATATTGGAGCCTGGCGAGACCGCGCGGGGGTTTTCCATGTGGCGGAAATGCCAGACATTGGGATATTTGACGCCGACGCGGGCGAGGTCGGGGCCGGTGCGCTTCGAGCCCCATTGGAAGGGATGGTCGTAGATCGACTCGCCGAGGCGGGAGTAATCGCCATAGCGGAGGATGTCCGGCACCAGGGTGCGGATCATCTGCGAGTGGCAAAGGTAGCAACCCTCGCGGATGTAGATATCGCGGCCCGCCAGCTCGAGCGGCGTGTAGGGCGTCTGGATGCGGTCCTCGACGTTCTTCGCCTTTTGCACGAGGACGGTCGGGATGATCTGGATCAGCCCGCCGGCGACGACGGCGAAGAAAACCAGCAGGGTGAACGGCAGGGCGTTGAGCAGCAGTTTTTCGTACCAGCCGCCCCAGGCCTGGCTCCGGGACGGGACGAGGGCGAAGGCGGCGATCAGGCAGGCGACGGCGCCGACGATGCCGGCGGTGCTGACGAGGTCGGTGCCGAACATCCACATTGAGCTGAAGCCGACAGCGAGGAACCAGAAGAGGGTCGGGGCGCTGAAGAACGTCCCGGCCAGGCTGAGCTTGGCGTCCGGCGCGGGCGCCTCGTCGTAAACCTCGATGGTGCCGTTGACCGGCGCCGCGCCCTTCACGGTGCGGTAGAAGTTGTAGACGAGGAGGAACCAGCCGGCGAGATAGAGCCCGCCGCCGATGACCCGCATCAGCATCATCGGCCGGATGGTGTTGAGCGTGTCGAGGAAGTTGGGGTACGCGAGGACAGTGCCGTGCTCGGTGGTGGCGTTGAGCATCAGGCCCTGTGTGATGCCGCTGGTCCACATGGCGGCGACGTAGAGGAGGATGCCGACGGTCCCGATCCAGAAGTGGAGGTTGGCGAGGGCGGTCGAGTACAGCGGCTTGTTCCAGAGGCGCGGGAGCAGCCAGTAGATCAAACCGGCGGCCATGAAGCCGTTCCAGCCCAGGGTGCCGGCATGGACGTGGCCGATGATCCAGTCGGTGTAATGCGCGAGGGCGTTGACCGACTTGATGGAAAGGAGCGGGCCCTCGAAGGTCGCCATGCCGTAGAACGTGACGGCAGCGGCGTAGAACTTAAGGACGGGATCGGTGCGGAGCTTGTGCCAGGCACCGCGGAGGGTGAGGAGGCCGTTGAGCATGCCGCCCCACGACGGGGCCCAGAGCATGAGGGAGAACGTCATGCCGAGGTTCTGCAGCCAGCCGGGCAGGGCGGTGTTAAGCAGATGGTGCGGGCCGGCCCAGATGTAGACGAAGACGAGGGACCAGAAATGCACGACCGACAGCCGGTAGCTGTACACCGGGCGTTCCGCCGCTTTCGGCAGGAAGTAGTACATAATGCCGAGGATCGGCGTGGTGAGGAAGAACGCCACGGCGTTGTGCCCGTACCACCACTGGACCAGCGCGTCCTGCACGCCGCTGAACACCGGGTAGCTGTGCAGCAGGCTGGTCGGGATCGAAAGGTGGTTGACGATGTAGAGCATCGCAATGGTCACGATGGTCGAGATGTAGAACCAGATCGCGACGTAGAGCGCGGGTTCGCGGCGGCGGGCGAGCGTCCAGAAGAAGTTCACCGCAAAGACGACCCAGATGAGCACCACCATCAGGTTGATGGGCCAGATCAGCTCGGCGTATTCCTTGCCGCGGGTGAGGCCGAGCGGGAGGGTGACGGCGGCGCAGACGATGATGAACTGCCAGCCCCAGAAGTGCAGCGAGGAGAGGAAATCGCTCGCCAGCCGGGCTTTGACCAGCCGCTGGGTGGAGTAGTAGATGCCGGCGAACATCATGTTGCCGACGAAGGCGAAGATGACGGCGTTGGTGTGCAACGGGCGCAGGCGGCCGAACGTCAGCCACGGCGTGGCGAAGTTCAGCTGCCAGAAGTTGAGTTGGGCCGCGATGAGGACACCCACCAGCATCCCGACCGCGCCCCAGATGACGGTGGCGAGGAGGAACTGGCGGACGACGCGGTCGTTATATTCGATCGTGATTTTTTGGCCGGACATGGGGGAAGGGATCAGGTGGAGGAGGAGGTCGAAGTGGAGCGCGTCCGGCAACCGTGGCAGGGGACATTCCGGCCGGAGCGGCAGCTGCAATCTTTGCCATGGGACCCGTGATCATGGTCATGCGCCGTGGCCGCCAAGCGCGGGGTTTCCTCGGCCAGGGGAAGCAGGGATTCACGCTCGGCGTTGCTGAACCGGCGCGAATGCTCGCGCAGGAAGAAGACGACGAAGGTGAAGACGAGGCAGAGGCTGACGGTGATGGTGAGCGGGATGACGGGCAGGGAGAGGTCGTTCATGATTTGGGTTTGGCCGGGTCGAAGGGGACGGGGTGAGTACCGCGCGCGGCATGCCCGTGAGCATGGCCTTGACGGTGGTTAAGTAACTCTTTTGCAGCAAGCCAGTTATCGACTTCCACGCCCTCCAGGCAACCGCCGTCGATCCAGAGGTGATAAGCCTGCCTTTGGATCTCTGCCTCGGAGGGATCATGGGCGCGGGGGAGGGAAGGCTGGGTTTTCATGGGAACACCTTGTGGGGTTGCGGTACCATACTATCCGCCCTTGGCCGGACCGGCTGCGCGCGGGTTGCTGAGGCCTGCGCATTTCTTGCCGTTTTGGCTTGGGCGGGGGGCTTCGGCGAGGGGATTTTTTTTCACCGCGAAGAGCGCAAAGATCACGAAGCTGAAGCCAGACCGATGGCAGATTTAACTGGGGAAGCCATGAAACCAGTAGTTTAATCAAGGGAACCAGCGATGAGAGGGTCAGGACGGTGTTCTGGGTTCCTCGCGTCCCGCTTAAATTCCGAGGCCTGATGGCCCGATCTTCGCGGGCTTTGCGGCAAATCTCGACGGTCGAAATTCAGGCAACCAACAACCGGGCGCAGAGTGCGATCAGGCGCTCGCGCAGCGGTTCACCCCGGGTGGTGAAGGCGCGCTGGCGGCGTTCGTACTCTGCCCGGCCGGCGGAAGTCTCGATGGCGATCGGCTCGAAGCCGAGGGCGCGGAGGTCGTAGGGGCTCGCCCGCATGTCCACCTCGCGGATGTCGCGGGCGAGCTCAAAGCTGTCGGCCAACAGCTCGCCGGACGTAAACGGAGCGAGTTTGAAGGCCCATTTATAGAGGTCCATGTTGGCGTGCAGGCAGCCACGCTGCTCGTGCTCCGGCGCGTTGCCCCGGGTGGGTTGTACGCGGTTCAGTGGGCGCGCCGCGGGTGTGAAGAAACGAAACGCGTCGAAATGCGTGCAGCAGACCGGCTGGGACTCGACAATTTGGGCGAGTTTCTCCCGCGAAAACCGCAGCGGCCACGCCTGGTGGCGGATTTCGTCGGGCGTCTGCCGGTACACCATCGCCCACTCGTGCAGCCCGAAGCAGCCGAAGAAAGGCGGCCGCTCGCGCATCACGACCAGCAGGTCGCGCAGCCAGGCGACAAACACCCGGCGCGACGGGCGCAGCGCCGCGGGATCGAGCCGGATGCCGTCGCTGGTCTCCCGGTATTCCGGGCGGCGGAGGAATTCCCGCGCCGCCTCGCCCGCGAGCGCGACATCCGGGCCCGGTTGCCAGCGCCGCAGCCACGCCGGGCGAAACGCGTAGTAACTGAACAGGAAATCATAGACCGGGTGCTTTTCCCCGCGCGCCGCCCGTGTCTGGTGCGGCCCGAGCCAGGCCTGCACGCGGGTTTCATGCGCGGTCCGGCGGGCTTGCCACTCGGGCGCGGAGAGCACCTGCAGGCCGGGCCCGACGGTCGGCGGCACGTTCATGACTCAAAGCCGCGTCAGCAGCTGGCGGACACCCTCGATGGGGGTGTCGGTGATGGCGGCGAGCGGCAGGGGCGAGCGGGCCGCGAGGGCTTTCATCACGAGCGGATGCGTCAGGATCGGGCCGCTCAGGCCGGCGGGGATGGTTTCAAGCCGGGCCGAGGGAAACAATTTGGTCGCGACGGTGACCGCAAGGTCGAGCAGTTCGCCGGTGGACGCGGTCACGATCTGTTGGGCCGCCTCGTCGCCCTCCGTGGCGAGCGAGAGCACGGCGGGGGACAGCGCGGCAATGTGGCGGGTGGCGTCGGCGTGCGCATAAAAATGGCGCGTGACGGTGCTGGTCCCCGTGCCGGGGGTGACACCCGCGTGCGCACACACGGCGGGGCCGAGGCGCGATGGGGGTGCCCAGCCCTGAAGTTCGAGCAGCGCGCGGGCGATGGCGCGGGCGCCGAGATCGTAGCCGCTGCCGGAGTCGCCGAACCGCCAGCCGCGTCCACCGGCGTAATGCACGGAATTGTCCGGGGTGAGCGCGGCGACGAACGAGCCGGTGCCGGCGTGCAGCGCGAGGCCGGGGCGCCCGTGCGTGGCGAGTTCGAGGATCGGCCGGGAATCATCCATGGCCTGGACGCGACCGAAACCGGCGAGCCCCGCGGCGAATTCCGTCCAGAATCCGCTGCTGCCGGCCATGCAGAGCAAAGTATCGGTGATGACGAGCTGGGCCTGGGGCGGCCGGGTCTGGAGTTCGGCGAGATGCGTCACGGCCTGCGCGCGGAGGGAATCCAGGGCGGCGACCAGAATGGAAGCGGCGGCCTCGGGGCCGACGACGCTCGGGTTGCAGCCGGTGCCGACGTGGCAGGCGACCATGAGCCCGGTGGAATCGATGAGAATGCACTCGGTCTTGGTGCCGCCGCCGTCCACGCCGATTTTGTATTTCATGGCCGGAACGGTTCAGGCCAGTTGGCGGCTGAGGCGGCCCTGGTATTTTCCCCCGACGGTGCGGTTGAACTCGATGGCGCCGGGGAGGTTCTGGCTGCGCAGCACGGGAATGGGGTGGCCGTTGGCTTTCAACCAGTCGATCACGGAGAGCATCAGCAGGTTGAGCAGCATCGCGCCGACGAGGGTGGAGGTGGGGCCGGAGAAGACGCCGGGCGTGACCTCGATGAGCGTGTCACCAGGCACGCCGCAGTTGTCCAACGTCTCGGCGGCGATCGCGTGGAGGTTTTTGCCGCCGGGATGCACGGTCTTCGCCGTGGTGGACATCGCGAGGGCGGTGAGGCCGACGACGTGCAGGCCCTTTTGCTGGGCGTAGAGCGCGACCTCGAGCGGCGCGCTGTTTTTGCCGGAGTTGGAAATGACGATGATGGTCTCGCCGGGCAGCAGCTGGTACTGGCGGTCGTAGCGCTCGATGAGCGAAGTGCCGTAGCCGACGTGGTTCTCGATGAACCCGGCGGTGGGGTCGATGACGCCGCTGACGCAGACGAGACCGCCGGCGCGGCCGATGATCTCGCGGGCGATACAATCGCTGTGCCCGCTGCCGAAGGCGTGGATGACGCCGCCGCGGGCGACGCTGGCGCCGATGACCGGGGCGAGGCGGGCGATGGTGGCGGCGTTTTTCTTCTCCGCGTGAATCAGGAGTTCATGGACGCGGGCGGAATACGTTTCGGGAAGCGAAGGCATGGCGGGGAGGGTTTTGACCACGAAAGACACGAAAAACCCGAAAGTCGAACCTCCCGGATTTGGCCCGCGAATCACGCGAAAGCACGCGAATGGGGGTTCAGACTTGGTCAGCTGGATCGAGATCGGAAACTTCGCGCTGATTCGCGTGATGCGCGGGCCCATGGATGGAAGCCGGCCGGGCGCGGCGGGCGCAAAAGCCGACAAAAAAGCTTCCGTGCCGGCGCGCACACTGGAAGGCTCGGTCCGAGTTTCGGGAGTTGCCCGCTTTCCCCCCATGAATTCGAAAATCCGCCAGATCCTGGTGTTGAGTGCGTTGTGTATCTCGTCGGCCTGGGCTGCGACCCCGGCGACTCCCGCCGCCACCAGCGGGCCGGTCCAGGTGCCGATGGAGAGCTTCGCGCGGTTGCCGGTGATCCGCAACGTGCGGATTTCCCGGGACGGCAAGATCATCGCCTACTCGGTCGTGGCGGACCTGCAGGAGGCCTTCGCCTTCAAGAATCTGGAGACCGGTAAGATCAACGCCGTGGAGGGCGGCGTGGGAATTCCTGCGGTGAATCCCATGTGGGTCTCCAACAACCGGGTGGTTTACGGTTACCTCTCCGGGATTGATCGCGACGGGAGCCATTACACCGGGCTGCTGGGTTATGCGCGGCAGGTGGACAAACGGGACCAGAACCGGCTGTTGGTCACCGGCATCATGGCCACCCGGTTAAACGGTGAAAACGAGGGGCACGTCCTCCTGCTGGAGAACGATTATCCCACCGGTTACGGGAAGCGCCAGTTGGTGCGTTTGAATCACCCGAACGTGATCAACATGGATTCCCGCACCGGCAATTACAACCGGGTGGTCGACAACCCCGGCAAGGTCACCTTCTGGATGGCCGATGCGCAGGGCTTGGTCCGCGTTGGGGTCGAGGAGGACAAGGCCCTGAGCCGGGTTATTTACCGCGCGAGCGAAAAGGCTCCCTGGCACGTGCTGGCCGGCATGGACTACGCCAAGCGCAAGATCGGCCTCCAGGGGCTGAGTGCGGACGGAGCCACGCTTTACCTGTCGCTCGTCACTCCGGAGGGCACCTGGGGGATATATTCGTATGACCTGATCAAGGAGCAGGTGGGGCAGCTGATCCTCAGCCATGAGCGTTTTGATATCCTACCGTGGGGTTATGGCAGCGACTACGATGCCATCCGGTTTGCCCCAAACACGCGGGAAATTCTCGGCATCCAATATGAGACTGACACGCCCCAGGTGGTCTGGTTTGACCCGACGATGGCGGCGATCCAGGGGGCGCTGGACAACGGATTGAAGGACCGGGTCAACACGATCACGGACATGAGCGACGACATGAAGGTGCTCGTGGTGTATTCCTGGTCGGCGAAGGACCCGGGCACCTATTACATTTTTGATCTGAACAAGAAGTCGCTCAAGCCGCTGTTCCCGGCCAGCCCCTGGATCAAGCCGGACCAGATGGGGGAGGTTTACCCGATCAACTACAAGTCGCGGGATGGCCTTGTCATCCACGGCTACCTGACGGTTCCCGCGGGCAAGGAACCCAAGAATCTGCCCCTCGTCGTGTTTCCCCATGGCGGTCCCTTTGCGCGCGACTCATGGGAGTTCAACCGCGACGTGCAGTTTTTCGCCAGCCGCGGCTATGCGGTCCTGCAGATGAATTACCGCGGCTCGCCCGGCTACGGGGAGAGCTTCTTTGAGAAAGGCCACCGGCACATTGGCCGGGAACTGCAGGATGACATCACGGATGGCACCCGCTGGGCGATCGCACAGGGCATCGCCGATCCGCACCGCATCGCGATCGCCGGCTGGAGCTTCGGCGGCTATTCGGCGCTCATGGGACTGATCCGCGAGCCAGACCTGTACCGCTGCGGCATCGACCTCTCGGGGGTGACGGATTGGAAGGCACTCATCAAGTACGACCTGGATATTTCCAAGGACGACCAGGAGGAAATGGCCGACCTGATTGGAGACCCCGAGAAGGATGCGGTGGATTTGGACGCAATCTCCCCGGTCACCCAGGCCGACAGGATCAAGGCGCCGCTGCTGATGGTCTACAGCAAGGACGACAAAGTCGTCCCCTATGAACAGGCCCGGCTCATGCGGGATGCGATGGACAAGGCGCACAAACCCTTCGAGCTCGTCACCAAGGTCAACGAGGGCCACGGCTTCTACACCCACGACCACCGGCTCGCACTTTATAAGAAGATCGACGAGTTTCTCGCGGCGAACATGAAGTGACGCGGCGGCCGCGTCGGGGTCATGGGTGGCTGGCAAAAACCCAGCACCCATCGCCTATCACCTATGACCAGCGGCCGCCGGCCACTCACGCCTCCCAGCGTCCGTAGATGCCGCAGGGGAGGACCTTGCCGTCGGCCTGGATCGGCAGGCCGACTTCGCCGGCGGTGATGCGGCCGCCGCGGCCGGCGAGCAGCTCGGCGAGCAGGTTCGCGACGACGGTGGGCGAGAGGCGGGCGGTGTACGCGTTGATCAGGAAGAACAGCGGCGCGTCGGTCAGCAGCGCGCGGCACTCGGTGAGCAGTTCCCAGAGGTGATCCTCGAGCTTCCACATCTCGCCAGTGCTGCCGCGGCCGTAGGTCGGCGGGTCCATGATGATGGCGTCATACTTGCGGCCGCGCTTGATCTCGCGGCGCACAAACTTGAGGCAGTCGTCCGCGATGTAGCGGACAGGCGCGTCGGCCAGGCCGCTGAGCGCGGCGTTTTCGCGGCACCATTTCACCATGCCCTCGGCGGCGTCCACGTGGCACACGGTCGCGCCGGCGGCCGCGGCGGCGACAGTGGCGGCGCCGGTGTAGCCGAAGAGGTTGAGCACCGAGACCTCGCGGCCGGCGGCGCGGGCGGCCTTGATCTTCGCGCCGAACCAATCCCAGTTCACCGCCTGCTCGGGGAAGAGGCCGGTGTGCTTGAACGAGGTGGGGTGGATCTTGAAGGTGAGCGCGCCGTAGCTGATTTTCCAGTGGTCGGGCAGGGGCCGCCGGAATTCCCAGCGGCCGCCGCCCTGTTCGCTGCGGTGATAAAAGCCGTCCCAGCTGGCCCACGCGGCGCCGGGTTTCTGGCCGGACCGCGGCCAGATGACCTGCGGGTCCGGGCGGACGAGGGTGAATTCGCCCCAGCGCTCGCGCTTCATGCCGTCGCCGCATTCGAGCAGCTCGTAGTCGCGCCAGTGGTCGGCGACAATGAGGGCGGGGCGTTGGACGGGCGCGGACATGAGCGGGGACGGTCGAAACAAGGCGCGGCGGCGGGCGTTGTCGAGCAGCGGCGTGCTGAATTTGTTAAAAACGGGGCAATCCTGCTGTTTTATTGACAAGGCAGGCGCCCGTGCGGTTTTTTAGCCTCCTTTTTCACCCGCCATGAACCTGTCCCAGACCCTCCGCACTGTCCTGTTTTTAACCAGCGTCGCGCTCTTCGCGTCGACCGCTTCGGCCGACGTGGTCGAGACCAAGAATGGCGCCCGCATCGTGGGCAAGGTCACCAAAATCGAGGGCGGCAAGATCTATGTCACCACCGACTACGCGGGCGACCTGACGCTCAAGCAGTCCGAGGTCACCGGCCTGACGACCGATGCCCCCGTGGTCGTGCGCCTGGCCAGCGGGACCACGCTGCAGGGCACGGTGTCCGCCGAGGGTGCCGCGCTCAAGATCACGGGCGCCGACGGCCAGCTGGCCACCTCGGTCGAGAAGGTTGCCGCCACGTGGGCGCCAGGCGGCGAGGATCCGCAGGTGACGGCCATGAAGAAGGACCTCGCCGAGCGGGAGCACCATTGGAGCTACGAGGCGACGCTGGACATGACCGGCAAGACCGGCAATTCCGAGCAGCTGGGCACCTCCAGCGCGTTCCGCGCCACGCTCAAGACGCCGAATGACACCCTGCAATTCTACACCGGCTACAACCGCCAGATCTCGGATGGCGCCAAGTCAGCCGACCAGTTCCGGGCCGGCATTGATTACGCGGACAATTTCTCGGGCCGGACCTCGTGGTACGTCCGCGATGAAGGCGGATTTGACCGTGTCAAGGGCATCGACCTCTACAACACGGCCGCGGCGGGCTTTGGCTACGATTTCCTCAAGGAGCCGAAGCAACTCCTCACGCTCCGCGCCGGTCTCTCGTTCCGCTACGAGGGCTACACCAATGCCGCGCACCAAAGCCTCAAGAGCACCGGCCTGGACTTCGGCCTCAACCACGAGTGGGAGTTCACCCGCTCCAAGCTGGTGGATCGCCTCACCTACACGCCGGCGTTCGAGGACTTCAGCAATTTCCACTTCACGCACGAGTCGTTCTACGAGATTCCGCTGGCCGACCCGGCCTGGAAGTTCCGCCTCGGCGTCAGCAACGACTACAACAGCAAGCCTGGCACCGGCGTGGAGCGGCTCGACACGAGCTATTTCACCCGGATGGTGCTGAACTGGAAGTGATCCGCCCGGCGCGGTCGCCGGATGTTTCATTTGTAGGGCGGGGTCTCCTGACCCCACCTTTTTTATCGGTGGCCGCCGATGTCCCCATCGGCGAATGCGGCGAAGGGGACATTGCTGCACACCTCGGGATTGTCGGGGTTGAATGGGGATGCGGCGAGGGCGCCGCGGCTCCACCTCAAGTCAGGCGGGCCAGCGCCCCCGCCCCTACAATCGGGTGGAATAAAGCATCCCGTCCCGGTCTCCTGTCCCCATGAGGCCGTATTTGCTCCTTGGGTTGGCGTTGTGGGCGGGCATTTGCCGCGGGGCCGCACCCGCGCAGTTTGCCAGCGGGCCGAACCGGGTGGCGCTCATCGAGCTCTTCACCAGCGAGGGTTGCAGCAGCTGTCCCCCGATGGAGCGCTGGCTGGCGACGTTGCGCGACGAACCGGGTCTGTGGCGTGACTTCGTGCCGGTGGCCTTCCACGTCGATTATTGGAACCGGCTCGGCTGGCCGGACCGTTTCTCCACGCGGGAGTTCACCCAGCGCGAATACGACTATGCCGCCGCGTGGGCGAGCCCGAGCGTCTACACCCCATGCGTGGTGCGCGACGGTGCCGAGTGGACCGGCTCGCGTTCACTCGCGCCGTCCGGTCCGGCCACCGGCAAACTCACGGTCGCCTACGATGGGACCACGCTGCAGGTCGGTTTTTCACCCGCGGTGCCGTCGGCGGGCGACCGGTTTGAGATTCATGCGGTCATTTTGGGCGGCGGCATCACTTCCCCGGTCAGCGCGGGTGAAAACCGCGGCGAGACGCTGCACTATGAATTTATCGCGCTGAAAATGGCCCACGCCCCGCTCGGGCGGGAACTCGCGTTGCCTGTGCCGATAGTGTCCGGCGTGACCCGTCATGCGCTGGCGGTCTGGGTTACGCGCCCCGGCCAACTCACCCCGGTGCAGGCGACCGGTGGCTGGCTGGACTGAACGATGGCGTGGCCCAGGGCTCCGCCCCATGCCACGCGATCACCCCTCATCAATCCATGCGCATGCGGCAGGCTCGCCACGCACGGGCCCGGGCTTCTAGTTTGGCGATCCGATGCCCGCGCCCACTTCTGCTGATTTTGCCCGTCTCGCCGATCTGCTCCAAGGCGAGCTTTCCACCGGGCGGGCGTTGCGGCTGCTTTATGCGACGGATGCCTCGGAGTACCAGGAATTGCCCGCGGCGGTCGCGCTGCCGCGGAGCGAGGCGGATGTGAAGGCGCTGCTGGCCTTCGCGCGCGAGCACCAGATCGGACTGATTCCCCGGGCCGCCGGCACCTCGCTCGCCGGCCAGGTCGTGGGCAACGGCATCGTCGTGGACCTCGGTCGCCACCTGAACCGCATCCTCACGATCGACGCGGCGTGCCGCCGCGTGCGCGTGCAGCCGGGCGTGGTGCGCAACGAGCTGAACCTCGCCCTCCAGCCCCACGGCCTGCTCTATGGCCCCGAGACGTCCACCGCCAACCGCGCGATGATGGGCGGCATGGTCGGCAACAATTCCTGCGGCTCCAACTCCCTCGTCTATGGGTCCACGCGCGACCACCTGGTCTCGGCCCGCGGTTTTCTGAGCGACGGCTCGGAGGTCACGTTTGGGCCGCTGACGGCCCCTGAGTTCGACGCGAAATGCGCCGGTGCCGACTCGCTGGAAACGCGCATTTACCGCACGGTGCGCGATCTCCTCGGCCACGCGGCCAACCGCGCGCTCATCCGCGAGCATTTTCCCAAGGCCACGGTCACGCGGCGCAACACCGGCTACGCGCTTGACCAGCTGATGGATTGCGCGGTCTTCGATCCGGCGTCGGCCCAGCCCTTCAACCTCTGCCGGCTGCTCGCCGGCTCGGAAGGCACGCTGTTCCTCGGGGTGGAGTTTGAGTTTAATTGCGAGCCGCTCCCGCCCCCCGGTGCGCTGATGTGCGTGCATTTCGGCTCGGTGGGGGAGGCGCTGCAGGGTGTGCTCATCGCGCTGCACCAGAAGCCGAGCGGCGTGGAGCTGATCGACCGCCACATCCTCGAATGCACGCGCACCAACCTCGAGCAGGCGAAGAACCGCTTTTTTGTGCAGGGCGACCCCGGCGCGATCCTGGTGGTTGAAATCCGCCGCGAACAGCGGGCGGAACTCGAGGCGGGGATGCGCGCGCTGGAGGCGGAGTTGCGCGGGGCCGGGCTGGGCTACGCGTTTCCCATCCTGTGGGGCGACGAGGGCAACCGGGTCTGGGACCTCCGCCGCGCGGGTCAGGGCCTGATGAGCAATGTCGTCGGCGACGCGAAGCCGCGCGAAGTGGTCGAGGATACCGCCGTGGCGGTCGAGGACCTGCCGGCCTACATCGGCGAGTTCGACGCGCTCATGCGGGAGAAATACGGCATCGCCTGCGTGTATTACGCCCATGCCGGGGCGGGCGAGCTGCACACGCGTCCGCTGTTCAACCTCAAGACGGCGGAGGGGCTGAAAATGTTTCGCGGCATCGCGACGGACGTCGCGGCGCTGGTGAAAAAATATCGCGGCTCGCTGAGCGGCGAGCACGGCGACGGCCGGCTGCGCGGCGAGTTCATCCGCTTCATGGTCGGCGACGAGTGCTACGCGATGATGCGGCGCGTGAAGGACACCTTTGATCCGTTGGGCCTGCTGAATCCCGGCAAGATCATCGACACGCCGCCGATGGACACCTCACTGCGGCACGGACCGGGCCATGCGACGCCGGATTACCCGACGATCTTCAACTTCAGCGCCACCCAGGGCATCCTGCGGGCGGCCGAGAAGTGCAACGGCTCCGGCGACTGCCGGAAAACCGCGCTCATGGGCGGGACGATGTGCCCCAGCTACATGGCCACGCGCAACGAGCAGGACACGACCCGCGCCCGCGCGAACATGCTGCGGCACATGCTCACGCACCCGCACGACGCCGCCCGGCCGTTCGACAGCGAGGAGATCGCCAGCGTGATGTCGCTCTGCCTCTCCTGCAAAGGGTGCAAGTCCGAGTGCCCGTCCAACGTGGACATCGCGCGGCTCAAGGCCGAGTGGCAGCAGCATTACCACGACGCGCACGGCGTGCCGCTGCGCTCGCGGCTGGTGGGCAGCTTTTCTCAAGCCATGGCCTTGGCGTCGATTGTGCCGGGCGTGTTTAATTGGGCGGTGACGAACCAGGTGACGAGCCGGCTGATCAAGAAATTCGCCAAGTTCTCGCCCTTGCGCAGCATCCCCAAGCTGCAAGCCACGACGCTGCGACGCTGGCATGCGCGGCATGCCAACCAAGGCGGTCCGTGGACGAACGGCCGCGTGTTTCTCTTCTGCGACGAGTTCACCAACTACAACGACAGCGACGTCGGCATCAAGGCGGTGCAGCTGCTCAACCGGCTGGGCTACGAGGTCATCATCCCGGAGCACGTGGACAGCGGGCGCGCGCAGTTTTCGAAGGGGCTCGTGCGCTGGGCGCAAAAACTCGCGATCCGGAATGTTGAGCTGCTCGCGCCGCTGATCACGGCCGAGACGCCGCTGATCGGCATCGAGCCCTCGGCGATCCTGGGTTTTCGCGACGAGTATCCCGACCTCGTGCCGCCGGCGCTGGTGGAGGCGGCGGGGCGGTTGAAGCAACACGCGCTGCTGTTCGAGGAGTTCATCGCCCGCGAGGCGGATCGCGGAAAGATCAAACGCGAGTCGTTCACGACGGCGCCGCGCGCGATCAAGCTGCACGGTCACTGCCACCAGAAGGCGCTCTCGTCCCTCTCGCCGGCGGTGAAGGCGCTCGAACTGCCGCTGAATTACAAGGTGGCGATCATCCCCAGCGGCTGCTGCGGCATGGCGGGTTCCTTTGGCTACGAGGCGGAGCATTTCGCCGTTTCACAGCAGATCGGTGAGCTCGTGCTGTTCCCTGTCGTCCGGGCGATGCCGGCAGACTCAATCCTCGCCGCCGCCGGCACGAGTTGCCGCCACCAGGTCAAGGACGCCACCGGCCGCCGCGGCCAGCATCCGGCCGAGATTCTCCACGACGCGCTGGTTTAAAACACGCCCGGGATCAGCCGCTTCGTTGAGCGGGCGTAGGCGTGGTAGGTCTCGCCGAAGGTGTGCTCCAGGGCGATTTCCTCGATGTAGATGCGGTAGGCGAGGGCGAGGGCGATGGGCAGCAGAATCGTGACGATGGACAGCCAGTTTTGAAACGTCGCGGCGAGGGCCAGGAAGGCGAGCATCATGCCGCTGTAGGACGGATGCCGCATCATGTGGTAGGGGCCGCGGATGATGAGTTCGTGGTCCTCGGCGATGGCGACGTCGACGGTGAAGAATTTCCCGAGGGAGAGAATCGCCCACCAGCGCAGCACAAGTCCGCCGGCGAACAGCGGGCCAAGGATCTGGGCGACGGCGCGGGGCAGCGGATAATGGAACGCCGGAAGCAGGTACGCCACGAGGACCCCGCCGATCATCGCCGCGGTGATCGTGACCCAGAGGATCACGAGGGAGCCGCTGTCGCGGCGCCTCGATTTCTGACCGGAGCGCTTGAGGTAACTCAGGGCCATTTCCGAGACGACGTAGATCAGGCCAAGCTTGGCGGGAAGATTCATGGGGATTCAGGTGCCGTAGAGCCGGTCGCCGAAATCACCGAGGCCGGGCATGATGTATTTTTTTGCGTTCAGGCCGCGGTCGAGCGCGGCGGTGAAGATTGGGAGCTTGGGGTAATGGCTCTGCACTTCGGCCACGCCCTCGGGCGAGCTCACGATGCTGACGAGCGTGATGTCGGCGCCGCCGGCGTCACGCACGACGTCAATCGCCTTCACCGCGGAGCCGCCGGTGGCGAGCATCGGGTCCACGAGCACCACGCGGCGGTTGGTGACGACCGGCAGCTTGCAGTAATAGCTGCGGGCGATGGCGGTCTGGTGGTCGCGCTCGAGGCCGATGTAGCCGACGCTCACGTCGGGAAAAATATCCAGGAACGGCTGCACCATGCCGAGGCCCGCGCGCAGGATGGGGACGACGACGAGGGGTTCGTGAGCCAGCACGCGGCCCGTCATCGGCTCCAGCGGCGTCTCGATGGCCTTGGGCTCGGTCGCGAGAGTGCGCGTGGCCTCGACGGCGAGCAGCAGGCTGATCTGGTAGCAGAGCGTGCGAAACGTGGCAGGCTTGGTCGTCTTGTCCCGCAGGTGGGTGATGACGTGGGCCGCGAGCGGGTGGTCAAGAACGTGCAGCATGGGCGGAGGCTGGGGCGCGGCCGGCTAAAATTCAATCCCGGCCATTTTTAACTACGAAGGGCACGAAGCCCAAGCCCTGAAGGATCCAATCTTGCTGCGCTTCGTGTCCTTCGTGGTTAATCGCCACGCGTCCACGGCTTAAGCACCAGCGTATGCACTGCGGGGCCCGGCAGCAGCGGGCCGGGGGTGCCGTGCACCCAGTTGGCGTGGCCGGCGCGATAATACGGTGAGAGCGGGTGGCCGCTCTGGCCGCCGGACATCTGAAACAGGCCCTCGGCTTCGCGGCCCGGTGAGACGGCGAGGCGCATGCTGGGACCGAACATCGGCGTCTGGACGCGCGGCATGTTGGTGTCACCGGCCAGCGGATCCGCCGGCATGTTCAGCCAGCCGCCGAGCCACGCCGGCAGCATGCGGCCGAACGGGTGCATGATGTGCGCGGTGTTGCGGCGGCCCCAGGTGGCCGACGCGAGGGGAATCCCCGCCTTGTCGAGGTCGGCGATGGTGGCATCGGCGGCGGCGAGCAGGAGCGCATCCCACGAGGAATATTTCGGGTCGAGCAGGTGCGCGGGCTTTTCCTGCAGCATCGCCCACAGGGCGTCCTCGGTGTGGAACCGGGCTGATTCAAATCCCGGCATCTGCTCCACGCATGAGGCAAAGATGGGCGTGAGCGCCAGGTCGGTTGCATGCAGGCGGAAGCCCCGCACGAGCCGGTAGCCGGCGGAATCGATGCTGGCGACGGCGCCCCAGTGCTCGGCGACCTGCCGGAGCTCGGCGCGTTTCGGGCGGCCTGCGACGGCTTCGGGCGTGAGCACGGTGAGCAGCAGTTGCTGCCAGCGCTCGAGGAACAGCGCCCGGTCGTCGAGCTGGATGCCGAGGAGGTCGTGCGGCGTGGCTTTTTCGAGCGCGGCGAGATCGTCGCGAATCTGGGCGGCGCGCGGCGGCGTGGCGTAGCCGCCGTCGCCGACCAGCGCGAGCGCGGCCCCGCCCACGACGCGATTGTTGGCGGTCCAGACGCGGCCGTCGGCCGGCCCGAACACGGCCGGCACGTCGTCCGGCGGCAGCAGACCCGCCCAGCGCCGGTCGCCAAACGACCAGGAGGTGGGCAGGCGGCCGTCGAAACCGACGCGGTGCGGAAGTTTGCCAATGATGGTCCACGCCACGGCGCCGGCCGAATCGGCGACGACAAAATTGTGCGCCGGCATGCCGGAACGGTGCGCGATCGCGACGGCCTCGACGGTGGTTTGCGCCGTCTCCAGCCGGAAGAATTCAAAATTGGTGGCCGCCGGATCGTAGGCGACCCAGTGGAACGCGAGCGGGCGGCCTTTGCCATCCGTGGCGATGATGGGCCCCCAGGCGGTCCATGGGTATTCGACCGACACGGGGTCGCCGCCCTTGACGCGGATGACGTCGGTGCGCTTTTCGATTTCCAGCAGGTCCGTCCGGCCGGGAAGCTTGTAGAGCGAATGATCGATGGCGTTGACGTCGATGGTGACGAGATCGCTGGTGTCGGCGTAGGCATCGGTCAGGCCCCACGCGATATGGCCGTTGCTGCCGATGACGACAAACGGCAGCCCGGGCAAAGTGACTCCCGTGATGCGACCGGCGACCGGGCCCTGCCATTCGAGCGAGGCGCGGTACCAGATGTTGGGCACGCCAAGATCGAGATGCGGGTCGTTGGCCAGCAGTGCGGCGCCGGTGGCCGTGTGCGCGCCAGAGAGGGCAAAATTGTTGCTGCCGGGCAGCAGGTCGGGCTCGCGGGGATTGTCGGTGGCGAAGAACTGCGCCGAGTGCAGCGGCGCGACCCGCGACACCTTGGCCGGGGTGCGCAGGTCAATGATCGAGGCCGGGGGAATCGGCGCGAGCGGGGCGGTCGTGCCGTCGAGGGCGGCGTCCCCGGGCGTGCTGACCGGCGCGAAAAACGCCACGCCGGCGGTGCCAAGCTGGTCGCGCAGGGTGGCGAGCGAGAGTTCGTAGGAGCCGTTGGAGTCCTGCAGGTCGAGCGTCATCGCATAGATGATGAGCAGGCTGTCCTCCGGCTTCCACGGCTCGGGCGCGAGGCGCAGCACGTAGTATTCGAAGGGTTTCTTTTTCAGCGCGCCGAGGCCGGCGTTGACGCCGGCGACATAGCCGGTGAGCAGGTCGCGGTCGGCCGGGGCGAGGCCGGCGAGGACTTTTTGGGCAAGGGCCCGGAAGCCATGGCGGCGCGAGGCGCGGTCGAGGGGGAGGGCGAGCTTGCCGAAGAGCTCGGAAAGTTCGCCGGCGCCCCGGCGCCGCAGCAGGTCCATCTGGAAAAACCGGTCCTGGGCGTGGAGGTAACCCAGGGCGCGGGCGACATCGCTGCGGGTGGCGGCCTTGATCAGGGGCACGCCGAGGGCGTCGCGCGCGACGGTCACGGGCGCACCGAGGCCGGCGAGGGCGGAGGAGCCATCGAGCTGCGGCAGACTGGCGCGCAGCTGGGCATAGAACCAGGTGAAGGCCAGGCCCGCGAGCAGCACCAGCACGCTGAGCACGCTGCCGAGGAGGCGAAGGCGTTTGCCGGCGGGGGAGGTCATGCGGCGAGGGCCGAGCGGAGGCCGGCGATGATTTCAGCGGGGGACTGCGCGATATCCACCACGAGGGCGCCGGTCGGCTCCTCGAGCGTGGCCAGCTGGCTGTCGAGCATCGCGGGTTTCATGAAGTGGCCCTGCCGGCCGCTGATCCGGGACCAGAGCAGCTCGCGGGTGCCGCGGAGATAAACCAATTTCACGGGCTCGGCGTTGCGCAGGAGGCCGGCGCGGTATTTTTCCGTGAGGGCCGAGCAGGTGACGACGGCGCTTTCATTTTTTTCCAGCCGCGCATCGATGTAGAGGCGGGTGGCCGCGAGCCAGGGGGCGCGGTCCGTGTCGTTCAGCGGCGTGCCGGCGCTCATCTTGGCGACATTGGCGGGGGGATGAAACTGGTCGGCGTCGGCAAATTTCCAGCCGAGCTCCTCCGCCAGCTGGCGGCCGATGGTGGTCTTGCCACTGCCTGCGACACCCATGAGGAGCACGACCATGGCAAGCAGGCCTCAGGTCATCCAGGATTTGCCGGTGACGGGGTCGCGATCCTCGTCGAAGTCGATGTAGTCAAACATCGTGAGGACGGTCTGAAGCTCGAGATGGCTTTCGGCGATGCGCTTGGCGAGCGTCTCGGCGCCGGCGTCGCGCCAGCCGCGTTTCATCATGAAGCCGTTCCAGATCTCGCACTCCTCGTCGGTGCGGGCGCCGCCGCGTTCGTGGGCCCAGGCGAGCAGCTGCGCCTCGGTCGCGCTGCCGGCGAGCACGCGGGCCTTGAGCTCGTCGTACGCGACGCGAAGGAAGCTGCAGCAGCGCAGGTCGAAACCCTTGCCGAGATTGGGGACATAGTCGGCGACGGGCAGGGTGCCGGCGGCGTGCAGGCGGATTTTGTCGAGCATGCGGCCGAAGTAGACGATGCGGCCGACCTTGGCGTAGGGACTGCGGAGTCCGGGAACAGTAGGCATCCCCGCAGCCAATAGAAAAGTCCGCGGGAGAAAATCCCAAACTGGTCAATCCCGCCAGAAATACACCGCGGTGCACAGCAGCGCGGAGATCACGGTCGGCCCGATGATCCAGCCGGCATGGAAGTTCAGGTGGTATTTGCCGACCAGCCAGACCACGAGGAAGCTCTTGATGACGATCAGCACCCAACCGGCCGCGATGGCCTGCTCGATGCGGGGATTGCGGGGGGAGCGCTGCTTGACGCGAAGCTCTTGCACGAAGCTGCGCTCGTAGTCGGGCGGCGGCCGGCGGGTGATGAGCTGCAGGAGGTTGGCGAACATGGGGATTCTCTGGTCAGCACCCTAGCCCAATTGCAAAGAATTGAAAGTGCCGTGTCCCCATCCGTTCGCGTCGGCCCGGCAAAAAGCCGGCGTACGACATGGTCTGTGATTGAATTCGTCGATCCCGCCGCTCAGAACGTGCGCGGTGGAACCTCTTCTCGCAACCCGGCTGCAATGTTGACATGAATCACGCCCCGCAACCGATCCAGGCCAACGGCAAGTCCGGCCAGCACCCCTTGCGCCCGGATGTTGAGTCATTTTACCACCTCGCGCACGGCGGTTTTGAGGGCAAGGCCTGCCAGGGCACGGCCTGCTTCGCCGCCCGCCACCTCAACCCCCCGCGCTGGGCCGAGGCGATGGAAAACAACCCCCGGGTTTACTGTCTCGGCGAGTGTTTTGCCGCGCCAGCGAAGGGCCAGACGAAGCCGCGTCCGCCCGTAAAGGTCTGCTCGCGCGAGGGCATTGTCCTCGGCCGCATTGCAAAAGGCGGGGCCCGCACGCTCGCCGCCTATCAATCACAGGGTGGGTACGCCGCGCTGGCCAAGGCGTTGGCGCAGCCCCCGGAAGCGGTTCTGGCCGCGGTCGACAAATCCAATCTCCGCGGTCGTGGCGGCGCGGGCTTCCCGACCGGCCGCAAGTGGCGCTCGGTCGCGTCCCAGCCTCCCGGCTTGAAGTATGTCGTCGCCAACGCCGACGAAGGGGACTCTGGGGCGTACATTGACCGCTACCTGATGGAGGACGACCCGCACAGCCTGATCGAGGGCATGATCCTCGCGGCCTACGCGGTGGGGGCGACGAAGGGCTACATTTACGTGCGCGCCGAGTATCCGCTCGCCGACACCGTGCTGCGCACCGCTCTCGCTGACGCCCGGGCGGCGGGCTGGCTCGGGGCGCGCGTGGGGGGCACGGCTTTCAGCTTCGAGCTCGAGGTCTATTCCGGCCACGGCAGCTACGTGTGTGGCGAGGAGACGTCGCTGTTGCGTTCCATCGAGGGTAACCGCCCCGAGGTCATGGCGCGTCCGCCGTACCCGACCGAGCGCGGCCTGTTTGGCCGGCCGACGCTGCTCAACAACGTCGAGACGCTCGTCAACATCCCCTGGATCGTCTCGCACGGCGCCGAGGCTTATGCGGCGTTCGGTTTCTCCAAGAGCCGCGGCACGAAGGTGCTTTCGCTCAACTCCCTGTTCAACCGGCCCGGCCTCTACGAGGTCGAGTTTGGCGTCACGGTGCGGCACATCGTCGAGGAACTCGGCGGCGGCCTGCGCAAGGGCGGCCAATTGAAGGGTGTGATCATCGGCGGCCCGATCATCGGCATGATCCCGCCGCACCTGCTCGACACGCCCCTCGGTTTCGAGGAACTCGCCGCCATCGGCGCGGGCGTCGGCCACGGCGGCGTGGTGGCGTTCGATGAGCACACGTCCATTCCCGACCTCGTGGAGCACGTGTTTTCGTTCGGCGCCTACGAGTCGTGCGGCAAGTGCACGCCCTGCCGCAGCGGCAGCGGGCGCATCGAGGAGATTTTCACCCACGCCCTCGCGGGTGATGCCACCAAGGCCGACCTGCAGGAGTGCCGCGACCTCGTCACGGCGCTCAAGCTCGCCAGCCTGTGCGGCCACGGCACGGGCCTGGCCCGCTTCGCCGAGTCCATCCTGCGCTATTACCCCACGGAGATTGAGCCATGCTTCAAGTAACCATCAACGGCCAGTCCCACCAGCTGATGGAGGGCCTCACGATCAACGAGGCGCTGCGTTCGCTCGGCATCGAGATCCCGACGCTGTGCCACGACGACCGGGTTGACCCGTACGGTTCGTGCCGCACCTGCGCCGTCGAGGTGAAGGGCATCAACGCGCTCGTCACCGCCTGCAACACGCAGCTCCGCGACGGCATGGAGATTTCGACCCATTCGCCTGCGGTCGAAGGCGTGCGCAAGACCCTCTTCGGGCTCCTCGCCAAGGATTATCCCGCCGAGGCCGTCGCGGCGTTTCCCGACAAGCAGTTTCACCGCTACCTCAACCAGTATGGCGTGAAGGCCGGCGGCTCGCGCACCGCGCCGCCGCCCGACGTGCCGTTCATGCAGGATGCGTCGCACCCGTACATCAACGTGGACATGTCGCAGTGCGTGACGTGCTACCGCTGCGTGCGCATCTGCGAGGAGGTCCAGGGCCAGTTTGTGTGGAAGGCGTGGAACCGCGGCGACGAAACCCGCATCCTGCCCGCCCGCGGCGAGACGATGCTCGACGGCGGCTGTGTCAGTTGCGGCGCGTGCGTGGACACGTGCCCGTCCGGCGCCCTGGAGGATCTCACCGTCCTCGCCCGCGGCGTCCCCACCGAATGGACCAAGACCATCTGCTCCTACTGCGGTACCGGCTGCGAGGTGAACGTCGGCACCCGCGACGGCAAGATCACCACGATCCGCCCGTCGGAGGGCCCGAGCAACCACGGCCACACCTGCGTGAAGGGCCGCTACGCGTTTGACTACGTCTATGCCGAGGAACGCATCACCTCGCCGATGATCCGCCGGGAAGGCCAGTGGGTGGATGTCAGCTGGGACGAGGTCATCAGCTACATTTCCACCCGGCTCAAGGCTATCATCGCGAAGGACGGCCCGGATTCCATCGGCGTGCTGAGCTCCGCGCGCGGCACCAACGAGGAGAATTTCGTCGCGCAGAAATTTGCGCGCGTCGTCCTGGGCACGAACAACATCGATTGCTGCGCCCGCGTCTGCCATTCGCCCACCGCGGCGGCGATGAAGATGACCCTCGGCACCGGCGCGGCCACGAACTCGCTCGACGAGATCGCGATCGCGAAGACCCTGCTCGTCTGTGGCGCGAATCCGACGGAAGGCCATCCCGTGACCGGCGCGCGCCTCAAGCAGGCCGCCCGCCACGGCGCCAACCTCATCGTCATCGACCCGCGCGTCATTGAGCTGTGTGAATTTGCCACGCTCCACCTCCAGCTGCACCCCGGCACGAATGTCGTGCTCTTCAACGCGATGGGAGCGGCGATCGTGGAGGAGGGCCTCGTGGACGAGGAATTCCTCCGCACCCGCATCACCGAGTTCGAGGAGTACAAGAAGTTCATCGCGGATTTCGCCCCGGAAAAGGCCGAGCTGATCTGCGGTGTGCCGGCGGCGAAGATCCGGGCGGCGGCGCGCATGTACGCGACCGCCAAGCCCGCGCTGAGCGTCCACGGCCTCGGCATGACCGAGCACATCCAGGGCACCGAGGGCATCATGGCGCTGGTGAATTTGGCGCTGCTTACGGGCAACATTGGCAAGCCCGGCACGGGCATCAACCCGCTGCGGGGCCAGAACAACGTGCAGGGCGCCCCGCACATGGGCTGCGAACCCAAGCTGCTCGCCGGCTACATCCCGATCGAGGAGGCCCGCGCGCAGGTGGAGTCGATGTGGCATGTGCCCATCCCGACGCACCCCGGCCTCAACATGATCGACATGCTGGCCGCCGCGACCGAGGGGAAGCTGAAGGCGATGTGGGCGATCGGCTACGACATCGTGATGACGAACCCCAATACCCATGAAACGCGGCGCGCCATGGACCAGCTGGACCTCGTCATCGTGCAGGATCTTTTCCTCAACGCGACCGCGCGGGAGTTTGGTGACGTGTTCCTGCCCGCCGCCTCGTCGTTCGAGAAGGACGGCACGTTCATGAACGGCGAGCGCCGCATCCAGCGCGTCCGCGGCGCCGCGAAACCGCAGGGCTTGGCCCGCTCCGACTGGGAAATTGTCTGCGACGTCGCCAAGGCGATGGGCCATGGGGGAAATTTCTCCTATCGGACCGCGGAGGAAATCTGGAACGAGGTGCGTTCGCTCTGGCCGGAAGGCTCCGGCATCAGCTATGCCCGGCTCGATGCCGTGGGCGGATTGCAGTGGCCCTGCTTCGAGGAGGGCGCCCCCGGCACCCCCATCCTGCACGTGGACGAGTTCACCCATGGCAAGACCACGGCGCTGCGCCGGATCGAGTTCGTGCCGCCGCCCCACCTGCTCTCCAAGGAGTTCCCCTTTCTCCTCACGACGGGGCGCAACCTCTATCAGTATAACGCGGCGACGCAGACCTCCCGCACGCCGAACAACGGCCTGTACCGCACTGATTTCCTGCAGATTTGCCCGGTGGACGCCGCCCGCCTCGGGTTGGAGGCCGGTGAAATCGTGCGCTTGAGCAGCGAGCAGGGCTCGGCCGATCTGCCGGTGCAGATCAGCGACCACGTGCAACCCGGCGAGGTGTACACCACCTTCCACAACACGCGGGTTTTTCTGAACCAGATCACGACGTCGCAGCGCGATCGCTACACCAAGACCCCGGAGTACAAGGTGACCGCGGTGAATATCGCCAAACTCTCCCTCCAGCCGGCGCCGGCTTGATCAGAACTTCGGCTAATGCCCGGCCCCGGGCGGAATACCCCGGGGCTGTTGCCAAGCAAGATATTGTCAGACAATTGTTTCCCATGCCCGGCTTCCCTATCGGCCGAGCCTCGACCGCGGCAAACTCGGCCGGGAACTAATTTCGCCCAAACAGCGTCTCATCCCTGCTATGAAACCCCACCCCCTGATACTTGGCGCTCTCGCCGGCCTGGCCGGCCTAGCCGCGATCAGCACCGCGCTGGCGGCCGAAGCGCCGGCCAAGACTGATGCCCGCGTGGAAGTCACTTTCTCCTCACCCGATAAATTCGCCGATGTCCGCGATGCCTATACCTCCTCCGATCGGGGCCGGGACGGCATCCTCAGCCAGATCCGCGACTACCTGGTCAGCCGGGCCGATACCTATGTGTCCCCGGGGCAGAAACTCACGGTGACCTTCACCGACATCGATCTCGCCGGCGATTTTGAGCCGTGGCGCGGTTCCGAGGGCATGGACATCCGCATCGTGAAAGACATCTATCCGCCGAAGATGGACCTCGAGTTCAAGCTGACCGGCGCCGACGGCGCCGTCCTCAAGGAAGGCAAGCGCCAGCTGCGCGACCTCGCCTTCATGGCGAAGCTTTCCATCAACCGGAATGACATGCTCCGCTTCGAAAAAGCCCTGCTGGACGACTGGCTGAAGGAAGATTTCCCGCGGGCCAAGTCCGGCTGAGCCCCACCGGGCTCCCGTTATTTTCCGACCGCGCGTCTGCCCGACGCGCGGTTTTTTGTGCCCGGTCCCGATGGAGGGCTTGCGGTTGGGCGGCGGGGCCGCAAACGTGGGTTACGTCAGTCAGGTTTCTCCCCAACCCTCATTGTCCGGGATCATTCCGCCCCATGAAACTGTCAGTCTCCTCCCTCCGCCGCGGTCTGTGTCTGACCGCGTTTGCCCTGATCACCTGCATCGCGGTTTCCGCCGCCGAGTCCTTTGAGGGCCGCATCCATATGGAGATGACCTCCGGCAAGAAGAAGGAAAAGATGGGCATCGATTACTCGATGAAGGACGGGAAATTGCGCATGGATCCCAAGATGCCGGAAGGCCAGGGCCACGAGGGTGGCATGGGCATGATCATGGATATGCCAGCCCACGAGATGATCATCCTCATGGATATGGAAGGACGGAAGATGTTCATGCGCCGTCCGATCCCGCAGCCGACCGCCGAACAGACCAGCAAGGCGCGCGATACCCACAAGATGTCCCCGCCTGAGGCCACCGGCCGGACGGAGATGATCGCCGGCTACAAGGCGACGGAGTACCGCATGACCGGGGAAAAGGGCGAGATCATCGAACTGTGGCTCGCGAAGGGCCTCGGGCCGTTCATGTCCTACTCGGGGGGCAACCCGATGATGGGTGGCCGCAGCGCGCCCCCGGCGGGCTGGGAAAATTTCGCCCGCGACGGCAATGCTTTCCCGATGCGGGTGGTGACCCACGGCAAGGATGGCGGGGATACCATGCGGATGGAGGTGACGAGCGTCGAAAAGACCTCGCTCCCGGACTCGCTCTTCTCGACCGACGGCTACAGCGAATTCTCCATCCCGGGTCTTGGCGGCGGTGGCGGTTTCAACCCGTTCAAGCGGGATTGATCCTTTTGGTGTGACCGCCCGGCTCGACAAATGGTTGTGGGCCGTGCGGCTGTTCAAGACCCGCGGGCTGGCCGCCGAGGCGATCCGCGCCGGCAGCGTCGAGATCAATGCGCGCCCAGCCAAGCCCGCCCGCATGGTGCACGCGGGTGAAACTGTGACCGTGCAGCAGGGACTCGTGTTGCGCACGCTGCAGGTCGTCGGAACGCCGGTTTCGCGCGTGGGGGCGAAACTCGTGCCGGACTATTGCACCGATCTCACGCCGGAATCGGAGTTTGAAAAAATGCGCCTGCAGCGGATGCAGCACGTGCTGGCGCGGGCGAAGGGCAGCGGCCGGCCCACGAAGCGCGAACGCCGGAAAGTTGACCGGCTGTTTGAATGACCGGCCGCCCCATCCAGCCATGAATGTGTATTCCAAGTTTGAAACCGAGCTCGCAGTCCGGCCGGACGACATCGAC
>CAIMAQ010000012.1 GCA_903839035.1 uncultured Opitutia bacterium
GCTAGTTTGCCACGGCGGCTGGGGGCGGAAGCGGTGGGCGCAAAGCCTGACGGGCGCATTCCGTTGGTCCATATCACGGACCTCTACCACCCGCCGCAGGATCCGGATGACCACCTGGATCTCGCGACGATTGCCGCCCTGCCGGAATACGACTTGCAGGGCGTGGTGCTCGATGTGACGCAAAAATTCCTCGTCACCAAGCCGGAGGGCTGGGACATCGCCCGAGACCCGGGCTACGTGCCCGTGGCGCAACTGGCCCATCTGCTGGGTCGCAACCTCCCCGCCGGGATGGGTCCGACCGTGGCGTTGGCGCACCCGGGTGATGCGGCGCTCGACCGCCCGTTCGCCGAGCAGGCCGGCATCGGTTTGCTGCTGTCCGTCCTGCAGCGCAGCGACCGGCCCGTGACCATTTCCATCGTCGGCTCGGGCCGCTTGCTCGCCGCCGCCTTCAACCGCGAACCGGCCCTGCTGCGGGCCAAGGTCCGCAGCGTGCTGCTCAACGCCGGGGCCACCGGCGGCACCAAGCACGAGTGGAACGTGGGACTCGATCCGGCCGCCTTCATCGCGCTGTGGCGGTCGGGGCTGCCGATCGACTGGTATCCGTGCGGGACCGATCACAGCGCGTTCGACCCGGCGCATGAGCGCGGCACGTACTGGAAGGCACCGCAGGCCACCCTGTTTCACGATCTGCCGGCCGGACTCCGCTCCTGGCTCGATTATGCCTTCTCCGGGTCGTCGCGCGGCGACATCATCCGGGCGCTGACGGACTACGGGCATGGACCCACCTGGGAGCACGTGCTGGCGGGTGAGCGCAACATGTGGTCCACGGCTTCGCTGGTGATGGGCGCAGGCCGCGCACTGGCGCGCACGTCGGAGGGCTGGCGCTTTCTGCCGGTCAGCGCCGCGGCGGCCGTGGAACGGTGGCCCTTCCGGCTGGATCCCATCACGGCCACGGTGGACGACGCGGCGCGCGTCACCTGGCAACCGGCCGCTGCGCCTGCCCCACTCCGGCTGTTCGGCCGGCAACCGGGCGCCGGCTACGGTCTCGCCATGACGGAGGCGCTCAACGCGTTGTTCCGTGCGATGCCGCTGTAATCGCGGAAGGGCGGAAATCAGGTAGGGCGTTCGCGTCCTTTCGCGTGTTTCGCGGGCAACCGTTTTGCTCACGAGTCCCATTTGTCGCGGTGATACCTTAATCCCTTGGGAAATGCTGGGTTGCGTTCCGGTGCGGGGCGGGTGCGGTGGGACGGTGGCACGCTGACCACTTCACCTCGCCTCGAATATCGGAGTACCCGCCATGATCACCCCTACCATTTACGCCAGCCAGGCCGGGGCCCGGTTGGATAGCAACGTCACCACCGGTGGCGGCACGGACGACACCGCCGCGCTGCAGAAGGTGCTGGATCTGGCCGCCTCGGGCGGCGGCGTTCACCTGGTCATGGACGGCGCGGCGCTCATCACGTCGCTGCGGGTTTACTCCAACACCACCATCGAGTGCCGGAACGCCGACTGCGGGTTTTTCCAGGTCGCCCACTCCGACCGCGCCCTGCTCATCAACGCCCATCCCTCCGCGGGTGAGCTCATCGATCACAACATCACGTTGCTCGGCGGCACCTACAACCAGGACTGCAAGAACCAGGCGCACCATGTCCCGCCCGAGGTCCATTACACCAAGGCCCAGCACATCGTCGTCGCGATTTCGTTCTTCGGCGTCGAAAACCTCCTCCTCCGCGATGTGACGGTACGCGACCAGCGGACCTTCGCCGTGCTCGTCAGCAACTGGCGCAAGGTGACGATGGAAAACATCCGGCTCGAGCTGCCGGGATATATCCACGGCGGCAACCAGGACGGCCTCCATTTTCAGGGCCCGGGCCGGTTTCTCGTGCTGCGCAACATCCAGGGCCGCACCGGCGATGACTTCATCGCCCTGAACGGTGACGAGGAATCCAACGGCGAGCAGAGCTGGTTCCACCCCGTCTGCACGGTCGGGCCGATCACGGACGTCCTGGTGGACGGCCTCTTCGTGGACGACGCCGCGCAGGTCGTTCGCATCCTGTCGCGCGAAAACACCCAGGACCGCATCACCATCCGCAACGTCACCGGCAACTACCGCAGCTTCGGCTTCTACCTCAGCGCATGGGACTACAAGCGCCGCGGCATGCAGGGCGATTTCGGCGCGATCGTCATCGAGAACGTGGACCTGCGCCAAACCAAGGCCGACTACACCTACACCGAGCCGTTCCTGTTCCGCATCGCCGGCCGACACCGGAGCCTGATCCTGCGCAACATTTCCTACCACGACCCGGTGGATGACCGGTACCTCATCCACCTCGAGGGCAAAACCGACGTCCCCGACATGGGCGACACCCCCGCCGACGTGGAATCCCTCGTGATCGACGGCCTACACCTTCAGGACACCGGCCCCACCCCGCAGACGCGTCCCTACATCCGTGCCAGCGGCCGCGTGCGTCGGCTGGTGATCCGAAACAGCGAGATCTACTGCGCGAAGGGCAAACAGCCCGTGTTCCTCGCGACCGTCGGCGAGCTCGCCCAAATCGACCACCTGGTGCTATCCAACCTCGTCACCGAAAACCTCGCCCATCTCGTCTCCGACCCCGGCAAAAAGATCGCCCAGATCGAGACCAGCAACGTGATCGTCTGAGGATCGCAAAAGCGCGGAGGGGCGGAAATACCGGGAAGGTTCTGAGGTAGGGCGGGACCGCTAGGCCCGCCGATCGTAACCGCAAACCGACGGGCCCAGCGGTCCCGCCCTACCTGTTTTCCGCGTTTCCGCTCCTGCGCGTTTTCGCGATAAAATATGCTGCTGGGTTGCCTTTCCCCGCGAAGCGGCTGGCGTGGTGCTGTGGCTAAATCCTCCGAACCTTCCCTCGACAGTGTTGAACAGCGCGTAAGCTACGGCATCGCGCTTAACCTGGGCTCGAATCTCGCCCGCCAGGGGGTCCCCGTCGATGTGCCGGCGTTCCTCGCGGGTCTGCAGGATGCCCTGGCCGGCAAACCGGCACGGCTGTCGGATGCGGAGTTGCGCGCGGCGTTCAAAGTCGCCGAGGAAAAAGCCAAGCAGGCCGGCGCCGGCAAGGCCGCCCAACAGTCGGGCGCCGCCAAAGCGTTTCTCGACGCCAACAAGGCCCGCCCTGGCGTCGTCGTCACCCCCTCCGGCCTGCAATACGAGGTGCTGAAGGCTGGCAAAGGCGCCACGCCCACGCGCGACCAAACCGTCGAGGTGCATTATCACGGCACGCTGCCGGACGGCACGGTCTTCGACAGCTCCGTCGAGCGCGGCGAGACGATTTCATTTCCCGTCACTGGCGTTATCCCGGGCTGGGTCGAGGCCCTGCAACTCATGCAGGTCGGCGCCAAGTGGCGCCTCGTGATTCCGTCCGACCTAGCCTACGGCCCCGAAGGCTCCGACCCGATCCCGCCCGGCGCGACGCTCGTGTTCGAAGTCGAATTGATCGGCATCGAATAACTGCCCCTGAGTTATCGCTGAAGCCCGAAAATACCGGAAAGCGCCGGACTTCCGCGCTTTAGTCCTTTTGCGTTTTTGCGATCTGCCTTTTTGCCGATGATTACAGCAGAGTTGTCGCTTCCTGCACCCGCATCCTCAATCATCCGGACATGGCCAAGACCAGCGACACCACGGAACCGGAGAAACCGTCCTCACGACTCGAAACGCTGACCCACGGTAACGTTGCGTTGATAGCCGCACTGCGACGCCGCGGTGCCAAGGATAGTTTCGGGTCGCTGAAATTCCTCGCCGCGATCCGTGCCGCCGAGTGGCTCGAGTTGGTTCAGACGCACGGCACACCCGAGGGTTCGCCGCTCACCCCGGCCGAGTATGCCGCGGCCCTCGCGGCGAACGTCGAACAACAGTTCCCGACGGCCTCCCTCGCGGCGCACCTGGCCGATAGACGGCGCCTGGGCCAGATCCCCGCGCTCAAGGGCGTCGCGCGGTTTCTGTGGGACCATCCCGGCTTCGATATCGTAACGGCCAACCTCAATGCGACCACCCGGCTGGCGGACCCTCGCAGTGGACCCGCGTCCCCGCAACTCGTCGCCGGTCTGCGGACGCTCCAGCGTTTGTACGAGCTGGGCGCGACCTGGGATGAAACCGCGGCGCTGCTGGACGCCGGTTATCACTCGGCGGCTGACATCGCGGCGGCCGACTCCACCGAACTTACCATGCGCCTGGCGGGTCGAATTAAACCAGAGCAGCGCATCCTCGCTCTCCACCATCGCGCCCAAACGCTCCAGAAGGCTGCAAGCAGGAGAAAGTGATCTCCCCCGGCTCGTGCCGAGCCGGCCAGATCGGGCGAACGTCGCAGTTGTAAATCACGCGTAACCCACTCTACCGCCTTTCCGGTAGTCGCCAGGATGCCAGTTCGCGCCCTGGGGTCGGATGCTCTGGCCAATGTGGCCGTTTCCGAGCCTTGGGTCAGTCCGCCTGACTTCTTAATTCCTAAGGGCGCCAGGTAAGCGGCGATAAGGGCAATCACTTTACTCCACAGAAACCAGATCCCGAGGTACTTGCCCATCGCGGCCTGGCTGGTCGGCCGTGCCGCTCCGCCTCCAGCCAGATCGGCGTGCCCTGAGCGGCGGGCTGGCCCCGGAGGCGTCAAATTTGACGGGCGTGTTCGGCGATCTGTTCTTCGGTTGGTTTCATAGGCTGAGACGAGTGGGGCCGAATGATTTCGGCGCGAGCTGTCCCCACTGACCCAGCGTACCCGGGCAGTTTCAGACCGCCCGCTTATCACTTCCTCGCTTGCGCGGCGTCCGCCCGTTGCTAAGCCCATTCAGCGGTTTTTCACCCCACGCTTCCGCGCTCCCTCATCTCCGGTCCCCTGTGACTCGTCGCTGCCTTTTCCCATGACCACCACGCACCTCACCCCCGAGCAAATCGCGTTTTATCACGAGCACGGCTATCTCCACATCCCCCGGGTCTTCACCCAGGTCGAGACGGACGAGCTGGCTACCGAACTCGACTGGATGATGGACAAGTGGGCCTGGCCCGACGCCAGCTGGACCGGCCCGTGGCGGAAAGTTTACATGAACGCCGACGTCGAGAAAAAATCGAAACTCGTCGGCATGCACGACCTGCCGTTCTACTCCTCGGCCTGGTCGCGCTGTGTGACCAATCCGAACCTCGTCCGCTGCATGGTGGACCTCCTCGGTGCCAACGTGGAGCTCCACCACACCACGATGCACGTGAAGCCGCCGGAAACCGGCCACCCGTTCCCGATGCACCAGGACAACGCGTTCTACGAGCACACCGACGGCCGGTACGTGGACGTGCTGATGCACCTCGACACCACCCGCCACGAGAACGGCGAGATCCGCTTCCTGCCCGGCTCGCACAAGGCCGGTTATCTCCCGCACATCACCAAGACTGCCGACGGTCCGTGCACACCGCACCTGCCGACGGACAAATATTCCCTCGCTGACACCGTGCCCGTGCCGGCGTCGCGCGGCGACGTGGTGATCTTCAACATCTTCACGATCCACGGCTCCCATCTCAACCAGACCAACGAGGCGCGCCGCCTGGTCCGCCTCGGTTACCGCAACGTGGACAACGTCCAGGTCGGCGGCCAGAGCAAGGGCCGCCCGGGCCTCATGGTGGCCGGTCGCCGCAACCGCCAGCCCGGCCAGGAGCTGTTCACGACCGAGATTTCCATCACCAACCCGGTCGCACCGCTGAAGAAGGACGCCGAGCCCGCCCTCGCCGCCCGCTAAGTGCCATCGCATTCCCCTCACCCCACCCTCTTCCCATGAAAGTACTGAGTGATGCCCAGGTGAAGGATTTCAACCGCGACGGTTTCATCATCGTCCGCGGCAACTTCAGCCCCGAGGAGATCTCCCTGCTCGCCCGTGCGAGCAAGGAGGACAAGGCCCTCGACCAGGCCGCCATCGCGCGGGACGACGGCCAGGGTCACCCCGTGCGCCTCTCGGCGTGGAATCACCCCGGCGACGGCATCTACGGCATGTTTGGGCGCTGCCGCCGCATCGTGGACGCCGTGGAGCAGCTGCTCGAGGACGAGGTTTACCACTACCACTCCAAGATGATCCTGAAGGACGCCCGCACCGGTGGCGCGTGGGCGTGGCACCAGGATTACGGCTACTGGTACCAGAACGGCTGCCTCTTTCCCGACTTCATCAGCGTCAGCACCGCCGTGGACCGCGCGACCAAGCTCAACGGCTGCATGCAGGTTCTCACCGGCTCGCACAAACTCGGCCGCGTAAACCACAACCTCTCCGGCGAACAGGCCGGCGCGGACCTCGAACGCGTCAACGAGGCGAAAAAACGCCTGCCGCTCGTGCAGTGCGAGATGGAGCCGGGCGACTCGCTCTACTTCCACGCCAACCTATTGCACTGCTCCGCGGCCAACGAATCGGAGCATCCGCGCTGGTCACTGATCAGCTGCTACAACGCGAAGCACAACGACCCGTACAAGGACTCGCATCACCCCCGCTACACGCCCCTCGCGAAAGTGGCCGACAGCGAGGTGCTGCGCGTGGCGCGCGAGCGGTTCAAGGGCAACCGCGACGGCGGGGTGGTGTTTGGGACTTTCAACACCGACAACAGCGCGAAGAGTCTCGCGCCGAGCTGACCGCCCACCCCGGCGGCCAGTGGCGGGGCCTACTTTTTCTTGTTCTTGGACTGGGCGAGCTGCCGCGTGGCGTCATCGAGTTTGCTCTTCGTCTCACTCAGCTGGGTCCGCAAATCGCTGAGATTGGCTTGAACCGTGGCGGCCGTGGCGTTGGCCGTCTCCAGTTGCTTCTGGAGCTGACTGGCTTCCGCCTTGGATTCGTCCGCCAGGGCTTGGACCGCATCCGAGGTCGTCCGGAGTTGCTCGATCTGTTTTTGCAGCTGGGCCGATTCAACCCGGGCCACGGTCAACTGCACCCCGGTGTTGTTGGCAGCGGCCTTGGCCTCATTGACCTGCGACTGGAGCCGGGCCACCCCGGCCTTGCTGTCATCCAGCTGCCTTTGCTGCCGGGCCGCGGCATTCTTGGCCATTTCCAACTGTTTCTGCGCCTGGGCGGAGTCGGCCTTGGCTTGGGTGAGTTGCTCCTCGTTCGTGACCAGCCGGGAGTTCAGCTCATTCACTTTCAAGCTGTGCATGACCAGCACAGCCACAATCACGATGCAGAGAACCGCGATCACCATGGCCGCGGTTGACGTTTTTCTAGTCGGGGTAGGTAACTGGGTAGTATCGCTCATGTCGGCGTTATCCTACCCCTGAATCCGGCGACTTACCATGATTTTCAGAACACGGAGGGGATTGCCAGTCAGACAATTGCACCGCATTTATTGTCCTGATCACCCGGACCATGAAATTTTTTCCCCGATTGCGCAGTCCGCGGGCCAGAGGCTTCCAAAGGGCCGAGTATGAATAAATCCCTCATCACCGCGCTGGATTTTTACGCGGCCGAATCGCCACTTTCGCGTCCGATCTCGGACGCCACGCACCAGATCCCGGCCATCCGCTTCGTTGTCGCGCGCTTGACGCTGGCTGACGGCACCGTGGGCGAAGGCTACCTGTTGGCGTTCCATTTCAGCCCGGCGGCGATTCGCGGCGCCCTGGCCGATGTGCGGCCGCTCGCGCTCGGCCGCGAGGTCACGGCCACGCGGCCGTTTGATCGGGCGTGCGATCAGGCGTTTGAATATTTCGGCGCCACCGGCCTGCAGCGATGGGCGCGCGGCCTCGTGAATTTGGCGATGTGGGACGCTCACGGACGCCAGCTCGGCCAGCCCGTGTGGCAGCTTCTCGGGGGCCGGGCGCGCCGCATCCCGGCCTATGGCAGTGGCGGATGGTTGTCGTATTCGATCGATGAACTGCTCGCCGAGGCGTCCGGCTACGTGCACCGCGGCTTCACCGCGGTGAAACTCAAGGTCGGCTCGCCCGACCTCGAGCGCGACGTCGAGCGCATCGCCAAGGTGCGGGAGTGCGTCGGGCCGGACATCCGGGTGATGATCGACGCCAACCAGGGCTTTGGTTATCCGGCCGCCTTCGCCCTGGCGCAGCGGGCCGAGCCGTACGGCATCCACTGGTTTGAGGAACCGCTACCGCACACCGACTTCACCGGGTATGCCGCCCTGAAGAAAAACACGCACATGCAACTGGCCATGGGCGAACGCGAATACGACCTCGTCGCGTTGCGCGAACTGGCGACCCGCCAGGCCCTCGACCTCTGGCAGCCGGACATCCTGCGGCTGGGCGGCGTGGAGGGCTGGCTCGATTCCGCCGCTCTCGCCCGCGAGTATCGGCTGCCGGTGCTGCCGCATTTTTACAAAGAATACGACACGGCCCTCGCCTGTACAATTCCCGACGCTTACGGCGTGGAGTCGTTCGACTGGGTGGACGGCCTGATTGACCGGCCCGTGCAGTTTGCGGACGGATATGCCACCCCCTCGGAGGCACCCGGCTGGGGCTTTCGGTTCAAGGACGACGTTCTCCGCCCACTCGCATGAGACCAGACTTGGCCCGGTTGTTATCTCCCTAGGGCAAGCCGGGCCTGTTAACCGGCAGGTAATCCGGCCCGGGCGAGCCCTTCCCGGGTACCGCTCAGAGTCCGGCATACCGGCGCACGCCTTCAGCTGAAGGGGCCGGGAAACTTTCGGTTTGCCGGCGGGCGGCGGGTTCCGCTAGCTAAGGGAAGACCGGAAGTCGCCTTACACGCTCCTAGCGCAGGAGTTCGACAAATCCAGCAACGCCCATAATCTCTGCACCCTTCGGACCACCAGCGACCCATCCATGACCAGCCCAACCTCAGCGAATAAAACAACACCCGCATCCGCCAGCGGACTGCATCAGGGGCCCATGTACCTGAGCCCGGCCAGTTTTTTCGCCGATTTCTACGTCTATCCGGCCCTAGCTGTGATCCTGATGGCCTTCGCCTTTTACCGCTCTCCCACGCACTGGCTGGCCGTGCTGGTGGCCTTTGTCATCGGTTTCTGCAGCTGGACGTTCATCGAGTACATCATGCATCGCTACGTGCTGCATCACCTGACGTACATCAAGGACCAGCATGCCAAGCACCACGATGACCAAAAGGCCCTGTTTGGCACGCCGACATGGCTAAGCCTCGTGGTTATCTTGGTCCTGGCGTCCGGCCCGGCCGTCACCTACGCGGGCCTCGTTCTGGGTTCCGCGTTCACCGCGGGCCTGATGCTGGGCTATCTCGGCTACACCCTCGCCCATTACAGCATCCACCATTGGAACGCCCGGCCCGGCAGTTTTCTATTCCGGCTGAAACAGCGTCACGCCCTGCATCATCACTACAATGATCTGGGCAACTTCGGCGTTTCGATCGGCATTTGGGATTACGTCTTCCGGACCAACATCGTGGTCCGGCGTGACGATTCCCATCCGGCTGGGGCCCATTAAGTCGCCTCAGTCGCCGGTGTAGCCCGGGATGCGCCTGACGTCCACTGCGTCAATCTGCGCGGGATCCATGAATTGCTGCGCATAGCGCAGGTAAACCCGTTCACGGACAAAGATGTCGAAAAGGTCGGGATCCACGTGGCCGGTGAGCTTCATCTGGCCAAGGATCTGCAGCGACTCGGTCAGGCTCTTGCCCTTCTTGTACGGCCGGTCCCGCGCCGTCAGCGCCTCAAAGATGTCCGCGATGCCCATGATGCGCGCCTGCACCGACATCTGGTCCCGGGTCAGCCCACGCGGGTAGCCCCTGCCGTCCATGCGCTCGTGATGGCCGCCGGCGAACTCGGGGACGTTTTTCAGGTCCCGCGGCCACGGCAGCGCCTCCAGCATCTTGATCGTGACCTCGATATGGTGGTTGATGACGCGGCGTTCGGCCGGGGTCAGCGTGCCGGCAGGAATGGTGAGGTTTTCAATCTCGTCAGTGGTCAGGAAATCAACCTCCCTCCCGGCCGGATTGGTCCAGCGGTATTTGCAGGAAATGTCATGCACCCGCTCCCGGTCCGCGGTGTTCATGGCCTCAACCCCGATGTTACAGACGCGGAGAAACTCCCGGTCGCTCTGGATCTCCTGCAACCGCGCCCGGTAGGCCGGCTCATCCTTGGTCCGCAGCCAGGCGATCTCGGCATCGCGCTTGATGACCTCGAAGCGTGTGTCGACCTGCTCGATCCGGTCGTGGATGGTCTGGAGCTTGGTGGCCTTGTCCACCACGTGGACCGGCGTGGTGACCTTGCCGCAATCGTGCAGCAGGCCCGCGATCTTGAGCTCGTAACGGTCCTTGTCGGACATGTGCCAGGGCGCCAGCGGGCCGGTCTGGGTTTGGTGCGCCGCCTCGGCCAGCAGCATCGTGAGCACCGGCACGCGGTGACAGTGCCCGCCGGTGTAGGCCGACTTGTCGTCGATCGCCTCGTTGATGAGCTTGATGAACGACTCGAACAGGTCCTCGAGCTGGAGGATGAGCAGCCGGTTGGTGAGCGCGACGGCCGCCTGGGATGCAAGGGAGGCCGCGAGGCGCTCGTCCGTCTCGCTGAAAACCGCGATGGCGCCGGTGACGGGGTCCTTGGCGTTGATCAGCTGCAGGACACCGATGACCTCCCCCTCGTGGTTCTTCATCGGGACTGTGAGGAAAGACTGTGAATGGTAGCCGGTGCGGGTGTCGAAGGCCTTCGTGCCGGAGAAATCGAAACCCTCCTCCCGGTAGGCGTCGGCAATGTTCACCGTGCGGTCCTTCAGCACAGCGTAGGCTGCCACCATGGAGGTGTTCTCCCGGCCAGCGGCGTCGCGCAGCGTGATGGGTGCGAACGGGATCTTGACGCCGGTGGTGCCACCCATGGCGATGCCGAGCGAGTCCGTCCGGATGATCTCAAAGTGCAGCGTGTCCTTGTCGGCGGCGTGCCGCCGGTAAAGTGTACCGCCATCGGCGCGGGTGATCTGTTTGGCGGCGATCAGGATGGTCTCGAGCAGGCGGTCGATGTCCTTCTCCTGGGACAGGGCGATGCCCACTTCATTCAATTCCGTCAGCCGGCGGATCAGTTCGGGAACACCCGCCAGAGTCACAGGGCCATGCATGCGGGAAGGTTGAAAGAACTCCCCCGGGGTTCAATGCGGATTCGGCCTGGCGACAGAATACCGCGGTGCGTTTCGCTGTTTTACCGGTCAATTTCTGACCATGAAAACCCAGCCGACCATCATCGCGGGCAGGATCAAGCTGAAGCATTTCGACCCGGCGTACTGCGGCGGGCTCGCCAAGGCCAAGACGAAGGAGCTTACCGCCAAGTTCAGCCGGCGAATCGACGCGCTGCTGCTGCTGCTCTACGCCAACTCCTCTCACGCGGTCCTGCTCCTCTTCCAGGGCATGGACGCCAGTGGCAAAGACGACTCGATCCGTAGCGTCTTCCAGCACATGAATCCCGCTGGCATCTCGTGCCCGCCGACCGCAACTGGTACCGCGACTACGTCATCGCCACCACCACGGTCGAGGCGCTGGAGCGACTCCGCCTGAAATGGCCCAAACTCGGCAAGGGTCTGGCCAATCTCCGGATCAAGTGACCGCCGCGCCGGCGCCATCCGAAACCGCGGGGGCTTCCGCCCGGGGCTTCTGGTAGCAATACGAGTGGTAGACCACCTGGCCATTTTGCAGCGCCTGATACACGCGGGAGCCGGGAACACCCGCAAAGTCACGTCCCAGCGAATGCAGCCACTGCGGCAACCGGCGGGTGACCAGTTCCAGCGAACGCGCGGCATTGCGGTCCAGCCCGCGCAGGACCTCCGCCGAGATCACCTGCGCGTGAACCAGCTCCAGCGGCGCCGTGGCCAACGCGACAGCCCACGCGGCCTGCTCGTCGCTGAACCGGAAGTCCGCATACAGGAAATAACCGCCCGGCCGGAGCACCCGCGCGACTTCTCGTAGAAATTGCGGAAACCGGGCGTAGCAGTGCGAGGCCTCGATGTTGATGACCACATCCAAGGTCTCCGAGGCAACGGGCAGCGCCTCCGCGTCCCCGCGCACAAAGGCGAGCCCTTCCACGGTGTGGCGCTCTGCGCACAGGCGGATCCCGGCGGGATTGAGGTCGATCCCCGTGTAGGTGGCCGGATGCAGCGTGCGCGCCAGATAGGCCGCGCCCCCGCCATGACCGCAGCTGACCTCCAGTACGTGCTTGCCCGCAAGGTCCATCTGGGTGGCGACGTGATGGTAGAGCTGGATGCAGGCGCGGTTGGGTTCGTCCGCGGGGGCCAGCGGCAGTTTCATCGGCGGCTCGGTTTCGAAACCGTAATTGAGGAACAGGACCTCCTCCCCGCGCAGCCGGCGGGTGACAAACGGGTACCACAGCTTCCAAAGCAGCGAGCGCATGGTCCCGATGGCGTAGACTTGCGTGAAAAGAGACATGGCAACGGACCCATCCCGAATGCCCATGGCCTGGAAGCATGGCGAGCTGGATTGACGCCCTGCCCGGGCGCCGCACGCTGGCCGCAAATCCCCTGCCCTCGCCGCCCTCCTCCCTTGCACCTGCTCACAAAAATCGCCTGGTTCGGGTCCGTGCTCGCCGCCGCGGCATTTGGGGCGGACACCACGGTCGCCCAACCGCCGGTCAAACCCTGGGAAACGAGTGCCATGACCGTCGAGTCCGGCGTCCTCTGGGAAATCGGCACCGGCACCCCCTTTCCCTACCGGCTGTGGGAGACGCAGGTTTCATGGAAGTCCGCGGAGATCTTCGGCCGGGGCTTCGATGACGGCTCACGGGTGATCCTGCGCCACCGTTTCGCCTTGGTGGGCGCGATTATCCAGCAAGGACCCGAGTCGCACTACTTCGCGGTCTCGGCCTCGCCGTCCCTCGAATGGTGGAATGCCGCCGGCACCTGGTCGCTGTATGGCGGCGCGGGCGGCGGCTTCGGGCTGGTGGATGCCCAGGGCATCAAGGGCGGCCAGGGCCAGGATTTCACCCTCAATTGGCTCATGCGTGGCGGCATCGAACATGTCATTTCCAAAAACACCCGGGTCAGTGCCGGGATCATGTACCAGCACATGTCCAATGGCGGACAGACCAAGCCCAACCCCGGCATCGACGCCCTCGGGTTTATGGTCGGGTATTCGTGGACCCAGTGAGCCGTCGCCATGGTTGAACCGATGAATGACCCGAAGTCACGCGATCCCCTGCACGGGGTGACGCTCGAGCAGCTCCTGACCGAGCTCGTGGCGCACTATGGCTGGGAGGAACTGGGCCGGCGCATCGACATCCGGTGCTTCAATTTCGACCCGAGCATCCAATCCAGCCTGAAATTCCTGCGCAAGACCCCCTGGGCCCGGACCAAGGTCGAGCAGCTGTATGTGCGGTTGAAGTCAGGCTAGTTTTCCACCGCGAAGGACGCGAAGTCCGGAAAGAGAGACGAGAACCCGGAGTCCATGTAGGTTCCGACCTCCGCCAGGATTGGCTTTCCCGCTCTTCGCGTCTTTTGCGGTAAAATATCAATCCTCCGCCCCATCCACGCTCAGCGACTGCCCGTTGTGCTTCGCGTCGAGCCTGAGAATGAAAGGCGCCGCGATTTTGGCCCACGCCTCTGCTTTGGGACAGGACGCGGCACCGTCCCCCCACGCCAGTCGCAGCATGTCGGTATCGATCATGCCCGGGTTGAGCGGCACCGCCGCCATGCCGGCCGGCAGTTCCGCCGCCAGGGCCTTCGTGAGGCCCTCGATGGCGAATTTAGTCGCGCAATATGGCGCGACCTCCGGCGAAACGCTGCGGCCCCAGCCGGAGCTGAGATTCACGATTACACCCTTTTTAGCCGCGACCATTGCCGGCACGAAATGCCGGATGACGTTCGCCACGCCGCGCAGGTTCACATCCACGACCTTGGTAAACTCGCGGTCGTCCTGCTCCCAGAGCGGCGACAGGCGGTTCATCAGGCCGGCGTTGTTGATCAAAATGTCCGGCGGGCTGCCCGCCTCGAGCACCTTGGCCGCCCAGAGTGCGACCTTGCTGTCGAGCGAGACGTCCACCACGGAAAAATCATGCGGCGCGCCATGCGTCATGCGCAGGTCAAAGACCGCCTCGCCGCCCCGGCCACAGCCAAGGATAGTGTGCCCGCTGCGAATGAATTCCTCCGCCAGCGCCCGCCCGAGCCCGCGCGTGGCTCCAGTGATAACAATTTTCATGCCAAAAGCTATGTGGGTTGCGCGCTCGCGCGCAACAATCCGCGATGCGGCATTCCCTTGCCTAAAAACCCAATCCATTGCGCGCGAGCGCGCAGCCCACATCACCCAATCACTGCGACTGCAGGCTGATTTTGGTCATGCCGTTCTTCCGGCACTGGTCCCAGACGAAGGTCACCTTGCCCAGCTGCGTGGTCACGTCGGCGCGGATCAGCACTGGGATGTCCTTGTCCACGTTGTGCACCTGCGAGAGCAGGCCATCGAGCTGGTCGTCGGCGATGGGCTTCGCGTTGTAGGTCATCGCGCCGTTTTTATCGATCGAGATGGTGACGCTGCCGCGAAACTCGTTCTTACCGGCCGTCTCGACCTTGGGCAGCGTGATGTTGAGCGTCGACGCCGAGCGAAACTGCATCGTGACGAACGAGAAGAAGATCAGCATCACGAGGACGTCGATCAACGGCACGAGGTTCAGCTCGGGCCGCTTGCGGCGCTTCTGGTAAAAACCGCTCATGAGCGCCCGCGCTGGAGGATGCGCTCGAGGAGCACGTCGAGTTGCGCCGCGTAATTCTCAATTTTGCGCTGCAGGTAGCCGCTGCCCACCAGCGAGGGAATCGCGATGGTCAGGCCGATGACGGTGGCGGACAACGCGAGGGCGACGCCCTTGGTGAAATTGACGGGATCCGGCAGGCCGGTGTCGGGTGCGATCTGCGAGAACACCTGCAGCAGGCCGGTGACCGTGCCGGTGAGGCCGATCAGCGGGGCGGCGGCGTAGATGACGTCGAGGTACGGCACGCCGCGTTCCATGCGGTTGATCTCCAAGCGGGCGAACGCCTTAATCGCGTCCTCGTCCTTCGTGTGCTCCGAGGCAAAGTCCACGATGCGCGCGAGCACCGAGTGGTTGCCACCCACGAGGGGCTTGCCGGAGACGATGGCGTCCACCAGGTCGCGGGGCATCACGGCGCCCTGCCGAAGCGCATAGGCGCGTTCGCAGATGATAAAAGCCGCAACCACCGAGCAGATGCCCAGCGGGTAGATGAGCAGCCCGGCGCCCTTAAAAACTTCGATCATGGCAATAAACATAAGTGGAAAAGTTGTCGTTGAGACTCCGGCAGAGTGAAAAAGGTTCAGTTTATTTTGGCGGGACAGCCAGATAGGGCAATTTGCTGGTGGTCGCAACGACGGCCTCCGCCCCCTCCAGCAGCTCCCCGATGGGGTCCCAGCGGCCATGGACGAGGGCATCCCGGGCCGAATCGCGCATGGTCAGCTTGGCAGTCTGGCCGCCAAAGCCGATTTCCCGGGCCACGAGGTCCACCGTGACCTCCAGGGCGGGATTGGCCTCCACCGCGGCCGTCAGCCGGGCGATGTCAGCCCGGTCGGCGCTGACGCAGGCGAGACCGATGGTGGTCGAATTGCCAAAGAAGATCTCGGCGTAGCTCTCCGCCACCACGGCGCGGAAGCCGGATTTCTGGATGGCCTGCGGGGCATGCTCGCGGGAGCTGCCGCAGCCGAAATTCGCCCCGGAAATCAGGATCTTCGCCCCGCGGAAACGGGCATCGTCCAGCGGATGCACCTGGCCGGCGGCCGCCACGGCCTTCCGGGCGTCGAAAAAGAGTCCCTCCCCCAGCCCGTCAAACGTGATGGCCTTGAGGAAACGCGCGGGAATGATCCGGTCGGTGTCGATGTCGTTGCCGGGCACGGCAAGCCCGGGGCCGGTGATGGAGGTGATTTTTGCGAGCGCCATGGGATGCCTCAGTTTTTGACGCCGAACACCTCGCGGGCGTCGGCCACGGAGCCGGCGACGGCGGCGGCGGCGACCATCAGCGGGCTCATCAGCAGCGTGCGGCCGGTCGGGCTGCCCTGCCGGCCCTTGAAATTGCGGTTCGAGGAGCTCGCGCAGAGCTGGTCACCCACGAGCTTGTCGGGGTTCATCGCGAGGCACATCGAGCAACCCGCCTCGCGCCAGTCGAAGCCCGCCTCGCGAAATACGCGGTCAATCCCGAGTTCGGCACACAGCTTGCCGACGATCTGCGAGCCGGGCACCGCGATGGCCTTCACGCCCGGGGACACGCGCCGGCCCTTGAGGTATTTGGCGACTTCCTTGAAGTCCGACAGCCGCGCGTTCGTGCAGCTGCCGAGGAAAGCCACGTCAATCTTCGTGCCCTTGATCGGCGCTCCGGCCGTCAGCTTCATGTAGGCCAGCGCCTCCACGATGGCGGCCTTCTCGTCAACCGACTTGGTTTGGGCAGGATCGGGGATCGTCTCGGTGATGGAAATGCCCTGGCCGGGATTGATGCCCCAGGTGACGGTCGGCGGGATGTCCGCGCCCTGGATCGTCACGACTTCATCGTAAGCGCAGCCCGGCTCGCTCGCAAACGCCCGCCAGCGTGCCACCGCCTCGTCCCACGCTGCGCCCGTCGGCGAGTACGGCCGGCCCTTCAGGTAGGCAAAAGTTGTCTCGTCGGGATTCACGTAGCCGACGCGGGCACCACCCTCGATGGACATGTTACAGACGGTCATGCGCTCCTCCATGGAGAAGCGGTCAAACACCGCGCCGCCGTACTCGTAGGCGTAGCCCGTGCCGCCGTTAACGCCGAGCGTACGGATGAGGTGGAGAATGACGTCCTTGGCGTACACGCCCGGGCCCAGTTGCCCCTCCACGTTGATGCGGCGGACCTTCAGCCGGCCCAACGCCATCGTCTGCGTCGCCAGCACGTCGCGCACCTGGCTGGTGCCGATGCCCAGCGCGATCGCCCCAAACGCGCCATGGGTGCTCGTATGTGAGTCGCCGCACGCGATCGTCGTGCCGGGCTGCGTGATGCCCTGCTCGGGTCCAACCATGTGGACGATGCCCTGACGCCCCGAGGCGAGGTCGAAATAGGTGATGCCGTGCTCGGCGCAGTTCTTCCGCAGCGCCTTGATCATCGCGTCGGCCAGCGGGTCGCTGAACGGCTCGGTCTGGCGGTCGGTCGGCACGATATGGTCCACCGTCGCGAACGTGCGGTGCGGCATGGCAACCTTGAGGCCAAGGTCTTTCAGCATGGCGAACGCCTGCGGGCTGGTCACCTCGTGGATCAGGTGCGTCCCGATGACCAGCTGCGTCTGGCCGCTGGCCAGTTCACGGACGGCGTGGGCGGCCCAGACCTTGTCGAAGAGGTTATGCGGAGGAGTGCGCATGTCGCGAAGGGTTGACGGTGCAACGATTCAATTCCGGCGCAACAGGAAATCCCGTCAGCCGCCCCGGCAAACCTAGCCTCCCTGCCCGTGACTCAGCTTCCGCTCAGCGGGGCCGGGGCGCGGTTCGCGCCCTGCCTCGAGCTGGGAGTGGAGGCGATAGACTCGGAAATTCTTCACCCGGAGGTGATTCGTTACGGTCCGGAACGCAAACCAGCCACTTGTAGAGGGCTCCGGATCATCGTAAGCGAACACGCGCCGGCCGTTGGCATAGTAGCCGATCGTTGATCCCGCTGCAACCAGGTGGACCCTCACGAGCTGGTTTGGGACGAGTAGAAATTCCTTAGCGGAAAGGTTGTGCTCGTCGCGGAGGGGGCGGTTGCCCTGTTCGCCGACGTAGCGTCGAAATCGGGTGGTCGTGTTCGCATTACCGCCGTAGCCGACATAATAACACGCCAGACGGTCGTACTCGGCGAATCGCCCGTTACGTTCCGTGACAAAAATGTCGTCCGGACTGCGCATATCGTGCGCCATCCAAAAACAGTTCAGGTCGCTGACGCGGTCGTTGGGGCCTCCGGCAGCGACCACAACAGCGTCATAGGAAATCAGCAACGGCCCGGTGAGCGACGTCTTGAGCCAGACCGTGGCACCACCTGGAACATCAATTTCAAGCTGGCCGTCGCGCGCGGTGATCGAACCGCCTTTTTCAAGCTCAGGCTTCCAGCGGTCGAGTCCGACATCGAAGTCATCAAGCGCGAGTAGCTCCCCAACGACAAACCGGGAGTCGGGCGAAAGCGGCGCCCCGCTCTCGGCCGCGTCCACACCCACGGTTAGAAGCGCGAATAGAACGAAACACGAAATCTTGAGCATGGGTTGACCTTTTTAACGCTGTGCCGTCGGGGAGACGGCTTTCAGTTCCTTGAACAGCTTGTTGAACTCCCCGTCAAGTTGACTGCCGGGCGGGACATAAAGCATCGCGCGCGCCCGCTCGGCTGCCTGCCGCGCTTCGGTCGGATGCTGGTTTTCCAGCATGTGCCGCACAAACGGAGTCACGATCTTGTCGTAAAAAGCAATCCCCGCGCCCCGACCCTGCGTGTCCACGAGTTTGTCGTAGGCCTTGATGCTCTCGGCCAGCGGACGCGTATCCATGGTCTGCTGCAGCGAGTCCGTCGCCTGTAATAACGCGAGGTCAGTGCGCGCCAGCCGATTCTTTGCCAAGATCCGCTGTTCCTCAAAATCCGCCGCGCTGAGCTGGCCCCGCGCCCGTAAGCTGCGGCAGAGCCGACCCGAGAAGGCAGCTTCCAAGTCAGCATAATTCCCAAAGGCCGCGATTGCCTGATACAAACTGGCCTCGATCTGTTTCGGGGTATCGCCCTGCGCCGCTCGTGCGTCGAGCAATGTGTTCCACGCGTCCAGGTTGCGGCGCTCCAATTTGATCGCTTTCCATGCGGCCCGGATGGCCGCCGCCGGGTCCTTCGCCTGCAGATAGTCCGCGGCGAATTGCTGGTGGATCCGGGAGCTGTGAAAGGCCGGTAGGGTCCGGAAGCGCTCGCTCAGGAACTGGAGTTCGTGGTCGGAAATTTCCTTCCAGGTCTGCGGATCGCGCACGTAGCCCGTCACAAAGCGCTGCTCGCCATAGCGCCCGGCATTGAGCTGCCACTGCAGGTTGCCGTCGAGGTAGCCAAACCAGGCGTGGCGCCCGTCCATCCCTTCACCGCGGAACAGCAGCGTGGGCACGGCGCGGGCCTTGCCGACTTGGGTCGCAAAATACGCCTGATCGATGCAAATCCCGCCCACCCGGCGGATGTCGGACAGGGTGTACGGGCCGTCCGGCCAGAGGTAGATCTCCTTTTCCGCCCGGTCCGGGCGGTAGCGGATGAGCGTGTAGGCCTTGTCCAGCTGACTGAGCGGGAGGTCGACGTTGCGCTGGGACCATTCGAGCTCGGTGAACGGCGCGGCGGCATCCACCACGAATTTCAGGTCATCCGCGCCGAGACGCTCCAGCCGGTGATAGGTCCGGTCGAGCTGGTCCTGCCGGATCCACCAGTCAAACGCGTCGGCGGCAGCCGGCGGGTGCCGGGGAAACGCCGCGGGATAAACCTGGCCGTGCGGCCAGTCCGGCGGCGGCGGTAGGTCATAAACGACCGCAATGGCCAGCGCGAGGCTGGCATACCGGGCAAAACGGGCGGGATCGCGCCCATGGAGGCCGTCGAGCACATGGAAAACCTCCGGCAAGTAATCCACCGGCGAGAGCAGCGCAAAGAATTCGCCCGAGAAATCAGGATGGGTGAGCAGCCACGTTTTCAACGCGGGCGAGAGCCATAACCCGAGCCGTTCCTTCTGCGGGGCATAGTGCCGAGGCAGGTTTGCATGCACCACCTTGGCGGCCTGCACTTCCTTCATCCAGTGCGGGATGAAATGCGCCTCGTTTTCCGCGAACAGCGCCGACCACCGGCAAACATAGGACCAGCGCTCGGCCGCCGGCAGCCGGCCCGATTCGTAGGCCTTCAGCGCGGCTGCCCGGAACAACGGGGTGAGTTGGTCCCATCCACCCTGCTCCGCGTAACGGGTGAACTCTGCCAAACGCGGCGCCGCGGGCGGCTGCAGCAGCTCGGCGTCGGTCAGCGGGACGAAGGACTCCGCCTCCAGCCTCAGGCCAGCCAGGAGCAACAGACCCAGTCCAAGGCGCAGGAAGGACATGCCCGCCAAGCGAATCGCCGGCTCCGGGCTTGCCAAATAAATAACCCGGACCGTTGGCATCGGGCCGGGTTTGATGGGGCAGCGGCGGGAACCCGTCGCGGGTTACGGCGCCACGCCGGTGTCGGCGGTGGGCGTCTTCTGCTTGAAGATCAGCGCCTCGCCCTCGCGGACGACCAGCACCGGCTCGCCGTCCTTCACCTCGCCGCGCAGGATAGCCTCGGCGAGCGGATCCTCGAGGTAGTGCTCGACGGCCCGGCGCAGCGGACGCGCGCCGTATTTTTCGTCGTAGCCCTTCTCGATGAGCAGCGCCTTCGCCTCGGGCGTGAACTCGAGGCTGATCTTCCGCTCGGCGATGCGCTTCGCGAAATTGGCAGTCTCGAGCTCGACGATCTTGATGAGGTCGTTCTTGTCCAACGGGCGGAAGAACGTGATGTCGGAGATGCGGTTGAGGAACTCGGGCTTGAAGACCCGCTTGGCCTCCTCGAGCACCTTCTCGCGCATCTTCTCCGCGTCATTGAAGTTCATCGCCGCCGCGCCGAAGCCCATCGACGTCTGGCGCTGGAGCAGCTGCGCCCCAACGTTGCTCGTCATGATGATGATCGTGTTACGGAAATCCACCATGCGGCCGAGCGAGTCGGTCAGGCGTCCGTCCTCGAGGATCTGCAGGAGAATCTGGATGACATCCGGGTGCGCCTTCTCGATCTCGTCAAAGAGAACGACGGCGTACGGTTTGCGCCGCACGGCCTCGGTGAGCTGACCGCCCTCGTCATAGCCGACATAGCCCGGAGGCGAGCCGACGAGGCGGGAAACGGCGAACTTCTCCATGTACTCGGACATGTCGATCTGGATGAGCGCGTCCTGGTTGCCGAACATCTGCGCGGCCAGCTGCTTCGCGAGCATGGTCTTGCCGACGCCGGTCGGGCCGACGAAGAGGAACGAGCCGATCGGGCGGCGCGGGTCCTTGAGGTCGGCGCGCGAGCGGCGCAGGGCGCGGGCCACCGCGCTGCACGCGATGTCCTGGCCAATGACGGCGCGCTGGAGTTCTCCCTCCATGGACAGGAGCTTCTCGCTCTCCTTCTTCTCCATGCGGTTGAGCGGGATGCCGGTCCAGTCGGCGACGACCTGCATCATCAGGTTGTCATCGATGGCGACGCGTTTCTCCTCGCGGGCCTTCTTCCACTCCTCGGTGATCTGCTCCTGCTTGGTGCGGAGCTGCTTCTCCTGGTCGCGGAACTTGGCGGCCTCCTCGAAATGCTGCTCGGCGATGGCCTTTTCCTTCTGTGCGCAGACGGCCTCGATCTCCTTGGTCATGTTCTCGACGACCGGCGGACGGGTGAGCGCACCGATGCGGGCGCGCGAGCCGGCCTCGTCCATCACGTCGATGGCCTTGTCGGGCAGGAAACGGCCGGTGATGTAGCGGTCGGAGAGCTTGGCAGCGGCCTCGAGCGACTGGTCGCTGAACGTGGCCTTGTGGTGGTCCTCGTACTTCGAGCGGATGCCCTTGAGGATGAGGATGGTGTCGTCCACAGACGGCGCCTCGACCTTCACGGACTGGAAGCGGCGGTCGAGGGCGGAGTCCTTCTCGATGTACTTGCGGTACTCGTTGAGGGTGGTCGCGCCGACGCACTGGAGTTCGCCGCGCGAGAGCGCGGGCTTGAAGATGTTGGACGCGTCCATCGCGCCCTCGGCGGCGCCGGCGCCGACGATGGTGTGGAGCTCGTCAATGAAGAGGATGATGTTCTTGGCGCGCTTGATCTCGTCCATCACGGCCTTGATGCGCTCCTCGAACTGGCCGCGATACTTGGTGCCGGCGACCATGAGGGCGAGGTCGAGGGTGATGACCTTCTTCTCCGCGAGGATCTCGGGGACGTTGCCGGCCGCGATTTCCTGGGCGAGGCCCTCGACGATGGCGGTCTTGCCCACGCCGGCCTCGCCGATGAGGACGGGGTTGTTCTTGGTGCGGCGGCAGAGGATCTGGATGACGCGGCGGATCTCGTTCTTCCGGCCGATGACCGGGTCAATCTCGCTCTTGCGGGCGAGTTCGGTGAGGTCGCGGCCAAACGCCTTGAGCGCGGGGGTCTTGACCTCCTTCTTGTCGTCGGCCTGCGCTCCGGGGCGCTGCGGGCCGCCGGCGGCGGCTTCCTCGCCACCCGGGGCGCTGCCCTGTTCACCGGCGGAAAACTGCGGGTCGAGTTCGCGGAGGATCTCGTTGCGGGTGCGCTCGATGTCGATGTCGAGGGACTTCAGGACGCGGGCAGCGACGCCCTCGCCCTCGCGCAGCAGGCCGAGCAGGATGTGCTCGGTGCCGACGTAGGAGTGGTTGAGGGTCTTGGCCTCCTTGCCGGCGAGGGCGAGGACCTTCTTCACGCGGGGCGTGTAGGGAATGCTGCCCTGGGTCTTCGTCTCCTGACCGGTGCCGACCTGCTTCTCGACGGCGGCGCGGACGGTCTCGAGGTCGAGGCCCATCTTCTGCAGCACGCTGACGGCGACACCCTGCCCGAGCTTGATCAGCCCAAGGAGGATGTGCTCCGTGCCCACGTAGTTGTGGTGGAAGCGGTCAGCTTCCTTGCGGGCAAGTGCGAGGACCTGCTGCGCGCGCGGCGTGAAGTTGTTCATCGGCTCTTGGGACATGGTAGGTGGGTATAGGGATTAATTCGGTCCGTCTGAAGACAGAGTAAAATTGGGTTTCGTGAAATTTGCAAACTCACCGCGGAGCCGCATCGCGCGCAGCAGATCGCGCTGGCCGGGCTCGAACTCGCCGCGCTGCGCGTGCTGCAGGTGGCCGGGCTGCGCCTCGATCAGGAGGCGGTCGATCACGCAGCGGTTCGCGTCGGGGAACACGCCGAGGTCCACGCCCAGCCGGATGAGCGAGAGCAGGTTCATCGCCTCGCTGGAGCTGAGCACGTGGCCGTTCTGCAGGATGCCGAACGCGCGGCCGATCTTGTCGAAGATCTTGTTGGCGTCCGCCTCCAGCAGCTTCTGCCGGGCGTTGAGCTCGTGCTCGATGATCGAGTTGAGCACGCTGCCGAGGCGCTTGATGATGCCCTCCTCCGACTCGCCGAGTGTGGTCTGGTTGGAAATCTGGAAGATGCTTCCACTGGCGTCGGAGCCCTCGCCGAAGAGACCGCGGACGACCATGCCGAGCTGGTTGACGGCGCGGACGACCTTTTCCATCTGGCTCGCGATGACAAGCGCCGGGAGGTGCATCATGGCCGAGGCGCGCATGCCGGTGCCGAGATTGGTCGGGCAGGCGGTCAGGTAGCCGAGCGTGGGCGAGAAGGCGTAGTCGAGGCGGTCCTCGAGAGCCGAGTCGAGTTCGTTGATCGCGGTCCAGGTCTTCTTGAGCTGGAAGCCCGAGCGGAGGACCTGAATGCGCAGGTGGTCCTCTTCGTTGATCATGACCGAGAAGGCCTGGTCGCGGCTGATGACGACGCCGGCGCCGGACTTCGCGCCGCTCAGCTCGCGGCTGATCAGGTGGCGCTCGACAAGGATCTGTTTCTCCAGGTCGGTGAGTTCGTCGATGTTGATACTGAGGCTGCGCTTCATCGGCGCGCTGGCGGCGACGGCCTCGCGGCAGATGGCGAGCACTTCCTCGCGCTGCGCGGGCTTGGCCCAGCCGGGAAAAGAGTTGCCGGTGAGGTTCCGCGCGAGGCGGACGCGCGTCATGAGCACGATCGCAGTCTTGCTGCTCGCGGCATCGGTCAGCTCAGACGGGGTATCAATGAGCGACGAGATGGTCATGGGCTCAACGCGGCGGCTTTTGCCCGAAGGTGTGTTTGACTTGGTTGATTTCATCGCGGGTGCGGGCGGCGTCTTCGTAGCGCTCGGACTTGATCGCCTCGGTGAGGTCGGTCTCGAGCTTGGTCAGCCGGTCGTAGAGAGATTTGCGGGCGAGGGCCTTCTGCGGCACCTTGCCGGTGTGGGCGGTGCCCTTGTGCATGGTGTCCAGCATCGGCTCGATGATGGCGCTGAAGGTGTCGTAGCACGCCGGGCAGCCGAAGCGCCCCTGCTTCTTGAAGTCGGTCTGGGTGAACCCGCACTGCTCGCAGCGCACGCCGGCTGCGGCGGGCTCCGGGTTGAGCGAGGCCTTGAGCAGCAGGTCGGCGAGCGAGAAGCCGCTCGGGTCCGTCACGCCCTTGGCCTGGGCGCATTCCTCGCACAGGTCCACCTTGTGCACCTTGTTGTTCACGATCTGCGTGAGGTGCACGGTGGCGGGCTTGGTGCAAAGGTCACATTTGAGCGGATTGGCCATGGGAGGGGGTAAAAGCTACTTGCAGGCACTATGCCACAAGCGGTGATACAGGCAAGCGCGGGTGAGCGGAATGCCGCCGTGCGCCGATCTTTCCCGGGTAGCGGATTTTTTACGGACAACGTGTCGCTCACCGGCGACCCGCGGCCCCGACTGCGGGCGTGAAATCCTCAAATCCGCGTGCCCTCGACGAGGACCCGGCGCCGGAAGGCGGCGAGTACTTTTTGCGTGATCGGGCCGGGCTTGCCGGTGCCGATGACGCGGCCGTCGAGTTTCACCGCGGGAATCACCTCCGCACCGGAGCCGGTGAGGAAGCACTCGTCCGCGACCCACACATCGTAGCGCGTCATGTCCGCCTCGCGGATGGGCAGCCCGAGTTCCTGCGCGATGGAGAAGATCGTGGAGCGGGTGATACCCTTGAGCGCGCCCTGCGAGGCGGCCGGCGTGATCAGTTCGCCCTTGTGGACGATGAAGATGTTGTCCGCGGTGCACTCGGCGATGTAGCCTTGGTCGTTGAGCATGATCGCCTCGAGCGCGCCGAACTGCTTCGCCTCTATCTTGCCGAGGATGTTGTTGAGGTAGTTCAGCGACTTGATGGTCGGCGGCAGCGCGGCGGGATTGATGCGGCGCGTCGGCACGGTGACGATCGCGAGGCCGTTGTCGTAATGCTCCTTCGGGTAGAGGGAAATCTTGGCCGCGATGATGAACAGCGAGGGCTTCGCGCAGAGCCAGGGCGCCAGGCCGAGGTCGCCCACGCCGCGGGTGATGACGAGGCGGATGTAGCCGTCGGTCAGGCCGTTTTGCCGGCAGGATTCACAGACGGCGTCGCTCAACGCCTTCCGCGAGAGCGGCATGTCCAGCATGATGGCCTTGGCCGAGTACTCGAGCCGCTCCAGGTGCTCCTCCAGGCGGAAAACATTGCCGCCGTAGAGCCGGATGCCCTCAAAAACGCCGTCGCCATAGAGCAGTCCGTGATCGAACACGGACACCTTGGCCTCAGCCTCTTCGACGAATTTGCCATCCAGGTAAATCTTCATGACCGGCCATGCTAGGGCACCCGCCAAAGTCTTGTCGAGTCCGACGCTCGGTTTCCGTCTGGACCACGGTTTGGCTCCGCCCGCCGTCTGGTCCGACCTCTTTGCCCATGACCACCCCACCCCGCCCCGTCCGCGCCGGCTTCACCCTGATCGAGTTGCTGACCGTGATCGCGATCATCGGGATTCTCGCCGCCATCATCATCCCCACCGTCGGCACCGTGCGTGAAAAGGCCCAGCGCACCGTCGACGCGAGCAATCTCCGCGAAATAGCCAAGGCCGCCATGATCTACGCCAGCGACAACAACGACCGGCTGCCCGACCCGCTCGTCATCCAGGCGCAGGGCCTCCTCACCGCCCCGTCGCCCGCCTATCTCTGGCCCGCCATCCTCGCGCGCAACGGCATGCTGAGCGATCCGACCTTCTATTTTGCCAAGAACGACCCGCTCTTCAACGGGAGCTTCCCAGCCGCCATCCTCGCCCAAGCCGATGCGACCCGGAGCACCCTCGACGCCACCTTCACGAGCAATCCCGCCCTGAGCTGGGAATTTATCGGCGGCCTGAAAATGGGCGATCCCGCCACCACCCCCATCGCCTTTACCCGCGGCCTGACTACGAGCGGCACCTGGGACCCCGCCCGCGGCGTCTACAACGCGACGGGCGGGCATGTGGTCTTTATCGGCGGGAATGTCGCCTTTTACCCCGACACCCTGCAGAAATTCGTCTCCAACAGTTCCGGTCAGCTCGTGGACAACGTGCTCCAGGCCATCCCGGCCAGCAGTACCAACCCCGCCCGGGTTTATGCCACGGCCAGCGGCGGGCTGGGCACGCCCAACGGCACCCCGGGCGAACCCGGGCCCTGAGCGGTCCGCGGGCGGCAATCGGGGTTCCACGGGATATTTTGCGCGGGAATTATTTCCCGCTTCCACCGGCCCGCCGCGGCCGCCAATCTCACCGGTCCGCATGACGACCGCCGCCACCGCGCCCACCTCCCCCGACCCCCTCGCCCGGGCCGCCGCCCCCACGTACATCGTCGGGCACAAGAATCCCGACGCCGACGCCATCTGCTCGGCCATCGCGTACGCCGCCTATAAAACCCAGCGCGGTGACCAGGGTTATGTCGCCGCGCGCTGCGGCAATTCCAACGCCCGGATCGATACCATTCTCGCCCGCTTCCACCAACCGCTGCCGCTGTACCTGAGCGACGTCAGCCCGCGGGTGCGCGACCTCATGGCCGCGGAGGTTGTGTCCGTCACCGAGAACGCCACCTGCGCCGAGGCCCTCGAGCTGATCGACCGCCACGACATCCGCCTGCTGCCCGTGATTTCCCCGCGCCGGGGCATTGTCGGCACCGTCTCGCTGGCCGCCCTCGGCAGCAATTTCATCCCCCGCGCCCACGAGCCGCGCCTCATGCGCCAGGTGAAGACCTCGCTCGCCAACATCACCCGCGCCCTGCACGCCCGCCCGCTCCACCTCGTCGGTGAGCGCAAGATCGAGGAACTTTATGTCCGCCTCGGCACGATGGACATCAAGTCCTTCTGGAGCATTTCCGAGCGCGAAAAAATTCCCGCCAGCCAGGCGCTGATCATCGTCGGCGACCGCCGCGATGTCCAAAAACGCTCCATCGAGATCGGCATCCGCGCCCTCATCATCACCAGCAGTCTCGAGGTGGACCCGGAGATCTTCGAACTCGCCAAGGCCAAGGGCGTCAGCCTCATCAGCAGCCCCTACGACTCCGCCACCACCGCCTGGGTCGTCCGCACCGCCTCCACGCTGGAGCGAGTCATCGACCGCAAGTTCGCCACCATCAGCGCGGACGCCCGGCTGACCGAGGCCCGCAATAAATTCTCCGGCGGCTCCCCCCACGCCCTACTGGTCACCGACGACGAGGGCACACTGCAGGGCATCCTCACCAAGAGCGACATGCTCAAGCCCGTGCGGACCCGCCTCGTCCTGGTCGACCACAACGAGCTGACACAGGCCGTTCCCGGCGCCGAGGAGGTCACCATCACCGAGATCATCGACCACCACCGGCTCGGCGCCCTCAACACCCAGCAGCCCATCCTCTTCATCAACGAGCCCGTCGGCTCGACCAGCACCATCGTCGCCGATCTCTTCCGCCGCGAGGGCCTCACCCCCTCGCCCGAGATCGCCGGCATCATGATGGCCGGGCTGATCTCCGACACGCTCATGCTGAACAGCCCGACGACTACGCCGAAGGACGGCACGATCCTCGCCTGGCTCGCCCAGATTGCCGGCGTCGACCCGCAGAAACTCGCCGACGAAATCTTCAGCTCCGGCTCCGTCATTCTCGCCAATCCGCCCGCCAAGGTGGTCCGCTCCGACTTCAAGATTTACGAGGAGGAGGGCGTGCGTTTCGCCGTCTCCCAGGTGGAGGAACTCGGTTTCAGCAATTTCTGGCAGCACGCCCAGCCGATCTCGGACGCGCTGCAGGAACTGCGCGCCGACGAGCGGCTCGCGTTCGCCTGCCTGCTGGTCACCGACATCAACACGCAGAACTCCCTGATGCTCGTGAAGGCCGACGAGGGGCTCATCCGCCGCATTTCCTACGCCCACGTCGAGCAGGACGAGATCTTCGATCTGCCCGGCATCGTCAGCCGCAAGAAGCAGCTCATCCCCTACCTCGGCAGCCTGCTCCGCGAAATGGCCGCCGACGGCGCCCTGCCCACACCCGCCGGCACCTCGACGACGACGTTTCGGAAGAAAAAATGACGCGATGAATTGTGGCGTTGCCTCGCACCCGCGGGGCCCGCAATTTGCCGCGTTATGACCGTCGAGCCCAACGCCACCGCGCCCGGCGCCGCCCCCGCGCCCAGTGACTTCATCCGCGACATCGTCGCGCAGCATGTCGAGGAAAAGCGCTACCCGAAGATCGTCACGCGCTTCCCGCCCGAGCCCAACGGCTACCTCCACCTCGGCCACGCCAAGGCCATCTGCATCAACTTCGGCATCGCCCGCGAGAACGGCGGCACCTGCAACCTCCGGATGGACGACACCAACCCGGCTAAGGAGGACATCGAGTATGTCGACGCCATCATCGACGATGTGAAATGGCTGATCGCCGGCTGGGCCGACCACCAGCTCGGGTTCAAGCGCAAGGGCGCCACGCCCACCGCGCAGACCGTGGACGGCAAGGCCGACTATTACCTCGCCTCCGTGCCCGCCGAGGCCGGCGAGCGGAACCTCGAGCCGTTCTTTGCGAGCCACTACTTCGACCAGCTGCATGACTACGCCGTCGAGCTGATCAAGCGCGGCCGGGCCTACGTCTGCGACCTGTCCCCCAAGGACACCGACGAATACCGCGGCGCCCCCGACCGGCCCGGCAAGGACAGCCCGTTCCGCCACCGCACAGTGGCCGAGAACCTCGACCTGTTCGCCCGCATGCGCGCCGGTGAATATCCCGACGCCGCCCGCTCGCTCCGCGCCAAGATCGACATGGTTTCACCCAACATGTGGCTGCGCGATCCCCTGCTCTACCGCATCCGCCACACCGCGCACCACCAGACCGGTGACAAGTGGTGCATCTACCCGCTCTACGACTACGCCCACTGCCTGAGCGACTACCTCGAGGGCGTGAGCCACAGCCTCTGCTCGCTCGAGTTCACCGATCACCGGCCGCTCTACGACTGGATCCTCGAGGCCCTCGGCCTGGCGCGGCCGCTGCCGCACCAATACGAATTCTCCAAGCTCCGCCCCACCTACGTGCTGGTCTCCAAGCGCCGGCTGATCCAGCTGGTCAACGAGCACGTGGTGGACGGCTGGGACGACCCGCGCATGCCGACGCTGCGCGGCCTCCGCCGCCGCGGTGTGCCCGCCAGCGCCGTGCGGCGCTTCGCCATCGGGGCGGGCGTGACGAAGTTTATCAGCACGACCGACATTGCCGTGTTCGAGCACGCCATTCGTGAGGAGCTCAATCCCGTCGCCCAGCGGCGCCTGGCCGTGCTCCGACCGATCAAGCTCGTCCTCACCAACATTCCCGCCGGTGAAAAACTTGTGTGCACCGCGACCAACGACCCGCAGTCCGAGACGCCCACCACCCGCCCGCTCCAGCTCACTCGCGAGGTGTTCATCGAGAGCGACGACTTCGCCGAGGTGCCGCCGCCGAAATACTTCCGCCTGAAACCCGGCGGCGAGGTCCGGCTTAAGTACGCCTGCATCATCAAGTGCGATGAGGTAGTGAAGGACGCCGCGGGCCACGTCACCGAACTCCGCTGCACCGCCGATCTCACGACGCGCGCGGGCGGCCCGAACGTGGACCGCAAGGTCAAGGGCACCATCCACTGGGTCAGCGCCACGGAGAGCCTCACCGCCGAGGTCCGCCTCTACGACCGCCTGTTTTCAGTGCCCGAGCCGGGCCTGGACGACAATTTCCTCCAGCACATCAACCCCCACTCCCTCGAGACCGTGACGGCGCGCCTGGAGCCGTCCCTCGCGAGCGCGACGTCGGAGCAGCGCTTCCAGTTCGAGCGTCTGGGCTACTTCTCGCTCGATTCGAAGGATGCGAGCCCTGGCCGGTTGGTGTTCAACCGCACGATCTCGCTAAAAGACACCTGGGCCAAGGCGCCCGGCCAGCCATAAAGATGGCGGGCATGTCCCCGTGCCCGCCCTGAAACGTAGCACCGGGTTACGACTTCGGCTCAGCCGCAGGCGTCGCCTCGCTGGCCTTCTTCTTGTGGTGCTTCTTGTGATGCTTTTTACCGGTCGCAGGCGCCGAGCCTTGCGGGGCATTGGCTGCGGCCGGGGCGGCTTCGGCCGGGGCCGGAGTCAGAGCCGGCAGTGTGACCGTGGCGTCTTCCGCCAGCAGGGCCGTCACGCCACAACCAAGGAGGACGGAGGAAAGGATGAGTAATTTTTTCATGCGGAGGCTGTGACGCAGTCGCCGCGGGGAAGTTACGCGCCATTCCCAAAAGGGAATCACGCCGAGGCCAGGAACCGCTCCAGCCGTTTCAGGACGCGCTCCCGGGTCAAGATCCGGAAGAGGCCGGTGATGCTCGGGCCGACGTTGGTCCCGGAGACGGCCAGCCGGGCCACGCTCTGGTAATCGCCAAAGCCGAGGCCGTTCCTGGCGGCTAGCGCCTTGATTCCCTCCTCGATGGCGGTGTCACTCGTGAAATCAAAGCCCGGCAGCACCGCGATCAGCTCATTCAGCCGGGCCTTCGGATCGCCCTTGGCCATGACCTTCTCCTTCACCTTGGCGTCGGTCGCGTAGTCCTCCGTGAAGAGATACGCCGTGTAGCCCGGCAGTTCCTCGAGCCCCTTGATCTTCGGCTGGCAGAGCAGCAACACAGCGCGGAAATAATCGGGCTCGGCCAGCAAGGCCGGCGCCCCGGCGGGCTGGCTCTCGAAGTAACTGCGCGCCAGCCTCACAAACCGGTCCGCCGGCTGCTCCAGCAGGTAAACCATGTTCATGTGCGCGAGCTTCTTGTCATCGAAGCGGGCGTTGCTCTGGTTCACGCCGGGCAGGTCGAACAGCCGGATGATCTCCGCGATCGGCATTTTTTCACGGTCATCGCCCGGATTCCAGCCCAGCAGCGTAAGGAAATTCACCAGCGCCTCCGGCAGGTAGCCGCGCTTCTGGTACTCCTCGATCAGCGCCCCTTGGTCGCGCTTCGACATCTTGCCCGGTCCAGCCTGCTTCAGGATGAGCGGGATGTGCGCGAACTGCGGCACCGGCGCACCGAACGCCTTGAACAGCTCCACGTGCTTGCTGGTGTTCGAGAGGTGGTCCTCCCCGCGGATGACGTGGGTGATCTGCATCGCGATGTCGTCCACCACGTTTACGAAATGGAACACCGGGTTGCCGTCCGAGCGCACGATGACGAAATCCTCGTCCTCCAGCCGCTCCACGCGGCCGCGGATCAGGTCATCAATGACCGTCGGCGCCACCTTGACCTTCGTCACGGTCTTCTTGCGGTGATCATCGAACACCTCCGAGCGGTCGCCCAGCAGCTTGAAGTAAACCGCCCCGTCCTTCTCGTACGTGCGGCCCGCAGCCTTCAGTTTCTCCAGGTACTGCCGGTAAATGTCCGCGCGCTCACTCTGCAGGTACGGGCCAAAACTGCCGCCGCCGCAGGATCCGACTTTCGGGCCCTCGTCCCAGTTCAGCCCCAGCCAGGTCAGCGCATCGTAGATGACGTTGTAGAACTGCGCGCTGTTGCGCTCCTTGTCCGTGTCCTCGATGCGCAGGATGAACACCCCGCCCGTGTGCCGCGCATACAGCCAGTTGAACAGTGCCGTACGGGCGCTGCCGATGTGGAAAAACCCCGTCGGACTGGGGGCAAAACGGACGCGGACTTGGGACATGGCTGGGTGATCAGATTGTGGCTTGAGCTTCGGGAAAACGGCCAGCAAGAACCACGGCGTGTCTCCTGTCAAAGCCGCTCCCCTCGACCCCGCCGCCGTCGCCGCCCGCTTCATCGCCTCGGCCCCGGCCGCCGGCTTCCACGTCGAGCAGATGGGCAAAACGGCGTCGGGCCCGCTGATCGCCCTCACGAAGCGCACCCCCGGTCCCCGTCCGCGGATCTATCTCTCCGCCGGCATCCATGGCGACGAGCCCGCCCCGCCGCTGGCCCTGCTTGAGATGCTCGAGGCCGGCCGCTTTGACTCCCGTGCCAACTGGTTCCTCTGTCCGCTGCTCAACCCCAACGGGCTGGCGCGCGGGCAACGAGAGAACGCCGACGGCCTCGACCTCAATCGCGATTACAAGGACCTCCGGTCCGCCGAGTCGCTCGCCCATGTCGCGTGGCTCCAGCGCCAGCCCAATTTTATCGTCACACTGTCCGTCCACGAGGACTGGGAATCCACCGGCTATTATCTCTACGAGTTGAACCCCGGCCAGCGGCCCAGTCTGGCGGAGCCCATGATCGCCGCCGTCACCGCCGTCTGCCCCATCGACCACAGTCCGCTCATTGACGGCCGTGAGTCCAAAGGCGGCATTCTCCGGCCCGTGAGTGATCCGCTGCTGCGGGAGAATTGGCCCGAGCCCATTTACCTGCGGGCGCATCATACTTCCCAGTCCTACACGCTTGAGTCACCCTCGGCTTTTCCGCTGGCGCAGCGCATCGCCGCCCACCGGGTGGCACTCGAAACCGCGATCACCCTGACAGCCCGCGACTGGTGCAAAACACCCGCAAATCCTCCGGCAGCGGAGTCGTAAACACATACTCCAAGCCCGCCGGCCGCAGGTCGATCTCCGCGCAGTGCAGCGCCTGCCGCGGCAACAGCAACTTCGCCGCCAGCGACTCGGTCCAGCCGTGATCGATGAACTCCAGGTAGCAGCGCGCGTCCGGCCCGTAGATCTTGTCGCCCACAATGGCATGCCCGAGCCACAGCGCATGCGCCCGGATCTGGTGCTTGCGGCCGGTTTCCGTCACGACACGTACGAGGGTGAATCCGCCGCCCGCCGCGACCGGGGTGAAATGGGTCACCGCCGTCTGGCCGTCCGCGCGCACGGCTGACTTGATGAACACCGGGCTCGCCGTGTCGTCGCCCAAGGGCTGGTTCACCGTGACCGGACCCGCGAGTTCGCCCGTGAGAATCGCCTGATAAGCCTTCCCCACCTTGCGGTCCTGCATCGCCGTCTGCAGCCGACTGGCCATTTTTGCGTCCTTCGCGAGGACAACCACCCCGCTGGTTTCGCGATCCAGCCGGAACACGAGGTGCATCACCGGCAACTGCGTGTACTCGCGCGCAGCCCCGACCAGGCTCGACCACGGGCCCGCCTTCGATGGATGGCAGACCGCATCGCCGGGCTTCGCCACGACCAGCAGCCGGGCATCCTCGTAGAGGATCCAACTCCGCACTTCCTCGAGGGTGAACAACCGCACCGGCCCCTGCTTCAGCCGGCGCGGCCAGGCACAGGCGCGCGAGGAGTTGGCAAAAAAATCCTCCGGCGCCGCCGGGGGCTCCGCACTCATTTCCGCACCTGCTTTACCTGGTACCTGCCCAACGCCTTGGCCGCGGCGCGCGCCATCAGCGGTTTCGGCAATTTCGCGGTGACAAACGTCATCGTCTTGTTCTTCCAGCCGTTGACGACCTGGCTCCGGCCCGCCGCCAGCGCCCGCAGCGAGCCCAGCACCACCTGCTCGCAGGTCATGCTCAGCGCAGGCGAAACGGAACCCGACTGCAGCCCGGCGCGTTTGGAAAAATTCGTCGACGTGGGACCCGGGCAGACCGCCAGCGCGTTCACCCCGCTACCGCGCAACTCCGCGTTGAGCGCCAGGCTCCAGTGCAGCACGAAGGCCTTCGAGGCCCCGTACGTTGCCATGTACGGCGTGGGTTGAAACGCCGCGGTTGAGGCCACGTTGATGATCGCCCCGCCGCGCGCCTTCAGCAGCGGCAGGAGCCGGCCGGTGAGGTCCACGAGCCCGCGGATGTTCACGTCAATCAGCTCAAGCTGATGTTCCAGATTGGGTTCCGGAAAACGCCCGTAGGCGCCGAAGCCGCTGTTATTGATGAGCAACACGCGCCCGGTCGGCGCCGCAGAGGCTAAAAACGCCTCGATCGCCCCGGCGGCGCGCGCCAAATCGGCCGGCCGCGACATATCACCGGGAAAATGGTTCAATTTTATGCCGCTAATTTTTATCCCCGGTTCACGCCTTGAGAGGTTGCAAAACTGCAGGCCGGGATTCAGTTTCGCCATCAGCTCAATGAATGATTTTCCAATACCGGAAGATCCCCCGGTCACGATGACGGTGGAAAAGGAAGAGAGCGCTTCGCTTAGCGAGGGCACGGGATTGAGCGGGACATTTTTGGTCCGGCCGGGTTTCCGGTCGGATTTGGTCCAACCCAGACATAACCCAGAAATATGAACAGCCAAAACAACCAGGAACTGATCGTCTCCGGCATTCATCTCGAGCTGACCCCGTCGCTCAAGACTTTCGTGCGCGAAAAGGCGGACCGATTATTCCGACACGATGAGCGCATCGTGCGCATCCGCGTGGAACTCGAGTGCGACTCCAAGGAGGAGGTCGGCGCCCGGTTCAAGGCCAAGGGCCATATCGTTGTGCTCGGGCCTGACATCAACGCCTCCGTCGAGGCCGATGAATGCCACAAGGCCGTCGCCCTGCTGGTGGACAAACTCGACCGCATGCTCGAGAAGCGCCATCTGCTGCACAAGGTGAAGCGCAACCACCCCCACGCTGTGGAGTTCAACGGCGTCGACCTGCCCAAGGCCATTTAGTCCGCGGTAGGGCGGGTCTTTGACCCGCCCAGGCTTGGCCAAAAGCCGCACCCTCGGAAAGAGCGGGTCGAAGCCCCGCCCTACTTTGAAAACCCGCCCACCCGGCGGGTTTTCTTGCGTCTATGGGGCGCGCCACTGAAATTCATTCCGTGATTGGCGACGTCATCTGGTCCACCCCTGGCCAAAGCTCGGCCGACTCCCTGCCCCTCGGCAACGGCAACCTCGCCGCCAACGTCTGGACCGAGCCCAACGGCGACATCGTCCTCTATCTGGCGAAGAATGACGCATGGGATCATCTCGGCCGCCTGATCAAGCTCGGCCGGATCCGGCTGCGGCTCACCCCCGCGCTGACCGCCGCCGGCGGGGACTTTGCGCAGAAGCTTTCGCTGGCCGACGCCTCGGTCGTGATCACGAGCGGCGGCACGTCCGTGCGACTCTGGATCGATGCCCACTGGCCCCGCCTGGTGATCGAGGTGAACCGCGCGACTTCCGGCGACATCGCCGCCAGCCTCGATCCCTGGCGCACGGCGCCGCGCGAGATCGGAGAGAAGGAAGCCCATGCCGCCTGCGGCCTTGAGGGTGGTCAGGTCAAGCTGACCGCCCTGCCTGACCAGATCGTGCCCGGTGAGCCCCAGGCCGTCATTTGGTATCAGCGCAACGAATCGTCCGTCTGGCCGCTGACGCTCGACCAGCAGGGTCTCGGCGAACTCAAGGCCAAGTCAACCGACCCGCTCCTGCACCGGACCTTTGGCGGCTGTCTCACCGGTGCCGGTTTCAAGAAAGCCGGCGAGAGTACCCTGGTGTCAGGCCCTGCCACCTCCGCCGTGCTCACCGTCACCGTGCATGCAGCCCAGACCGACTCCGTCACACTCTGGCTGGCGCAAATCCGCGCGGCCGCGGCGGCCGCGTCCGCGAGCTCTCCCGCCGAACTCTGGCGCGATCACCAACACTGGTGGCAGGAGTTTTGGGCGCGCAGTTACATCCGCCCCGAGGCGCGCGCGCCCGACTGGAACCAGGCGGCGACCATCGCCGAGCAATCCGCGTGGCAGCGCTATCTCGTCGCGTGCTGCGGCCGTGGACTTTATCCGGTGAAATTCAACGGCGGCCTCTTCACGGCCGACTGGGGACTCAAGGACGAGGCCTTCGACGCCGACTACCGGCGCTGGGGCGGCGGCTATTGGTGGCAGAACACCCGCCTGATCTACTGGGCGCTGCTCGCGAACGGCGACTACGAGCTGGTGCGCCCGCTATTCCGCATGTACCGCGACATGCTTCCGCTCGCCGAGCACCGCACGCAGCAGTGGTATGGTCATGGCGGCGCGTTTTTTCCCGAGACGCTTTATTTCTGGGGCACCCACCTGCCCTCGAATTATGGCTGGGACCGCGCGGGCAAGGCGCCGCGGGACATCGAGAACCAGTACATCCGTTATTATTGGAACAGCGGCCTGGAACTCGTCGCCCTCCTGCTGGAGACGTTTGACCACACCGCGGACACCGCCCTGCTCGACGAAGAATTGCTGCCCATCGCCCGAGCCGTGATGAATTTCTGCGGCCTGCATTATGCCAACGACGCCGGCGGCAAGCTCCGCTTCACGCCAGCGCAGGCCCTCGAGACCTGGTGGCAGGCGGAAAACCCGATGCCGGAGATCGCCGCGCTGCACTTTATGCTGCCCCGCCTGCTGGCGCTGCCGGTCAGCCACCTCACTCCCGCCGATCACGAGAACTGGCGCGCCCTCGCCGCGCGGCTGCCCGCGCTGCCCACCGGTACCGTGGACGGCCGCAAACTGCTGCGCTCCGCGGAAAAACACGAGGACGTCCCCAACAACTCGGAAAACCCGGAGCTCTATGCCGTGTTCCCGTACAAGCTTTATGGCCTTGGCCGGCCGGAGCTCGACGTCGCACAGTGGACGTTTGCGCGGCGCCTGTTTCCCGACACGGGCGGCTGGCGGCAGGATGCGGTGCACGCGGCGTTGCTCGGGCTCACGGAGGCGGCGGCATTTTACGTCAGCAAAAACTACAACGACCGCACCGGTTACCCAGCGACGTTTAAGGGCTTCTGGGGGCCGAACTACGACTGGGTGCCGGACTTCGACCATGGCAGTGTCAGCCAGCTGGCCCTGCAGACCATGCTCGTGCAGACAGTCGGCGAAAAGATCCTGCTCTTCCCCGCCTGGCCGGCCGACCGCTGGAATGTGACCTTCAAGCTGCACGTCACCGGCCAGACCATCGTCGAGGGTGAGCTCAAGGGCGGCCAGCTCGCCCACCTGACCGTCACCCCCGAATCCCGCCGCAAGGATGTCGTCGTACTGCTCAACGCGAACAGGGCGGCGCTGGCTGGTTGAGCAAGCCAAAGGCCGGTTAGCCGCAAAGGGCCGCAAAGCGGCGCAAGTAACCAATTCGCCAGATGGCATGGGCCTATTGCGCCTCGTTGCGGCTAACCGAATGGCCCATCAGCGAGGCCGCATCCCGCTCCAAACTGCGCTTCTTTTACCATCCAGCGTTGCCAGTGGCGCGGGGATAGCTACCAAGCTGGTCATGGCCAGTGCCGAAACCGCCGTTCCGGGGAATCCCAGCGCAACCGAGCAGACCGTTCTCAAGGTCCTGCTCGCGATGAGCTTTTCCCATCTGCTCAACGACACGATCCAGTCGCTGCTGCCCGCGATTTATCCGCTGCTGCAGCGCGAATACCAGCTCACCTTTACCCAGGTCGGCCTGATCACGCTCTGCTTCCAGGTCACGGCCTCGCTGCTACAGCCCGTCGTGGGCTTTTACACCGATCGCAAACCCAAGCCTTACTCGCTCGCCGTGGGCATGGGCATCACGCTCTGCGGCCTGGTCCTGCTGTCGCGTGTGACCAGTTATCCGTTGATCCTCGTGTCAGCGGCGATGGTCGGCATGGGCTCGTCCATTTTCCATCCCGAGGCCTCGCGCATCGCGCACATGGCGGCCGGCGGACGCCACGGGTTCGCCCAATCCCTCTTCCAGGTCGGCGGCAACCTGGGCTCTTCGCTCGGGCCGCTCGCTGGCCTGATCATCGTCGCCCATGGCCAGACCTCGATCATCTGGTTCGGCGGGATCGCGGCGCTGGGCATCTACATTCTCTACCGGGTCGGTGGCTGGTATCAGCGCAACCTCGCCCACCACCTCGCCCGGTCCAAGGCCCGCCAGCTCGCCGCGGCCAGCCGCGTGCCGCGCCGGACGGTTATCTTCTCCATCGTCATCCTGCTCGTGCTGATCTTCTCGAAGTACGTCTATCTCGTCAGCCTGACCAACTACTACACGTTCTACCTGATCCATCATTTTCACCTCTCGATCCAGGAGTCCCAGGTGTACCTTTTCATTTTCCTTTTCTCCGTGGCCGCCGGGACCTTCTTCGGCGGGCCGCTCGGTGACCGTTTCGGGCGGAAATACGTCATCTGGTTCTCCATCCTCGGCGTGGCGCCGTTTTCCCTCGCGCTGCCGCATGTCGGCCTGGCGGCCACCGTGATCCTGAGCGTGTTTATCGGCGGCATCCTGTCCTCGGCATTCTCGGCCATCCTCGTCTACGCCCAGGAACTGATCCCCGGCAAGGTCGGCCTGATCGCCGGCCTGTTCTTCGGCTTTGCGTTCGGCATCAGTGGCGTGGCCTCGGCCGCGCTCGGCAAGCTCGCCGATCTCACCAGCATCGAGCATGTTTTCCTGGTCTGCGGCTTCCTGCCGCTGATCGGCGTGCTGACCGCGTTGCTGCCCAACGTGGAGCCGAGGTCCAAGGCTAAAGCCTGAGGGCCAATGCTTTGCACGAGGCGCGCCAAGAACAACCCGAAGGCCTGCCGGAGGGTTCCGCCGCTGGCATCGAGGTTGCTCGCGCTTCTGGAGAGCGCCTGTAAGCAGGCTGCCCAACCCGGACTTCCCGATTCCCGCGCATCAGGCAAAAAAAACGCCCGGCTTAAAGACCGGGCGCTTAAAGATGGTGCGGCCATAGGGAGTCGAACCCCAAACCTCCAGATTCGTAGTCTGGCGCTCTATCCAGTTGAGCTATGGCCGCGCGAGGTTGCGAAAAAGCAGGGATTGGCAGGTAAGAGCAAGAATAAGTTTTAAGGGGCAAGGTTTAAGCCCTGAGCCCGGATGTGACCCGGCTACCCGATTTCGTGCTTACCGCTTAAACCTTACCCCTTAAACCTTATCCCCTTATCAGCCCTCCGCCCGCCGCCAGTCGATGAGTTCGAGCTGGAGCAACTTGCGGTCATTAAAGTGGTTCCAGGTGATCTCCACCGCGAAGTCGAGTGGCACACCCACCGGCGGCAGACGGTTGGCCAGCTTCCACGCCACACCGTGCAGCCGGCGGCCGCGACCGTTGTCGAACTGGAAGCGGAAATGCAGTTGCTTGAACACCTCGGGCGGCTGCCTCAGTACCACCCCGCTCACGCCAAACACCGGCTCGGGATTGCCCTGGCCAAACGGGTGCAGCACCTCGAGTTCCGTCATGAGCTGTTCGCTCACCTGATCAGGCTGCAGCCACGTCGCCACATCGAGCTGACGCGCCGTGATGTCGCCGCCGGCATGGACGCGAACGGCCTCGGCAAACACGCCCCGGAACACGTCCAGCCGTGTCTTCTGGATTGCGATGCCCACCGCCATCGGGTGGCCGCCCCAGCTGGCGAGTTCGCCGCCGCAACCGGAAAGGATTTCCACGAGGTTCAACCCGTCGATGCTGCGGCCCGAGCCCTTGGCCAGATCGCCCTCGTTGCCCAGCACCACGCAGGGGCGGTTGTATTTGCGCGAAACGCGGCCCGCGACAATCCCCACCACGCCGGGATGCCAGGCCTCGCTGAACAGCACGATGCCAGGCGAAGCCGCGTACTCGGTCTCGATCATCCGCTCGGCCTCCTCGGTGATCTTGCGCTCGATGTCCTGCCGCTCGCGGTTGAACGCGTCGAGCTGGCGGGCGGTGTCGTTGCAAAAGGCGATGTCCCGGCTGAGCAGCAATTCCACGGACAGGGCCGCGTCCGCAAGCCGACCCGATGCATTGATGCGCGGCCCCAGCCGGAACGCGATGTCCACGGGCTGGATGCCCAGCTCGGGTTTCACGCCGGCGACGGCCATCAGCGAGCGCAGCCCGGGCCGGGCGGCTTCCTGCAGCACCTTCAGACCGTGGCGCGCGAGGATGCGGTTCTCGCCAAGGAGCGGCACGAGGTCCGCCACCGTGCCGAGTGCCACGAGATCGAGCTGGTCGCGCAGCTTCATCGTGAGGGCCACCGGATGGTTTTCCGCGCGCAGCTGCTTCAACAGCCCGTGCATGAGCTTGAACACGAGACCGACCGTGCAGAGGTCGCGCCAGGGCGCGTCGGCGCCGGTTTCGTCGGCGTGCACGTGGGGATTGATCAGCAAGCCTTGGGAAAGCGGTTTCTCGGTCGAGCGGTGATGGTCAATGACGATGACGTCGATGCCCTGCGCACAAAGGTAAGCGACCTCCTCGTGGGAGTTCGTGCCGCAATCCAGCGCGAGGAACAGCGCCGGCTTGCCCGCCGTCAGGGCGCGGTCAATCGCGGTCCGGGAAAGGCCGTAGCCGTCCTCCGAACGACGCGGCACGACAAAATGCGGCGTCAGGCCGAACGCCCGCAGCACGCCGACCAGCAGCGCCGTGCTGCTGACGCCGTCCACGTCATAGTCGCCCAGCACCGCGATGGCCTCGCGGCGCTCGATGGCCCCGCGGAGGCGCGTCGCCGCCTGCGTCAGGCTGCGCAGCAGGAAGGGGTCGTTCAGGCCGGACAGCGCCGGGGCGAGGAACCGCGCCAGGGCGTCCGGGTCGCGGTGGCCGTTGCGCAACAGCAGTTCCGCCAGCACCGGGCTGACGCCGGCGCGGGTGCTGATCGCTTCGATCTCCCCGGCCGGGAGCGGCGTGTAGGTCCAGCGCATCAGGAGCGGAGTTAAAAAGTCGAAGCCCGCAAAGGGAAATTCGAAAAACGAACCCTGAAATCCGGGGCGCGGAAGTCAGGGAGCGAGATGCAAACTTCCCGTGCGGGTTGCGGCCGTTACTGCGACGCCTTGCTGGAGCCGGTCCACTCGTACTTCGGCGCAACGTCGGCGTGGGCTTCCACGTGTTTCCGGTCGCCCTTGTGCCACCAGTAGAACACCTGCGCCGCGATGAAGATCGCGGAGAAGGTCGAGGTGACGATGCCGATGAGGAAGGTGAAGGAGATGCTGCGCAGCACACCGCCGCCGAAGAGGAACAGCGACAGGGCCGCCAGGAACGTCGTCGTCGCCGTCATGATCGTGCGGGCGAACACCTTGTTGATGGCGCTGTTGATCACGTCGCGGAGCGCCCCGGTGGGGTTGAGCTTCAGCTCCTCGCGGATGCGGTCGAACACGACCACGGTCTCGTTGATCGAGTAGCCGGCGATGCAGAGGATGGCCGCCACCATCGGCGCCGAGAACTGGTAGCCGAAGAGCACGAAGATGCCGATGGTCATCAGGATGTCGTGCAGCGTGGAGAACATGGCGCCAATGCCGAAGCCGAACTCAAACCGGAAGGCGATGTAGGCCAGGATGGTCAGCATCGAGACGCCGACCGCGATGAGCGCGTTCAGCTCGATTTCCTTGCCGATGGAGGCGCCGATGTGGTTCTCACCGACCTTCTCGAGCCCGGCCGACGGATAGGCCGACTGGAGGGCGGCCAGCATCGCGCCGGACTTGCCCTCGGGGGTCTCGATCTCCAGCACTTCCTTCGTGCCGCCGAGCGCACTGGTGTAGGTGGGCTGCACCTCGCCGATCTTCGCCGCGTCCGCCACATGGCGGATCTGGGCGGTGTCGATGCGCTGGGTGAACTGAACGGTGATCTGGTCGCCGCCGGCAAAATCGATGCCGTAGATGCGGTTGCCCTTGTAGGCGACCACCGCGAGGCCGATGAGGACGAGCGCCACCGAGCCGATGGCCGCGGGCTTGCCGTACTTCACGAAGTCCACGTTGAGGCCCTTCAGCATGCGGCGCATGGTGAATTTCTTCAGCGTGCCCGACTCGATGAGGAGTTCCATCAGCATGTGGGCGGTGATGAGCACGGAGATCAGCGTGGAGACCACACCGATGAGCAGGGTGTAACCAAAGCCGCGGATCGGGCCCGTCCCGAGCCAGATCATGATGGCGCAGATGATCAGCTGCACGAAATGGGCGTCGAGGATGGTCGTGAGCGCCTTGATGAAGCCGCCCTGGTTGGCCGCGGTGAGCGACTTGCCCGCGGCGATTTCCTCGCGCATGCGCTCGAAGATCAGAATGTTCGCGTCGACCGCCATGCCGATGGTCAGCACGATGCCGGCGAGGCCGGGGAGCGTCATGGTGGCGCCGAGGCTGGCCATGGCGCCGAAGATGATGACGATGTTCACGGCGAGCGTGACGACGGCGACGAGGCCGCCGGTGGTGTAGAAGGTGATCATGAACGCCGCCACGAGCGCGGTGCCGATGATGGAGGCCTTCACGCCGCTGGAGATGGCGTCCTCGGCGAGTTGCGGGCCGACTTCCTTCTGCTCGCGCACGATGAGCGGGACGTCGAGGGGGTTGTTGAGAACGTTGGCCAGGTTGATGGCCTCACGGTCCGTCATGGCGCCGCCGCTGATGGAGGCATTGCCGCCGGAAATCTCCTCCTTGACCGTCGGGGCGGAGTAGAGCTTGCCGTCGAGCACGATGGCGAGGCGGCCCAGGCGGCCGCTCGCGCGGCCGCTCTCGGCGATCTCCTTCGTAACCTCGGCAAAGCGCTGCGCGCCCTCCTTGGTGAAGCGGAGCGAGACCTCGGGCTTGCCGTACATGTCGGGCGTGGCGCGGGACTCGGCCACGGACGCGCCGCCCATTTCGGGGATGCGCTTGACGAAGACTTCCTCGCTGACGGACTCGCCGCGCTGGCCCTCGAAGTCGAGGGTCATGATCTCATAGCCGGGCGGGATTTCGCCGGGTGCCACCATCTCGGGCGACAGCGTCGGGTGCACGGTGCGGAAGTCGAGGCGGGCGGGCTTCTTGATGTTCTCCACCACGTCCGGGTTGTCCTTGGTGTTGATGCCGGCGAGCTGGATCTCGATGCGGTTCTCGCCCACGGCGCGGATTACGGGCTCGGCGATGCCGAACGAATTGATGCGGGCGGCGATGATGTCGATCGCCTTGGAGAGCTTCTCCTTGCGGGCGTCCTCGGACAGCTTGGCCGCGGCCGCGGGGTCAACCTCGAGCGTGACGGAGACGCCGCCCTTGAGGTCGAGGCCGAGCTGGAGCTTGCTCTTGGAGCGCGCGAGCAGCTCGGTGAGGAGGATGGTGTTCCGCTTCTCGACGTTCTTCAGTTTGCTCTCGAGCTTGATGTCGGGGAAGTACTCGGAAAGGTCGAGTTTGCGCTCGCGGCCGATCTGCTTGAGGGCGACGAACTCGCTGGGGGCGACGCCGGACTTTTTACGGGCGGCGGCCTCGTCGAGGAGCTTGGCGAACTCCGCGGGCTTGGCGCCGGCATGGGAGCGGGCGTAGTCGGCGAAGGGCTGGTCTTTGAGGGGATAGAGGGTCGAGACCGCCCAGACCACCAAGAGGAGGCTGAGCGAGATCTTCCAGAGGTTGCGGCTGAACATGGTTGGGTGTGGTTTAAAGCGAAACGGGGCGAAACCGGCGCCGGGGAACGGCGCCGCCGGGGATTACTTCTTCTCGTCGCTGCCGGCCTTGCTGACCACGGCGCTGACAAAGCTCTTGCCGATCTCGATCTTGGTGTTGTCGGCGATGCGGACGATGAAACGGTCGTCCTTCACGTTCGTGATCGTGCCATAGATGCCGCCGGTCGTCATGATTTCGTCACCGGTCGAGAGCGCGGACAGCATCTTTTCCTGTTCCTTCTGCTTCTTGCGCTGCGGCGCGATCATGAAGAAGTACATCGCCGCGAACAGCAGGGCGTAGAAGATGATCATCGTGCTGCCACCGGGGCCGCTGGCGCCGGCGGGAGCGGTGGTCTGGGCTAAAATCGTGGTCGCGTCGGTGATAAGGGACATTTTCGTCATTGCGTGTTGAGGGTTTTGAAAAAAGAAAACATATATCCTAACCGACTCCCCTCCGGCCTTAGCAAGCCATAACTCCCCCACTCCTCCGCGTTGAAAAGTAAATCCGCATCCGCTTGGTCTGCCGCTAAATCCGAGGAGCATTACGGTTTCAAGCGCTGGGGCTCCCCGCACATCTCGGTGGACGACGCGGGCTTCGTGAACGTGCAGCCCCGCGCCGACGGCCGCGGCATCCGGGTCCTCGACGTGGTGGACGAGGCGCTGGGCATGGGCCTGAAGGCGCCGATGGTCATCCGTTTCCAGGACCTCCTCCGCCACCGCGTCATCCAGCTCAACGAGTGCTTCGCCAAGGCCATCAAGGACGAGGGCTACAAGGGTCAGTACCGCGGCGTCTTCCCCATCAAGGTCAACCAGCTCCGCGAGGTCGTGGATGAGATCGTCCTCGCCGGGAAGGACTTTCACTACGGCCTCGAGGCTGGTTCCAAGCCCGAACTCATGATCGCGCTCGCCATGCATGAGGGCGCCCAGCGGCTCATCATCTGCAACGGCTACAAGGACGACGATTACATCCGCCTCGCCCTCCTTGGCCGCAAACTGGGCAAGAAGATCGTCATCGTCGTCGAGCAGCTCGCCGAGGTGGACGACATCATCCGCCTGTCGCTCGAGACCGGCGTGAAGCCGATGATCGGCTTCCGCGCCAAGCTCCTCACCCGCGGTGAGGGCAAGTGGGCCATGTCCACCGGCGACAACGCCAAGTTCGGCCTCAACACCGCGGAAATCCTCTTCGCCTGCGAGAAGCTCAAGGCCGCCAAGCTCACCGCCTGCCTCAAGCTCGTCCACTTCCACATCGGCTCCCAGGTGCCGAACATCATCACGATCAAGAACGCTGTGATCGAAGCCACGCGTTTCTACTGCCAGCTCGACAAGATGGGCTTCCCGATGGGTTACCTCGACGTCGGCGGCGGCCTCGGCATCGACTACGACGGCTCCCGCACGAATTTCGAGAGCTCGATGAACTACTCGATGGAGGAATACGCCCGCGACGTCGTGTTCAACATCCGCGAGATCTGCGCCGCCTCCGGCGTCAAGGTGCCCGACATCGTCAGCGAGTCCGGCCGCGCCGTCGTCGCCCCCCACTCCCTCCTCGTCGTCGAGGTCTTCGAGCGCATCAACAAGCGCGAGTCCCTCGGCCAGCAGCACGACCCGAAGGTGAAGCACAAGGTCGTCACCGACCTCGAGCTCATGCTGAAGAACAAGTCGAAGCTCGGCCGCCTCGAGCGTTTCCACGACGCGCTCCAGAAGAAGGAGGAGGCGTTCTCCCTCTTCAATCTCGGCTACCTCGACCTCGAGAACCGCGCCGCCGCCGAGTCCATCTACTGGCAGATCTGCGAGCAAATCGCCAAGGAGGGCCGCGATTCCGGCTACCAGCCCGAGGAACTGCACGACCTCGATACGCTCCTCGCCGACCAGTACGTCTGTAATTTTTCCGTCTTCCAGTCGCTGCTCGACCACTGGGCGCTGAAGCAGCTCTTCCCCGTCGCCCCTCTGCACCGGCTGAAGGAAAAGCCCACGGTCAACGCCATCCTCGCCGACATCACCTGTGACTCCGATGGCAAGATCTCGTCGTTCATCGACCTGCAGGACACCAAGGACTACATCACGCTGCACCCGCTCAACGGGAAGCCCTACTACCTCGGGGTGTTCCTCACCGGCGCGTACCAGGACATCATGGGTGACCTGCACAACCTCTTCGGCCGCGTGAACGAGGTGCACGTCTTCCTCGAGAACGACGAGCCCAACGGCTTTTACATCGAGGAGGCGCTCAGCGGCAGCCGCATCGCCGACGTGATCGAGGGCGTGCAATACCAGCAGGAGGACCTCTGCCGGAAGATGAAGGCGCAGATCGACGCCGCCACGCGCAAGGACATGGTGAAGCCCCGCGAGGGGGTGCGCCTGCTCGAACTTTACGAGAGCCAGATGCTCAACAAGACCTACCTGAACATCGAGCCGAAGAAGGGTCGGAAAAAGAAGAGAAGCTGATCCCGCGGCCGCGGGACGTTGCGTTCATGGACACCCCCGATCCCAAGGCCGGCGAGCGCGCCTACTACGCGAAGCTGAGTCCCGAGGGCCTGCAGCACGCGCGGGAAAAGCCGTTCAGCGACGCCCGGGTCGGCCAGTACCTCTCCGACATGGCGGCGCTCCTCGCCATGCTGGAGCCCGCACCCCGGCGCGTGCTCGACCTCGGTTGCGGCACGGGCTGGACCTCCCGCATGCTCGCCCGCGCCGGCTACGACGTCACCGGGGTCGACATTTCGGCGGACGCCATCGCCATCGCCCAGGAGCTGGCCGTGGAGGAAAACCTGCCCCACGCTACTTTCCTGGTCGGCGACTACGAGACGGTGCTCCCGGCCAATACCTTCGATTACGTTTTGTTCTACGATGCGCTCCATCACGCCGAGGATGAGGCCGCCGCGCTTCGCACCGCCTGCAACGCCCTGAAGTCGGGCGGCGCGCTGTTCGCATTTGAACCAGGCAAGGGGCACCACCACAGCGCCGGGTCGCAGCACGCGATCAAGGAGTATGGCGTACACGAGAAGGACATGCCCCCGAGCCACATTTGGAAAGTGGGGCGTAAGGCTGGGTTCACCCGCAAGCTCGTCCTCCCCACGCCTCACGACATGAACCGCCGCCTCTACCGCCGCGATTACCACGCGTCGTCCGCCGCCGGCCGCGGCTGGCTGGAAAAACTTTGGGGCTACTACCGCGCCGCCGGCTCGATGCTCCGCCAGTCGGGCGGCGCGCTGACGATCCTGTGGAAGTGACGTGTGCGGGCGGGGCCCCGCAGGCGCGAATCAGGCTGCGACCGGCGCCGCGCGCCGCAGACGGCTGATGCTCACCGCGGCCACGAATACCAGCACCCCCGCCACGGCGCACACGGCCTCGGTGATCAGCATGTTCCGGTGGCCAAACCGGGTGTCCACCGCCGCCAGCACCAGGCCCATGTACCAGATCGGTGTATTCGAAAGGGAGGCGAAGCCGTTGTATTTCGTCGCCGCATTGCCGGCCCCGATCGCATCCAGCACAAACCCGGTAAACGCCGCATAGGTCAGCCCGGTGGTGAACGAATAGGCCATGCTCCCCCCGATATAGACGGGCAGCGTCGCCGGCAGATAGGCCATCGCCAACGCCACGCCGGCCATCACCAGGCCGTAGCCGATGTAGGCGCGACGCGAGCCCCAGCGATTGCAGCCATAGCCGCCGAGCACGCAACCCGCCATGCTCACCAGTCCGGCGAGCAGGCCCTGGACCATTTCCACCGTCTCCGCGCCGGCGCCCCAATGCGCCGCAATCTCCGCCTGCGTGAGCACCGCCGACGCCGCCCCGGTGCCCACCGGAATCACGCAGAGGACCGCGCAAATAAAACCGTTACGCGACCACATCACCGACCAGAGATCGGTGCCAAGATTGCGGATCGCCGCGCCCAGTGTGGTCCCGCGGGATTCCGCCGGCACATCCGGCAGGTAAAACAGGGCGAAATTACACGCCAGCATTACGCCGGCCAGAATCGCCCCGGCCTGCCAGGCCGCCGGCAAGACGTTTAAAAGCCACAGACCCAGTCCGCCGCCCAGGGCCGAGCCACCGAGGTTGCCCGCCTGAAACCAGCCGCTGGTCCGCCCCCGGTCACTCTCGGGCGTCAGGTGCGCAACAAACGACTCGACGGAAAATCCGACAAACGTGCACGCCACGCTCGTGGCCACGATAATCAGCTGCATCAGCCGCAGGGTGGCGGGCCCCAGCGGCAGGGTCGCCATGGCCATGAGTCCCAACGCCACCACGCTGCTGGCGATCAGGTACCAGCGACGGCGGGTCAACGTCGTGTCGGCCACCGGCGCCCAGAAAAACTTCCACACCTGCGGCAAAACCGAGAGCGCCACCAGCTCCGCGCCCTGCTGCACCGACAGGCCGTGCTTTGTCGCCATGAACGCCAGTGCCACCGTCACAAACCCGGTGCCGGCGCCGAACGGCACAATCAGGATCGTGTAAACGAACGGATGACGCGACGCGCGGAGCGTAGTCTGCGGGCCGGCGGTGTGGGGCATCCGCGCAGCGTGCCGACCGACCACCTACGCTCAAGGCAATTTCCCTCCGGGCGGCTCACTCACCGCCACTCATGTCGCGGGTAACGGCGGGAGAGTTCGGTTTTGATTTTCGGGTATTGTTCGCGCCAGAAATTCGTCAGGTCGTCCGTCACCTGGATCGGGCGCTGGTTCGGCGCGAGCACCTCGATCTTCACTGCGACCCGCCCGTGACCGAGCGTGAATTTGCCCTCGATGCCGTAGAGCTCCTGAATGCGCGCACTCAGCACCGGCGGACCCTCCTTGGCGTAGGTGATTTTGGAGCGGCGGCCGTTGGCCATGGTTAGTTTTTCCGGGAGATAGTCGTCAATCACGGCCAGCTGCTCCGCGGTCAGCCAGTCCTTGAGGATGGGCATGACGGGCTTGTCCTTGATATCACGGTAACCGAGTTCGCCGTAGCAGATCTGCTCGATGAGCGTCGCGCGGTCGGCGTCGGTGAGGGGGTTCACCTCCAGCTCGGGGAACCATTCCGCCAGCCGGTTCACCCGGGTGATCCACTGCTCCACCGCCTCGTCCCACGCTTCGAGTTTCAAACGCCCGGCGAGCACTTCCTTCGTGAGCAGCGCCGCCGCCTCGTTCAGGGGCGCTTCGTCGCTGCTGGATTTTGCCTCGAGCACGAGGTCGCGGAAGCGCCGTTCGCGGCGCGAGACCACGCGTTTGATGGACTCGTCATAGGTCACCGCCCGCACCTCGCGGTAGTCGTCCGGGAAAATCTCCTTCAGCCACGACTCCTCGATCGCCGTCGCCAGCGAGAGCAGTGTGTTCACCTCGCCCCCGCGTCCGCCGACTTCGCTGATCTCCGCAGCCACGAAAAGTGGCGCCTGTTGGATGCCGCTTTCGCGCGCCAGCAGTCCCTTCCGGTTGTGCACCAGCTCGCAGCGCAGCGTCCCGCCATCGAGCCGCCTGGCCATTTGGTCCGAGAATCCCGCGAGCACACACTTCCGAATTTCCGTTCCGTCCATCCGCCGCTCGGTCACATCAAGCCCCTCCTTTTCCGCAATCGCCAGGAACTGCTCAAACAGCGGACCGACCTGCCGCGCACCTTGGGCGTGAATTCCCAGTCGTCGGCACGCATCGAGCGAATAGTTGGCCTTGTCGGCGTAGCGCCACGCACGCATCAGCAGAAAAAAGTCGCTCTCGTGTTCCTCCCCCAGCGTGTCCTCGCGCGCCTGTTCGACCTCCTTCGACCCGCCACGCAGAAGGAAATTCCGCCCCTGCGTCAGCGCGGCCATCAGCGCCACCGGACGCACACAGCCGCGCTCCTGGGCCGCAAGGAACATCCGCGCATACCGCGGGTGCACCGGGAAGCGCAGCATGGTGCGGCCGAGTTCGGTGATACCCCGCCGGCTGCCGGCCAGCGCCCCCAGGTCCGCCAGCAATGTCTCCGCCCGCTCGAGCGCCTTCGGCTCGGGTTTCTCCAGCCAGGGAAAATTCGCGATGTCATCGATTCCGCTCGCCTTGAGCGTGAGCACCACTTCGGACAGATCGAGCCGCTTGACCTCGGGCAGTTCCTGCGGCGCCCGCTGGCCGTGTTCGCGCTCGGTCCACAGCCGCACGCACACCCCGGGTGCAGTGCGGCCGGCCCGGCCGGCGCGCTGGTCGGCGCTCGCGGCGGAGATCTTCTCGATGAGCAGCGTGTTGATGCCGCGGTGCGGATCGAAACGCGCCACCCGGGCCAGGCCGCAGTCGATCACGGTCGTGACGCCGTCAATGGTCAGCGAGGTCTCGGCGACGTTGGTCGAAACGATGATTTTCCGCGCCTCATATCGCGCCACCGCGCGGTCCTGCTGCTCGGGCGGCAGTTCACCGTGCAAGGGAAAGGTCACGAACTCCCGCAACGCCCGGTTGCCCTGGATCGCCTGCACTGTCCGGCTGATCTCGTAGGCACCCGGCATGAAGACGAGCATGTCGCCGGACGATTCACCGGCGACGCGCTCGCACTCGCGCGCGGCAACCTCCCAGACTGGCTCGTTGTCGAAGTTCACCGACTTCGGCAGATACTCGATCCGCACCGGAAAACTCCGGCCCTGCGAAACGAGGATCTCACACGGCGCGAGGTAGGTTTTCAGCGGTCCGGTGTCCAGGGTGGCGGACATTACGATCAGCTTCAGATCCGGCCGCGTGGTCTGCTGGAGCTGCAGGGCGCGGGCGAGCGAGATGTCGCCGTAGAGATGCCGCTCATGAAACTCGTCGAACACGATCGTGCTCACCCCGCGCAGCGTCGCGTCGAACGACATCTGCCGGAGCAGGATGCCCTCCGTCACAAAGCGGATGCGCGTCCGCTCACTCACCCGGGACTCCAGCCGGATCTGGTACCCCACCACGTCGCCCAACGGCGTGCCCATCTCCTCCGCGACCCGCTTGGCCAGCATCCGGGTCGCGAGCCGGCGCGGCTGCAGCACGACCACCTCGCCGCGCTCGCCCAAAAGCCCGTGTTTCAGCAACATCTGCGGAATCTGCGTGGATTTTCCCGAGCCGGTCGGCGCCTGGACGATCAGCCGCCCCGACGTCCGCAGGGCGGCGGTAACGGCGGACTCGAGCTCGTAAATGGGCAGATCGCGGGGCGACATCGGCGCCCAGTTGAAAGTTGAAAGGGGAAAGTTGAAAGCCCAGAGACGGACAACCCGCTTGCGCCGGGTCGGCTTTCAACTTTCAACCTGCGACATTCAACTCCGGCGCGTCCGCGCCGGTGAATAACCGGTGAGCCGGATTATCCCCAAGTTATTCACCAGCGGGAGCAGTGAAGAAGTTGTGCAGAACAAAGCCTTCACTTCCGGAACCGGCATCACAGGTTTGTCCCGTTCCTTGATAGAACAGTCGAAGCGCGGCGGCCTGAAAAACCCGCCGAGAGCACGACTGGGATAATCCCGGGCGACCGGGGAAAGGTCGGTGGCAGCTGGTGCCGCCGTCCCCTTCAAGCCGCGTTAGCGGTTTGATAGGCAGATATCACCAGCTCCTCTGGCCGGAGTCGTGTCCGGCCGGTTTTTCACGAATCAGGAGCTGAGCGGCGAGGCGCGATCAGAAACCGCGTCCAAGCCGAGTCAGGCCCACGGGCCGTTTCGACCCGTGCGCCGACACAGTTACCCCAGAGGGTTATGGTTGCTACTGTGCAGACCAGAACGCAGTCGCGTTTCCCGGCGGGACAACCCCCGCCAAAAGGCCCGGTCCGTTTCCGCGGACAGGGCGCGCAAGGGAGAGGCGGCGGCGGGGAGTGAGCGGGCCCGGCAAAGCCCGTCAACCTCCTCAATGGGGCAGCGTGAAAAAGCACGCCGCCACACTGCAAAACGAACGCAACCTGAGAGTTAAGAGGTCAGACCCGTAACGCAGGGCCAACGGCCAGCCAAAAGCTGGCGCCGTCCCCGTGGTAACGGTGCCGACGCGAAGTAAGATTGCAGACGTGTCCGCACCACGTCCGGCGCGCCGCTCCCGGCAGGGGGCGACCGAACTGGGCGAAGAGGCCTCACTCAAAAGATCCCGGCCGGCAACGGCCAGGACGGTCCCGCCATGAGACCGAAACATCCGCATGCCGCGGAGAGTGGCGTCGGGAAGCACACAGCCCGCGAAAGCGAGCGCGCCCAATCGTGTGCGGCCGGGAAAGAGCGCGTGGCGAACGCCCACCCCCAAAATTTGGCCTCGGGACCGCAAGGTCCCGGGGCCATTTTTTTATCCTCCGGAGCACGCGGTCCTTGCCGCGCCGCCCCCCACCGCGTTTGCTCACCGCCCTGCCCCATGTCCAAGTCCCCCGCCTCCTTACCGCTCTGGCCTGATCGCACTCCCGGTGCCCTCGGCGACCAGCCCCAGGATCGCCCCACCCTGACCAGCTTCCCGCCCACCGCGAAGCCCACCGGGTCGAGCATCATTGTTTTTCCCGGCGGCGCCTACGGCATGCTCGCTCCCCACGAGGGCGAAACCTACGCCCACTGGCTCGCGGCCCACGGCATCCACGCCTGGGTGCTGCAATACCGCCTCGGTCCCCATGGTTACCGCCACCCCGCCATGCTCCATGATGCCGCGCGTGCCGTCCGCACCGTCCGCCATCTCGCCCGCCAGCAAAAATTGGATCCCGCGCGCATCGGCGTGATGGGCTCCTCCGCCGGCGGCCACCTCGTGGCGACCATCATCACGAAATTTGACGCCGGCCAGGCCGGCGTCGCCGATCCCGTCGAGCGCGAGAGCAGCCGGCCCGACCTCGGGATCCTGTGCTACCCGGTCATCACGATGCAGGAGCCGCACGCGCACATGGGTTCGCGGGAGAATTTGCTCGGTCTCAACCCCAGCCCCGAGTTGATCGCTGCACTCTCCGCCGAATTGCACGTGAAACCGGATACCTCCCCCGCTTTCATCTGGCACACTGTCGCCGACAACGCCGTGCCCGTGGAGAACGCCCTGATCTTCGCCGCGGCCCTGCGCCAGGCCGGAGTGCCCTTCGCGCTGAGTCTCTACGAAAACGGCGTGCACGGCCTGGGCCTCGGCAACCCCGCCCAACCCGCCCCGCCATGGGCCAGCGACTGCCTCTTCTGGCTGCGCGAACGGAAGTTTGTCGCCTAGGTCTTGATCACCACTGTGCTCGCGATTCGGTCCTCCACCGCCTGACGGTTGGGTTCCCAGAGCAGCTTGAGAAAACCGATCAGCCCCATCGCCACACCCGCGACATAACCGCCGTTGCGGATGAACGCGTCGAAGTAAGTCAGCGCGGAGCCGTTGATCTTCACCGCCCGGGTGCGGAAGAGGAGCTTGCCCACGGTGCGACCACCGAACGTCCCTGCCATCAGGGTGAAATAAACCCCCGACCAGCCAAAGGTCACGCCCAGCGCCTTGGTGAATGCGCGAGCCTTGTACATCCACGGCGTGCCGGCCGAGAGGTAGCCCTTGTTCTCGGCCTTGAGTTTCTCCACCTGGTCCTGCAGCCGCCCGTTGGCCGCCCGCAGTTGTGCCGCTGACGCGTTTTCCGGCACGAACACCTCCTCCTTCATGGCGGCGCTCTGACCCGCCCCGGTCAGGGCTTCGAGATCCACTTTGGCCGAGCGGACCAGTGAGCTTTGCCCCAGCGCGAGAATCGCCAGCAGCGCGATCACCCCACCCAGCGTGCGGGCAATCCACCGAAAAGTCCGTAGCACCAGCGGTGCCGTGTCCGATTTACCGAAAAGCACGATCAGCAGCACCCCCGTGCCCAGCGCCAGCCATGGTCGCGCAAGAAAGGAAAGCAACCCCACCACGACCAGATCCACCAGGATCGCCGCCAGCCGCCGCCAAGGCTCCGCCAGTGGCTGACCGAGCACGCTGGGCGCCACCGTAAGTGTCTCCGCCGTAACCTTTCGCCCCTTCCCCGGGGCCGGCTGAACCGTGTCTGCTGGCATCCCGCCAGAGAGCCCGCCCGGGGGCCCCGTGCAAGAACTGATTATGACCCCGCCTTCCGCCTTGCATTCGAACCGGCCGGTCAGCACGTTCTTCTTTTTTCCATAGACCAGAACGCGTCCGCGCCATGAACCAGAACATCCGTAATATCGCCATTATCGCCCACGTTGACCACGGCAAAACCACGCTCGTGGACAAGCTCCTCAAGGAAGGCGGCGTCTTCCGCGCCAACCAGCAGGTCGAGGAACGCGCCATGGACTCCATGGACCTCGAGAAGGAGAAGGGCATCACCATCAAGGCGAAGAACACGTCCGTCCACTGGAAGGACAAGATCATCAACATCGTGGACACCCCCGGCCACGCCGACTTCGGCGGCGAGGTCGAGCGCGCACTCCGCATGGTGGACGGCGTCCTCCTTGTGGTCGATGCCTATGACGGCCCCCAGGCCCAGACCCGTTTCGTGCTCCGCAAGGCCCTCGCCCACGGCCTGAAGGTCGTGCTCGTCATCAATAAGATTGACCGCGAAAACGCCGAGCCCGCCAAGATGTACGACAAGGTGCTCGAGCTCCTCATGGAGCTCAATGCCACCGAGGAGCAGTTTGACGCCCCCGTCGTCTACGGCTCCGGCCGCGACGGCTACATGATGTACCACCTCGGCGAGGAAAAGAAGGACATGTCCTCCCTCTTCCAGACGGTGCTCGACCACGTCCCGCCGCCGTTCGCCAAGCCGAACGAGCCGTTCCACATGCTCGTCTCCAATATCGACTGGAGCGACTACGTCGGCCGTATCGCCGTCGGCAAGATCCTCGGCGGCACCGCCAAGGTCGGCGACCCGGTGTTCGTCATCCGCCACTCCGACGGCAAGCGCGTGCGCGCCAAGATCAGCAAGATTTTTGAGTTCACCGGCCTCGGCACCGCGGAAGCGGAGACGGGCATCGCCGGCAACATCGTCGGCATCGCCGGCTTCGAGGACGTCGACATCGGTGACACCCTCACGGCCGATGAGGCCGGCCACGCCCTGCCCTTCACCCAGATCGACCCGCCGACCCTCGAGATGCAGTTCTGCGTCAACGACGGCCCGCTCGTCGGCAAGGAAGGCAAGCTCGTCACCTCGCGCCAGCTGCGCGAGCGCCTGATGCGCGAGCTCAAGACCAACGTCTCGATCTACATCGAGGACTCCGACAAGGCCGGCGTGTTCAACGTCAAGGCCCGCGGCGCGATGCAGATCGCGGTGCTCGTCGAGACGATGCGCCGCGAGGGCTTCGAGCTCCTCGTCTCCCGCCCGACTGTGATCGAGAAGACCGTGGACGGTGCGCGTCACGAGCCGTTCGAGACCGTCTGGATCGAGGTCCCGGATGAGTGCGTCGGCGCCATCATGTCCAACCTCGCCAACCGCAAGGGCCTGCTCACAAACATGGAGAAGCTCTCCCACTCGACGATGATCGAGGCGACCATCACGACCCGCGGCCTCATCGGCATGGAAATCGACGTCGTCAACGCGACCAGCGGCCGCGGCGTGCTCAGCCATCTCTTCAAGGAATACGCCCCCTACGCCGGCGAAGTGCTCACCCGCATCACCGGCACGCTCATCGCCACCGAGGCCGGTGAGACCACCGCCTACGCCCTGGTCATGTGCCAGGAGCGCGGCAAGCTGTTCGTCAGTCCCGGCGAGCAGGTGTACGAGGGCATGATCGTCGGCGAGAATCCCCGCAACGAGGACATCTCGATCAACGCCGTCCGCGAAAAGAAGCTCACCAACTTCCGCTCGCAGGGCGAAGGCGTCGGCGTGGGCCTCACGCCCGCGACGAAGCTCTCGCTCGAGCGCTCCATCGAGTACATCGCCGCCGATGAATTCGTGGAGGTCACGCCGAAGAACCTGCGTCTCCGCAAGCGCATCCTCAGCGCGACCGAGCGCCGCAAGCACGAGCGCTCCGGCAAGGCCGATTGATCCCCGCCGCCGGTTAGGCCGGCGGCTGGAGCTTCGTCGGCTTGGCCTTGGTCCCCGCGGCCTTCCATCCTTCCGCCAGGATGCGGGCCTCGCGCAACTGCGCGTCGGACAGCCGCATTTCCAGGCGGCTGCGGTAGCCGGCAAGATCCTGCGTCACCCAATGCGACAGCGTCCGGGTCTGGTGCCGCCCGGCTGACATCTGCGCCAACAGCACCCACTTCAGCCCTTCCAGGTCGTTGGCCGGGGAAACGTGGTTGTTGGCATACAGTCCCGCGAGATTGTACTGCGACGGCATATATCCCGCGATGGCGGCCTTGAGATAGTACGCCCGGGCCTCGGCGTAATCCTTCGGCAGGCAATGCGTCCCGTATTCGTAGGCCACGCCGAGGTTGTGGCACCCCTCCGGGTTGCCCGACTCGCAGGCCTTTTTAAACCAATCGATGGCGGAGCCGTAGTTGGCGGCACTGACCTCCCGGTTGGCGATCAGGGTGCCAAGGCGCACGGCGGCTTCGGCGTTCCCCTGGTTGGCCTCACTGAGGTAGAGTTTCGCCGCCCGTTCAGGGCTTCCTAGCTGCAGCGCCGCGTCTCCCGGGATTACCCCACAACCCGCCAGCGCGAAGGACAGGAGGGCAAGGAGCGTCCCTCGCCCGGGGCGGACAAAATTTCCGTCCGTTGTTTTCCGGCGGAACAGACGGCGCAACACCTGCGCGTCAGGTCGTGGACTTGGTGTAGGCACCCGCATCGAGCAACGTGGCTGCGTCGGCAGGGTTGGTGAGCTTCAACTTCATCATCCAACCCGCGTCATAAGGCGACTTGTTCACCGTCTCCGGCGCGCTCTCCAGCGCGGGATTGGTTGCAAGCACGGTGCCGGCAACCGGGGCGTAAAGGTCGCTGGCGGCCTTCACCGACTCGACCACGCCAAACGTCTCGCCGGCCTTCAGGACCGCGCCGACCTTCGGCATCTGGACGTAGGTGATGTCGCCGAGCGAATTTTGCGCGTAGTCGCTGATGCCGATCGTCGCGGTGCCGTCGCTCTCGAGCTTCAGCCATTCATGGGATTTCGCGTAACGGAGGCCGGGGAGAACGTTGCTCATGAGGATTTCTTTAGTTCGACGAAGGGAGGTTTGACCAGTTGCAAATTCAGTTTCGTGCCCCGGATGTCCACTGCCAGGGGCGCCGCGGCCGCCGCGGTGGCGACCAGCGCCGAGCCGATCGCCTCGTTGAGGATGGGCGACAGCGTGCCGGAAACGACCTTGCCCACCACGGAGCCGTCGGCACCCAGCACCGGCGTATCGGCCCGCACGATGCGGCGGTCGCCCGTCTTGAAGTAGATGATTTTCTGCTTCGAACCGGACGTTTTCTCCGCCACCAACGCCGCGCGCCCGATGAAGTCGGCGCCCTTGTCGAGCTTGACGGTCCAACCCAAGCCAGCCGTCAGCGGCGAAATATCCTGGGTAATCTCGTGGCCGTAGAGCGGATAACCCGCCTCAAGTCTCAGGCTGTCGCGGGCGCCGAGCCCGGCCAGTTCCAAGCCAAAGGGTCCGCCCGCCGCGAGTACCTTCTCGGCCAGTTCGACGACATTGCCCGCCGGGCAGTACAGTTCCAGTCCGTCCTCGCCGGTGTAACCCGTGCGGCTGATCAGACACGGCACGCCCGCCACCTCGTCCGACGTAAAGTGGTAATATTTCAGGTCCGCCAGGGGCGCTGAGGTCAGCGATTGGGCGAGCGCCACCGCCTTGGGCCCCTGGATCGCCAGCTGGCCGTACTCCTCGGACAGATCGTCAATCGTGCAGTTAAACCCCCTCACCTGCTCCTTGATCCAGGCCACATCTTTGGCGATGTTTCCGGCGTTGATGCAGAGGAGAAAGTCATCCTCGGCGCGCTTGTAGATCAGCAGATCATCCACCACGCCGCCGTTCGGGTAGCACATGGGGGTGTAGAGCACCCGCCCGGGATATAGTTTCGCGACATCATTGGTAACGAGGTGGTTGAGGAACTTGGCCGCCTCGAGTCCGTAGACATCCACCTCGCCCATGTGGCTGACGTCGAAGAGGCCGGCGGTGCGGCGGACGGCCTTGTGCTCCTCGAGAATGCTCTTGTACTGCACCGGCATCTCCCAGCCGGCGAAGTCCACCAGCCGGCCGCCGTGAGCAGCGTGGAAATCCCGCAAGGGCGTGCGCTTGAGTTCGCTCATCCCGGGAGACTACGCGCGCCCGGAGGAGCCGCCGCAAGGCTGTTTTGTCCCGCCCCAACCGCCTGCAATTTGTATTCGCAACGCCCACCCACTGTATAAACTGCGGTCATGCATTGGCTTGTCACCGCCATCGTCCTGACCGTGGGACTTTCGTTTGTTTGCTCGCTGTTCGAGGCCATCATCCTGAGCACCTCCATGGCCGACATTCAGGCTCTGAAACGCCGCCATCCGCGCCGCGGCGAGCTGCTGGAAATGCTCAAGCAGGGCGTCGGCCAGACCATCTCGGCCATCCTGACCCTCAACACCATTGCCAACACTCTCGGCTCCATGCTCGTGGGCGGCCTGGCCGCGCATCTGCTCGACGACACTGAACTGGGCATCCTCACCGCCGCGCTGACGCTCACGATTCTGGTTTTTTCCGAGGTGCTCCCCAAGAGCCTCGGCGTCGCCTACAGCAAAACCCTGCAACCGTACGTGGTATATCCCCTGTGGTGGCTCCGCCGGGTGCTCCTGCCCGTCACCTATCTCTCCAATCTCGTCGTGCGCCCGTTCATTCCGGCCAAGCACGATGCCCACGAGTCGGATGAGGAAATCATCCTCCTCGCCGAGCGCGGCGCACAGCAGGGCACGCTCAGCAAGAGCGAGTCGAGCATCATCACCAACGCCCTCGCCCTGGATGACATCCGCGTCGGCGAGATCATGACCCCGCGCACCGTCGTGACGGCTCTCAAGAAGGGCGCGACCATCGGCGAGGTGTTTCGCGAGTTTCCCAACCTGCCGTTCGGGCGCATGCCCGTTTTCGGCAAGAACCTCGACGACATCACCGGCCTCGCCCGGCGCCGGGACCTGCTCAAGGCGAAGGCCAATGACCAGGACCTCGCCCTGGTCGAATCGGTCATGCAAGAGATCCATTTCATCCCCGACACCGTGACCGTGGCCAATGCGCTGCAAGTTTTCCTTAAGACACACCAGCAGCTGCTCGTGGTCGTGGACGAATTCGGCTCCACCGCCGGCGTGGTCACGATGGAGGACGTCATGGAACAGCTCCTCGGCCGCGAAATTTTCGAGAAGGACGACGTGGCCGTGGACATGCGCGAACTCGCCCGGGCCAAGCAGCAGAAGGCCACGCGCAGCCGCAAGCCCGACGGCACCAGCACCCCGCCGTTTCCCGCGAAACCCTGAGTCCTCATGCCCGCCCTGCCCCTCGCCTTCTGGGTTCACCACCTGGACCCGTTTCTCATCCGGTTCACGGAAAACTTCGGCATTCGCTACTACGGCCTGTCGTATGTGCTGGGTTTTCTCACGGCCGCCTGGCTGCTGACCCGGTATGCCCGCGCCGGTCGGTCGCAGCTCGCCGCCGACCGGATCGCGGATTTCATGGTCGCGACTGTGATCGGTGTGATGCTCGGCGGACGCATCGGGTCGTTCCTGCTCTACCATCCGGAGCAGCTCCTGCATGACCCGCTCAGTTTCTTCCGGGTGTGGGAGGGCGGCATGGCCAGCCACGGCGGCATGCTCGGCGTGGCCATCGCCATTTTCTGGTTCAGCCGCTCGGCCAGGATCCGCTTTCTTCACCTGGCCGACCTCATCACCTCCGTCGCACCGGCCGGGTTGCTGTTCGGGCGCATCGCCAACTTCATCAACGGCGAACTCTGGGGCAAACCCACCACCGTCGCCTGGGCGGTGATTTTTCCCGCCAGCCCGCCGCCGATGTTTCCGCGCCACCCTTCGCAGCTTTACGAGGCCGCGTTCGAGGGCCTGTTGCTGCTGGCGTTCATGCAATGGCGGTTCTGGCGCAGTGACGTGGTGCGCGCCAAGCCGGGCCGGCTGGCGGGAGAATTTCTCCTCGCGTATGCCCTCGCCCGCGCGATCGGGGAAGTGTTCCGCGAACCCGACGCCTCGCTCATCCTCGGCCTGAGCCGCGGGACGTTCTACTCGCTTTTCCTGATCGCCGGCGGGCTGTGGCTGATCCTGCAGCCGTCGCGGCCGCTGGAATCCAAGTAGGGCGGGTCTGCGACCCGCCTTTGCCGGCAAGGGCAGGTCAAAGACCTGCCCTACCTCCGGGCCCGGTCAGAGCTCAGACAATCGTGCCCGGCGGGATGGTCATGCCCTTGGGCACCACCAGCACGCCGTCACGGATGATGACCGCGCCATTCACATAACTGCCGTCGGCCTTGCCCTCTGCATTGAGCACGGTCCCTTCGCCGATACGGGCGTTCTTGTCGATGATGGCGCCCTTGATCCGGCAGTTCTTGCCGATGCCCAGGTGCGGGCGGCCGCGCTCCAGGTTGGTGGCCAGCTGCTCGTCCGTCTCGTAATAGTCCGCACCCATCAGCACCGTATCCTCCAAGACCGAGCCCTCCCCGACGTAGGAACGGATGCCCAGCACGCTGTGCTTCAAGATGGAATCCGTCAGGATGGAGCCGTCGCCGATGACCACGTGGTCAATGGCGCATTTGTTGAGCTTCGAGGCCGGGAGATAGCGGTCCTGCGTGTAGATCGGCGACGTGGGATCAAAGAAATTGAACGGCGGCAGCGGCTGCGCGAGCGCGAGGTTGGCCTCGAAGAACGCGCGCACTGTCCCGATGTCCTCCCAATAGCCCTCGAAGATGTGGGCGAAGAGCTTCTTTTTGCCGAGCAGGCCGGGAATGATCTCCTTGCCGAAGTCGGTCATGGTGTTGTCGAGCGCGTCGGCCAGCGCCGCGCGGTTGAACACATAGATGCCCATCGAGGCCAGGCACCGTTTCTCCGCGGATATCTCCGTGAGCCGCGACTCAAGCGCGGGGCTGAGGGTCAGACTGTCGATCACGGCCTGTTCCTTCGGTTTTTCGACGAAGCGCTCGATCGCGAGGTCGTCATGCACCTGCATGAGGCCGAGGCCGGCGATCTTCGACACGGGAAAGGGAATCGCGGCGATCGTCACATCCGCACCGGTCGCCAGATGCTGCTCGATGATCTTCCGGTAATCCATCCGGTAGAGCTGGTCGCCGGACAGGATGAGCACGAGGTCGTGCGGGAACGCGCGGAAGTGAATCAGGTTGCGGCGCACCGCGTCCGCCGTGCCCTGGTACCAGTGCGCGCCCTTCTCCGTCTGCTCGGCGGACATGATGTCCACAAAGCCGCCGCCGAAGGGGTCAAAGTGATACGTGCCCTGCACATGCCGGTGCAGCGACGCGGTCTGGAACTGTGTGAGCAGAAAGATTCGGTTGATGTCCGAGTTGAGGCAGTTGCTGATCGGGATATCCACGAGCCGGTATTTGCCCGCGAGGGGCACGGCGGGTTTGCAGCGTTCCGCCGTGAGCGGGGACAGCCGGGTGCCGCGGCCGCCGCCCATGATGACGGCGAGCACTCGTTTCTGCGTAGTCGGGGTAGGCATGGATAAAAGCGGGAGCAGTGGTGTCCTTAAACCTTGCTCCACGTTTGCGCGTGACGCCTAATTCGCCAGTCCAAATCTTCCCCCACCATGTGCGGCATTGTCGGCTACGTCGGTAAGCAACAGGCGGTCCCGATCATCCTCGAGGGCCTGAAACGGCTGGAATACCGCGGCTACGACTCGGCGGGCGTGTGCGTTCAAGCCAGGCGAAAGCTCGCGGTCGTGAAGAAGGCCGGCCGGGTGGACAATCTCGCAAAGGAGGTTGCACGGCATCATCTTACGGGCACCACCGGCATCGGCCATACGCGCTGGGCGACCCATGGGGGCGTGACCGACGCGAACGCCCACCCGCATCTCAGCAGCGATGGGACGTTCGCCCTGGTGCACAACGGGGTGATCGAAAACTTCGCGCAGATGAAGGCCTTCCTCGCGCGCAAGGGCTACACCTTCCAGTCCGAGACTGACACCGAGGTGCTCGGCAACCTCATTGCCTACCACTACGCGAAGGAACCCGCCGTGAAGGGCCAGAGCCGCTTTCTCGAGAGCGTCCGCAAGACCCTGCGCCACGTCGAGGGCACCTACGGCATCGCCGCGCTCTGTGTGGATTTCCCGGAGGAGATTGTCGCCGCGCGGAAGGCCTCCCCGCTGATCCTCGGCGTGGGCGACAACGAATACATCATCGCCTCCGACGCCTCCGCCCTCGTCAGCCACACCCAGAGTGTCGTGTACCTGAAGGACGGCGAACTCGTCCACCTCACGCCAGCGGCTTTCACCCTCTCGACGCTCGACCAGGCCGATGTCTCGCCCGTGGTGGACACCATCACCTGGTCCGTGGCCGAAGCCGACCGGGGAAAATATCCGCATTTCATGCTGAAGGAGATTTTCGAGCAGCCCGCCGCGCTCGAGAACGCCATGCGCGGCCGCTTCGCCGCCGACGGCAGCACCGCCAACTTTGGCGGCCTCAACATCACTCCGGCCGAGTTCGCCACGCTGGAGCGCTTCATGTTCTGCGCGTGCGGCACCGCCTGGCATGCCTGCCTCGTCACCGAACACCTGATCGAGCGTTTTGCGCGCATTCCGGTCGAGGTGGATTACGCCTCCGAGTTCCGCTACCGCAATTCCCCGCTCGATCCGCGGACGCTGTTCTTTGTCATCAGCCAGTCCGGCGAGACGATCGACACGCTCGCCGCGCTTCGCGAGGCCAAGCGCAAAGGCTACCGGGTGATGGCCATCAATAATGTCGTCGGCTCGAGCATCGCGCGCGAGGCGGACGGCGGCATCTACCAGCACGTCGGCCCGGAGATCGGCGTGGCTTCGACCAAGGCGTTCACCTCGCAACTCCTCATCGGCGCCATGGTGGCACTCTATGTCGCCCGGATGCGGGACATGAGTTTCAGCGACGGCGTGCACTACGTGAACGCCCTGAAGTCCGCCCCTGACCTGGTGCGGCAGGCGCTCAAGCTCGCCCCGCGCATCAAGGCTATCGCGAAACGCTACGCCAGGTTTCACGACATGCTCTTTCTCGGGCGCCTGTCCCTGTTTCCCATCGCCCTCGAGGGCGCGCTCAAGCTGAAAGAGATTTCGTACATTCATGCCGAGGGCTACCCCGCCGCCGAGATGAAGCACGGCCCCATCGCGCTGATCAGCGAAAAGTGCCCGACCGTATTTTTCGCGCCGTCGGGTGAGCTGTTTAACAAGATCGTTTCCTCGATGCAGGAGATCAAGGCGCGCAAGGGCCCCATCATCGCCATCATCACCGCGGGGGCGAAGCTGCCCAAGGGACTGGCCGACGAGGTCATCACCCTGCCCGACTGCCACGAAGCCGTGCTGCCCATCGTCGCCTCCATCCCGGTCCAGCTGCTGAGCTATTATATCGCGGTCGAACGCGGCTGCGACGTGGACAAGCCCCGCAACCTGGCCAAGTCAGTCACGGTGGAGTAAGTTTCCTATAACACTCCCGAAGGGGAAAGGGTTCGTCAGTTTTAAGGCGGGGAGTGAGGCTAAAAAACTCAGTCTGAACTGCGTTCCAGAGACGTATCAGGCGCGGCGCGTGAATGCGCCCAGTCGCCGGCCGATGCCCGGCCTCCATTTTTCGCCTGTAATTGCGCTTGAGATACGTCCTTCGCGGCCATCTGAATGGGCACGACTTCTCTGGAGTAGCCCAAAATAATCCCCTCAGGGAGGGAGGAATTTTCCCGGAGGAAATGGTCAGCAAACCCCCTATCATCCACCATGTCGCGCCACCTGATCGTTCATCACTTTATCCCGCTGTTTGCGCGCGCCAAGGGCACCTGTCGTTCATCCCGCCCCGGTTGGGCGGCACTCATGGTGTCGCCTCTGTTCCTGGCCTTGGCCTCCTGCCAGTCGAGCCAGTATGTCTTGCCCACGGCAGACGAGCGCGCGGGTCTGGAACAGTCGATCATCGCGGAAACCGTAATACTCGCGGCCGTCCCGCTCACGGAGGCGGCGATTTACCCCGTGCTTGACGCGCTCCTCGCCGAGCACCCGGACGCCTACGGCAGCACGTTCGCCCTCGATCCGGCCTCCGCCGGGTCACCGCTCGCTCCCTACGCCTACCGGGCCTCGGGTAAAATCGCCCACCGCAGCCTCGCATCCGCCAGCTACGATTATCCCCACCAAACATGGTTCAGCGTGCCGCTGAAGTCGGGGAAGCCCCTGTGGTCTGAGCCCTACTTCGACAAGGGCGGCGGTGAAGTGGAAATGATCACCTTCTCCGCCCCGGTTCGCAAGGATGGCCGCATCATCGGCATCATCACGGTGGATATCGAACTTCAGACGAGGAAGTGACCGACCCGCCACCCGGCAACTCCTGCCGGGCCGCACACCTGATCCCTGATTCCTGCCGGGATATCCGCACGGCCGTGCTCCCGATCGTCGCCGCGATTCCGGTGCAACTGCTGAGCTACTATATCGCCGTCGAGCACGGCTGCGACGTCGGACAAGCCGCGCAACCTGGCCAAGTCCGTCACCGTCGAATAACGCGCACTGCGCTGCGTTGGGAGATCGCAGATCGAGGTTCGGAAATCGCATGGCGGTATTCTGGCTTCGATCTCCCACCCGCGATCTCCGAAACCTGGCCCGCGCGGGCCCTCCGATTCCGCCTTGCC
>CAIMAQ010000013.1 GCA_903839035.1 uncultured Opitutia bacterium
CGTGGGCGCGAGCGGCCGGCGGGCGGCTGGGCGGCAGTTTATGGCGTCGCCTGCGTGTTGGGCCTGTTGTCGCACCTCGTGGTGTTTCAGGTGATGCTCGCGGGAGTGGTTTGGTCGGGGCTGGTCCTGTTCAAAAACTGGAGCAACTGGCGCGAGCGATGGGTGCATCTGGTTTGCTGGCATCTCGGGCCGTGGCTGTTCCTCGGGGGCTATTACCTGGGCTTCGTGCGCAAAATCGAAATTGGCGGCGGTCCCAAACTCGCGCTGGGCGAGGTGCTGGGAACGCTCGCGGCGTTCAGCCTGGGATTTCCGAGCGGGTGGGGCTGGATCGCGCTCCTCGTTTTTCTGGGGGCGACGGTCTTCGGCCTGGTGCTGGTCTGGCGCCGGGACCGGGCCTTGGCCGTTTTTTTTGCGACGGGCATCTGCCTGGCGCCGGCGATCGGGCTGTGTTCCAGCCGGTTCGTGCTGCTGTATCCGCGCTATTTTATCGTGAGCGCGGCGCTGGGACTGCTGCTGGCGGGGTATGGTTTGGCGCGGCTGTGGTTCTGCCCTGAGATAGGACCTATGGGTCGTATAGGACCTATGGTACGTTTTGCAGCAGCGCTGCTCCTTGCGGCATTTCTGCTGGGCAACGGCCTGCACATGGGCCGGCTACTGCGCGATGGGCGGGGCCAGTACCAGGCGGCGCTGCGGTACATCGCGGCGCGCACACCCGCCGGGGTGATCACGGTGTCGAGCGACTCGGATTTCCGGAATTTCGGGGTGCTGGATTATTACCAGGCGGCCGTGGGGCCCAGCCATCAGCTGCACTATTTCCCAACGAACCAGCCACCGCCGGAAGGCCCGCAATGGGTGTTCCTGCACCGGCTGGATGGAAGCACGCCGGTGCCGCCGGAGTCACTCCATGACCCGGCGGGGCGGATCTACGCGCTGGCCCGCGTCTTTCCCCATGCCCCGCTGTCGGGCTGGGAGTGGTACGTTTACCGGAATGAGGATCCGGCGGTGCGGCCTGCCTCGCCTTAGCTCAGGGTCACGCCCTTGGCCTTCGCGGAGCGGAGGAGGGCATCGGCCATGTCGGAGGGCGTGACGGCGACCTCGATGCCGCACTCCTTGAAGACGGCGATCTTGGCCGCGGCGGTATCCTCGGCGCCGCCAACGATCGCGCCGGCGTGGCCCATGCGGCGGCCGGCGGGAGCGGTGGCGCCCGCGATGAAGCCGGCGACGGGCTTTTTGCAGTTAGCCTTGATCCATCGGGCGGCCTCGACCTCGGCGTTGCCGCCGATTTCACCGATGAGGATGATGGCGTGCGTGTCGGGGTCGGCGTTGAAGAGCTTGATCACGTCGAGGTGCGACGTGCCGTTGACCGGGTCGCCGCCGATGCCGACGGACGTGCTCTGGCCGATGCCCTTGCTGGTGAGCTGGAACACCGCCTCGTACGTGAGGGTGCCGGAGCGCGAGACGACGCCGACGTGGCCCTTCTGGTGAATGTAGCCGGGGGCGATGCCGATGCGGCAGCCGCCGCTGGAGTCCTTGCCGGTGCCGGGTGTGACGATGCCGGGGCAGTTCGGGCCGACGAGGCGGGTCTTGCTGCCGGCCATGGCGCGCTTCACCCGGACCATGTCCTTGATCGGAATGCCCTCGGTGATGGCGACGGCGAGGTCGAGGTTCGCATCCACGCACTCGAGGATGGCGTCACCCGCGAAGGGCGGTGGGACAAAGATGACCGAGACGGTGGCGCCGGTGGCCTTGGCGGCGTCGGCGACGGAGTTGAAGATCGGCACCTTGGCGCCGTTATGCTCGAAGAACTGGCCGCCCTTGCCCGGAGTGACACCGGCGACGACCTTGGTGCCGTAATCCAGCGAGAGCTGGGCGTGCTTGGCGCCGAAGGCACCGGTGATGCCCTGAACGATGATCTTGGTATCGGGAGAGATGAGAATGGACATGGGAAAAGGCGCTGCGCGCGGAGATCGTAGATCGGAGTTGGGAGATCGGGTGAACTAATCAGTCCTGGAGTTTGCGTGAGTGGAGGGTGAGCTCGTTGCCGTCGGCATCGGCGACTTGGAACATACGGCACTTGCCGAAGACCGTGAGCGGGGTGACGACCTTGTAGGCCGCGGCTTCGACCGCCTGGAGCGAGGCGGTGAGGTTGGTGACTTCCAAGGCGAGGGCGGAGGCGGTTTTGCCGGGCATTGCATTGGTGATCGCGAGCGCCTGGCCGGCGATATCGTACTCAATCCACCATTGGCCCGGCGCGAACTCGATTTGCATCCCGACCTTCAGGCCGAGCAGGTCCTCGTAGAATTTCCGCGCGCGCGGCACGTCGGTGACCGGGTGAAAAACGAAGGCGAGTTCCTTGACTTGGATGCTCATGGGCAAACCCTCAGGCCACCAGCTGGACGATTTTCTGGGCGGCGTCGGCCATGGTGTCGCCGCTGACGAGGGCTAGGCCGGACTGGGCGAGGGTGGCCTTGCCCGCGATGACGTTGTTGCCCTCGAGGCGGACGACGAGCGGGAGCTTGAGGCCAACCTCCTTGACCGCCTCGACGATGCCGAGGGCGATGACGTTGCAGTCCATGATGCCGCCGAAGATATTGACGAAGATGCCCTTCACGTTCGGGTCCCCGAGGATGATCTTGAACGCCGCGACGACCTGTTCCTTCGAGGCGCCGCCGCCGACGTCGAGGAAGTTGGCCGGGCTGCCGCCGAAGTACTTGATGATGTCCATCGTGCTCATCGCGAGGCCGGCGCCGTTGACGAGGCAGGCGATGTTCCCGTCGAGGGCAATGTAGGAAAGGTTCGCCTTGGCGGCCTCGATTTCCTTGGGGTCCTCCTCGTTGAGGTCGCGAAGAGCGACAATCTCCGGGTGGCGGAAGAGGGCGTTGTCGTCGAAGGAGACCTTCGCATCGAGGGCGAGGACCTCGCCGGTGGGGGTGGTGATGAGCGGGTTGACCTCGACCATGGCGGCGTCGGTTTCCCAGAACATCGCGTAGAGGTTGCGGATGAGCTTGGCGGCGTTCTTCGCCTCGGCGCCGGCTAAGCCCAGCGCGAAGATCAGCTCGCGCACCTGGAAGTCGGCGAGGCCGAAGGCGGGATCGACGATGACCTTGTGGATCTTTTCCGGCGTGTCGTGGGCGACCTTCTCGATTTCGACGCCGCCCTCGGTGGAGGCGACGATGACGGGGCGGGAGGTGACGCGGTCGAGGAGGATGGCGAGGTAGTATTCCTTTTTGATGTCGCTCGCGGCCGTGAAGTAGACCGTCTGCACCTTGCGGCCGGCGGGACCGGTCTGGATGGTGACGAGGGTGTTGCCGAGCATCGCGGCGGCTTTTTCCCTGGCCTCGGCCTTGGTCGGGCAGAACTTCACGCCACCCTTGAAACCGTTGGTGAACGTGCCCTTGCCGCGCCCGCCGGCGTGGATCTGGGACTTCACCATGGTGGCGCCCTCGGGGAGGGTCGCGAGGGCGGCGTCGAACTCGGCGGCGGACCTGGCCGCCGCGCCCTTGGGCGCGGGGACACCGAATTTCTCGAACAAGGCCTTGGCCTGATACTCGTGGATGTTCATGGGAGGGGGCAGTAAGCCAGAAACGGGTCGGGATAGGCACGCAAAAAAATGTCCGGATGCGTTTCGTCCAGTCCGAAGGCGCCCCCGCCTTCGGCCCGGATGGCGGGACCATGGCGTGGCAAGGAGTTGCGTTCGTCCCGGGTATCGGCACGCTCGCCGCCCATGGAATCGCACGAGGTGCTCCGGGAAATCTTCAAGAAAACCAGCGCGAAGCAAATCGCGGCGGACCTGCAGCTGTCGCTTTCGCTGATCTACAAGTGGGCCGAGCCGCCGTCGGATGACTCCGGCAGCGGGGCGAACAACCCGCTCGACCGCGTCGGCCAGCTGATCAAGGCCACGGGTGACGCGCGCATCGCGCAGTGGGTGGCGGAGCAGACGGGCGGATTTTTCATCCGCAACCCGGCCAGCCTGAACCACCCGGGCCAGCTGATCCCGCTGACCACGGGCATCGTCGAGGAGTTCGCGGACATGCTCACCACGATCGCAACCTCGGCGTCGGACAACAAGATCACGCCGGAAGAGGCCAAGAAGATCCGGGCGCGCTGGGAGGAACTGAAGAGCGTGACGGAAAGTTTTGTCCGCGCGTGCGAGAGCGGGAATTTCGGCGAGGTCAGGCCGGCGGGGGAAACGCCGAAGAAGACCTAGCGCTGCAGCAGTTGTTTCGTCAGGAACGCGGTCTGGATGGCGGAGAGTTCCTTCAGGCCTTTTTGAGCCATGGCCAGCAGGCTGGTCAGCTGCTCGGGGGAGAAGGTGGACTCCTCGCCGCTGCTCTGGACCTCCACAAACTGGCCGCGGCCCGTCATCACGACGTTGGCGTCCACCTCGGCGTCCTTGTCCTCGACGTAATTGAGGTCGAGCAGTTCGCGTCCGCCGAAGAGGCCGACGCTCACGGCGGCGACGGAATCGGCGAGAGGGTTTTCCGCGAGGCGCTTCCCGTCGATGAGTTTTTGCACGGCAAGGCGGGCGGCGAGGTAGGCGCCGGTGATGGACGCGGTGCGCGTGCCGCCGTCGGCCTGGAGGACGTCGCAGTCAATCCAGAGGGTGTTGTCGCCCAGCTTCTGCAGGTCGATGACGGCGCGGAGAGAGCGGCCGATGAGGCGCTGGATCTCGACGGTGCGGCCGTCGAGCTTGCCCTTGGAAATGTCGCGCGGTTTCCGCTCGAGGGTTGAGTAGGGCAGCATCGAGTATTCGGCGGTGAGCCAGCCGCCCTTGACGCCCTGCTGGCGCATCCAGGACGGGACCTTGGGCTCGATCATCGCGGAGCAGATGACGCGGGTGGCGCCGAAGCCGACGAGCACGGAGCCCGTGGCATGGGGCGCGATGCCGGCTTCAAAGGTGATGGGGCGGAGCTGGGCGGCGGTGCGGCCGTCGGAACGGAGGGAAGGATCGGGCATAGGACGTAATTGGTAGGGGCGCAGTCTGGCTGCGCCCATTCCGACGATTCAATTCGATCAATCCGGGCGTAGCAAGACAACGCCCCTACGCCTCACGACCCGAGCGGGTGTTCCTCGCGGTCGATGGGCTTGAGGGGAAGGACCTTGCCGGCGCTCTGGCGGGCCATGAAGGAGATGAGGCGGTCGTTGAAGTCCTTGGCGGGGTCGTGGCCCATCTTCTTCAGCGCTTGGGTGAGGGCGGCGACCTCGACGAGGCGGGCCATGTCGCGGCCGGGGCGGACGTAGAGCTCGATGTGCGGGACCTTGAGGCCGAGCATCTCGTAATAATTCTCCTCGAGGCCGGTGCGCTCCTCAACCACCTCGGGGGTCCATTCCTGGAGGGAGACGACGAGGTCGATGCGTTTCTCGAGGCGGATGGACTTCACGCCGAACATCTCGGCGATGTTGATGATGCCGATGCCGCGGCACTCCATCCAGCCGCGGTTGAGCGGGCGGCTGGTGGCCATGAGCTCGCGCTCGTCGAGGAGCTTGATGACGGTGAGGTCGTCGGCGACGAGGGAGTGGCCGCGCTCGATCAGGGCGAGGGCGCACTCGCTCTTGCCGACGCCGCTGGTGCCGCGGAGCATCACACCGACGCCCTTGATGTCGAGGGTGGTGGCGTGCTCGGTGGCGCTGGGGGCGAACTCGTTGTCGATGCACAGCGTGGCGAGGTTCACGAAATTCATCGTGATCATCGGCGTGCGGAGAAGGGGCAGGTTCATCTCCTGTGCGACCACCAGCAGCGGGTGCGTGGGGTTGTAGTTGCGCGTGAGGATCAGACAGGGGATGTGCCGTTCGACCATGCCCTGGAAGATCTCGATCTGCTTTTTCTGCGAGAGGGTCTTGAGGTAGGTCATCTCGGCGGCGCCGAGGACCTGGATGCGCTTGTTCGCGAAATACTTGAAGAAGCCGGTGAGCGCGAGCGACGGGCGGTTGATGCTGCCCTCGCGGATGAGGCGGTGCAGGCCGGCCTCGCCGGTGACGACCTCCAGCTTCAGCTTGTCGCGGTAGGTCTCGAGGAAGTGCGCGACGGTGATGCCGTGGATGGCTTTTTGCATGGGGGGCGGGGGATGCGGGGACTCAAGCCTTGGCGGCCCACGGGTTCAAGGTGCGATCGAAGTCCTCGCCGAGGTAGTATTTCCGGGCCGACTCGTCCTTGATGAGGAACTGGCCGGTGCCCTCGGTGAGGACCTTGCCCTCCTTGATGAGGTAGGCGCGGTCGACGATGCGGAGGGTTTCGCGGACATTGTGGTCGGTGACGACGACGCCGATGCCGCGGGCCTTGAGGCGGAGGATGATCTTTTGCACCTCGGCGACGGAGATTGGGTCAATGGCGGCGAACGGCTCGTCCATGAGCAGGAACTTGGGCTTGGAGACGAGGGCGCGGGCGATCTCGAGGCGGCGGCGCTCGCCACCGGAGAGGGTGTAGGCCTTCTGGCCGGCGACGTGGTCCAGGCTGAGCTCGGTGAGGTGCTGCTGGACCAGGGCGGTACGTTCGGCGCGCGGCACGTTCATCGTCTCGATGATGGCGAGGAGGTTCTCCGCGACGGTGAGCTTGCGGAAGACCGACGGCTCCTGCGGCAGGTAGCCGATGCCATGGCGGGCGCGCTCATGCATCCGCAACTTGGTGATGTCGGTGCCGTCGAGGGTCACGTGGCCGGCGGTGGCCGGGATGAGGCCGACGATCATGTAGAAGGTCGTGGTCTTGCCGGCGCCGTTGGGGCCGAGGAGGCCGACGACCTCGCCGGCGGTGAACCGCAGGCTGATGCCGTTCACGACGGTGCGTTGGCCGTAGGCCTTGACGAGGCCCGCGGTGCGGATTTCCGCCGTGGCGGTCGGGGCGGCGGCGGACGTGCTCATTTGCCCGGGGTGGGTTGGGGCAGGCTGACCGACGCCGGCGGGGCCGCTTTGTCCTTCTCGTAGCCGAGATCCTTGAGGGCGGGGCCGGTGACGCGGGACTTGTCCACGATCACGCGGCGCTCACCCCGGAGCAGGGTGATTTTTTCACCGGCGCTGGTCCAGTCCGTGCCGTGGTCAATGAGCACGGGGTTCTCGGTGAGGATGACCTTGTCCTCGCGGGGCAGGACCTCGGCGCGGCCGCAGGTGGCCTCGCGGTCCGCCTGGGTGATGACGACGTGGCCGGTGGCGAGCATGTACTTGAACTTGTCCAGCGTGGGCAGGGTGGCGGTCTTGTCGCCGACGTTGAGGGCGGTGAATTCCAGGCGGTCACAGAGGATCTTCAGGTCGGTGCCGATGAGAGTGACATTGCCGGTGCAGATGCCGCGGGTCTCGTTGCCAGTGCTCCACATCTCGGCATGGTCGCAGTCGAGGGTGGTTTTCTGCCCCGCGGGTGCGGCCGCCGCGGCGGAGGCCAGGAGGCCGAGGAAGCAGCAGAGAAAAGTGGGCGGGTGTTTCATTTCAGCAGGTTGGTGAACTCGGCGTTGAAAACTATCCGGACGCGCCCGGTCAGCGAAACCTTTTTCTGGGCGTGGTTGTAGCTCCAGTGGAGGCCCGAGGCTTCGAGGTCATCGCGGAGCACCCGGACGCCGGTTTCCCCGCGCGCGAGGTTTTCCCGGGGCAGGAACGTCGCGGCCGGGGCGCGGATGATCGTCTCGACGCGGGCGGCGGCGTCGCCGGAGAAAACCGTGAGGTCCAGGTTCGCCACCTCGACCTGGTTGTTGGACGGGAAGCTGGCGCGGGCGCCGCGGGCGGTCATTGAGCGGAAGTTGTCCTTGGTGAACAGCGGCGCGACCCAGTTGATGGCGGGGGCGAGCGACTCGGCCCCGACCGCCGCGGTGAAGCCGCAGCAGGCGAGCAGACAGAGCGGACGGAGGAGGCGCTTCACGGGATTAACGTGCGACACGCGCGGCGAGGAGGAGTTCGCAGATTTCCCGGACGGCCCCGTGGCCGGCGGCGCGGCGGGTGACGAGGCGGGCGGCCTGGAGGGCGGCGGGCATGGCGCCGGGGACCGACACGCCGATGCCGGCCCACGCGATGGCGGGGGCGTCGATGTCATCGTCGCCCATGTAGGCGCACTCGGCGGAGCTGAGCTTGAGCTGGGCGGCGAGTTCCTGCAGCGCGGCGAGCTTGTCGGTCCGGCCCTGGATAAGATGCGGGATTTTCAGCTCGGTGGCGCGCCCGGTGGTGGCGCCGGAGGCGCGGCCGCTGATCCAGGCGGTGGCGAGGCCGGCCCGGTTCAGGCGCACAAGGCCAAGGCCGTCGAGGATGGAAAAGGACTTCGTTTCCGTGCCATCGGACGAGATCTGCACGGTGCCGTCGGTGAGGATGCCATCCACATCCATCGCGAACAGACGGATGCGCGCCCACGAGGAGGAGGAAATTTTCGATTTTCGATTTTCGATTTTCGATTTCTTGGGAGGCATACGGATCGAAGGTTGGCGAACGAGGCGGGTTCAGTGAGCGGCAATCGAAATTCGAAAATTGTAATTCGAAAATTCGCTCAGCCCAGCCAGGCGGTGAGCTGTTCGATGATCTTGTCCTTGGTCGGGCGGTAGGCCTGTTCGAGCTCGGGAGCGAAGGGTACGGGCAGATCCAGCGAGCCGAGGCGCAGCGGCGCGGCCTTGAGGGCGGTGAAATGTTTTTCCGTCAGGCGGGCGACGAGCTCGGCGCCGAAACCATGGGTGCGGCGGCCCTCATGCAGCACGACCAGGCGGCCGGTGCGGGCGAGCGAGGCCTCGATGGTGTCAAGCTTGAGCGGCGACAGCGCACGCAGGTCGAACAGGTCGAAGGTGGTGTCGTATTCGGCCGCGAGATAATCGCAGGCCTCCTCGGCGAGGTGGACCATTTCGCCGTAGGTGACGAACGTGGCGAACGTGCCGGTGCGCAACTGGCGGGGCGTCCAGACCTCGCGGTACGCGGGGTTCCACGCGACCGGCGACCGGCCGCGGCGGTAGAGCGCCTTGTGCTCGAAGAGCAGCACGGGGTTGTTGTCCTCGTACGCGGCGAGGAGCGCGTCGAAGGCATCCTGGGGCGTGCTCGGGTAGAGCGCCTTGAGGCCGGGCATGGAGAGGAAGAAGGACTCGAGCTCCTGCGAATGGAACGAGCCGAAGGTCAGCCCGCCGCCGCAGGGGAGACGGAGCACGAGCGGGCAGGCGGCGCCGGAGCGGAAGTGGAACGTGGCGGCATTGAGTGCGATCTGGGTGACGGCCTCGGTGGAGAAGTCGGCGAACTGGAATTCCTCGATGGGCCGGTGGCCGGAGACGGCGAGCCCGATGGCGTAGCCGGTGCAGGCGCTCTCGGCGAGCGGGGTGTTGAACACGCGCGGGCGGCCAAATTCCTTGAGCAGGCCGTCGGTGACCTTGAACGCGCCGCCGTAGGTGCCGATGTCCTGGCCGAGAAGGATCGACTCGGGACGCTCGGCGAGGATCTTGCGCAGGCCGGCATTGATGGCCTGGGCGAGGTTGAGGGTGGCGGCCGGCGCGGCGGTGGGTTTCCACGGCAGGGGCGCGGAGGCCGGGGCAAACAGGCCGGCTTCCATCCCGTCGGGCGTGATTTTAGGCGTGGCGAGCGACACCTTGATGCAGGCCTCGACGAAGGCGGCGATCTCGGTGTCAATGGCCGCCAGCTGGCTGCCATGGCCGGCGGCGGCGAGGCGGGCGCGAAACGCCGGCAGCGGGTCGCGGGCGGCGTAACCCTCGGCCTCGCCGGGGAGCATGTAGTCGCAGGTGTCGTAGGCCGCGTGGCCGCGGAGGCGCACGGTCTGCGCCTCGATCAGGACGGGGCGGGAGGTGGCGCGGACCTTGGCGATGGTGGCGGCGAGGGCGCGGGTGCACGCCTCGACATCGGTCGTGTCGAGCGCGAAGCCCTCCATGCCGTAGCCGGCGGCGCGGCGCCAGAGCTCGGTGCCGGCGGTGAACTGCTCGCTGACGGGCGTGGAGTAGGCGTAGCCGTTGTTCTCGACGACGAAGATGACGGGCAGCGAGAGCAGCGAGGCGAGGTTAAGCGACTCGTGGATGTCGCCGGTGCTCGAGGCGCCGTCGCCGAAGAACGTGAACCCGACGGCGGGCCGGCCGAAGCGGCGCTGGGAGTCCGTGGCGCCCGCGACATTGGAAAGCATCGCGCCGAGATGCGAAATCATCGGCAGGGAGCGGTTTGCCGGATCGCCGTGGTGAATGTTGCCCTCGCGGCCGTGGGTGGGGCTGCCGGCATTGGCGAAGTACTGGTTCAGGTGGTCGCAGAGATGGTCGCTCCAGACCAGGTGACCGCCGAACCCGCGGTGGGAAAAAGAGACGACGTCGATGGCCTTGTCGGCGAGGAGCGCGAGCGGGACGACCAGGCCTTCGCTGCCCTGGCCGCCGGTGACCGTGCCCTTGATCAGGCCCTGGCGGAAGAGGTCGAGGATGCGGTTGTCCCCGAGGCGGGCGAGCTGCATCCAGGCGTAAATGCGCAGCCAGGCCTCCGAGGGAGATTTCTCAAGATCCGCGGGGCGCAGGTCGCGCGACGCAAGGATGGCGGGAAGGGGAGGGAAAACCATGTCCAAAGACCCAACGCTGAGGGTGTGACATGGCGCGGGCAAGCCTGCGTCGCGCGCCGGTGGCGAAAGTTGCGAATGCCTTGCGGTGTGTGCCGGGTGCGGCCCGCGGGTCAGTCCGTGGGCTCGATGCTAAACGGCACGATCATCCGGACGTTGGCCGCCCGGCCATGGATGGAGCCGGGGTGAAATTTCCACTGGGCGGCGGCGGTCAGGCAGGCGGCGGACAGGGAGTGGTCGGAGCCGGGCAGGACCACGAGGTCCTTGGTGCTGCCATCGCGGGTGACGGTGAGCTCGACGTTGACCTTGGCGCTCTTGCGGGCGAGGCGGAACTCGTAGGGGACCTTCGGCTGCACGGTGGCGATGACCTTGGGCGGCTGGTCGAGTTCGCTCAGCTTCGAAAGGTGGTCATACACCTCGAGCGGCGGCGCGAATTCCAGCACCTGGCCGCCCACGATCCGGCCCGAGAGCGGCTCGGTCGCATAACCGGCGAGGGTGAGCTGATAAATGGCCTCGCCGGGCTGCTGGTCGTTGAGGGTGAGCGGGGTGACGCCGAGGCGCACGCCATCGCGCGTGACGACGGCGCCCGCGGGCTTGCTGGAGATTTTCACGATGCCGTTGGGGAACATCCCCTTCACGTGGGCGGTGGAATCGCGGACGATGGTGACGTTCTCGACCTGCGGCATCCAGCCGTCGCGCACAAACGTGACGGTGTAGTCGCCGGGAATGAGATCGGTGAGGGTCCCGGGCGTGCGGCCGGTGCGCCGGGCGTCGGGCATGACAATCATGGCGTTGGCGGGTTTCACCTCGTAGGCGACGGCGTCGGGCTCAGTCACGAGCTCGAGTGAGCCGAGGATCTTGTTGAGCTTGATGACGCCCGTATCCGTGGTCGCGTCCTCCTTCACCTCGAACTCGAGCTGCGCGGTGTCGTAGAGGCTGAGGGCGATGCTGACGGGATATTTGCCGATCTTGAGGTCGGAGAACGTCGCGGGGGACGGGCGGGGGGCGAAGGTGCCGACGGTGATCATCGCGCCGGCGGGATCCGTGGCGATGACCAGGGTGCCGCGGGCATTGGCGAGGCGGGCGGCGGTGGAGGCGCGGGCCTCGGCTTCGGCGCGCTGGCTGCCGGCTTCGGCGTCGGCGACTTTTTTCGCGCTTTCCTGCTCGAGCTTTTTCCGGGCCTCGGTCTCGTCGTGGGCCTTCTTTTCGCTGAGGCGGTTCTTGGCGATCTCGTCCTGGAGCCGCTGGTCCGTGCGGGCTTTTTCCGCGGCGAGACTGGCGGCCGTCTTCTGGGACTGGACAATAAAGTAACCACCCAGGCCCAGCAGCACGATCACGGCGAGGATGATCAGGGCGACGGGGTTTTTGTGCAACGGGCGCGACGCCGGAATCTCCGCCATCGGCAGGGTGTTGACGGGAATGGGCACTGGCGGCGGCGGCGATTTTTTCGGGGCGGCGGGTTTCTCGGGGCTGGCCGGCTTGGACGAAGAGCTGGCGGACGAAGGGGGGGCGGCCGGTTTCGGGGCGGGCGCGGCGGAGGGCGCGGGCGTGACTGGGGCGATCACGGCTTTGGCCGGTGCTTTGGCTGGAGCGGGGGCTGGCGCAGGTGTCGGGATCGGGGTGGGGGCCGGAGCTGGCGTCGTCGGTTTGACCATGACCGGCTTGGCCACGGGGGCGGGCGCAACGGGTTCACGGGCTGGTGCGACGACGGCGGGTGCGGCGGGTGTCGCGGGCTTCCGCGTCGCAGACAGCACGGCATCGGGCAGGGGGAAGGGAGCGGGAGTGACGCTTGGCGCAGGTTTGGGCGCGACGGGCTTCGAGGCGATGGACGCGGCGGTGATGGGGGCAGGTGCAGCTGGCTTGGGCGCGGCTGGAGCGGGGGCGGCGGGCGCAGGCGCGGGGACCGGGGCACTGACGGCGGCGGGCCCGGGGGTGGCGACGGGGGCCGGGACCGGAGCGGGGGCCGGCGGTTTCGGCGCGGCGGGCAGGGCGATCGTGTCGAGCTTGATCCACTCCGCGGCCCACGGACCGGGGGTGGCGGCCTGACTGGTACCGGCCAGGCGGAGAAAGCCAAACCAGGCGGGTGAAACGCTGGCCTCGAGTTCCGGGGTGGCGAAGGTGAGGCCGGTGGATTTTGTCTCAGGCGCAAACGCCGCCAGTTCCAGAGCGACGGCGAGCTGGGAGGAGAACCAATACTGGGCGGCCGGCAGGCCGGAGCACGCCAGCGCGATGGGGGCGCTGTGGGCGCCGCGCAGAGCGGCGAGCTCAGGCTTCACGCTGGCGGCGAGGCGGGCGGCGATCTTGGGCCCGACGTCGCTGTAATCATAGACGGGATTGAAGAACAGCTTGATGGCGGAGCCGCGGAATTTCAGGCCGAGCTCGGCCTGCACAGCTTCGGCGATGCGGTCGAGGTTGAGTGACACCGGGCCCGCGGCGAGCACGCCGTCGCGGCTGATGAGCAGCGCGGACGAGCCGAGCTCGCCGATTTCCAGCAGCCAGATGGGCGCGCTGATCGTGGTGGCGATGGCGCCGATGGAATTGAGGGTGGCAGACAGCGTGCGGGTGGGCTTGACCGACAGGCTGCCCAGCAGGGTGGTGGCCGCGGCCTGGCCCTCGGCCGAGGCCAGCGTGGCAAGCCACGGGTCGGCGCCGGGCGCGGAGCCCTCGCGGGCGGAAACCGCGGCGAGCCACGCGGGTGACAGATCACTGAGAGCCGAGTTCGCGGTGGCGAGCTGGCGCACGCCGCCAAGGCCGGGCAGGCGCTTCGCCTCGTCGGCGGAGGCGAGATGGAGCCCGCGCGGTTTCGGGCGGAGCGCACAGAGGGCGGAGGCGGACTCGGTGGCGAACACCGCGCGGACCGCGGCGCCGAGCGCGGCGGCATCGGCGAGCGGGACTTCCTGCAGGGCCTCGAGGCGCAGCGGTGACGAACCGGCGGCGCCGCGCGCGAGCAGCAGCGAGAAATCGGTTTGTTCGAGGAAGCAGAGGGAGTCGTTGGCCATGGGGGATAAACCGACGGATCGGGGGACGGGAAGAAAACGATGCAGTGGATATAAAATCGAGAGAGAAGGCGATGCGCGGGCTTTTTACCGGATATTGACGAGCGGTGATTTACTCGAAATTGACCACCACAAGCTGGAGTTGTGCTCCGGGGAATGGATACACCTTGGCTTCCGCAAATCAGGCCGGCCGCCCAAACCAATTTCCCATGTCCGCCAAAATCCTCCTCGCCCGCAAACTCCACAACGAAACGCGCGCCCATTCCATCCTGGTCGGTGACACGGGTTTTTACTGGCGCGACCTGCCGGCCGAGGCCGAGCTCGTGAACGAACTCCGCGGCGAGCGCTTCTCGCTGATCATCGTGGATCACCGCGACCTGACGGACGACCCGCTGGCGTTTGTGGAATCGCTGCGCCGCTGGCAGAAGGACACTCCGGTGCTCGTGGTGAGTGAGGAGCTCGCGCTGGAAAACGTGATCCGCGCGATCCGCGTCGGCGTGAAGGACCTGTTTCACCACCCGATTGACCTGCGGGCCATGGTCGAGCGCATCTACACGACCCTGAAGCCGGAGCTGGGCTCGTCGCGTTCGGCCAAGCTGGACGAATGGAGCGAGCTGATGATGCAGCTCACGGATCCCGACGCGGCCCCGCCCTTGCGCGGTTCGCGGGCCGGTTTCCCTGGCAGTGCCTCGCCGCTGCCCGTCCCGGGAGAGTCCGACGTGCTGGTGAAGGAGCTCAAGACGGCTCGCGAGGCCATGTCGCAGGTGAAGGCGCGGGCGACCGAGCTGGAGCAGGAGGTCAACCGGCTCCGCACCGCCAAGCCCGTGATGCCCGCCCCGGCGCGAGCCGCGGTGGACCCCAAGGTGGAGGAGGCGCTGGCCGCCGAGCGGGAGCAGCTCGAGACCGAGCAGCTGCTGCTGGCGCAGCAGCGGAAGAAATTTGACGCGGAGTGCGCGGCCCGGAAAACGGCCGAGGGCCCGGCGTCGGTCTCGCTGGCGGAAGTGACCAAGCGGGAACAGGCCCTGGCGGAGAAACAGCGCCTGCTGATTGCGTCGCAGGAAAAGCTCCAGGTCGAGCTGCTCCAGCTGACCGAGGCGAAGACACAGCTCGAGGAAGAGCGCGCGGAGTCCGGCGAGACGCGCGCCGCGCAGAAGGAAATCGAGGCGAAGATGAAGCAGCTCGTGATCGAGCAGGTCGCGATGACCAAGGCGCGGGAAAAGCACGAGCGTGACTGCGCGGTGTGGCAGGCGGTGCGGGTGAAGGCCGAGGCCGATCTCGCCAAGCGCGAAGAGGCGATGGCCCAGGCGCAGGCGGAAGCCCTGCATCTCGCGGCGGAGCAGGAAAAATTTGAGGCCGCGCAACTGGTGTTGCAGCAGGCGCAGGCCAAGCTGGAGTCGGAGCGCACCGTATGGGCGCAGACGCAGTCGACCCACCTCGAGGCGGTGGCCCGCCTGACCGCGAAGGATGCCGAGCTGGCGCAGGCCCGGAAGGCGCTGCTGACCAAGGAAGCGGCGCTGAACGAGGCGGCGGAGCATCTCAAGGTGGACCAGGAAAAATGGGAGTCCGAGCGGTTCGTGGCCCTGCAGGTGCAGGCGAAGTTTGCGAAGGACCGCGCGGCCTTGGACAAGATTGCGGCCGGGCAGCAGGCCGAGATGGAAAAGCTCCAGGTGCAGCGCGAACAGCTGGCCGCCGAACAGCGGAAGGCCGCGGACGAACTGGCCGGCCGCGAGGAGCAGCTGGAAAAAGCCCTGAAGGATCTGGCCCCGAAACGCGCCGAGCTGGCCGCGGCGCAGCAGAAGGCGGAAGCCGAGCTGCTGCTCGCCAAGCAGAACGTCGCCAAGGCCGCCGCCGCGCGCAACGAAGCCGAGGCCCTGCGTGAAGAACTGCAGCATCAGACCAAGCAGCTGGCCGAGAAAGAGGCGGCGCTCGAGGAAGCCGAGGCGGTGGTCCAGAACCAGCTCGAGAAAGCCACGGTGCAGAAGGCCGAGTTCGAGCAGGAACGCGCCAACCAGAAGACCGCCAAACTCGCCATCGAGCAGGAGACCGCGGCGCTGGCCGAACGCGTGTGGATGTTCGAGTCCAAGCAGAAGCAGATCAAGGAGCAGATGATGCAGCTGCTCGCGGCGAACTGAGGCTGGCCCCAATCAAATTCCAGACTGGCGCCGACCCGCGCCGGTCTTTTTTTGCCCACCCACACCGCGGGCCGATGATTACCCGCTCGGCAAGGCAGGGCCCCCGGCCCATGCTGGCCGGGTTGCATGGAGCTCATCGATTCGCACGTCCACCTGCTGTACCCGGTGAAATTCACCTATGCCTGGTGTGCGGCGGAGCCGGTGCTGAACCGTGCCTGCCGCCTGGAGGATTACCGCGCGGCGGCGGCGGGCGCCCCGGCAGGCGTGAAGGTAAAGTCCGCGGTGTGGCTCGAAGCCGATGTCCCCGCGGCGCAGCAGGAGGCGGAGGCGGAATTTTTCGCCCGGATGGCGCAGACGGATCGCGGACCGCTGCCCCTTGCCGCGGTCATTGCGGCGGCGTGGCCGGAATCGGAGGATTTTCCGGCGCAGGTGGAACGCTACGCCCGGGTCGGCTCCATTCGCGGGCTACGCCGGGTGCTGCACACGATGCCGGACGGATTGGTGGAGACGCCGCGGTTCGTGGAAAATCTCCGCCGGCTGGCCAAGCTCCGGCTGACGTTTGATCTTTGCCTGCGACCGCATCTGCTCCCGGCGGCGACCCGCCTCGCGGCGCGGTGCCCGGAGACACAGTTTGTGCTCGATCATTGCGGCGTGCCCGACGTCGCGCCGGGAGCACTCGATCCATGGCGGGGACACCTGCGGGAGCTGGCGGCGCAGCCGAACGTCGCCTGCAAGTTTTCCGGGCTGGCCAGCGTGTGTGATCCGGCGCGGCCGATGACGCCGCAGGTGCGGCCGTATTTTGATCACTGCTTGGAGAGTTTCGGGCCCGCGCGGGTGATGTGGGGCAGCGACTGGCCGGTGTGCAACCTGACGTTCGACCTGGCCGCGTGGCTGCAAACCACATCTGACCTGCTCGGTGAGCTGACCGGACCTGAGCAAACCGCGATCGGGACGGGCACGGCGACGCGGGTCTACCGGTTGAACTAGGCGGCAAGACCGGGGCGGAGGGCCCGGGCGCCGATCCTACTCAGCCACCGGCTTGGAGATGGCCTCGATCCGGGCCAGGTGGGCGGGGGTGAGTTTCTCGAGGACGGCGAGGGCCCCAAAGTTTTCCACCAGTTGCTCGGGACGCGAGGCGCCCAGGATGACGGAGCTGACGTGCGGGTTCTTCAGGCACCAGGCGAGGGCCAGACAAGGCAGGCTGGTGTTCAGCTCGGTTGCAATGGTCGCGAGCTGCTGGACGGCGGAGATTTTTTTCGGGAAGGCCGGATCACCGGTGAGCCGGTCACGCAGCCAGGCCATGCTCGGGGTGTCGAGGCGCGAGCCGGCGGGGATGCCGCCGTTATACTTGCCGGTGAGCAGGCCGCTCGCGAGGGGCGACCACACGGTGAGGCCGAGGCCAGGGGACTTAAAGAAGGGCGCGTATTCCCGCTCCACGCGGGTGCGGTGGAAGAGATTGTACTGCGGCTGCTCGACCACGGGGCGGTGCAGGTTGAGGCGGGTGCAGACGGCGAAGGCCTCGGCGATCTCCGGCGCGCTCCACTCGCTGGTGCCCCAGTAGAGCACCTTGCCCTGCGTGATGAGGTCGTGCATCGCGCGGGCGGTCTCTTCGATCGGCGTCTCGCTATCGGGGCGGTGACAATAATAGAGATCGAGGTAATCCACCTGCAGCCGCGACAGGGCGGCGTCACAGGCCTCGATCACGTGCTTGCGCGAGAGGCCGGTCTGGTTGGGGCCCTCGCGCTCCGCGCCGAAGAAGACCTTGCTGGAGACGAGGAACGTGTCGCGCGGCCAGCGGGATTTTTTCAGGATGGCGCCCATCACGCGCTCGGCGGCGCCGTCGGCGTAGGTCTCGGCGTTGTCGAAGAAGTTCACGCCCGCGTCGTACGCGGTGTGCATGAGCTTCGTCGCGGCGGTGTCCTTGATCTGCTTGCCGAACGTGACCCAAGCGCCGAAGGACAGCGCACTGACCTTGAGACCGGAGGAACCGAGGCGGCGATAAAGCATGCTCATGCCGGGAACCATGCAGGACCGGGCGGGGTTTGTCTAACGGTCAGCGAGGAATATTTTTGCGGCCGCGATATCCGCCGCGGCGAGCCCGTGGCTGGCGGCGGTGGACTGCAGGGTGACGGTGGCGCCGCCGGCGCGTAGGAGGGCGGCCAGCCGCGCCGGGTGATCGCCGGGCACGATGGGATCCCCGGTGCCGCTGGCGAGCAGCACGCGCTTGCCGGCCAGCGAGCCGGCCGCGGCGGGCTGGTCCAGCACCACCATGGCGCGGAGCAGTACGGCGCCGGCGAGCGACTCGGGCCGCAGTTGGAGCAGCGTGGCGGCGATGTTGGCGCCGTTGGAGAAACCCACGGCAATAAGCTGCCGGCAGTCGAGGCCGTGGCGCGTGGTGGCGGCGGTGATGAAGTCGGCGAGCTCGTGCGTGCGTTGCGTGACTTCGGCGGGGTCAAAGCGGCCCTCGCCCAGCCGGGCGAAAAACCGCGGGGCGCCGCGCTCGCTCACGTTGCCCCGCGGACTGAGCAGGGCGGAGCCGGGCGAGAGGGCGCGACCGAGCGGAAGCAGGTCATGTTCGTCACCGCCGGTGCCATGGAGCAGGAGGAGCGGAGGCGAGTTGGGATCAGATCCGTGCTCGAAGAGGTGGTGATAGGAGAGAGGAGGCATGAGCGGATGATTTAAAACAGTTTGGGCAGGGCGGCCTCGATTTCGGTGCGGTGCGGCTCGAGCCGGGGAGGCAGCGAGAGTTTCTGGCCGAGGGTTTCAACGGGCTCATCGATGGCGAAGCCGGGCGTATCGGTGGCGATTTCAAACAGCACGCCACCCGGCTCGCGGTAGTAGAGCGACTTGAAGTAGGCGCGATCGATGATGGGACTCGAGGCGAGGCCGTGCAGGTGGAGCGACTCCAGCGCCTCCTCCTGATTCGCATCGTCGGGCGTGCGGAAGGCGACGTGGTGGATCGTGCCCGCACCGTTCAGGCCGCGAGGAAGCTTCGGATCGGTGAGCAGGTCCACGTAGGTGCCGGGCCCGCCGGCGGCGACGGTGTAGCGCGTGCGGGCGCCGGTCGAGGAGACTTGGCGGTAGCCCATGGTATCGACGAGCACGGCGGTGGTGGCCTTCGCACTGGTCAAGCCGAGGGTGGAACTGTGAAAGCCGCGGATGGCGTGTTCGGCGGGAATATCCTGCGACGGTGCCGGCGGACGCGCATCGGCTTCGGTGGTCGCGACGAGTTCGAGGCGCAGGCCGTCCGAATCGAAGAACGTCAGGACCTGTTCGCCGAAGCGCGTCTCAACCTCGCCGGTTGGGATATCGAGGTCGGTGAAGCGCTTTTGCCAAAAGGGCAGGGAGCCGGCGGGGATGGAGTAGGCGGTGGCATAGGCCTGGCCATGGCCGGGACGGCCGCGCGGGACGCCAGCCCAGGGGAAGAACGTGAGGATCGTTCCGGGCGAGCCATTGTAGTCACCGTAGTAGAGGTGATAGGTGCCCGGGTCGTCCTGATTGACGGACTTCTTGACGAAGCGCTGGCCCAGCACGCGGGTGTAGAAATCCACGTTCTTGCGGATGTCGCCCGAGATGGCAGTGATGTGATGGAGACCGTGGAGGTTCATGGTATACAAAAGGTTATGGGCAATGGGTTATAGGCGATAGGAAATCACTGTTATAATTTGAACTCAAAGTAATGATTGCGAATCGCGGGAAATAAAGATGAGGAAGGGCGCCTACTAGGCGGCGGGGGTGGGGACGCCCAGGCCGGCCTTTTTGCAGAGCCAGCCGAGGGTGAACTGCTCGGCGGTGGAGAGGGAGCCGAGCTCGCGGGTGATGCTGGCGGCGACCCGGGGGAAAAGATCGGTGATGAAATCGCGGCCGGAGTCGGTGAGGGAAACGGTGACGAAGCGACGGTCCTCGGCGCTGCGTTCGCGCACGACATGGCCGGCTTTCTCGAGGTTATCGACGATGAGGGTGATGTTGCCACCACTCTTGAGGAGCTTGCCGGCGAGATCGGATTGGCAAAGCGGTCCGCAGTGCAGCAGCACCTCGAGCACGCCGAATTGGGAGAGCGTGATATCCTTGGGCAGCACGGTGTGCGCGCGGGTGGTGACGGACTCAGCGGCCCGCATCAGCTTGATGTAAGCGTTGAGCGCGTCGGTTTCTGTCTTGGTGCCTTTATAGCGGGTTACCATAACGATTGAACATCAAAGCAATAATTAGATTAATGTCAAATCATACTATAAAGCAGTGATCGAACCAATGATTTACAACGGCTTATCCAACTCCATCCGGTAGCTGCCGCCATGGGGAAGCGTTTCCGTGATCTTCCAGCCGAGCTTTTGGTAGAGAGCGAGGGCGCGGGAAGGCTTAACGCCTGTGGTCAACCAGAGCTTGTCCCAGCTTTTGCTGAACAACCAATCCTGCGCGAGGCGCATGAGCTGCCGGCCGGTGCCTTTACCCTCGTATTCGGGCCACACCGACAGGACCCAGAGTTCACCTGTACTCCCGTCGCCCACGACGAAACCAATGATCACGCCATCGTCCTCGCAGACGAAGCCCTTGTGGGTGGTCCGCAACTTCTGCGACTCCCCCGCGACCGTGATCCCGAGGAATTTCAGCCCGGAGATCAGTGGCATGGAATTTTCCTTTGCCGCAGCGCGGACGAGAAACATCTGCGGCACGTCGGCCGGGGTCATTTCGCGGAAGATCATGACCGGTGGGCTGGATGAAAGTAATGTGGGTCGGGCTTTACGCCCGACAG
>CAIMAQ010000014.1 GCA_903839035.1 uncultured Opitutia bacterium
ACGTCGGTCAGGTTGAATTTTCCACCGACCAGCTCGACTTCCATGCCGTCTTGGCCGGTGCGCACCACGCCCTGCAGGCGGTACTGTTCCGCCAGCTTCGCCTCGCGCTCGTCATTCATCACCAGGCAGCCGCCTTCGATCGACGTGACGTTTTTATTCGGGTGAAAACTGAACGACACGAAATCGCCGAAGGAGCCGATGCGCTTGCCCTTCCACGTGCTGCCGAAGGACTGCGCGGCGTCCTCGATCACGCGCAGCTGATGCTTCTTCGCAAGGGCGTGGAGCCGGTCGCGGTCCACCGGCAGGCCGGCCAGATCCACGGGGAGGATGGCCTTGGTCCTCGGCGTGATCGCGGCCTCGACGCGGTTGAGGTCAAGGTTGCGCGTCACCGGGTCGATCTCCACGTAGACCGGCCGGGCGCCGACCTCGAGGATGACATTGCTCGTCGCGACCCAGGACAGCGGCGTGGTGATGACTTCGTGGCCCGGGCCGATACCGGCGATGCGCAGCGCGATCTCCATCGTGCACGTGCCGGAGTTGAACGCGCGCACCGGGCGGCCCCCGCAGAACTCGGAAAGTTTCGCCTCAAAGGCCTTCACCTGCGGACCGGACGTGATCCAGCCCGAGCGCAGCACCTCGGCCACGCCGGCGATGGTCTCCTCGTCGATCGTCGGCCGCGTGAACGGCAGAAACGGCTGAACGGGTTTGGCCGGGGTGGCCGGCTGGGTGGCGGCCCGTTCGACGGGCTCAGGGCGGGTGGCGGACATGTCAGGGCTGATTGCTGAAGAGGTAATAGTCCTCGGTTTCGCCGAGCAAATGATAACGGAACGTCGCGTCGGCGAACAGCACCTTGACGTCCCGCTGCTTGGCCACGACCCACAGTCGCGTTGCTTGGTTCCATTGCCGGCGGAATTCCGCCTCGTTGATGAACCGTCCGCTCGCCCGCGCCGCGGCGTCTTCCTCGAGTTCCAGCTCGTCCTTGTAGTCCACCAGCCCCACCGGCCGCCGGGCGTAGAATGTAAAGTCGTGGAAGAACCCGTGGTAGTGGTACACGCGGTCGCCCGGACGCGCCTGGGCCGTCACGATCTGCGCCAGCGCCTGCGTGCTGGGCTTGTTCAGCGTCGGCGCCGCGAACAGCAGCGTCCCGAAAAACACCGTCATCATCACCGCCAGCGCGCCCATCGCGGCCGCCACGCCGCGTGTCCGCGCGAGCAGCGGGGCCATAACGCCGCCCACTACCAGGGCGGCAGCCATCACGAAAGCCAGCGGTCGGAGCACCACTGCCTGCGCCGCGTCGAGTTTCACCAGTCGGGGTGCCAGCACCGCCGCGACCAGCGCGAACGCCAGCAGGCCGCACAGGAAGGTCACCACGCGCAGGCTGTTCCGCAGCCGCTGCCTGCCGTCCGGCGCCCGCATCGCGTCCGCCAGCCACGCGCCGATGAGCACCGCCAGCGCCGGGAACACCGGCAGGATGTAGGGGACGAGCTTCGACTGGGACTTGGAGAAAAACAGGAAGATGAACGCAACCCACGTCACCAGGAACCACGCGTCCGCATTCCGGTCCCGCGCCGCCCAGCCGCCGCGCAACCGGTCCCGCAGCGCTGGAAACAGGCAGGGCATCCACGGGATCAGGCCCGCCAGCAGGACCGGGATGTAATAATACCAGGCCCCCGGGCGCTTCGCCACCGGCGTGAAGAACCGCTCAAAATGCTCCACCACAAAATAGCGGTGAGCCCACGTCTCGGCGCGCGCGGCCGCCAGCAGGTGCCACGGCAAGGCAATCGCGAGAAAGATGAGGATGCCCGACGGCAGGTACAGCGGACGCAGCCGTTTCCACTGGTTGAAGATCAGCAGCCACAGGAACATCACCGCGCCCGCCACGAGGAAGCCAATTAGCCCCTTCGTCAGCGTCGCCAGCGCCGCGCTCGCGTAGAGTCCGTAGAACAGCCAGCGGCGGCGCGTCCCGGGCGGCTCGCGCACCGCGAGCAGGAAGCAGAACAGCGTGGCGCTCATCAACACCGTCAGTCCCATGTCGAGCAGCGGCAACCGCCCGATCGCAAAATACAGCAGCGAGGTCCCGAGCACCACCGCCGACGCCACGCCCGCGTCCCGGCCGTGCAGCCGGCGGGCCGCCGCATACGTCAGCAGCACGCCACCCAGGGCCAGCATCGCCGGCACGAAGCGCACCGCCCAGGCGTTCAGGCCGAAGACGGACTCCGACATCGCCGTGAGCCAGTACATCAGCGGTGGTTTCTCGAAATAATAGACGTCGTTGAGCCGGGGAATCACCCAGTCGCCACTCGCCAGCATCTCCCGCGGCACCTCGGCGTAGCGGCCCTCGTCGCCCGGCCCAAGCGGGTAGCTGCCCAGCCGGAAGCCGTAGAGCAGCGCGAAGGCCACCACCAGCCACAGCAGGTCGCGGCGCCACGAGGGATTTTCCGGGGTTACCATGGGCAAAAACTACCCCCAGCCTCACGGGTGGTCCCGGGCGTGGCGATTTTTTTCGTGCGCCCGGCGCCGCTTCCCGGCCATAACTCGGGTCCATGCCGGCGGACAAGAATTTCACCTTCATTTGCGGCGCCGACGACTTCCTCGTCGGCCGGCTGGGCTCGGCGCGCTTCACGGCGCTGGCGGCGGAGACGGCGGACGAGTTTTCCCGCGAGGTGCTCAGCGGCTTCGCCGGCAACGTCGCCGAGGTCGAGTCCGCCCTCAACCGTTTCCGCGAAAGCGTGCAGACCGTCTCCATGTTCGGCGGCAAGCGCGTGCTCTGGCTGAAGGACGTCAATTTCCTCGCCGACACCGTGACCGGCCGCGCCGAGAGCACGCTCAAGCTCGTCGAGGACCTGCAGCAGATTCTCGAGCAGGTGAACCCAGCCGACACCACCGTCCTCATCACCGCCGCCCCCGTGGACCGGCGCCGGTCGTTTCCGAAGTGGTGCGAGAAAAACGCCGACTTCACCCTGGTTGGCGGCGGCGAGGGCGACGGCGAGGCCCTCGAGGGCGTGATCCTCGCCGAGGCGAAGGCCGTGGGCGCGACGCTTTCCCCCGACGCCGCCCGGCTGCTCCTCGCCAAGGTCGGCGCCAATACCCGGCTGCTCGTCGAGGAGGTCCGCAAGCTCGCCACCTACGTCAACGCCGGTGAGACGATCGAGGACACCCATGTCGCCGAGCTCACGCCCAACGTCGCCGAGGGCGATTTCTTCGAGGCGGCGGAATCGTTTTTCAGCGGCGACCTTAAGTGGACGCTCGCCGCGCTACAGCGGCACTTCTTTGCCGGCGGCGACGCCCGGCCCGTCATCTCCGCCCTGCAGAACCGCAACCGCATCCTCCTGCAGGTCCGCGCGCTCGTGGACGCCGGCGAGGTGCGCGTCGGCCCGCGCGGACTCGACGGCCTGCCCCGCGCCGCGACCGTCCACGCCGCGAAGTTCACCGGCGCCCCCGAGAAGAGCTCGTACAACGTCTTCACGCAAAACCCCTGGTACCTCGGCAAGCTCGCCGGCAGCGCCAAGCTGCCCACGCTCCGCCGGCTGATCGACAACCAGCAGGAGTTCATCGCCGCGTTTGAGGAAATCATCCGGCGTCCCCACGAGCAGGAGGAAGTCTTGCGGGAAATGACGGTGCGGTGCCTGGCGGTCGCCTGACTTGGCGTCCCACCGGTAGCCCGAGGGTTGTTTTAACCACGAAGGGCCCCAAGGGCACAAAGCCCCGGCCCGTTGATCACCACGAAATGCACGCACTAACTGCAGGACTTCGGGTGTTGCGGGTCTTTCGCGGTTAAATTCCGGCATCTGCAAGTTCGGTCTTAGTGCCCTTCGTGCGCTTCGTGGTTAAATTGCCGCCGGCCCGCACTGGTGGCTTGCGGTGAACCAGCCGGCCATTTTCATCCCCCCATGTCCTCTTTACCCCAGCAATTTCCCGGCGTGACCGTCGTGGCCAAGGCCAATGTTTACTTCGACGGCAAGGTCATCAGCCACACCCTCCTGTTTCCCGACGCGTCCAAAAAGACGCTGGGCGTGATTTATCCGGGCTCGTTCCATTTCAAGACCGGCCAGGCCGAGCGGATGGAAATCGTTTCGGGCAACTGCATTGTGACGCTCGACGGCGAGTCAGAGTCGGAGGACTACGCCGCCACCCAGCATTTTGACGTCCCCGCCAACTCCGGCTTCGGCATCGAGGTCAAGAAGGGGCTCTGCGAGTACATCTGCTCGTTCCTCTGATTTCCGGAGCGGATTTTAACCACGAAACACACGAAATACACGAAAGCCGGAAGGTTCGGCTTTCGTGTATTTCGTGTGTTTCGTGGTGACCAACTCCGGGTTTGCCATTGGCAACCGGCGCCCCGCCTGCTTACTGAATCGCTTTCGCCGTGAACGACTCCCCCGCCGCCATCCCTAACGTCCTCGCCGAGCGCTATGCCTCGGCCGCGATGAAGGACATCTGGTCGCAACACGGCCGCGTGGCCCTCGAGCGCGATTTCTGGATCGCCGTGATGAAGGCCCAGCGCGACCTCGGCGTGCCGATCCCGGCCGACGCCATCAAGGATTACGAGCGGGTGAAGGACCAGATCGACCTCGCGGCCATCGCCAAGCGCGAGCGCGTCACGCTGCACGACGTGAAGGCGCGCATCGAGGAGTTCTCCGACCTCGCCAAGCGCCAGTTCATTCACCTCGGGCTCACCAGCCGCGACCTGACGGAAAACGTCGAGCAGCTGCAGATCCTCCGCGGGATGAAGGTCATTCAGTTCAAGGTCGCCGCCGCCCTCCTCGCGCTCGGGCGCCAGGCCGAGGCGCACCGCGACCTGATGATCACCGGCCGCACCCACAACGTGCCGGCCCAGCCCACCACCTTTGGCAAGCGGCTCGCGATGTTCGGGCAGGAACTGCTCGTGGCGTTCGCCCGGCTTGAGGAACTCATCGCCCGTTACCCGGTGCGCGGGCTCAAGGGCGCCGTCGGCACCCAACTCGACCAGCTCACGCTCCTCGGCGGCGACGCCGCCAAGGTGGACCTGCTGGAGTCGCGCGTCCTGAAGCATCTCGGGTTCCACGCCTCGCTCAGCGCGGTCGGCCAGGTTTACCCGCGCAGCCTCGATTTTGATGTCGTCACCGCGCTGCACCAGGTCGGCGCCGCGGCCGCGAGCTGCGCGACCACGCTGCGGCTGATGGCCGGCGCGAGCCTGCTCACCGAGGGTTTCCTCGAGGGCCAGGTCGGCTCGTCCGCGATGCCGCACAAGGTCAATGCCCGCAACTGCGAGCGGATCTGCGGGTTTTCGACCATCCTCGGCGGTTATGTCACCATGACCGCCACCCTCGCGGGCAGCCAGTGGAACGAAGGTGATGTATCCTGCTCCGTCGTGCGCCGCGTGGCCCTGCCCGATGCGTTCTTCGCGCTCGACGGCCTGATGGAGACGTATCTCACCATCCTGCGCCAGATGGAGGTTTTCCCCGCGGCGATCGCCGCCGAGAACGAGCGCAACCTGCCCTTCCTCGCCACGACCACGATCTTGATGGAAGCCGTGAAGCACGGCGCCGGGCGCGAAACCGCGCACGAGGCCATCAAGGAACACGCGCTCGCCGCCGCAAAGGCGCTGCGTTCGGGTGGCGGTGACGCCGATCTGCTCGGCCGCATCGCCGGCGACCGCCGCGTGGGACTCGGCAAGAAGGCACTGCAGGCGATCCTGTCCGAAAATGCCCGCTTTGTCGGCGCCGCCCCGCACCAGGTGGATGCTTTCCTCGCCGAGGTGAAGCCGCTTGCGAAAAAGCACCGCGCCGCCGCCGAGTACAAGCCGGGCCGGCTACTGTGAGCTAGAGCGGGTCCCTTTGACCCGCCCTTCGACGTCGGCATGGCGAGTCAAAGGACCCGCCCTACCCCGGCCCTTCCGTCCCTCCGTGTCTCCGTGATCGGCCTTGGCTTTAAGGGGTCGAAAATTGGGTTTGCATCCGCCGCGCGCGACCGGCTTTCTTTCCCGTTCACGTTGTTTCCAACCCTTTATAAATACTGTCATGGCTGAACTCGCAGGAAATGTCTTGGTGGCCCAGTCCGGTGGCCCCACCGCCGTCATCAACGCCAGTGTCGCAGGCCTCATCACCGAGTCCCTGAACAACGACTGCATTGAGGAGGTCTATGGTTCCCTCAATGGCATCCTTGGCATCCTCCAGGAGGATCTCGTGGACCTCGCCGCGGAGTCGCAGCAGCAGATCCGCGCCCTGAAGCACACGCCCGGTGCCGCCCTCGGCTCCTGCCGCTTCAAGCTCAAGAAGCCGGCCGACCTCGACCGCGTCCTTGAGGTGTTCAAGGCCCATAACATCCGCTATTTCTTCTACATCGGCGGCAACGATTCCCAGGACACCGCCACGAAGATCTCCGCCCACGCGGTCGCCGCGGGCTACGAGCTCCGTGTCATCGGCGTGCCGAAGACGGTCGACAACGACCTGACCGGCACCGACCACTGCCCCGGTTTCGGCAGCGTCGCGAAGTACCTCGCCGCCAGCGTCCGTGAGCTCGCCGCCGACCACGAGTCGATGGGCCAGGGCGACCTCGTCTCCATCATTGAGGTCATGGGCCGCAGCGCCGGCTGGATCGCCGCCAGCACCTCGCTCGCGAAACGCCGCGACCAGCCGCACGATTCGCCGCACCTCATTTACCTCCCCGAGATCCCGTTCAGCCAGGAAAAGTGCCTCGAGGACATCCGCCGCGTGCTCAAGCGCGAGAAGTTCTGCCAGATCGTCGTGGCCGAGGGCCTGACCGACGCCGATGGCAACTACGTCTCCGCTGACCCCGCGACCGACGCCTTCGGCCACGCCCAGCTCGGCGGCGCCGGTGAATTCATCAAGTCCCTCGTCGAGGCCAACCTCCCCGGCGTGAAGACCCGCCTCTCCGTCCCCGGCCTCATGCAGCGCGCCGCCTCCCACTCCGCGTCGAAGACCGACGCCGATGAGGCGTTCCTCGTCGGCCAGGCCGCGGTCAAGGCCGCCGTCGCCGGCGAGTCCGACAAGCTCGTCACGCTCGTGCGCGGCGACACCGACCATTACACCTGCGAAACCGGCCTTACGCCGCTCGCCGACGTCGCCAACGCGGTCAAGAAGCTGCCCCGCGAATGGATCAACGAGGACGGCGTGAGCATGAACTTCCAGTTCATCCGCTACGCCCAGCCCCTCATCCAGGGCGAGGTCGTGGTGCCGCAGGACAACGGCGTGCCGGCGTTCGCCCGGCTCGACAAGATGCGGGTCGACAAGACCCTCCCCGCCTACGTCGCCTGAGTCACCGACTCGGTTTAGTTTTCAGGCCGGTCCTTCGGGACCGGCCTTTTTTTGCGCGGTCAAACGCCATTCCGCCGCACCCCGTTAACCAGGAACGGCTCGGCGAACGCGGCCAGTTTTCCGTCGGGGCGCAGCAGCGGCTCGGCGGAATATTGGGGCAGGTACACGCGGCGCCAGTTCGGCGTGCGGTTGAAGCCGCTCCGGTGCAGCACCGTGCTCGAAAAACAGGCGATGCTCCCGGCCGGCACGATCACCGGGTCGCCCGGGTCGGAACCGAAGTACCCCTCGAGTTCGCCGGTCACCGGCGCCGCCGTGTGCGGAACAACTTCGCGGGTCCCGGCCCGCGAATAGGGCAACAGATAGACGGTCCCGTTGGCCTCGGTCACATCATCGAGCGTCACCCAGCAGGTGAGATACGGCCGGTGCGGCGTGCCGACGTAGGCGGAATCCTGGTGCCAGCTGAACTTCGCGCCCTTCTCCGGGCCCTTCACCACAAACTGTTCCCAGAAGAGATACGCGTTGTCGCCGAGTGTCGCGCGGCAGACCTCGGCCATCAGGTCACTGTAAATGAACTCGGTGAGGCGGGTGCCCTTGTGGCGGTTGAAAATGAAGTACCGGCTGCCCTTGGTGTTAATGCCCTGCTGCGTTTGGCCCGCCGCGTCCATTTCCGCGTCGTACGCGGCGATGAACTGGCCGCAGACCTCGCGCATCATCGCGAGGTGAGCCGGCGGCACGACGCCGGGGAGGACGAAGTAGCCATCGTCGCGGAATTGCTGGCGGTCCTTGGCGGAGATTAGGCTCGAGAGGATGGCGCTCATGGAATGGGTTGGAGACTGAAGTAGGGCGGGTCTTTGACCCGCCTTTCAAGCGCAGAGAGCGGGTTGAAAACCCGCCCTGCCCCTCTCGCCAGCTGCCTTCATCGCGCCGGCGACTGCACCGCCGCGACCGCCACATACGGCTCCTCGCGCAGGTCGGCCGGCCGCTTGCCGGCCAGCAGCTGCCACCAGACCCGGGCACAGGTGAGCACGACCAAGGCGACGAGCACGAGGAACGCGCCGGTGACGGCCGCGTTGACGTGGTTGTTGAACAACTGGTGCTGCCACGCCGTGATCTGTGCGGCGGGCGCGCCGCCGTCGGCCGCGAGCTTCTTCTCGAGGTCCGCCGCAGCCGTGAGGAACCCGAGCCGGGGATCCGCGCTGAAAATCTTCATGTACCCGGCGGTCATGGTCACCGCCAGCAGCCACGCGAGGGGCAGGAGCGTCGTCCAGGCGTACCGCGCGCGGCCCATCTTGATCAGCACCGTCGTGCCAAGGGAAAGCGCCAGTACGGCCAGCAGCTGGTTCGCGATGCCGAAGATCGGCCAGAGCGAGTTGATGCCGCCGAGCGGGTCCACCACGCCTTGGTAGAGGAACCAGCCCCAGGCCCCGACAAACAGCGTCGTCGCAAAGGCGTTGCTCGCGACTGACCGCGTGTCCGCCAGCGGCTTCCACGCCAGGCCGAGCAGGTCCTGCACGAGGAACCGCCCCACCCGCGTCCCGGCGTCAATCGTCGTCAGGATGAACAGCGCCTCAAACATGATCGCAAAGTGATACCACAGCGCGAGGGCCGCCTTGCTGCCGACCACCCCCGCAAACATGTGCGCCATGCCGACAGCGAACGTCGGCGCACCACCGGTGCGGCCGATCATCGTCTTTTCACCGACACTCGCCGCGAGGGCGGCCATGTCGGCGGGCGTCACGGCAAAACCCAGCGCCGTGACCTTGGTGGTCACGTCCGCCGCCGCCCCGCCCATGTTGATGGCAAAATACTGTCCCGGCTCCATCGCGCAGGCCGCGATCAGCGCCATCACCCCCACGCACATCTCCGTGATCATCGCGCCGTAGCCGATGACGCGGATGTCGCTCTCCCGCGTGATGAGCTTGGGCGTCGTGCCCGACGAGATCAGCGAGTGAAACCCCGAGATCGCCGCGCAGGCGATGGTGATGAAGCAGAAGGGAAACACCGGCCCGGCAAACACCGGCCCCGTGCCGTCGATAAACTTCGTCACCGCCGGCATCTTCAGGTGCGGCGCGAGGATCACGATCGCCACCGCCAGCGCCGCCATCGTCCCGATCTTCATGAACGTGCTGAGGTAGTCGCGCGGCGCGAGTAGCAGCCACACCGGCAGAATCGAGGCGAGGAGGCCGTAGCCCATGATCCACCACGCGAGCGTCGTGCCGCGGAGCGTGAACATGCTGTCCCAGCTTGAGCCCGGGATGAATTTCCCGCCGTAAACCGCCGCCAGCAGCGCCACGACGCCAAACGCCGTGATCCAGCCGAGCTTGCCGGAGCCGGGCCCGGCGTTGCGCATGCCCAGTCCCATCGCCACCGCGATTGGCATCGTCGCGGCGATGGTGAAGAGGCCCCAGGGACTTTCCGCGAGCGCCTTGACGACCACCAGCGCCAGCACGGCGAGCAGGATGATCATGATCGAAATGATGCTCACGAGCGCGAGGATGCCGGCGAACGAACCGACCTCCTCCGTCACCATCTGGCCGAGGGATTTACCCCGCCGGCGTACCGAGCAGAACATGATCACACAGTCATGGACCGCGCCGCCCAGCGTGGCGCCAACGAGGATCCACAGCAGGCCGGGCAGGAAACCGAACTGGGCCGCCAGCACCGGTCCGACCAGCGGGCCAGGACCCGCGATCGCCGCGAAGTGATGTCCGAAGACCACCCAGCGGTTGGTCTTCACGAAGTCACGCCCATCCTCATGCACGACGGCCGGCGTCGCCCGCAGCTCGTCGAGCGTGAGCACCTTCGCCATCAGCCACGCCGAGTGGAAGCGGTACGAGACCGCGAACACACAGCCGGCCGCTATGACCATCCAGAGCGCGCTGACCGTCTCGCCGCGCGACCAGGCGAGCGTGGCGACCGAGCCGGCGCCGAGCAGGCTGACGGCGCTCCAGCCGGCGATACGGATCCAGGGGGTACGGGTAATGGCAGTTTTCATGGGGCGATGAACCAAGGTTGCGCCGAACATGGGAAGTCACCGCGCCGGGGCAAGCCCGGGGATGACCGGCGGCTCATTCCGGCGCCACATAACCCTGCATGCCCCCGAGCGCCTGGAACCGCCGGTAAACCACCAGCGTCGAGCCCAGCGCCAGCAACGCGATCACCGCGCCCAGCCCGAAGGTGAAGCGGTACTCGTGTCCCAGCAGGTCCAAAAAAGACCCCAGCAGCAGGCCGAGCAGGATATTGCCGATTGCGATCAACACCGCGCCAGCCGACGCAAATTCCGCGAATTTCAATTTCGGAAACAGCATGGGTCCCAGCGCCGCCGCGCCCGTGAAGTAGCACCCGGACAGCACGATGTGCAGCAGGAACACCAGGCCGAAGCTCTTTGGCCCGACGATGCCAAAATAACCCACCGCCATCACCACCGCATACACGGCCAGGGTCCCTACCGCCATCCGCAGCGGATGAAAACGGTCCGCCATCCAGCCCAGCGGGTACGCGAGCAGCAGCGAACAGCCATAGGCGATGTAGATGTATTTTCCGTAGCCGGCGAGGGAGAGGCCGAAGCTCTCCCGGGCATAAATCGCGTAAAGATTGACGGGGCCGAAAGCCAGCAGCGCAAAACCCATCGCGGCATAAACCCAGAGGTAGTACGGCTTGGAAAAACAGTCCCGGGCGTAGGTTTTAACCGCGACGGTGAAACCTCGCTTCTCCCCCGGCACCGGGACCCGCGGCACCGGGTATTCCCCTTCTTTCACCGCCAGACACATCACGGTGATACCAAGCCCAAACAGCAGTCCCACGCCAGCAAGGATCAGCACGTAGTACGCCTCGGCATGGCCAATCACTAGACTGTTGAAAATGATGCCCGCCATCAGGCTCACCACCCGAAACAGGCCGTAAAACCGCCCGATCAGCGCCCGCGGCACCACATCGTTCACCAGCGCCCCGAACAGCGCCGTGGCCACCACCGTCGCAAAGTCCAGCAGCGTCCAAAAAATGCCGAGCACCAGGATCACCGTCAGGTTGAGCGCCTCCGGGCCCCACCCCATCCGGCCATGCAGCCACGTTCCGATTATCGGGCTGAACGCCATGCCGCACATCGAGAGCGTCGTCACCGGCGCCGTCGCCAGGAGGAACGGTATTCTCCGACCCCACCGGCCACGGTGCCGGTCACTGCGGTAACTGATGATTGGAGTGAGAAAAATTCCGATCACCGCCGGCAGCGAGAGCACCAGGAAACCGGTGAGGAAATCCGAGGCCTTGAACTGCCGCAGCATCACCTGCACCACCGGCTGCGTGCCGCGTTCCTTCATCTGCCAGGAGAAATCCCCGATCAGCAGCCAGAGAAACAGCACGACCAGGGCTCCCGTCGTGTAAGTGAGCGTGCCGGCGCGCCAGGTTTTGCGCATGACTGACGGGGTGGACGGAGTGGACGGAGGAGGAACGCTCATGGGTAAACGCGAGGGATCAGCATCATCCCTGACCCCACCGAAGCAAGCCCCGCAGAAATCAGCCACCGCCGGAGCAGGATTGCCACGGCCCAAGCACCCGCAACACTCCCCCGCCAATCCCCATGGCCAACCCCAGCCCCTCGCCGAATTCCGCCAGGCCGGAACCGGACCTGACGCCCGCGTCAGCGTCCGGAATTTCGCCCCGGCCATCGGGGCCGGCGGCTTGGGCCCGGGGAACCTGGTTCCGGCTCCGGGAGTTCGCGGGGGCCGCCGGGAATGCCACCTACCTGTGGCCGCGCTGGATCGTCCTGCGCGCCGTGGGCGTCGTGTTTCTTTACGTTTTTGCCGGCATCCTTCGCGAGGGCCAGGCGCTGATCGGCCCGCATGGCATCGCCCCGCTGGGGGAATTCTTCACCCAGCTCCACCAGTCCTTTCCCCATGCCCTCGAGGCGTTCATCCGGGCGCCGAGCCTCTTCTGGTTCGGCACCAGCGCAGGGATGATTTGGTTCCTCGCCTGGGCGGGATTCGTCGCGGCGCTGGCGCTGGTCCTGAACCTGTGGCCACGCCTGGCGCTGTTCGCCTGCTGGGCCATTTTCGTCTCGTTCGTTTCCACCTGGCGGGTTTTTTCCGCGGCACAGCTCGACCGGCTGATGCTCGAGGCCGCGCTGCTGCTCATCCCGTTCGCGCCGGCCGGGCTCCGCCCCGGGCTGGGGGCGTCGTCGCCGCCGCGGCCCATTGCCCTCCTCATGGTCCGCTGGCTGCTCTTCCGCGTGATGTTCGAGGCGGGCCTGGTGAAGCTCACGTCCGGCGACCCGCACTGGCGCAACTTCACGGCGATGGAGGTCATGTACGAGACCAGCCCGTTCCCGACCATCTTCGGCTACCTCGACCACTGGCTGCCGCACGCGTACCACATCTTTGAAATCGTGCTCACGTTCGTCGCGGAGCTCCTGGCGCCGGTGCTGGCGGTGTTCGGCGGCCGGCGCGGGCGGTGGTTCGCCTTCTGGACTTGGTTCGCGCTGCAGGCCGGCATCCAGATCACGAGCAACTTCGGCTGGCTCAACGTCGCCGCCATCGGCCTGGGCCTCCTGCTCTTCGACGACCAGATGCTGGTCGCCGCCGCGGCCCGGCTGCGGCTGCGGAAGCTCGGCGCGCACCTCGCGGCGACGGCGGCGACCTCGTCCGCCCGCGCGATCGGGGCCTTCCGGCTCCACGGCCTGCGCGTCGTGCTCTGGTTTCATTTCTACCTCACCCTGTTTTTCCTCGCGAAGGCCTGCGGCGTCGTGGTGGACAACCTGCCCTACGCGCTCACCTGGCCTGTGCACCAGCTCTGGGAATTCCGCAGCGCCAACGGTTATTTCCTCTACGCCAGTTTCGACCCGATCCGCTACCAGGTGGAGTTCGAGGGCTCCAACGACGGCGGCCAGACCTGGCGCGCCTATCCGTTCCGCTACATCCCGCAGCGGGAGGACCGGGTCTCCCCGTTCATCGCGCCATGGTACGCCCGCTTCGAGGCGACGGTCCAGATCCTCGGCTGGACCGGGAGAAAATCCCCGCTCATGCCCGCGGTGGCCGCGCACCTGCTCACCCGCAACCCGGACGTGATGCGCCTGTTCGAGCGCGATCCGTTCCCCGACCGGCCGCCGACCCTGATCCGGATGCGCGGCTACCGGCTCACGTTCACGGCTCCCGCCGAGCACCGGCGCACCGGGATGTACTGGCACAAGGAACCGGCGGGCACGTACCTGCCGATGCTGTACCTGGATGAGAACGGCCAGGTCACCGAGGCCGACCTCAGTCCCGCCGACGAGGCCCTGCGCGCGAAGGACTACCCGACGGCATTCTCGGCCTACGAGCAGCAGTACCAGATGGGCAACCTCGAGGCCGGCTTCCGGCTGGCGGAAATGTACCTCCGGGGCCTCGGCACCACGGCCGATCCGGCCCGGGCCCACGCCCTCACCCTCGAACTCGCGCGCGCGGGCGAGGTGCAGGCCGAGTGCAACCTGGGCGTGAACCTGGAATACGGGCGCGGCGTGGCGCCGGACTATGCGCAGGCTGTGACCTGGTACCGGCGCGCCACGCGCCATGGCTCGCTGGCCGCGCTGTTCAGCCTGGGGGTCATGCATGTCAACGACCGCATCCTGCCGCGCGACGACGTCGAGGGGCTGACCTTGCTGCTCGAGGCGGAGAATCGCGCACTACTGGGCACCGACCCCGCCGCCGGCTTCATTCTCGAGCGCCAGCCCGCGGCGGCGAAGCGGCTGATGGAACGCATGAGCCCCGCCGACATCGCCAAGGCCAAGCGGCACGCCGCCGACCGATCCCGCACGCCGGTCCCGGCGGCCGAGCCGGAGTGAACTGGTCCGACCGGGACAAAAAAACCGGCGAACTCCGCGCCGGGGGCTACTTCGGCTGCGGCACTGGCACGATTTTTGTGCGGTCGTACCCCTGCAGCTCGATCAGGCCGAGGATATGCTCATAGTCGGCGGCGGAGAGCTGGCGCTCGCGCGCGAGGATCCAGAGCAGCCCGCGGCCGGGCGTGCCGACCACCGCCCAGCGGTAATCAGGATCCAATTCCAGCACGAGATAGGTGCTGGTGACCGGCCAGATGAAACCCACCTTCCACTCGGCATTGGTCACCCGGTTCGTCACCCGCGCCGTGCCGTGCCAGCTTTGCTCGGGCGCATCGAAACTGCTTTTCCGAAAGGTGAAGATGTTGTCCATCTTCCCATCCGGCCGCTTCGCGTAGGTGTCGTAGCTGGCGACTTTCCCGTGCTCGAGAAAGTACGGAATGTTCGCAATCACGTACCAGCGGCCGAGATAGCGCTCGAGGTCAACATGGGGAACGGTGCGCAGCGGCGGGGTTTTCATGGTGGAGCAGCCGGCGAGTGAAAACAGGACTAGGAGGCTCCACGCGGCCATCGGCTGAAAGGGTTTCACCCCGCAGGCTACACGTTAGCGGCAGATCCGCAACCGGCCGACCCCTGCCCGTTTGCGTTGTCAGGAAATCCGGCGATGCTGCCGGCGATGAATCTTGGTTCCACCGCGCTGCGCCACCCGCCCCGGATTGGAGGCCCCCGTGCCTGACGAAGTCTTCCGGCGGTCGGTTCGCATCGAGCGACCCGCAACCGAGGTGTTTGCGTGGCACGAGCGCCCCGGCGCCTTCGAGCGGCTGTGTCCGCCGTGGGAAAAGGTCGAGGTCGTCGCGCAGACCGGCGGGATCCGCGACGGCGCCCGGGTGTCGCTGCGGACGAAGATCGGCCCGTTTTGGACGCGGTGGGAAATCATCCACCGCGACTACCTCGCCGGCCGGCAGTTCCGCGACGTGCTGCTGAGCGGCCCGTTCGCGAAATGGGAGCACCTCCACCGCATCGATCCGGACGGCGATTGCGCGAGCGTGCTCACAGATGAAATTCACTACCGCCTCCCCTGCGGCTTCCTCGGCCGCTGGTTCGGCGCCGCCCTCGCGCGCCGCCAACTGGAGCGCATGTTCGCCTATCGCCACGCAATCACGAAGACCGACGTCGAGTCCGGGCTGGGCGCGGGTTAGGCGGCGCATTCGGGGCTCTTCCCCGCCTGGGTCCCGGTCGCGGAATATTTTGCGCCATCCACCCGGTTCGCCCGTAACATCCCATTATGAATCCCTCGGACTCTTCCCCTGCCACCCGTCCCGTGGTGCTCATTGGCGGCATCACGGGCGGCATCGGCTCGGATGTCGCCCGGCGTCTCGCCGCCGCCGGCTGGCAGGTCGGAGGGTTCGCCCGCCAGGCCGACCGCCTCGCCACGCTGGCGACGGAACTGCCGGGTTTGTTTACCCGGGAAGCCGACGCCACTGACACCGCCCAAGTCGAGGCCACCGTCGAGGCCGCCCGCGCGCATTTCGGCCGCATCGACGCCTACGTGCACGCCGTCGGATCCATCCTCCTCAAGCCCGCCCATCTCACCAAAACGGAGGAATGGGCGCGCACGCTGGACCTCAACCTCAACTCGGCGTTTTACGCCCTCCGGGCCGTGCTCGGTCCGATGCAGGCCCAGGGCGGAGGCAGCATCATCTTTGTCAGCTCGGCGGCCGCGGCGGTCGGGTTGCCCAACCACGAGGCCATTGCCGCCGCTAAGGGCGGACTCAATGGCCTCGTTCTGGCCGCCGCCGCCACGTACGCGCCACGCAACATCCGGGTGAATGCGGTTGCGCCCGGCCTAGTGGATACGCCGCTCGCCGCCGGCATGCTGGGCTCCGACGCCGCCCGCGCCCTGTCCGAAAAAATGCACCCGCTGGGACGCGTCGGCCGGCCCGCCAACATCGGCAGCCTCATCGCCTGGCTCGCGTCCGCGGAAGCCGACTGGGTGACAGGCCAGATCTGGTCGGTGGACGGCGGCATGGCCCACGTGCGCTCGAAGCCGAAGATCTGAAGGCAGACCGGCGCATCCCAGCCTGTATTTTTACCCCGTCCTAAGCGCCAGCTGGCCGTGCCAGCCGTAGCCCGTTCCCCGGACTCAGCCCGCCTTCACCCGCTGGACGCGGGTTTCGTCGCGGCAGCCTTCGCTATGATGTTGCGACGGGCGAAGGCCGGCGTCCCCACGGGAAAGTACGAAACGAACGTTTCGGATAATTTCCAAATGAGGCATACTCTGCGAACCATGCGAATTCTGTGGGCTGGGGAGATTTTTGCATCGAGGACGCCGAAGTGAATCGGGTTTTCAAACCGCTCCTCAATAAACCGACCTGAGTCTGCGGCCTTGAAGACCGTCATTCCCCGCGGGGAATGGAGCCGTGGAACAGCTGCCAGCGCCACTGGTCGCCACGCTTCACCAGGGTCAGGGCAAATCGGTACGGGATCTTGGTCGAGGTGCCGTCGGGCCGCACATGCAGCATGTTCCCATCCTCATACACCCAGGCGAAATTGCCTTCCTGATGTACGACGACCTTTTGCAGGTCGAAGGCGAAGATGAACTTTTGGGAATAAATCCACTGGATGAACCCCTTGACGCCGGCCCGCCCCGCGCAGACTTCGCCCACATCGGAACCGATGACCATGATGTCATCCGAATCGTCAAACAGGGCAAGGAACCCGGCCTGGTCCCGCCGCGCGAGCACCTCATTCATGCGGGTCAGGGTCGCACGGATGGCGGACTCCTCCTTCGCCTTCGCCTCCGGCGTGGGGGCCGGGGCGATCGTTGCGCATCCCAGCGCGAATAGAACCGCCCATAATCCAAAGCCCAGGGCCGAAACCCGTAACCCATTGCTCATGCCCTCATGTTAGAATTCCCGCCGTGCCGGAGGGCAAATGGATATTATCTCCAAGCCGGAGATAATGTTTCCTCGCCGGCGCAGCACAACACGAGCGGGTGGGCCGAAGGCAGAAATGATCGGCTGGCCGTGCCAGCCGTAGCCCATTCCCCGGACTCTGCATGCCTTCACCCGCTGGACGCGGGCTTCGTCGTGGCAGCCTTCGCCGCGCGGTTGCGCCGGGCGAAGGCTGGCGTCCCCACGGGGATTCGAACCCCGGTTCTCTCCGTGAAAGGGAGGCGTCCTGACCGGGCTAGACGATGGGGACTAACCGCGGAGCGCGCACCTTACGGCGCACCCCCGCCCGGGCAAGGTGAAAATACGAGGGGAAGCGGGGGTAAAAGTGAAAATCCACCGCCCCCGCAGTATCCCGTTCAGATCCCGTGCCCTGGATCCTCAGGCCGCCGCCAACCGGGCCGGCGCCGGGCCCACCGGTTGCACCACCCCGAGCTGGCCCATCATCAGGCCCACGAGGGCGAAGGCGGTCAGGTGCAGCACCGATCCGACGATGAACAACGGGGTGAAGGAGTAGTTTTGCACCGTCCAGCCGGTGAGCTGTTGCGCGATGATGCCCGCGATACCGCCCAGGCAGCCGGCGGCGCCGGTCACCGTGCCCACGACGTGCGACGGCAGCACTTCCGCCGGCAGCGCGATGTTCAGCCACACCGCATGAAAGAAAACCGCCACGCTGATGAGCCCCAGCACCACTCCCGCGCTGGGCACCTGCGTGAGCGACAGGCAGCAAATCGGGATCACCGTGGACGCGATGCCGATCATCGTCTTGCGCGCGCGGTTGTAGCTCCAGCCCAGCTTCATCAGCTGCGCCGGTGCCGCCCCGCCCGTGAGATTGCCCAGCGCCAGCCCGACAAAGGGGATCCAACTCAGCTTGCCGATGTCCGCCAGGCTGAAGCCGCGCTCCTGCTGCAGGTACTTCGGAATCCAAAACAGGACAAAATACGTGAAGGGGTCCGTCACCGCCCGCACCAGCATGCAGCCCCACACCGTCTTCATCCCCAGCAGTTGCCGCAGGGAAACCTTCGCCGCCGGCGGTGCGCCGGCCGTGTCCGACTCGATCAGCGCCAGCTCCTTCGCGCCCAGCCGCGCATGGTCGCGCGGCCGCTGATAAACCAGCAGCCACGCCACGACCCAGAAAAACCCAAGCAACCCGGCAAAAACAAACGCCGCGCGCCAGCCCCAGGTCAGCGCAATCCCCGCGACCACGGGAGCCGCCAGCGCCCCACCCACCGACGTGCCGCCGTTGAAAATGCCCGTCGCGAGAATGCGTTCCCGCAACGGGAACCACTCCGCGACCGCCTTCATCCCGGCGGGAAAGATCGCCGCCTCCATCGCCCCGAGCAGGAAACGATAGGCGGACAGCTGCGCCGCCGTGTGCGCCAACCCGTGGAGCATCGTCGCGACCGACCACCCCGTCACAAAAATCAGGAACGACCACCGCACCCCGATCGCGTCAACGATCCGCCCGGTCACCAGGTACATCACCGTGTAACTGACCAGGAACCACGAGGTGATGTCGGCGTACTGCACCGTCGTCAGGTGCAGGTCGTTTTGGATCGTCTGCGCCAAGACCGAGAGCGTCTGCCGGTCGAAATAGTTCAGCTCCGACGCCAGGCAGAGCAGGCCGACGATGTACCAGCGCAGGCCCTGGATCGGGGATTTTGTCGCGCGGGCCGGGGAGGAGGTTTCCATTCGGGAGGAGTGAGCAGGGTTCGAGCCGCGCAGGATGAGGGGAAGTCCACGCCGCGCGCGAGCTTGTCCGTCAGGCCGCATAAATCGTCCCGGAAACCGGCCATCGCTTTTTCCCCGGCGGCGCTCTAGCTCAACACCTCCTTCATGAAACTCGGACTCGGCCTCTACCGCCACATGCTCACCCGCGAGAACTTCCAGTTCGCGCGCCAGGCCGGCGCGACCCACATCGTGGCGCACCTGGTGGACTACTTCAAAGGCGGGGCCCACGCGACGCGCGACGACCAGCCCACCGGCACCGACCTCGGCTGGGGCCTCGCCGGCGATCCCCACCAGCTCTGGACCACCGCCGAGCTGACCGCCATCCGCCGAGGCATCGAGGCCGAGGGACTCAAGCTGGAAGCGATCGAGAATTTCGATCCCGCGCACTGGCATGACATCCTGCTCGATGGCCCGCGCCGCGCCGCGCACATCGAAAACGTGAAGACCATTCTCCGCCGGCTGGGCGAGGCGGGGATCCCGGTGATGGGTTACAACTTCAGCCTCGCCGGCGTGGCCGGCCGGACCAAGGCCCCCTACGCCCGCGGCGGCGCGACGTCCGTCGGCATGGAGGGCAGCTACGACCTTCCCGTGCCCAACGGCATGGTGTGGAACATGGTCGTGGATTCGAACGCGCCCGCGGGCAACCTGCCCACGATCTCCTCCGACGAACTCTGGCGCCGGCTCGCGCGCTTCCTCGAGGAAGTGCTGCCCGTGGCGGAGGCGGCCGGCGTCGTTCTCGCCGCGCATCCGGACGATCCGCCGATGCCCACCGTGCGCGGCCAGCCGCGGCTGGTTTACCAGCCCAGCCACTACCAGCGGCTCATTGACCTCGCCCCGAGCCGCTCCAACCAGCTGGAGTTCTGCATCGGCTCGCTGGCCGAGATGACCGAGGGCGACATCTACGAGACCGTGGACACTTACAGCCGGCAGCAGCGGCTAGGGTATGTGCACTTCCGCAACGTCACCGGCAAGGTCCCGCACTACCGGGAAACCTTCATCGACGACGGCGACGTGGACATGCTGCGCGTCCTCACGATCCTGAAGCGCAACGGCTTCACCGGGGTGCTGATTCCCGACCACACACCCCAGATGAACTGCGGCGCACCCTGGCACGCGGGCATGGCCTACGCCATGGGCTACATGCGGGCCGCCTTCAAAACCCTCGGCCTGCCCTGAGTCGCCGCGAAGTTTCATCCACTTTCAGGTTCCCATCCCCCCTCACTTTCACTTTCCCTCTCACTCCCCACCCACCCATGGATTTCGCCGAAATCGCCGCCGCCCTCCCGCAAAACGCGGTGACCTCCATTGACGGCCTGCCCTACCCGCGCATCGCATCGGGCAAGGTCCGCGAGATTTTCGACCTCGGTGACGCCCTCCTGCTCGTGGCGACCGACCGGCTCTCGGCCTTCGACGTGATCCTGCCCGACGGCATCCCCGGCAAGGGCATCATCCTGACCCAGATGAGCAACTGGTGGTTCGCCCAGACCAGCCCGCTGATCCAGAACCACCTGCTCCCCGACCAGGCCGGCCTGCTCGCCCACAAATACAAGTTCTCCCGCGACCTGCAGCTGCGCAGCATGGTCGTGCGCAAGCTGAAGCCGCTCACCATCGAGTGCGTCGCCCGCGGCTACCTCATCGGCAGCGGTTGGAGCTCGTATCAAAAAACCGGCGCGGTCTGCGGCATCATGCTGCCCGCCGGGCTGCGCCAGGCCGACCGCCTCGCCGCTCCCATCTTCACGCCGACCACCAAGGCGCCCAAGGGCCAGCACGACGAGCCCATCAACGACGCGCAGGGCGCCGCCGCCATCGGCGCGAAGCTCTACGACCAGGTGAAGACCGTCAGCCTTGCGCTGTATCTGTTCGGCCACGAACGCGCAAAACAGGCCGGGATGATCCTGGCCGACACCAAGTTCGAGTTCGGCACCGACGCCGCGGGGAACCTCTTCCTTATCGACGAGGTGCTCACCCCCGATTCCTCGCGTTACTGGCCCGCCGACAGCTACGCGCCGAACCAGTCACCGCCGAGCTACGACAAGCAATTCGTTCGCGACCACCTGATTGCCCTGAAGTGGAACCAGACCCCGCCCGCCCCGCGCCTCCCCGCCGAGGTCATCTCGCGCACCCGGGAAAAATACCTCGCCGCCCTGAAAAACCTGCTCGGGTAAGGCCGGTCAGAACCGGGCGAAAAAAGGGAGCATGGAGCAGGGAGCAAGAAACCGATATTAGCACCCCCCCTGCCCCCTGCCCCCATTTCTCATGAAATCCTCCCGCGACCTCGCCTCCGCCTCTTGGACCCTGACCGGCTACGCGCCTGATGCCTGGCGCGCGCTCGCCGGCGTGGACCTCGGGGCGCCCGACTTCTGCAGCGAAATCGCCCCGATGCCCGCCCATATCCCGGCCTCCGTCCAGCAGCTGCTGCTGGAGCAGAAGATGATCCCGGACTGGAACTACAACATGGACAGCCGCGCCGCGGAGTGGGTCGAGAACCGCATCTGGATCTTCACCTCCCTGATCCCGCGCGCCTGGCTCGAGGGCGGCAGCGTCCGCCGCCTCCGCTGCGCCGGCCTCGACCACGCCGGCTGGATCTGCCTGAACGGCCGCGAGGTCGCCCGCTTCGCGAACGGCTTCGTCGAGCACGTCTTCGACCTCTCCAACGTCCCGGTCGCCGACGAGAACAAGCTCTCCATCGTCTTCGACCTGCCGCCCCGCTGGCTTGGGCAGTTCAACTACACCTCCAAGATCAAGGATTGGAAGGTGCGCTTCAACTACACCTGGGACTGGCAGCCGCGCCTCGTGCAGATCGGCATCTGGGACAAGGTCACGCTCGAGGTCTCCGACCGCCGCGAACTCTCCGGTGTGCGCTGCGCGCTCTCGCCCAAGGGCTTCACCCTCTTCGGCACGTCGCCCGACAAGGTCGATGTCATCCTCCAGGACGGCGATCGCACGATCGTCCGCGCGTCGGTCGAGGCCGCCGCGCTCGCCCGCGGGGCCACCTTCGACAACCTGCCCGTCGAGTCCTGGTGGCCCAACGGCTCCGGCGCGCAGAAAACCTACCAACTCACCTGCCGACTTGGCGGGCCGGCCGGCAGCGTGGCGGACGAGTGGACGCGCCCCGTCGGTTTCAAGGACGTGACCTGGCGCGCCTGCGAGGGCGCGCCCAAGGCCGCCGACCCGTGGATCTGCGTCATCAACGGCCAGCCGACGTTCCTGCAAGGCGTCAACTGGACGCCCATCCGGCCCAACTACGCCGACGTCACCCGCGAAGACTACGAGTTGCGCATCCGCACCTACGCCAAGATGGGCGCCAACGTGTTTCGCGTCTGGGGCGGCGCGTTCCTCGAGCGCGAGATGTTCTACGATCTCTGCGACCAATACGGCATCCTCGTGTGGCAGGAGTTCCCGTTCTCCTCGTCCGGCATCGACAACTGGCCGCCGGAGGACCCGAAAGTCATCGCCGAGACGCGCCCGATCGTGCGCGACTACGTCGCCCGCCGGCAGCACCACGCCTCGCTGCTCCTCTGGTGCGGCGGCAACGAACTGCAGGGCGCCTTGGATGGCGGCGCCGTCGGCTCGGGCATGCCCACGCCGCCCACACACCCGATGCTGGTGGCCATGAAGGAGGAGGTCACCGCGATGGACCCCGGTCACCGCTTCCTCCACACCTCGCCCACCGGCCCGCGCGCGCAGGCGACGGAGAAGGAGTATGGCCAGGAAGTGCACTGGGACATTCACGGTCCATGGTGGCCGGTGCCGCAGAGCTACTGGGATGGAGACGACTCGCTCTTCCGCTCCGAGGTCGGCACCGGCGGCGCGAGCCCGCTGGACATCCTGGAGAAATATTTCGCGAAGGACGTGCTGATCCCCTTCGACGAGAGCAACCCGCACTGGCGCCGCTTCGGTTTCTGGATCCAGGGCGAGGCCTTCGCCAAGGACAACGGCCGCCCGGCGCGCAACCTCGCGGAATTCGTTGCGTGGAGCCAGCAGCTGCAGGTCAAGTCGCTCGATATGGCCGCGCGCGGCATCAAGAAGCGCTTCCCGAAGATCGGCGGCATGATTGTCTGGATGGGCCACGACCCCTTCCCCTGCCCGATCAACACCGCCGTCCTCGACTTCCACGGCCGCATCAAGCCCGGCGGCGAGGCCTTGGCGAAAATCTGGCACTCAGCGCCGGAGGCGCTGCGCTGAGGCGCAGCGGCGCTCACCCTTTCACACCCGACGACGCCACGCCCTCGACGAACCGCCGCTGGGCGAACGCGAACAGCAGGATCACCGGCGCCACCATCACCATAGCGAGCGTCATCACGAGGTGCCACGGCACCTGACCGGCGTTGCCGCCCGTGAGCTGCTCGGCGCGGGCGATGAAATAGAGCAGGCCGACGGGCAGCGTGTAGGTCTCCTCGTTGTGCAGGTAGATCAGCGGGTTGAAGAGATCGTTCCAACTCCAGAGGAAGGTGAAGATCACCACGGTCAGCACGGCGGGCAGGCTCATCGGCACGACGAGCTTCCAGAGGATCGACCACTCCGAGGCCCCGTCCAACCGCGCCGCCTCGATGAAGCTCCGCGGGATCGTGCGGAAGAACTGCCGCAGCAGGAAAATCCCGAAGACATTGCCGCCGAGCCACGCCGGCACCACGAGCGGCAGATAGGTGTTCACCCAGTGCAGCGCCGCATACGCCTGGAAGAGCGGGATCACCGTCACCTGCGCCGGCAGCATCACCGTGCACAGCAGCGCGCCGAAGATCAGGTCCTTGTGGCGGACGTCGTAGTAGGCGAACGCATACGCCGCCGGGCAGCAGGTGAGCACCGTGCCGGCGATGACCATCACCGCGACAAAGGCGGAATTGAGGAAGAAGCGGTAAAACGCGAAGCCCTCCCACACCGTGCGGTAATTCTGCCACTGCGGCGCCGCCGGCAGCCACGGCGCGGGGTTGCGCAGGATCTCGGGGAAGGTCTTTAGGCTCGTCAGCCCCATCCACACGAGCGGCAGCAGCATGATCAGCGCGCCGAGCCCGAGCAGGACGTAGACGAGCACCGCGAGGAAGCGTGGCCGGGTGTGTTCCATGGCGCGTCAG
>CAIMAQ010000015.1 GCA_903839035.1 uncultured Opitutia bacterium
GGCAGTGACCGACCTGCCGGGCACGGTGTTGATCTCCAGCACCCTCACCCGCGCCGAAATCTACCAGCTCGAGTCCGCCTGTGAGTGTTTCGTCTCCCTCCACCGCGCCGAGGGCTTCGGCCTCGCGATCGCGGAGTGCATGTACCTCGGCAAGCCCGTCATATCCACGAACTGGTCTGCCACCGCCGAGTATGTCACCGCCGACACCGGCTGCCCGGTGGACGCCCGCATCGTCACCTTGGAAAAGAACCATGGGCCTTACATGAAAGGCTCGGTCTGGGCCGAGGCCGACGTGGACCAGGCCGCGGCGTGGATGCGGAAAATTTCGGGCGACCCAGCGCTCGCGGCCCGGCTCGGGGCCGCCGCGCGGGTTACGATGGAGCAGCGTTTTTCACCCGCCGTCATCGGCGCGCGGTACCGGCAGCGACTCGAGAACATCGTTTAGTTTATCCCCATGGCCGGACGGCCATTTACGTTAACGCTTTCGCTTGTGCAGAGGTGGATCGGACGGGATATTTCACCGGTATTTTGCCTCGCCACTAGTGTTTATCGGCCCCGTATTTGTCTTCCTCAATCACATCCCGCCCAGCTGCTTCCACTGCCGCTCGACACCCCTAAATGGTTTTCGCCTCGTTATTCTTTCTCTACGCTTTTCTGCCGCTGTTTTTGGGCTGCTATTACCTAGCCCCGCTGCGCTGGCGCAATACGGTGGCGCTGGTCGCGAGTGTGGTTTTCTACGCCTGGGGTGAACCCGTGTTTGCAGGGATACTTCTCGTCGCGAGCGTCGTGGTTTATCTCATAAGCCTCGGGATCCAGCGCCTCCCGGTCACCTCCCGCCGCCCCCGCCAGTGGCTGCTGGCCCTCGGGCTCGTCGCGAGCCTCGCCCTGCTCGTCTACTGCAAATACAGCAATTTCTTCGTCGCGAACCTCAACGGCCTGCTCGGCTACCTGCAGCACGGCAGCATCGTCTGGACCGCCGTGGCGCTGCCGATCGGCGTGTCGTTCTTCACGTTCCAGAAGATCAGCTACCTGGTGGACGTCTACCGCGGCACGTCCCGCCCCGCGCGCAACCTCCCGGATTTCCTGCTGTACGTGATGCTATTCCCGCAGCTCATCGCCGGGCCGATCATCCGCTACCACGACATCGCCGGCCAGATTGAGCACCGCGACCACACCGCCGACCGCTTCCTGGCCGGCGCGTGGCGCTTCCTGCTCGGCCTCGGGCGCAAGGTGCTCTTCGCCAATCCGCTCGGCCTCGTCGCCGACCGCATCTTCGGCCACGACCTCGCCAGCCTGCCCGCGGCCTACGCCTGGGTCGGCATCCTCGGCTACACCTTCCAGATCTATTTCGATTTTGCCGGTTACTCCGACATGGCCATCGGCCTCGCCCGGATGATGGGCTTCGAGTTCATCGAGAATTTCAACCGGCCCTACACCGCGCGCTCGGTAACCGAGTTCTGGCGGCGCTGGCACATCTCGCTGACGAATTTCATGCGGGACTACCTGTACATCCCGCTCGGCGGCAACCGCGCCGGGTCTTTCCGCACCGGCCTCAACCTCTGGCTCGTCTTCCTCGTATCCGGCTTCTGGCATGGCGCCAGCACGAGCTTCATCGCGTGGGGCGCCTACCACGGTTCCCTGCTTTCCCTCGAGCGCGGTCTTGGTCGTCAGCGACTCGAGCGCCTGCCAGCGGTGCTCGGCACCGTCCTCACATTCCTTCTCGTCCTCTTGGGCTGGGTGCTGTTCCGCACCGCGACCCTGGCCGACGCGATCACCTATGCCGGCCGGCTCTTTGACTTCGCCCACTGGAACGCGGTCAATCCTCCGCTGGATTTTGTCTGGCCCGAAATCATCACCCGCCGCGCCACGGCCGTGCTGCTGCTGGCCGCGGTGATCTGTTTCCTCCCGGACCGATTCTGGACGCGCTTCGGCTGGGATGACCCGCTGCCCCGCACTTTCCGCGGTGGCGCCCTGCGCACCGTGATCGCCGCGGCCTGCCTGCTCCTCGCCTCGGCCGCCCTCGCGGGCCAGAGCTACAATCCCTTCATCTATTTCCGCTTCTGAGCGCCGACCCATGACCCGCCGACCCTGGCCAACCCTGCTCATCACGCTTTTCACCGGCACCCTTGCGCTGGTGGGCCTGCAGGCCGTGTGGGCGTTCCTGCCGCAAGGAGAAAAGCTGCGCGGGGTCAGCGCCGAGCTTCCGCCGGTGAAGTGGGATTGGACGGAGTTCAAGGCCGGAAAAACCGCCCGCGAGATCGAGGCCTGGTACAACGTCCGCGTCGGCCTGCGGAAC
>CAIMAQ010000016.1 GCA_903839035.1 uncultured Opitutia bacterium
GCACAAAACCCGGCTGCAGGCAGAACTCCGGGTCCGCCTCAAACTGGATGATCCGGCGGATGCCCTTGATCAGCGGGTTCGACGCGAGTTTGGCGAGCGCCTCCTCCGCGCCGTCACCCTTCTCCAGCGGCGCCCACGGCACGATGCCGCGGAGGCGCGGGTCCACCTTCGCCACTTCCGTCACCCAGTCCGCCTCCTCCTGAAACAGCGCGAAGTCCGCCTCGCACTGCAGGAACACCATCTTCGCGACCGCCACCGGGCCGCACGCCTTGCGGTAATCCTCGATCAGGTGGTCCTGGTTGAGCATCGGCACGCTCGCCAGCCACGGATAGCGCAGGCGCTTGAGGTCCCAGAGGTGCAGGTGGGTATCAACGACGGGGAAGGAGGGCATACGGGGTTAGGGTTAGGGGTAATGGGTTATAGGTTATGGGCGGAGACGAGTCAGAGGCAATTTCCTATCACCGTTAACCCATCACCCATGACCCGCGGCGCTCAGTAGCTCACTTGTTCACTTGGTTTTTGAACGGCTCGCCGCGCAGGCCGCGGACGACTTCCTCGCCGGCGAGCTGCTGCAGGCGCGGGATGCTGCTCTCGCTGTACCAGGCGACGTGCGAGGTGAGCAGCGCGTTCGGGGCGGCGAAGAGCGGGTGATCCTTCTCCACCGGTTCCTTCTCGTAAACGTCGACGCCCAGCCCGGCGATCGTGCCGGCCTTCAGCGCCGCCGCGGCCGCGGCCGTGTCCACCAGCGGGCCGCGCGCCGTGTTCACCACGATCGCGGTCTTCTTCATCTGCGTGAGCCGCTCTGCACTGACAAAATGCTTCGTCTCCGCCGTCGCCGGCAGGTGCAGCGAAAGCACGTCCGCCCGCGCAAAGAGGGCGTCCATTTCCACCTTCTCCACCCCCGCCGCCTTCATCACCTCGGCGGTGACGTACGGGTCGTAGGCGATGCGCTGGCAGCCGAAACCGGCCATCATCTCGTGCGCCGTGCGCGCGATCCGGCCGAAACCCGCCGTGGCGAACGTGGACGCATGCAGCGCCGGCATCGGGCGGTCTGGCGTGATCTTCCACGTGCCGCTGCGGAGCCGCGAGTCGATCTGCGGCAGCTGGCGGACCAGCGCGAGCGCGAGCGACACCGCGTGCTCGGCGACTTCGCGCACGCCGTAATCCGGGATGTTGCAGACGGCGATGCCCTTGGCCTTCGCCGCCACGAGGTCGACGTTGTCCACACCGATACCGTACCGAACGATCACCTTGCAGCGCGTCAGCGTCGCGATGACCGCCGCAGTGATCGGTGCCCACTGCACGAGGAGCGCATCCATGTCCTTCGCGGCCGCGATCACCTCGTCCGCGGTCTTGCACTGGGCGACCACCAGTTCGGCACCGGCGGCGGCGAGGGTCGTCTCTTCGTGGCGAAGATTCGGGAATCCGTGATCAGTGACAAGGACGCGAGGTTTGGGCATGGGGAAAATTTTTACCGCGAAGGACGCAAAGAACGCGAAGTTGGATCAGCATAATTTCACGCAGAGACGCAGAGACGCGGAGACGCAGAGATCGAGGCAGAACCTGGAAAAAACGGCAAAGTTCTGATCCGGCAAAACATGCAGGCCTCTGCGTCCCGGCGTCTCTGCGTGAGTTCATTAGTTGGCGATGGGACAGCATCAGAATGGGTAACGTTGTTAATTATTTTGTCCCCGCAATCTTCGCGGTCTGCCCCAGCCCCTCGGGCCCGAGGCCGTTGTAACCGCCGTCCACCGGCAGGTCGGTGCCGGTGATGAACGATGCGTCGTCGCTCAGCAGGAACAGCACGGGCCCGGCGATCTCGATGGGATGACCCATGCGCGCGAGCATGTGGAACTGGCCCCAGATCGGATCCCAGGTCGCGCGGTCGTTGTTGGCGGCCTTGTCCACCTCGCGCGTCCAGATCCAGCCGGGGCTGACGCTGTTGACGCGCACCTTGTACGGCACGAGGTCGAGGGCGGCGCAGCGCGTGAGCTGGGCCACCGCGCCCTTGGCGGTGTTGTACGTCCAGCGGTTCGGCTGGGCGATCCAGGCGGAGATGCTGGAAACATTCACGATGGCGCCGCCGCCGTTCTTTTTCATCGGCTCGGCGACCAGCTGCGTGAGCAGCGCAAAGGCGAACGGCCCGACGTTGAACGACCGCTCGAAGTCCTCCCGCGTCGCCTCAAGGCCCTTCGCGATGAACGAAAACGCGTTGTTCACCAGGCAGTCGATCCGACCGAACTTCGCGAGCACGTCGGCCACGAGCGACCGGCAGAATTTCTCGTCCGCCATGTCGCCGGCGAGGATGAGCGGGGAGAATCCGGCGGCGGCAAACGCCGCACGGCCGGCTTCGGCGTCGGCCGGCAGGCCGGTCACGGCGACGGACGCGCCCTCGCGCAGGAGCTCGAGCGCGATGGCGTGGCCGATGCCGTTGGTGCCACCGGTCACGAGGGCGACCTTGCCCTTGAACCGGTTCGGGATCGGGGTGCGGGTGGGGCTTTTGATCATGGGGTAAGAGAGGTAGGGCGGGACCGCTGGGCCCGCCGGTTCACGGACAGATGACCGCCTTGATGTCGTGGCCCTTGGCGGCGAGCATGCGCTGGAAGGCGGTGACGCCCTCCTCGAGGGGAAAACGCTGCACCCACGAGAGCGCGTCCACCTGGCCCGAGGCCATCAGCTGCAGCGCGTGGGCCAACTCCTCGATCTTCGCCGCGTAGGTGCCGAGCACCTGTTTCTCGGGCAGCGTGACGTTGTAGGAATCGATGGTAACGGTGTTCTCGTGCAGGCCGATCCACACGGTCACGCCGCCGGGGCGCAGCGCCTCGAGCGAGGTCTTCTTCGTGGCCGACGCGCCGACCGCGTCCACCACGATGTCCGCGCCCTCGCCGCCGGTCAGCTCCTGCAGGACCTTCGCCGGATCCTGCTCGCGGGAATTGATCACGCCCGCGGCGCCGAGCTTCTTCGCGACGGCCAGCCGCTCGGGGCTGAGGTCGGCGACATACACCTTCGAGCCGCGCAGCACCTGCAGCGCCTGCTGGGAAAACAACCCGATCGGGCCCGCGCCGATGACGAGCACCGTCGCCGCCGGATAATTCTTCGTGAGATTCACGATGTGAATACCGTTCGCCAGCGGCTCGGCCAGCGAGGCGGCCTCGGCGGGGAGATTCTCGGGCCACGGGATCAGGCAGCGCGCGGGGACGTTGACGTACTCTGCAAACGCGCCCGGGCGGTGCATGCCAAAGATCTGGCGGTGCGCACAGAGATGCGTGTCGCCGCGCGTGCAGCGCACGCACTTACCGCAGGGCACGAGCGAGTTGCTCACGACGCGCGCGCCTATTTTCACGCTGGTTACGTCCGTCCCGAGCTCGGCGACCGTACCGCAAAATTCATGACCCATCACCAGCGGCGGCGGACGGCGCGGGCTGTGGTTCTTGAACGACTCGAGTTCGCTCCCGCACACGCCGCACGCCGCGACCTTCAGCCGGACCTCGTCGGGCTTCGGCGACGCGACGTCTTGTTCGCGGATTTCCAGTTGGTCGAAGGCCGGGTAATTCAGGACGCGCATGGGAGGTTTTCTGGGGTGCCCGCCCCCGCTCGCGAAGGCAAGGCGAAGCCGCATGAAAATTCGCGCGGCCCGATCATTTCGGCTCCGCCAGCAGCCGCGCACAGTACCATTGCATCCGCGGCAGGTGGAACGGGCCCTTCCAGGTGCCGCCCTTGAGCTGCGACGACACGCTCCCGTCGCGGTGCAGGTAGCCGTACCACTCGCCATGCTCCCGGTCGGGAAAATGCGCCTGGGCCCAGTCGTGCGCGAGGGTGTGCCACTCCGCGTATTTCGCGTCACCGGTCATTCGCCAGGCGAGGAGCGTGGCGATGATCGCCTCGTTTTGCGGCCACCAGAACTTCATGTCGTGCCAGTACTCCTGCTGCGGCCGGCCGAGGACATCGGCGTGGTAGAGGATGCCGCCGTGTTCGCGGTCCCAGCCGCGCGCCCACATCCAGTCGAGAATGGTCAGGCCGAGCCGCTGCAGCCGGGCGTCGCCCTGACGCAGCCGCGCCTCGTGGAGGATGAACCAGGCTGCCTCGATGGCGTGGCCGGGGTTCAGCTGGCGGCCGTCAAAGTGGTCCGCAAGAAATTCCCCGCCCGCCCCCGTGACCTCGAGCAGCGCCTGCAAGTCCGGCTTCAGGAAATCGCGCTCGATCTCGCCGATGGCGCGGTCGATCCACTCCGTGCAGGTCGCGCCGCCAGCGCGGATGTCGCCGAGCAGGGCGCGCAGTTCCTGGGCGGTGACGATCGTGATCATCCGCGTAGCCAGGCCCTGCATCGGCCGCGTCAACGCGTCCGTCTTTGGCGCGATCAGGCCGGGGGTGTAACTGTAATGCAGGAAGGTTTCCCAGGCCCGCCGGGCGTCGTCCGCGGCGCGCGCCTCACCCGTCGCCTTCGCGTAGGCGGCAAACCCGATGGCCGCAAACGTCTCGCTGTACACGTAGCGCCGCATCCGCAGCGGCCGGCCCTCGCGGGTAACGGTGAAGTACATCTTGCCGCCCGGGCCGTAGGCGTGGTGCCGGAGAAAATCGATGCATGAGCCCGCAAACCCGAGCCACTCCGGCCGCGGTTCGACCGTGTTGTAGGCGGTCGCATACATCCAGGCCGCGCGGCCCTGGAACCAGATGGACTTGTCGGTCTCAATGACTGCGCCGTCGCGGCCCAGCCCGGTAATGATGCCGCCGTGCTCGCGGTCCCAGCCATTTTTCAACCAGAACGGTAGCACGTCCCGGGTCAGGCCGTCCCGGTAGGTCGCCATCAGTGCATCGCGTCGTTGCGGGGTCATGAGAGGACTGGCAGCTTGCGGCGAAAAGCCCGCGGGCGTCAGGCCTTTTCTGGGAGTTGGTCACCACGGAACACCCGAACGGCACGAAAGCCGGATTCCCGTTGGATTGACCACGGAACACACGGAGGACACGGAAACATAAAAAACATAGCCCAGCAGGTGACTGCTTTCTCAGATCATTCCGTGTCCTCCGTGTGTTCCGTGGGCCAAAATCCGCCGGGCCGCCCTTGGTGTGTTTCGTTGATTTCGTGCTGACCCACCCCATCCCTCCCGCCGGTGGTCGCCGGTCACGCTGATTGGTAAATAATCACCCGCGACACGGGTCGCGCTTGTGTTTTGGGGTGAAAACATCTTTCGCGTTAGGCGCTTTTCCATGAGTTCCGCCACCCACCCCGTTGCTGCGTTGAACATCCGCAGCGTGACCTATCCCGCCGCCGGCCAGCCGGTCGAGCAGACCGCCGCCGAGGAGCTCGCCCGCTTTGCCGGCGTCTTCGCGACCGCCGCCACCCGTCCCGGCAAGGGCGTGAACGTCGCGCTCGCGACCCGCAAGTGGGCCCGCATCCCAGGCCTCCCGGCCACGGGCACCTGGCTCTGGCTGCGCATCACGGATGCCGGCGCCGGTGAAATCGTCGCCAGCGAGCCCGCCTACCTGTTCGCCGCCGTCCGCCTGCTCGCCAACGGCCTGACCAACGTCTCCCGCGCCAAGCTCGAGCGCGGCCTGCTGATCAAGGCCGCCTTCGACCTCAACCGCCCGATCTCCGACGCCGCCCTCACGCAGTACTGGCGCACCGCGCGCAACTTCGACCCCGAGCAGTACATCGCGACGCTCGCCGAGAGCGGCTTTACCCACCTCGAGGTCAACGGCCTCCAGGCGCACATGCCGTTCGAGGATACCGTCCAGTCGGAATATTATCCCCAGTTCTACACCTACAGCCCCGGCTTCAACCACTTCATCGACACGCCCCTGACGCAGGGCCTGTGGCCCGTGCATTACCTCGAGGCCAACCTCAACAACCTCGTCAAGCTCGCCGGCCTCGGCCGCAAGTACGGCCTCAAACCCGGCGTGTGCATGTTCGAGCCGCGCACGCTGCCCGAGCGCTTCTTCACCCGTTACCCGACGCTCCGCGGCGCCCGCGTGGACCATCCGTTCCGTTCCCGCCTCCCGCGCTACTGCCTCGCCCAGGACCACCCCGTCACGAAGCAGCACTACCGCGCCGCCATCCAGGCCCTGCTGAAAAACGTCCCCGACCTCAGCTACATGTCGGTGTGGACCAATGACAGCGGCGCCGGCTTCGAGCACACCGGCTCCCTCTACGTCGGCCGCAACGGCGGCCCGTACATGATCCGCGAGTGGCGCAACCACGACAAGGTCGCCCAGGCCGCCGGCGAAAGCATCGTCCGCTACCTCCGCAATCTCCAGACCGCCGCCGCCGAGCTCAACCCCGACTTCGACGTCATCCTCCGCATCGAGCCGTTCAAGCTCGAGCAGGACCATATCAAGGCCGGCATGGGCAACCACGTTACCTGGGAGGCGCCCTCGCTTCTCGTCCGCGGCTACCACCTGCCCTACACGCACCCGCGCTACCCCGAGATGGGCGGCGTCGCCAGCAGCGCGCTCCACCCGGAGCTCGATGCCAGCGAGAAGGTCGTGCTCAAGGATTCCCGCGCCCATGGCGTCGAACCGCTGCTTTACTACTCCGCCGGCACGATGGCGAACTACGAGCCGCTGATCGGCCTGCCGTATCCGCGCATGCTGCACCGCAAGCTCGCCTCGATGCGCGAGACCGGCCTCAAGCGCATCAGCGCCCTCGGCGGCCTCGCCAACACCACCGCCACGCCGTACTGGCCCAATCCCGCCATCCTCGCCGCCGGCCAGTTCACGCCGAAGCTGTCCGTGGATGAGGTCCTCCTCGCCACCGCGCAGCGTTTCGTCGGCGCCAAGCACGCCCCGAGCCTCGTCGCCGCGTGGGATGACTTTGAAACCGCCATGAGCTGGCAGCCGCCCGTGCCGCTGTTCACCGGCTTCGGTTTCTGCTGGCAGCGCACCTTCGACCGCCCGTACGTGCCCGACATCGAGGCCATCCCGCTGAAGGAGCGCGCCTATTACGAGCGCCACGGCTGCTTCCAGCACAACAACCCCGGGATCAATGATCTCGGCAAGGATGTGCTCTTTGAGCTCGTCACCCGCGAGTACGGCGCGAAGGCCTACGCGGCCTTTGATAAGAATGTCGTCCCGCGCCTCGAGAAACTCCTCGCGAAACTCACCGCGCTCGTCGCCCGCACCGGCGGCGACACCACGGCTCACGCCGTGTTCACCGACTTGCTCGACCGCGCCCGCGCCTACCTGGCGTGGTGCCGCTCACTCCGCATGGTCTGCGCCTGGTGCGCCCACGTCTACGGCTACCTTGAGAGCAAGACGGCCGCCGAGAAAAAGAAGCATGAGAAACTCCTGCAGGCGGCCATTGACCTCGAACTCGCCAACACCGCCGACCTCATCGCGCTACTCGAAAGCGGCCGCACCGAGGTGATGATCACGTCCGCCGTCGGCAACAACACGTTCTTCTACGGCGAAGACCTGCCCAAGCTGCTGCGCGAAAAGATCCGGGTGATGAACAAATACCGGAACCACAAGCCGCGCATCGACAAGGGCATCCTCTGGCGCCCCATCCCCGGCGCCGTCTGGCCGAAATTTGACTGAGCCGGGCCGGCCGGCCCCGGCGGAGAGGGGAGATGGGAGATAGGGGTTCGAGCCCATCTCCTATCTCCCATCTCCCCTCTCCGAATTCAACGCAGCGGAATTCCTATCCGCCCCTGACTTTGCGGCGGAACTCCGACGGCGTCAGGCCGGTGACCTGCTTGAACGCCTTCGAGAAATGGAAGACGTCGCAGAACTCCAGTTCCTCCGCCAACTGCTTGAGCGTGCGGTCGCCGTGGTAGATCGCCGACTGCGCGCGATCGATGCGCCGGCGCTTTTGAAATTGGCCCGGTGACACGCCCATGCGAGCGGCGAACTGCTTCCGGAAGTTCTCGTAGCTCAACCCCACCGCCCGCGCCACCTGCTGGGGCTTCGACCAGCCCTTCACCGCCGGGCCACCGAGCAACCGCTGGCTCTCCGCCAGCCAGCCCGCATCCGCAAGGTTGTGCGCGTCCGCATCCCGCACCGCCAGCAGCGCCGCCATCGTGTCGAGCCAGCGGCCCAGGGTGCGCAGGGCCGCCGCCGGGCCCTGGCTATCCTCCGGCGACACCGCCTCCTCCAGGGAACGGGCCCAGAATTCCACCGGTTCCGCGCGCCAGACCGGCCGCGCGGGATCGAGCAGCCCACCCCGGCGCCAAAGGTCAAACTGCGGCCCATCAAACACGATGTAGCTGTGCCGCCACGGCTTGCCGGGCTTCGGGCCATAGGCATGCGCCACCTCGGGAAAAATCAGCACCACATCGCCCGCCGCCAGGTCGCGGCGCAGGCCGCTGGCATCGGCATAATAGCCTTCCCCTGCGAGCATGTAGACCAGGGCGTAGCTTCCCAAAACACGCATCGCCGTCTGATCAATGCCTGGGGTGTTCTCCAGGGTGCCGGCCAGCTGCAATCCCCCGACCCCTGTCGGCAGCGGACTTTCCAGCCAGGGACGGGCGCGGAAACTATCGGTTGAGGCCATGACTCCCAGAAATTACATTCCTTTTCCCAGATCAACCATATTGCGATTTGCCGATAGCGTGTACCTTAGGGTCATGAGCACAGCTACTCTGCCCCAGATTTATTCCTATGGCCACGCCCTCGATATGGACGACGGCAAGTTCGGCCTGCTGCGTGACTCATCCGACGCCGCGACCGATTTTCCCGAACTCCGCCGTCGCTTCGCGGCGGAGGGCTACCTGTACATGAAGGGTTATCTGGAGAGGGAAAAAGTGCTCGAGGCCCGGGCCGCCCTCACCTCCCGCCTCGCCGCCAGCGGCACGCTCGACCCGGCGTATCCCCATACCGAGGCCGTCGTGAAAAAGGACGCCGGCTACATCTTCCAGCCCGACCTCACCACCGGCAATGAGCCTGTGCAGAAATTGCTCTATTCCGGCCGGCTGACCGATTTTTACCGGAAGTTCTACGACGAGGAGATCCGCCACTACGACTTCACCTGGCTGCGCGCCATCGGGCCCGGCAAGGGCACGAATCCCCACTGCGACCTCCCCTACATGGGCCGCGGCACGCACAAGCACATGACCTGCTGGCTGCCGTACGGTGACGTCTCGTTCGAACTCGGCGGCCTGATGGTGCTCGAGGACTCGTTCAAGCGCATGGACCTGCTGGAGAAGTACGTTTACCGCGACGTCGATGCCTTCTGTGAAAACAAGGCCGCCGAGGTCGCCAAGGTGAAGGAGGGCAAGTGGGCCTTCACCGGCACGCTCTCGCACAACCCGCCCGCCGTCCGCAACAAGTTCGGCGGCCGCTGGCTCACCGCCGAATACCAGGCGGGCGACTTCCTCACCTTCGGCATGTTCACCGTGCACGCGTCGCTCGACAACCGCACCCCGAACCGCCTCCGCATCTCCAGTGACACCCGCTACCAGCGCGCCTCCGAGCCCATCGACGAGCGCTGGATCGGCGTCAACCCCCCCGCCCACGGCCCCAACGGCAAACGCGGGCTGATCTGCTGAACCGCCCCATTCTTCTCATTCTTCGCTGCGCTCAGAATGACAAGGCATTGGTTCGAAACCTATCGCCTACCACCCATCGCCCCTCGCCTCCCTTCCGTTCCCATGACCTCCACTTCCACTCCCGCCCGCCCCGCCACCCCCGCCGCCAGCCGCATGGCCGCGGTCAGCGAAATGACGCGTCTCATCCGCCTCCTCTTCGAGGTCGAGCGGGAGTTCGTCCGCACTGCGTCCACGCTGGTCTACCGCGTCGGCGAGCCGGAGCTGAAATACCTCCTCTGCCAGCACATCTGGGAATCCGCCGGCCACGCGCGCTTCCTGCGCGAGCGCGGACGCGAGCTCACGGGCTTCGGCACGACCGAAACCGTGCGCGACAGTATCCGCCGCCTGTTTAACGAGGCCGTCGGGACCAACACCGCCAATCCGCTTGTCCTCACCGCCGGTTTCTACGAGGTCCTGAAACCTGCGCTGCTCGCCGCCTACCGGCACTATCTCAAGGTCACCGACCACCTCGCCGATTGGCCTTCGAAGAAGCTCGTCGAGGAATTCATCGCTGATGAGGAGCGTCATCTCCGCGAGATCACGCCGCACCTGAAGGGCGTGGACGCCCGCGAATGGAAACTCCACCTCACGCAGGGCCTCGACGATCTCGGCGGCTGGCTCGGCCAGGAAACCCGGCTGCCCCTCGCGGCCAGCTACGTCTGGCAGGGTGAGCAGGCTCCCTACACGCATCCCGCCACGTGCAGCCGCGGCAAGTATCCGCTCTGCTCCGGGGTGTTCGGCTTTGACCCGAAGGAGGACCCGATCGTCCGCCCGTGGCTCACCGACCCGAAGACCGACGCGCGTGTGATCCGACTGATGGTTTACGTCTGGCTGATGATGGAACTCGATGCGGTGGACTACCTGGCGACCGTGTTTTTCGAGACGCCGGCGGCGCCGTTTGACCTGCACTTCGATCTCGCGCGCCACCTGTGGGACGAGTCGCGCCACAGCCAGTTCGGCTTCCGCCAGCTGCCAAAACTCGGCGTGGACCTCATGACCGTCGAGCACTCGCTCGACCTCTACAACATCCTCATCCAGATGCCGCCGCACGAGCGCTACGCGATGATGACAATGGAGTTCGAGGCCGGCAGCTTCCCGACCAAGGCGCTGGTGATGGACCGCGTTCGCGAGCTGAACGACTTCGAAGCTGACACGCTCCTGGCCTTCGATCGCAACGACGAGCAGAACCACGTCCGCTTCGGCCACCGCTGGCTGCCCGAGATGATGGCGCTGTTCGGCGAAAAGCGCCCCGTCGAGGAATTCGTCAAGGCCACGCAGGAGAAATTCAAGCAGTACGCCACCATCTACGGCGGCAAGGTCCCGCACTCGCTGCCCACCGCCGCCCGCCTCACCGGCGAGAAGATCCTGAAGCTGGCCGGGGTTTGAGGTGGGTTGCGCGCTCGCGCGCAACGTCCGGAGGCGGGCGGGGTCTTCGACGCGCCAGGTGGTCATCGCGAGACCGGTTGCGGGCGTGGCGATCCATCCGGATGGATTGCCGCGTCAGCTAGCGCCTCCTCGCAATGACAATCCAAGGCGGGTCGAAGACCCGCCCTACCCCTAAACCCCTGAATGTTCGGACGCTCACCGCTTGTCAGCGTGCGGCGCCTGCTTTTCCCTGATCGCCGCATGTTCCCCTCCTTGTTGTGCCGCGTGGCGCTTGTCTGCTGTCTGCCGCTGGCCGCCCACGCCAACAGCCTGGTTTCGCTGCAAACCACCGAGCTTACCCCTGCGGCCGCCAGCGAAGTGATTCGGGCCTCGGCGCGCCCGGCCTATAACCTGGGGGCGCAGGAACTCGGCGCCACGTTGCAGCCCATCGCATCCGCCGAGCAGGATGACGCCCGGTTCGTGCTGGCGCACGATGCCGCCGGTCAGGCCGTGTTCTTGCGCCGGGACGCCAAGACCAACTGGGAGCCCCGGGCCGTGCCACCCTTTCCGCTGCTGCCCGTGGCCCAGTCCGTCGGCCAGTCCCATGTATTCTTCGTCTCGCCCGACCCCGCGGCCGGGCAACTCCGGCTCGTCGCCTACCACACAATCACCAACACTTGGGCTGTCCTCGGCACCTGGCCACTGGTCGGCACGGTCGAAACAGCCGCACCTTCGCCCAATGGCTTTGTCGTCTCGACCCGCGATCCGGCCGGGAAGCTGCATTACACCCAGGCCGAGCTCATTTCCTCCAAACGCGGGCTCAAGGTCGTCGATTACGCCGTCATCGCCACCTACCTCTGTGTCGTCGCCGGCATCGGCTTGTATTTCTATCTCACCGGCAAGAAGGACCCGGCCAACTTCTTCGTCGCCGGCCGCCGCATCCCGTGGTGGGCCGCCGGGCTCTCGCTCTACGCCACCGGCACGAGCGCCATCAGCTACCTCGCCATCCCCGCCAAATCCTACGCCACCAACTGGCTCTACCTCGCGCAGAACGTCATCACCTTCGTCGGCTCGATCTACGTCGCCTTCGTGATCGTCCCGCTCGTCCGGCGGCTGAACCTCATTTCCGTCTACCAGTACCTCGAGATGCGCTTCCACCCCACCGTGCGCATGATGGCCTCGCTGATCTGCATCGTGCAGCACCTGGCCGGCCGCATGAGCGTGGTCTTGCTGCTGCCCGCGCTCGCACTGTCCGCCGTCACCGGCATTGGCCTGACCACGACCGTGCTTGTCATGGGCGTCATCACGACCCTCTACACCTTTCTCGGCGGCATGAAGGCCGTCATCTGGACCGATGTGCTCCAGGTCTTCGTCATGATCGGCGGCGCGCTCTTCGCCATGACCTGGATGATCCATGGCGCCGGCGGGCTCGGCGCGGTGGTGCACACCGCGCTCGCGGACCACAAGACCCACATGTTTGACTGGAGCTTCGACTTCTCGATTCCGAACGTCTGGACCTACGTCCTCCTGCTCATCGTCGGCACCCTCACGTGGCCGCAGGACCAGGTCATGACCCAGCGCGTGCTCTCGACCAAGGACGACAAGGCCGCCCGCAGCTCGCTGTTCATGCTCACAGCCATCGCGCTGCCCGGCAGCTTCCTGTTCTTCGGCCTCGGGACCGTCCTCTACGCCTACTACAAGGCCCATCCGGCCAACCTCAACCCGCTGCTCACGACCGACCAGATTTTCCCGCAGTTCATCGCCTCCGACCTGCCGGCGGGCGTCACCGGCCTGATCATTGCGGGCATCTTCGCCGCGTCCATGGCCACGCTCAGTTCCAACATCAATTCCATCGCGACGCTCGTCTCGGTGGATTTCTACGAGCGCTATGCCAAACGCCCCACGCCCGCCAAGAGCGTGCGCCTCGCCGAGTGGACCACGCTGCTCACCGGGGCGGCCGGCACGGCCCTCGCCCTGTACCTGTCGACCCTCGATATCCGGTCGCTCTGGGACAAGTTCATCGAGCTGATGGCCCTGCTCGGCGGCGGTTTCTCGGGCATCTACGCGCTCGGCATGTTCACGCGGCGCGCCAACTGGCAGGGCTGCGTCATCGGCATCATCGCGAGCATCGTCTTTACGGTGCTCACCAAGTTCTACACCCCCCTCCACGTGCTGATGTACGCCGTCGTCTCCACCAGCGCCTGCATGATCTTCGGCTACCTCGGCAGCCTCTTTTTCCCTGCACCCACCCAATCCCTCCGCGGCCTCACCATCTTTGACCAGGTCAAAGGCGGCGTGCCAACCGACCCGGCCCAGCTCCGGGCCCATTGACCTCATGAATAAAACCTATCGCGTCGTCCTCGTCGGCACCGGTGGCATCGGTGACGCCCATGTGCGCGCCGTCTCCACCCTGCCCGGCCGTGTCCAACTTGTCGCCGCCTGCGACATCGACGCCAAGCGCGCCCAGGACTTCTGCACGCGCTCCGGGATTCCCACCGCCTACACGGACTACGCGGCGATGCTCAAGACCGAGCGCCCCGACCTCGTGCTCATCGCCGCCCCGCCCGCCCTGCACGCCGACATGAGCATCGCCGCGATGGAGGCCGGTGCCTGGGCCCTGTGCGAGAAGCCCCTCTGCTCCTCGCTCGCCGAGCTCGACCGCATCCAGGCCGCGGAAAAACGCACGGGCCGGTTCACCGCCAGCGTGTTCCAGATGCGTTTCGCTTCCTCGAACGTCCACGTGCGCTCGCTGCTCAACGCCGGCCGCTTCGGCCGCCCGCTCGTCGCCATCTGCCACACGCTGTGGTACCGTGACGCCGCCTATTACGCCGTGCCGTGGCGCGGCAAGTGGGCCACGGAGTTCGGCGGGCCGACCGCCAGCCAGGGCATCCACACCATGGACCACCTGCTCCACCTCATGGGCGAATGGGCCGAGGTGCGCGCCGTCATCGACAACCTGTACCATAAGATCGAGGTCGAGGACCTCTCGATGGCCCACGTGAAGTTCGCCAACGGCGCCCGCGCTTCGATCGTCAACAGCACCGTGTCCCCGCGCCAGGAAACCTACCTCCGGCTCGACTGCGAGCGCGCCACCGTCGAGCTCACCCACCTCTACGCCTACAAGCAGGAAAACTGGAAATGCACCCCGGTTGACCCCGTCGCCGACGCCCCGCTGATGGCGGCGTGGAACCAGTTCCCGCCCGACGTGGGCTCAACCCACGGGGCCCAGCTCGAGAGCGTGGTCGCGTCCATGGACGCCAACACCCCGCCCGCCACTGGCGGCATCGCCGCCCGCGGGACGATCGAGTTCCTCACCGCCCTGTACAAATCCGCCTTCACTGGCGCCCCGGTCACCCGCGGCTCGATTAAGCCCGGCGACCCGTTCTATTCCGCCCTTCACGGCGGCATGGCGACGAAGGGCATGACCCAGTAAACGCTTGCCAAGCAGCCCGGGCCGGGTGGTCCGTTGCTGCACGCATCCATGGCCACCCTTTCCTCGCCTCTCGACCAAAAAACCCTGATCGGCTACCTCTGGGCCGCCCGCCGCCGCTTCCGCGGCGGCCTGGCCCTCGTGCTCCTGCGCAGTCTGGCGGCCGCTCCGACCACGCTTCTGATCCAGAAGATCGTGGACAAGCCCCTGCAGGAAAAAAACATCCAGGGCGTCATCCACTACAGCATCTATTTCGTCATCTTCCTGCTGTTCCACTACGGCTTCTCGGTCTGGGGCGCCAAGTCCCTCGCCAAGACCACCACCGAGCTGATGGTCGACATGCGCAGCCGCATCTTCTTCCGGCTCCAATTTCTCAGCTTCAGCTACCTCGACGGCCAGAAGACCGGCCGCCTGCTGTCGAAATACGCCTTCGACACCCAGAAGGTCGAGGGCCTGGTCTACACCGTCCTCAACCAGCTCCTGCCCAATCTCCTCATGGGCATCTGCATCCTGGGCATCCTCGCCTACATGAATTGGTTCCTGCTGCTCGTGCTGCTGCTGGTGATCCCGGTCTATGCCACGGCCAAGTTCATGTTTTTCAGCCACATCAAGCGGGCCAATAACGAAAATCGCCTCGCCCAGGAGCGTCTGACCGGCACCGCCTCCGAGTACATCTCCGCCCTCCGGCTCGTGCGCAGCTTCGGCGAGGAGGCCCAGGCCGAGCGCGAACTCGACCGCAGCAGCGAGTCCTTCGCCCGCAGCCGCGTCTCCCAGTCCTACGTCAACGCCCTCTTCGGCACCTACGTCTACGTCGGCATGCAGCTGCTCTCCCTCATCGTCATCGCCGGCGGCTCCGTCCTCGCCATCCAGGGCAAACTCACCATCGGCACCCTCTTCGCCTTCATGGCGGGCTTCGGCTACATCCTCACCCCCGTCCACATGTTCATCGGCATGAGCGAGCCGTATTTCGCCGCCCAGGAGGGCTACGACAGCATCAAGGAGCTCATCGACTCGAAGTACGTCGAGACCTGGCACGGCAAGCGCCGCGAGGACCGCATCCGCGGCGACATCGTGTACGAGAACGTCTCGTTCTTCTACCCGTCCGCCCCTGATAAAATCGTCATCAAGGACCTCAACCTCACCATCAAGCCCGGCGAGCACCTCGCCTTCGTCGGCCCGTCCGGCTCCGGCAAGAGCACCCTCGCGAACCTCCTCCTCGGCCTCTACGCCCCCACCAGCGGCCGCATCCTCATCGACGGCGTGCCGCAGTCCGAGTGGGACATGCGCTGGATCCGCCGCCAGTTGGCCGTCGTCATGCAGGAAAGCATCCTCCTTTCCGGCTCCGTCGGGGAAAACATCCGCTTCGCCAAGCCCGACGCGTCCGACGCCGAGATCCGCGCCGCCGCCAAGCTGGCCAACGCCGAGGAGTTCATCCTCAAGATGCCCGAGGGCTTCAAGACCCCCGTCGGCGAACGCGGCGTCGCCCTCTCCGGCGGCCAGCGCCAGCGTATCGCCATCGCCCGCTCCGTCCTGCGCAACCCGCCCGTCCTCATCCTCGACGAGGCCACCTCCGCCCTCGACTACGAGAGCGAGCGCCTCATCCAGGAGGCCCTCGAGCGCCTCGCCCAGGGCCGCACCGTTATCACCATCGCCCACCGCCTGAGTACGATCAAGAACGCCGACCGCATCGTCGTGCTCCACAACGGCAAGATCGTGGAACAGGGCGGCTACCGTGAGCTCGTCCAGCGCGGCGGGGTGTTCGCCGACCTCATTTCCGCCCAGTCCGACACCGAGGAATTTCTTAAAACCTGATTTTGACTGCCACGCCAAGGGATGGCACCCATTGGCTGGGCACGGGTCACACCACCGTCCCCCTTCTCCTCCTCCTTCACCCCCTTCCCCATGAAATCCCTGCTCGTCCTCTTCCTGCTCACCGCCGCCACCGCCTTCGCCGAGTCGCCTTTCCCCGGCCTCAAGATCGTCATGACGCCCGAGGAGTACGCCCGTGCCGGCCTGGACGGTCTCACGCCCGACCAGCTCAGCGTGATTGATGCCGCCATCGTCCGCCACTACCTGCGCACCGTGAAGGTCGAGGCCACGCAGCAGGCGGAGCAGCTCACGCAGCAGGCCCTGACCGAGGAACGCGACAAGAGCTTTCTTTCCCGCGTGGGCCTCCCGGACATCAGCCTGAGCCAGGACTGGAAGTCCCTGCCCAGCGTCAAGGCCCGCTGCACCGGCTGGGCCACCGGCAACAGCTTCAAGCTCGACAACGACCAGGTCTGGGAAGGCGTGGAGCCCATCCGCATGGAACTCTCCGGCCGCGAAATCGAGATCCAGCCGCGCCCCAATGGCGGCTTTGCCCTCGTCGTGGATGGCAAGAACACCACGATGCGCGTGATCCGCGTCAAATAACCCGCCGGGATTGGGTTCGAAAATCCGTTTGACCAGGGATTGGCCGGAACCGCCACGCGGGCCGGCGGAGCCGCCCCGCATGAATCCCTGCGGTGGCAAAGCCGGGCCTGTGCGAGGCCTGCTCCGCTTCCGCTGCGGCCTCCTGTAAAAACAAATTCAAGATTGGTTGATCGAAATTCCGTGTTCGCTCCGCCCCGGTATTCTGTGGTTGGATTCCGGCTTCATTCTCCATGCTCACGCTTTCGCTCAATTCCCTCTCCGTTGACCTGCTGAATCCCGCCGACGCGCGCGATCGGGCCCGCATGGGTACCCGTTATTGCTGGGGTGGTTACATCTGGCAGGTGAATGACGAGCACGCCGGTCCCCTGCTGTCCGGGCCCGAGTACCCGGCGGAGCTGTCCCCCACGCCCTTCAACGGCCAGGGCGCCCCCGAGTCCTTTCGCCACGCCGAGTTCGGCTCCGACAAGCCCCTCATCCTCGAAAACGGCCGCGGTTTCATCATCGGCATCGGCGAGGTCGCACCCGGCAACGGCGATGACCTCGTCGTGACCAAGCCCTGCTCGTGGTCCGTCACCCGCAGCGCCGCCGCAATTGATTTCTACACCGTGCAGGCCGGCGGAAAATACGGCTGCCGGCTCAGCCGCCGCATCGCCCTCGAGGGCCGCTCGCTCACGTCCTTCACCAAGATCGTCAACACCGGCACCGTCCCGTTGCCCGTGCACTGGTTCGCCCACCCGTTCTTCGCGCTCACCGACGGCCTGATCAGCTGCGGCCTGCCGCGAAGCTGGGACATGGCCGAAAACCCCGGCTTCGGTTTCGACGGCGAGCGCCGGCTCGGGATGCTGCGCCGGTTCAAGGACAAGCTGGACGGCCATTTCCAGCAACTGGTCGTCGGCCCGAAAACCCCGCTGCGCGCGGCCGTGTCGCATCCGCGCCTGAGCAAGGTCTTCTTCTCGACGGATTTCACGCCCGACCAGTGCCCCGTCTGGGGCAACAGCAACACTTGGTCCATCGAGCCCTACATCATGGCCGCGCTCGCCCCCGGCGCGACCCGCAGCTGGACCCTGACGTACGAGTTCGGCGCGGTGATGTGAGGGCGGGGCCCGGCACCTCCATCGGGGATCAATGGGGAGGCGGCGCCCTCGCTGCGTCTTCCTAACCCACCAGCTCCAACCCGTCCTTCGTCTCGCGCACGGGGATGAATTTCGCCCGCTCCGCCCCCACCTGGTTTGGGGTGTGCAGCGCCATCATCAGTTCCCCGTCGAAGGTGTGAAACAGCATCGGGTGCCCGGCATCCGTGGCGATCAACGGCGCGGGCGCCTGCAACCACGGACCCGTCACTTCGCCATTCGTGCTACGCGCCACGCCGGTGAGATAGCCACCTTTGCCGAAGCTCGACCAGAGCATCAGCAGCACCCCCGACGGCAACCGGTGCAGCCACGGCCCGTCCGTCACGCGGTAGCCGGAGAATTTTTCCAAGGTCTGCGGCAAACTCCACGCCGCCTCGCTCGCGCGAAACAGCCGCCGCGACGCCCCCGCCGCCCGACGCAGGTCCGGTGTGAGCTCAACCGCGTGCATCTCGCCGTCGGTCACCTGCACCCACTCCCGCACAAATACCAGCCAGGGTGTCCCATGCGCGTCCACATGCAGCGTGCCATCGATGCTCAACCATCCTGGCGGCGTGATCGGGCCGTTCGCCAGCGGCGTGAACGGCCCCGCCGGCGTGTCGGCCATGTAGATGCGCGTATACCGCCGCTCCGGCTTGGTGAGCTCGGTCCCGTGCATGAACGTGCCGAACAAATACCAGCGTCCACGATACTCCTGCACTTCAGGCGCCCAGAAATGCGTGGCGCCCACCGGACCGGCGGCCGGCGCCAGCACCGGCTGCGGTTCGCTCCAGGTCTTCAGGTCCCGGCTCGTCCGCATCACAAAGCCGCCGTGCGCCGCTTCGCCAAAACCACTCGTGCCAAACAGCCGGTACTGCCGGGTCGCCTCATCCGCCACGATGAAAGGGTCGCGGATCTGGATGTAAGGCAGTGGCGTGTCAGCGCTCACAATTGATGGGGGTGGATCGGCACTCTGACATGGGGACGCGGCGCCCCCGCCGCGTCGACGTTTATCCGCAGAGCAGGGACCGCGAACTTTCGGCGGATCAGGCCTTCGCAGCCACCAGCGCCGTCAGTTCCGGCACCGGGCCTTCCTTCAACTCCCGGTGTTCGCCGCCATGATAGTAAAAGGCCGGACCATGCTCGATCGTCACCTGGCCGGCGTGCAGGCGGGCCACCGCGCCGTTGCCGATACCCAGCACCGTCTCGCCGGGATTCAGCCGGCAGTAGACCTTGATCTTGTTCACCCGGGCGCCGTAGTCGGGGTCATTCGCCCGCGGATGATGCGGGTTGACCACCGTCGGCCACACGCCGAGGGCGGACCGCGTCGGCACGTCCACCACGGGAAAGTCATTCGTGCAGCCAATGTTGATCCCGGCGACATTCGAGCCGGCGCTCGAGCCGTTGTACGGCACGCCCGCCAGCACCCGCTCGCGCAAGATGTCGAGCTGGCCGCTCTCGTAGAGCGTGCGCAGCAGCAGGAAGGTCTCGCCGCCGCTGAGGAAAAACGCCTCGGCCTCGGCAATCTTGCGCAGCGCCGCGGCGCCCTCCCAGTGGTGCAGCGACTCGACCGCGTAATTGTCCCCGGCAAACAGCGCCCCCAGCTTTTTCTCGTCCGCATCGCGCCGCGACGGTTCGGAGGCGTGCAGGACCAGCAGGATCTTCTTCCGCGCGCCGTACTGCAGCCGGTGCGCCGCGCTTACGGCCGCGGTGAGCTTGCCGTCCTTCGTGATCGTGCCGCCGCTGATCATCACGCTCGCCCCGGGGGTCGTGTGAAAATTCGGCCCGGCCGGAAACAGGCCGTCCTTGGTCATCTCCGCGCGCAGGGCGCCCGGGAGCGTGACGGCGGCCCCGGCGAGGGCGGCGGTCTTGAGGAAGGTGCGGCGAGTCGTGTTCACGGCTTTTTCGGTTCCGAGGCTACAGCCGGAAACGGCCAAAGGCCAATCCCCTTCATTCGGGTTTCCAGGTCATATTTCCGGAACAGCACCGCCGTCTCGGCCGCGGTGCGGCGCGTCGTGGCCAGCCCGGGCTCGTTCGCCAGCCGGTACACCAACGCCGCGATCGTGGCCGTTGATTCCGGGATCAGGCGCGGATCCACCTTCTCCACCGTGTCGGCGAAGTCGTGGTAATAGCGCACCACATCGGGCTCGATGCGGCCGCCGAGGGTGACCGACGGGATGCCCTCCAGCTGGAAGGACGTGTGGTCGCTGCCGAACCAGTTGATGTTGCTGACGCCCAGCTTGAGTTTGCGCGCCCCCAGCGAGGCGTCAAAGCGCTCGAGCACCGGCACCAGCTCGTCGTAGCCCAGCGAGTTCACCGAGAGCGGGAACCCCACCATGTCGAGATTGAGCATCGCCGCCACCGGCCGGCCCTTCATCGCCGGCGCATGGAACCGCGAGCCCCAGAGTCCCTCCTCCTCGCCGTTGAACCAGACGAGCTCGATCGTGCGGAGATTCTCCCGGGCGTGCGCCTGCAGCACTTTCGCCAGCGCGTAGAGCTGCGCCGTGCCGAGCCCGTTGTCCATCGCGCCCTGCCCGAGGTCCCACGAATCAAAATGGGCGCCGACCACAATCGTGTCCGCTGTGCGCCCGGGAAAGGTCACCACGAGGTTCGCCGTCTCGACAGGCGTGCAGTGCGACCGGGTGAGCATACTCACTTTCACCACCACGCCCCGCTTGAGCAGCCGGCCCATCCAGAGCCCCTCCTCCTGCGTGATGCCGAAAACCGGGATGCGCAGCGGGATGCCGTTGAACGAGCCCGTGCGCGCGAGCAGCTGGCCGCCCGCCACGCGGTCAATAAAAAGGATGCCCCGCAGCCCGTGCTGGACCGCCGCGGTCTCGTACTGGCCGCGCGGCACGGTGGTGTTGGCCGCCAGCAGGCCGATCTTGCCCGCCGCATTGAGCCCCGCGAAGTCCGCCTCGCGGCCGTCGTGGATGTCGACCACCTCGGCCTCGAACCGCTCGTGCGGCTGCGTGTAGCTGAGCGACGTAAACCGCAGTTTGCGCTTCACCGGCGCCAGCATCTCGGCCTCGTCGTCCCCGCGGACCCAGCCCGGCATCGTGAAGGGCTCGAGCCGTGCCGTGATGCCCAACGCCTTCAGCTCGGTCACCGTACGCTCCAGTGCGCCGCGATTGTTGACGCTGCCGGTCAGCCGCCCGCCAAAATCATCGCAGAGCCGCGTGAGAAACTCCGTCCCGGCCCTGTCCGCCAGCGCGTCCGCCACCAGGGCATCCTGTACCGCCGGCACCGGCTGTGCCGCCGCCCGGGGCCCCAGGGCCAACAACCCGGCCAGTAAAATCGCCCGGCCCGGCCTCCCGCCAAAAAAGCTCTTTTCACCTATTAAGTGAAAACCTCCGCGCGCCCGCCAGCCGCCGTCGTTTTCACTTAATGGGTGAAAAAGACTCCCGGCGGGGAAGGAACGGGGAAGATTCATCATTCGCGGATCCAGACACGCATCTCGCCTTCCCCGCGGTTGTTCCAGAGGCAGTAGGGCACGGCCCTGATGGTCGCGGGGGTCGTGGTCGGTTCCGCGGTGGAATAGAGTTCGTTGCCGGAGGCCTGGACCCGCTGGCCCGGGCCTTCGATGACCATCGCCCCGCCGAGGAGTCCCGCCTCGAAGCGCGCCGTGAGCGGCGCGCTCTTGGGGAGGCGCAACTGGCCGAGCTGCGCGCCGTTGTCCGCCTGCTCGACGCAGAACACCATCGGACCGCGCTGCAGCGCGACACAGCCGGCGTCATGGTGCACCGCGGGGTGCGCCCGGATGCGCTGGATCGGCATCGGGAAATCAAGCGTGACCACGTCGCCCGCGCGCCACTCGCGGGCGAGGGAGAGGTAGCCGTCACAGACCTTGGCCGCGAAATCCACCGCCGTGCCGTTGAGCTTCGCCGTCGGGGCGGTGCACCAGCCCGGCAGCCGCAGCCGCAGGGTGAACGTAACCGGCTGCGCCGGCGACACCTCGAGCTTCACCGCACCGTCCCAGGGATAGTCGGTGTGCAGCGCGAAATTCGTCTTCTTTCCGCCCATCGTGGCCTCGAGCCGGCAGTCGGCGTAGAGGTGCACCGCCAGCCCGTCGGGCAACACGGAGTGCGTGTGGTAGCCGAGCGAGGTGAGCGTGCGCGCGATGTTCGGCGGGCAGCAGGCGCAGCCGAACCACGGCACGCGCTGGGTCTTGATGTAGTGCTGGTCGTAACGGCGCTTCGCCTCGGCGGGGCGCATTTCCAGCGGGTTGACGTAGAAGAACGTCTTTCCATCCAGCGCCATGCCGGCGAGGACGTTATTGTAGAGCGCCCGCTCCATTACGTCGGCGTACGTGCCGCGGAGCTGGAGATCGAGCATCCGGCGCGCCCAGAACACGAGGCCAATGCCCGCGCAGCTCTCGGCGTAGGCGCGGTCGTTGGGCAGGTCGTAGCGCTCGGCGAATTTCTCGCCCATCCACTCGGAGCCGATACCGCCCGTGATGTAGAGGTGGTAGCGCGTGAGGTTGTCCCAGAGCGTCTCGCAGGACTTCCGCAGTGATTCGTCCGGCAGCGCCAGCGCCAGGTCGGCCATCGCCGTCGCGAGGTACATCATCCGCACCGAGTGCCCAACCGGGTCCACCAGGTCGCGCACCGGCCGCGAGCCCTGCAGGTAATCCCAGCCGTCGGCGTGAAAATAAACGGGCAGCTTCTCGAACTTCAGCCGCTGCAGCTCCTCCTCGTAATACAACGGCGCCACGCCGCGCTGGTTGATGAAATACGCGGCGAGCTGCGCGTACCGCTTCTCTCCGGTGGCCCGCGCGAGCTTCACCAACGCGAGCTCGACTTCCTCGTGGCCGCAATAGCCCGGGATCTGCCCCGCGCCCAGGCCGAAGGTGCGTTCGATCATGTCCGCCAGCTTGCAGACGATGGCCAGCAGCGTGCGCTTGCCCGTCGCCTCGAAGTGCGCGACGCCCGCCTCGATGAAATGCCCGGCGATGTACAGTTCGTGGTACTCGAACAGGTTCGCCCACTTCATGTGCGGCTCCTTGAGTTGGATGTAGGTGTCGAGGTAGCCGTCGGGCTGCTGCGCCTTGCCGATCGTGGCGATGATCCCGTCGAGCTCGGCTTCAAGCGCCGCATCCGGGTGCGTCGCGAGGCCGAACGAGGCGGCCTCGATCCACTTGGCGAGATCGGAGTCCTGGAACCAGTAGCCATGGAACTTCCCCGCCTTCTCGCCGGCGGCGATCTGGAAGTTGTTCACCGTGCCGCTGCGCTCGGCGCCGGGCACGCGGTCGTTCAACGCCTCCCACTGGAAGGGAATGACGACGTCGCGCACGAGCTGCGCGCGGCCGGCGAGGAAGCCACGTTCAAAGCGGATCTTGGGAAGGGCAAGGCAGGTGGGGCTGGTCATGCGGGGAAAACCAAGCGGGTCAGTTCGCGAAGCGGAACGCGGCGACGGAGCCGGGCGGCAGCGTGGCGGAGACGGTCGAACCCTTCACGGTGACGCCGCCGAGCGGCTGCGCGACCACGGCGTCGGGCCGGTCGAAGGTGTTGCAGGTATCGAGCACCGGCGCGGTGACCACCTGGGCGGTGAACCCGGCGATGGCACCGCCCGCGAGGGTCAGCTCAAGCTCCACGGGCGACTCGGCGTCGGTGTTGCAGACGGTGACGTTGACCGCGCCGGCCGCGTCGAGCGAGGCCGTCGCGGACACGGCGGGATAGTCGATCCCGGTGTGCGAGAGGGTTTTCGCGGTGCTCTCGACGCGCAGCCGCCGGGCGCCCTGATGCGCGGCGTAAAGGGCAAACACATGCCACGTTGGCGTGAGGACGAGGCGGCCGCCGCCCTCCTCGGTGAGCGCCACGGCCTGCAGGACGTTGACGGTCTGGGCGAGGTTCGCGATGCGGACGCGTTCGCAGTGGTTGATGAAGATGTTGAGGTTGAGCGCGGCGAGCACCGCGTCGCGCACCGTCTGCTGCTGGTAGAGGAAGCCGGGGTTCGTGCCGGGCTCGGGCGCATACCAGGAGCCCCACTCGTCCACGACGAGCGCGGTGGTCTCCTTCGGATCGTAGCGGTCCATCACCGCGCGGTGGCCGCGGACCAGCTCGTCCATCTTCCAGCCGAGGGCCATGACGTCCTTCCAGCCGGTGAGATCGAAACCCGTCGCGGGATGCGCGGGCGGCCATGGGATTTCGCCGGGGACGGTGTAATAATGCAGCGACAACCCCTGCAGCATCGGCCCGCCGATCGGGCCCTTGAACGCCTCGCGCATCATCACCTCGGTCCAGTGGTAGTCGTCGTTCCGCGCGCCGCTGGCCACGCGGTAGATCTTCGCGTCGGGAAAGTCGCGGGTGTACGTGGCGAAGCGGCGGTACTCGTGGGCGTAATACTCCGCGGTCATGTTGCCGCCGCAGCCCCAGGTCTCGTTGCCCACGCCCCAGAGCCGCACCTGCCACGGTGCGGCGCGCCCGTTGGCCACGCGCTCATCGGCCAGCGTGCCGGCGGCGGCGTTGCAGTACTCGACCCACTCGCGCAGCTCGCGCGGCGAGCCGCTGCCGACGTTGCCGGCGAGGTAGGGTTCGCAGCCGATCTGCTCGCACAGGTCGAGGAACTCGTGCGTGCCGACGGCATTGTCGTCGATCACGCCACCCCAGTACGCGTTGATGCGGCGGGGTCGCTTTTCGCGCGGGCCGATGCCCTCGCGCCAGTGGTAGTCGTCGGCAAAGCAGCCGCCCGGCCACCGGAGGTTGGGCACGCGGATCTGCTTCAGCACGACCACGAGGTCGTTGCGCCAGCCGCGGGTGTTCGGCACCGGGGACTGCTCGCCAACCCAGAGGCCGTCGTAAATGCAGCGGCCGAGGTGCTCCGAAAAATGTCCGAAGATATGCGGGTCGATCACCGGCCCGGCGGGGTCGGTATGGATGGAAAGCTTAACCGGGGGCATGTGGTTTTTGGACTCGAAGTTCGCCGTTCGCAGATCGGGTTTCGGACTTCAGGGCTAAACGTTGAATGTTAGATGTTGGGCATTCACGGGGCCGTCACGGCAACACGCGCTCGGTGATCGTCAGCGTGTTGAAATCGAGCACGCGCTGCAGGCGACCATGGCTGATGGTCAGCTGGCGCGAGCCTTTTTCCGCATTAAGGTACGGGCCTTCGAAGAGTTTCCACTTCGCGTAATCGAGCGGCGAGCCGTCCACCACCGGGGCCTGCCCGTACGTGACGACGATCTCCCGGCCGCGCAGGGTCCTCAGCTTCACGGTCGGCACGGGCTCGAGGCTGAATGTCAGCGGCAGCGCGATGATGGCGGCCTTGAACGCGGCGAAGTCCCTGAACTCGTCCTCGCTCGCCGCCTGCACGATCGTGCCGTTCTTGACGTGCGGGCTCTGGAGCAGCGTGTCCCCGGTGATGGTGCGCTCCCACTTGTAGCCGGCCGTGGAGGACAGCTGGTGGTAGCCGCGGAACGGGGTCAGCCCATAGGGCGCAAGCGGCCGGTAGGCCAGGTACGCGCGACCACCGCGGGCGAAAATCCAGCCGGATTTGTCCTCGGAAAAATCAACGAGATCCTTGGAGAAAAAGCCGTTGACCTGGGGGTGCCGGATCCCGGGCGGGATGTTGTAGAGGGCGACGACGGTATCGCGGTCCTGGAACACTTGCTCGTAGGGTGATGCGCCCAGGATCTTGTCGGGTTCGTCATACGACGGTTTTCCCTCGGCCGCCAGGTTGGGAATCATCGCCTCCGGATAGGCCGTGAACGAACCCTGCATGTCGTCCGGCGAGGAGTACGGGTGATTGGAAAACAATGTCGGGTGTTTGCCGCGGGGGTCCGGGACGGCCCAGGTGACGTCCCAGACGTGGGTCTGGATCGGATCCGCGCGGCCACCTTGGAAGGAGCCGACGGCGTAGTCCCGGCGCATGTAGCTGGTCTTGTAGATCGGCGCCAGAAGGAGGTCGCTGTAGCGCCAGCGGCGGCGGGAGCGCTTGAGGTCGCGCTGCACGTAGTCGCCTTCGCGATCGACGGCGATCCGGTAGATCACCTCCGGAACCTGATAGTTCTTCGCCGCCACCATGAAATACAACCCGAAGCCGCCGTAGCTCGCCGGCGACGGGGTGTTGCCAAACAGCAGCCAGCTGTAGAACGACGCGTGGTCGTTCCACCGTTCCATCACCGGCGTCTCGGTCGTGCGCGCATTCGGGCCGCGCAGGACTCCGTTCAGCGTGTTCGCGGCGAGATCAGCGAACAGCCAGTCCAGGGTCATGTGTCCGCGCTGCCGCATCGCCGGGTCCCGGGCCCAGGTGGACAGATACAACATCGGAATGGCGTATTCGGTGATGTAGCCGGTCGGGTTGAACTCGCCCTGGCCAACCGTGGTCATGAGGTCCATCCAGTGGATGAGATACTCGCGCGCCTCGGCGAGATTCTCGGCCGAGCTCTTGCCCGTGTACCAGGTCTCTGCCGGTTCATCCGGATACAGGTCCGCCATCAGGTAAAGCGAGGCGTAGTACATCGCCCAGTGGTTCTCGGTGTCGCCGCGCAACTGCATCGTGGTGCGCCAGGCGCGGCGGATGGCCGCCTGGGCCTCCGGCGAGAGGAGATCCCGCCCGGTGTAGGCCACGCAAACCACTGGAAACATCCAGAACGGGCCGGTGCCCGGCTCCTTCATCAGCTCGATGACTCGGGCCGAACACGCGGCGATGTCCTCGTGCCGCACGAGCTTGGTCGCGATCGCGGCCATGTCCATGGTCGCAGGCTGGTCCACCTTCACCAGGCTGTTCCGCCAGGTAATCGCCTCGTCAATGCGGTTGAAATATTGCTCGCGGCGGACGCTGGCATCCTGGACCACCGCCGTCGAAGGCGGCGGGGCCGTGAAGGCCGGCTGGGCCTGGACGGCGGCCGGGACGGCGAGGATCAACCCGAGGGAAAAAGGGAGGAGGGTTTTCATGGCGGAGAATCGCGGGTTAGTGGGTTGAAACCGGCAGGAAGACGAAGGAGCTGATATCGGAGTTCTCCAAGCCTTGGCGTTGCCAGGTGTGTCCGAAGTCATCCGAGGTAAACAGGGCTTCGCCGGTGACCCCCGCGTAGAGCCGGCCGGAATCAGGCTCAACGGCCAGGCGCTTGACCCGGTGCCGCTCCGGCAGCCCGGCGTTACGGTCCACCCAGGATTCACCGCCGTCCTCGGACGTCAGCAAACCGTGCGCCCAGCCGCCGATGGCGAGACGCCGCGGGTTCGTCGGATCGAAGATCACGCAGTAAAGCGCCCCGCGGTCAGGGACGCCAGCCAGCCGTTGCCAGGTCCGGCCGCCATTCCGCGAGGTCCAGGCTCCGTTGCTCTGGGTCACCGCGACCCAAAACCGGGGGTCGTGGGGCGATTGCTGCAGGTCATCCACCGTCGTGTCGGTCGGCAGCACCTGCCGCCAGCTTTTCGCCCCATCCTCGGTCAGGTAAATGCCCGACTCGCACCCCGCGAGGACCCGGCCGGCCTGCGTGTGGTCGACCTGGACAACCTGGGCGTACTTGCCGCGCTCTGGCAGACCGTGTTCGCCGCGCTGCCAGGTCTGGCCGCGGTCGTGCGAGACCCCAATGCCATCGGGCAGGGCCAGGTAGAGGTTGTCCGGCGCACCGGGATCAACCGTCACCTGCAACGGTTCGGTCATGTCCCAGCTGGTGGTGATGCGCCAGGTTGCCCCCCCGTCGAGGCTGCGCCAGCAGCCGTTGTTCGCCGCCGTGTAGATCACCCGGTGATCGCGCGGGTCAAACGCGACACTGCGGATGCTCGTGTCATTATAACCGAGGTGCTGCCACCCACCCTGCCCGTCGCGCCGGAACAGTCCGTTCATGGTCACGATCTTCGAGCCGATGACGTAGCCCTTGTTGAACCCGGCGGTGAGGTAGAGGTCGTGCCGCGGCGCGGGGGCCGCGACGATCGCTCCGGCGAGCAGCGTGAAAAGAACGAGGGAGGCGGTGGATTTGCTCATGGCGGGAAATCGGATTTCTGGAATTGCGGCGGGGCGAGGGACCGGACAATGGTCCGGCACCCCGATGAAACTATCCTGGAGATTGTGTGCTTTGCTGGCGTTGCTCCTGACCTCGGCCCGCGCGGGTGCCCCCTCGCCCGACCAGCGGCTCGCGGCGCTCGGCCTCTCCCTGCCGGCGGTGCCGGCGGCCGTCGCCAACTACGTGCCAGCGGTGCGGAGCGGCCCCCTGGTATTTCTCGCCGGACAGCTCCCGCGCGGGAGCGACGGCAAAGTGATTGTCGGCAAGGTCGGCCGGGATTGCACCGCGGCCGAGGCCGAGGCCGCCGCGCGCACCTGCGCGTTGCAGCTGCTGGCCGCGCTGAAGGCCGAGATCGGCGACCTCGCCCGGGTGAAACGCATTGTGCGCGTGGGCGGATTTGTGAACTGCACCCCCGACTTCACCGCCCAACCCCAGGTCATCAACGGCGCCTCCGACCTGCTGGTCGCGGTCTTCGGCGAGCGCGGCCGTCACGCCCGCGCCGCCGTGGGAGTCGCCTCCCTGCCCGCCGGCGCACCCGTCGAGATCGAGCTGGTCGCGGAAATCATGGACTGACGCGGCCATCGTCAGGCTTTCGCCAGCACCTCGCCCACCGCCCCGACCAGTCGGTCGCACTCCTCGCGGGAGTTGAAGAGGTGCGTGGAGACGCGGATGGCGTCGAGGCCGACCTCCGCCACCGGGCGGGTGCGCAGGTGGTGGTCCGCCAGCAGGCGCTCAAAGATTTTCCCGTAGGCCAGCTTGGGCGAACGGAAGGTGACGATCGAGCCGCACAGCGCCGGATCGGCGGGCGTCAGGATCTCGACGCTGTCAATCTTCTGCAGGCCGGCCCGCACCTGGTCGGCCAGCGCGTGGCCGCGGGCGGCGATGCGGTCGCGGCCGATCTCGTTCTGGAACCGCATCGCCTCGGCCAGCGCCAGCACGGAGGCGGCGTTGCGCGTGCCGTATTCAAAGCGGTGCGCGCCCTGCGAATAGACAAACGGGCCGGGATTGTTCAGGTCCACGTCGATGCTCGAGTAGGCCCCGACCTGTCGCGGAATGATCTGGTCCATCTTGGAGCCGCGGATCCAGAGCAGGCCGGTCTCATGCGGCCCGCCGATCCACTTGTGCCCGCTCGTGGCAAACGAGTCGCAGCCCAGCGTCGCCATGTTCACCGGGATCATGCCGGCCGACTGCGCCCCATCCACGTGAAACCAGGCATGGTGCTTTTCCGCGAGCTTCCCGATCTCCTGGACCGGCATGATAATGCCGGTGGGCGACGTGATGTGGGACACCTGGATGACCCGCGTCCGGTGCGTGATCAGGGCGGCGATCCGCTCGAGGTTCCCCGCCGCGCTGAGCGGGTCGGGTTCGAAGGTCTTGACGACGATGCCGTCGGTGCGCTGGCGGTTGAGCCAGGGAAAGGAGCCGCCCGGGTGCGCATGGGAATCGAGGATGACCTCGTCCGCGGCCTGCAGCTCGATCCCGGTCGCCACGACGCAGTTGCCCTCGGTGGCGTTGCGCACGAAACACACGCTGTCCGTCTTCGCACTGAGATACTGGGCGACAATGACGCGGGCCTGTGCAAAAAAATCGTGCCCGGTCTCCACCCGCTCCTGCAGCTGCCGGCTGGCGACCGTGTACATGTCGAGCACGCGGCGCGACGCCGGTCCCAGTCCGCCGGTGTTGAAGTAGGTCCGCCGCGGCGTCATCGGGAACTGCGCGCGCACCTCCCGCCAGAAGGCCTCGGGGTTCGCCTCATCCCACATCGGCAGGCCGTTCGAGGAATCGGGCTCGACCTCCATGCCGGGCAGTGAACGGGCGGTGATCAGGCCGAGGGCGCCGAGGCCCATGCTGCGAAGGAAGGTTTTGCGGTCGAGGTTCATGGGGCGGCGAAGGTGAGGGTGTGGTCGATCTCGAGCGCCGCGTTCGCGGCCAGCGTCAGGTTCTGGTCAAACTGCACCGGGAAGGCCGCCAGCGGATAGCCGCGGCGGACAAACCAGTGGAGCGGGCCGGGGTTGTTTTCGAAGCGGATGATAACCCGCCGGAGTGTTTCGTCCAGCTGTCCGTGCCATTCCATCCAGCGCGCGGGAGCGCCATGCACCGCCGCCACGCCCTCCAGTCCGCCCTCGGCGATGATCTTGATCGTCGGGTCGAGGTGGTCGTCGAGCAGCTCGCGCGCCCCGCGAAATTGCAGGCCGGTGTAGTGCGAGCCGGGCTTGCCGCCGACGGAATGCGCGTTGCCGAGCTCCAGGGCCCGGCCGCTCGCGTTCACCAGGCGTGCCCGCCAGTGGAGCGCCCAGGATTGGGCCGTGAAGTTCACCGTGATCGTGATGGCGCGCTCCTCGCGGAAAAACAGTTCCTTTGGCGTGCGCCACTCGAGCGTGTGCGCGAGGGTCGCAGTGTTCCCCGCCGCCTCGAGCTTCGTCCACGCCACGTGGCGCTGCTCGCCGTGGTCGTCACGCCACTGGTAACCATCCGCCGGCAGGCAGGTGGGACCGCCCCAGAAATTAAAGCCGGACACATGGTTCAGCGTGAACGCCAGCGCGTGATGCCAGGGGTGGTCGTTCGGGCGGAAATTGGTGAGCGTGTCGCCCGCCAGCGAGTTGAGCGGGTGAAAATAGGGCTTGGGCGACTCCTTGTGCGCCTCGCCGGAAACGTAGACATAGCGGCAGAGCAATTGCTCGCCCGCGAAGAGCGTGACGGCCTTGCCGGCCTCGTGCTGGAGTCGAAGTGTGCTCATGAAAGGGCAAACGCCTCCGCGAATTTGCCGCCGGCGAACGAGCGCTCGGCCCCGCCGGGCGCGGCCACCACGACTTCCATCCCGGCGGGTGCCGTGATGGTGAGGTGGAATTTCCCGTCGGCGACGCGCCACGCCACCTCGATCAGGCCGCGCGGGGTGCAGACGCTGCCGGTGGCATGCGCGAGGCCGCAGCGGTGCGGCGCGACGCGCGCCCGGGCAAAACCGGGTTCCGTCGCCGTCACGCCGAGGATCCGCTGCTGGAACTCGAGCACCGGGTGCGCGCTCCACGCGTGGCAGAGCGAGCGCCAGTAGCTGTTCTCCTCGACGAAGGTCGAGAGGCCGTAACCGACCGACTCGTGCCACGGGCCGAGGTGCTTGGGCATGTCGTCGGCGCGGCCGGACTTCGCCAGCGCGGCAAAACCCGTGTGCAGCCAGAAGAAGGAGCCTGGCGCGAGTTTCGGGTCGTTCGGGAATCGCTGCATCACGATCGCGCGTTCGCGCTCGCCGGCCAGGCCCGCGACAATCGCCCAGGCGTTGCCGTACTGGCTGACCTCGGGACCGCCGGGGCGGTCAAAGTAGAGACCCTCGGACTCCGACCAGAACAGCGCGTGGGCCTTGCGGCGGAGGTCGTCCGCCTCGCGCGTGAGCGTGTCGGCCTCGGCCGGGCCGCCCAACGCGCGGACCAGCAGCGCGGCCTCGTCGAGGGCGTTGATGTACTGCGCGGAATGGATGCAGGTCGTGCCGGTGTCGGCGCCCGCCACGACGCCGCGCGGCCACCACGGGCACCAGTCGGTGATGTTCCAGAACGGCAGCTTCGCCGGCAGGCCGGCCTCGTCGGTGTGCCGGCGGTACCAGTCGAGCACCGCCCGCACGCCGGGGAGCAAATCCTGCACGGTCGCGCGGTCGCCGGTGCAATAAAAGTAGTCCTTGATGTTCGTGATCCAGTGGATGCTCCACGCCGGGATGATCTGCACCAGCCGCGAGGGAAACCGCGCCTGCGTCAGACCGTCGGACAGCCGCGACCAGTCGAAGTGATAGAGCGCCTGGCGGCTCAGCCGGTAATCGCCCGTTGTCAGCATGCCCAGCTTCGAGGTGATCATCGTGTCCCCCGCGTACTGCATCTGCTCGTAATGCGGGCAGTCCTCGAACGTCTCGTGCGAGCACATGCGCATCGTGTGCAGGCCGACCTGCCAGATGCGGTCGAGCGCGGGATCGGAGGACTGAAACGTCGCCGCGATGCGGTACGGATACGCCGTGAAGCGATGCTGGATGGCGCGCAGCGTGAGCGGGGTCGCGCCGACCTTGATCTGCAGGCCGATGTAGCGGAACGCGCGCCAGTGCAGCGGCTCGAAGGTCTCGTCGCGGCCCGACGGCTCCCAGATGTCGCCCCACCCGGTCACCTCGCCGCGGCGGTCAAAGGTCCAGCCGCGGCTCTCGTCGGCGAAATGCGACGCGAGGTTCGCCAGCGACTGCTGCTTGCCCAGGAGCTTCGCGCCGGGCGTGTCCCAGCGCAGCCGCAGCGCCTCGGCGTAGCGCAGGCGGACTTCGCTGCCCGCGCCGCCGGAAACCTCGAGGTGGGGGAACGCCGTCGTGAGGATCTTGGTGTCGAGCACCAGGCTCACCGTGGTGTTCGCCGGCAGGGTCAGCGGCGCGCCGCGCTCGAGCAGCGCCGACCACGGCGCCGGCACCGCCGCGCCACCGGCGAGAAACGCGTCGGCAAATTTCTCCGGCGCGCCCTCCTCCAGCATCGGCACCATGCGCGGCAGCAGGCCGTACGGGCTGGCGGGATCGCGGCGGTTTTCCAGTCGCTCCGCCTTGAACAGCAAATGCGCCGCAGGCCAGGCCGTGTCGTCGAACTCCGGCGTGTTCCAGCCGACCGGGATCAGGCTCGCGACCCGGTGCTCAAAGTAACCGAGGTAACCCTCGAAGGTCGTGTGCTCGTTTTGGAAACGGTGCGCCTGGTCCACGGCCACCTTCCACGCCGCATCCGTGCGCAGTTCGGTGATCATCCCGCCCGCCTTCGTCTGCAGCGCACCCTCGAGCACAATGCCGCCGGTGTAGGTCAGCACCGAGCACGGCGGACCGAGCAGCGCCGGGCGGTGCGCCACGCGCGACATGTCGAGCACGAGCGCCGCGAGGACGTTGCGGCCGCGGCGCAGGTGCGGCGCGAGGTCGAACGTCTCGTAGAAATGGTGGTTCACGTCGCCCTTCGCCGGGCCGCGGCCGAGGCACGTGCCGTTGCAGAAAAACAGGTAACGGCTGTCGGCCGACACGTGGACGGTGAGCGACACCGCCGCGGGATCCGCGACCTCAAACGGGCGCCGGAAATAGCGCACCTGGTAGTGCGAGGGCGTTGCGGCCTCGGGCGGCGGCGCGGAGTGCGAGCCCTCGGCGGACCAGATCCAGTGGGCGGAATTGACGAAGGGTTTTTCGGACACAGGGAAAAAATTCCGCGGACTCAGGGCGCCGGCGGCAGGAAAACGAGGTCGAAGGCATAGGCCCCGTACAGGCCGCCGTCGCGCCAAGTGCGGCCGAGGTCGTCGGAGTAGTAGGTGCCCTCCTCAAAGGTCGAGGCCCAGAGGCGGCCCTTCACATCCGGATCGAAGGCCAGCACAAAGACATTTTTCGCCGGCAGGCCCGCCGTGCGGTCCGCCCAGGTCCGGCCACCATCCGCCGAGACCCGCACGCCGATTCCCCAGCCACCGACCGCCAGTTGCGTCGCGGTGTGCGGCGAGATCGCCGCGGCATAGAGGTTCGCCGTGGCCGAGCCGGGATCGGCCGCCGTCCAGCTCTGGCCGCCATCGCGGGAGAGCCACGCCCCGCGACCCTGCGTGCCGGCGAGCAACAGCTTCGGGTCCGCGGCACTCTGCGCGAGCCGCAGCACGCTCACGGCCGGAAATGCGGTGCGCGCCCACGTGACCGCGCCGTCGTGTGAGGCGTAGACGCCGTCCTCCGTGCCCAGCAGCACGTGGCCGCCCGACGCGGGGTCGGTGAGGATCGTCTGGCAATAAAGCCGGGCGAGACCCTGCTGCGCGAGCTGCCACGAGGCCCCGCCGTCCGTGGACCGCAGCGGCCCCCACGCCGTCGCGGCGTAGGCGTGCGCCGGGTTCGCGTGGTCAAACACGATGGCGCGGACATCCGCGACCTCCCATCCCGTGGTCTTACGCCAGGTCTTGCCGCCATCGGTGGTACGGACCACGCCATCCGCACTCGCGAGCAGCAGGCTGGCCGGGTTGACCGGACTGGTGGCGAGACTGGTGACCCCGAGGATGCGCGGGCCAAAGTTGGTCCATTGCCCGTCCGCCTGCCGGAGATAGAGTCCGGAATCCAGCGGCGTTGAGGAATTTTTCTGCGCCTTGGTCATGGACACCGCCGCATAGAACCGGCTCACCGGCGCGGCCGGTGCGGCCGCAATGCCGGCGACGAGAGCGAGGACAAGAAACCGGCTGAGGCGGGAGCTCATGGCTGGGCGGGGACGGCGGATTCCTGGCGGGCGTTGTGGATGAAATCGAGGAAGAGACGCTCCGCGCCATGGGCGATTTCCAGCTGTTGGCTGCCGCGGGTCGCGTGGCCGAACGGGCTTTCGAACAGCGGCCAGTTGGCAAAGTCCACGGCCTGTCCGTTGACCGTGGGCGTCGCGCCGTAACGGGCATGGATCACCGTGCCGTCGAGCGAGGTGAACGTGGCCTCCGGTTGCGCGGCCGTGGTGAAAGTCAGCGGCAGCGCGCGTACTGCGGTCTTGAAGGCCTCGTAGCTGGCAAAGGCGCGGGCCGGCGCGACCTGCACGACATAGCCGTTCTTCAGCGCCGGGCTCACATAACAGCGGTGGCCGGTGCCCCACTTCGCGAAGTCCGTGCTGATGAATCCCCCGGCGCCGTGCGCCAGCAGGCCGGTCCAGTCATTGGGTTTCCATTCCCCGGCGGCAAACGGCCGGTAGGCGATGTAGGCGGGACCACCCTGGGCAAAAATCCAGCCCGAGGCATCCTCCTCGGTGTGCGTGAGGTCGCGGGAAAAAAACATCGTCACCAGCGGGAAGCGCGTGCCCGGCGGAATATCATAGAGGGCGATGAGAGCCGGGCCGTGCTGGTACACCTGCTCGAACGGCGAGCCGCTCGGGAGTTTGTCCGGCGTGTCGTAGTCGGCCTTGGACCGCGCGATCAGATTGGTGATGGTATCCCAGTCACCGCCGAAGAACATCGTCCCCTCCAGCGGCGACGAGTAGGGCTGCACCCCGAAGAACGTATTGGCCGCCTGCGCCGCAGGCCGGTCGGTGCGCCAGAGCAGGTTCCAAGTCTGCTGCTGGATCGGCTGGAGCAGGCCGCCCTGCGTGGAGCCCAGGATGAAATCCTGGTCCACATAGCTGTATTTGTAGACCGGGATCGTCCGCTTGTCCCCGATCACAAAGGATTCCGGTCCGGCGTTGCGGAGCCGCCAGCGGGTGCGCTTGAGCTCGCGCTCGACATAGGGCTGGGCCCGGTCGCGGGCAATGCGCTCCAGGATCGGCGGCGGCGTGTAGCCGCTCAGGGCCAGGATCTGCACCGTGCCGTTCGGCTGGCGTTCCCCAAAGCCAAAGAGCAGCCAGCCGAGCGCCAGGGAGGGCGTCAGCCCGGGCGCGACGATCTGCCGCGGGTAAACCCGGCTGTGCGCCCCGCCATAATAACCGTCGAGCGTCTCCACCGCGTAATCATAGAAGATGTAGTCGAGCAGCAGGTGCGCCCGCTGGCGAAACGCCGCGTCCTGCGCCCAGCCGGACAGCAGGGCGAGACCGGTCGCGTACTCCTCGATGTAATTGGGTGAATCGTATTCCCCCTGGCCGAAGGACGTCGTCACTTCCATCCAGTGCTCGAGATAGCTGCGGGCCTCGGCCATGTTTTCCGCGGAGGATTTGCCGTTGAACCATTTCTCCGGCCCGGCGCCGGGATAGGTCTGGGCCGCCAGGTAAAGGGACGAATAGTAAAGGACCCAGTGGTTCTCCGTGTCGCCCCGGCTCGGCCAGTAGGTCCGCCAGAGCTCCGCGATGCGGGCCCGGCTCGGGGCGTCCAGGCCTTGGTCGCCCGCCATCATGAGCGTGACCATGGGAAACATCCAAAACATGTTTCCATCGGCTTTCACGGCCAGGATCTTCGTCAGGCGCGCCAGGGCCGCCTCCCGCTTTTCGCCGCGTTGCAGGCAGGCGGCGACATCATAGTGGCCCCCCTTGGTCGGATCCGCGGGGTCGAGGGCGGCGATCGAGCTGGCAATGACGCTCTGCTGGCGCTCCTCAAAGCGCCGGGCAATATCAGCGTCCGACAGCGAAACCCCCTTTTCCCCCTCCCGGGCCAACAAGGCGCCGACGGACAGCATCAGGACCAAAACCATGATGCAGGGCCTCTTTACCTTTGTGGGGATCATATAATGAGATTGTCTCAAGTAAGAGAGCGTTCAGCATGAATCCGCTCTATTCAGCATTTCAACCAGCATTTTCCCTGAAATTTCAATTTATGCCCCGCTCCAAAAAACACCCCTCCCCCCGCCTCGTCCAATGCGCGACCGCCTGGTCGATGATCGCCTATCCCACCGCCAAGCGCGAGTGGTCGCTCGAGCGCAAAATGAAGGAAATCAAGGCCGCCGGTTTTGACGGCGTCGCCGCCTGGGCGAACGCCGAGGTCAAGGCCCTCGCGGACAAATACCGCCTGAAAATCATGGGTGGCTTCGACGGCTCCAGCGTGACGAAGGCCCGGAAGCAGATCATCGAGCAGCGCGACAACGGCACACGCTACATGAATGTGCAGCTGCTGGACCACGACACGCCCCCCGCCGTCGCCGCCAAGCTGGCGGTGAAACTCATCGCGCTCTCCGACGAACTCGGCGTCAACGTCCACATCGAGACCCACCGAGACACCGCCACGGAAACCCCGGAGAAATACGACGAGATCCAGAAGCTTTTTCAGAGGGCCACGGGCCGCCTGATGCCCACGACCTGGGACCACTCGCACTTCGCGGTTTCCAAGCACCTGCTGCCCGCCGTTTATTCGAAACGCCTGCTGGCCTGGCCCAAGCTGATCCAGCACTCCCACCTCTTCCACCTGCGGCCGTTCAACAGCCAGCACTGCCAGATCCCGGTGACCAATGGCAAAGGCAAGCTCACCCCCGAGTTCAAGGACTACCTGGCCTTCGTCGAGGACCTCTTCACCCTCTGGCTGCAGGGCCCGGAACCCCGCGGCGAACTCTATGTTTGCCCCGAACTCGGCATGAGCCACGGCTACCACGTCAGCACCGAGCCGCATGCCTGGCCGGACGCCATCCGCGCCCGCAAGGAATACGCCGGCGCCTGGCGGCGGGCCCTGGTCCGCGCCAAGAAGAAGTAATTTTCAGGCGGGTTCCATGGGATTCAGGCGGGGCCCGGCCAGCCTGAATACCCTTGACGGGGCGTCATGATTTTCAGAATTTTTTTCTGAAACTTTCACGGCGTACCCCCTGCCATGCTCATTGCCGATATTGCCCTCCGGGCCAAGGTCTCCCCTGCCACGGTCTCCCGCGTAATTAATCAGCCGCACCTCGTCGCACCTGACCGGCTCGCCCGCGTCCAGGCGGTCATGACGGCGGTCAATTACGTCCCCACCCCCCTACATCGCCGCCGCGGTCCCAAGTCCCGGCTGGCCGCCCCCAAGAAGATCGCCGTGTGGTTCGTCGGCGCGAGAAAGACCTCCAGCCTCAATTGGTTTCAGGATCAATTGCTTCAGGTTCAGCCTTCTAACGAACGTCAGCGCATTGAGTTAAGCGTTATATTTACCGACACTCCGGATGATTTTCCCCGCGCGCTCGCCGAGCGCCAGGTGGATGGCGTCATCATTCAGGGCATGGAGCCCGCAGCCTCAAGCATGCAAAAACTGGCGGGTCTGCCTCACGTTTGGTTCATGACCCGGCGCACCGCTGCGTACCCCGGCGATTATGTCGAGCCGGACAACGAGCTCAACGGCCGCCTTGCCGCCGATTACCTGCACAGCCGCGGTCACAAGACACTGGCGGTCATCTCGACGGATCCGGCCTACAGTGCCGTGGCCTGGCGCGTGAAATCATTTGGGGAACGGGCCAAGGAACTTGGCCTCACCGTCCACAACATTCTCGGAAAAGCCCGGCCAGGAGTGAGTTACCTAGAAATTGCCCCGCTGCATGAGGAGAGTGACTGGCTCGTGCGCCGCATGATGCAGACTTCTCCCCGCCCCACCGGCCTGTACATGCCCGTCGATCATTTTTGCGGCTCCCTTTTCCGTTCCATGCGCCAGGCCGGACTGAAGTCCGAGCGGGATTTCGAGGCCGTGCTTGGGAACTACAATCCCGTCATTTACCACAATCTCGACCACCTGCCCGCCGCGTTGAACATCAACCTGCCGACTTTGGTGCGAAAAGTCGTCGATCACCTCGTCTGGCGCATCGAGAACCCGACCGCGATTGGCCGGGTCGGCGTCACCATTGCACCCACCATGGTGGCCATGTCCCAGTCCAAGCCGTTGATTGCCTGAAAAATCATAAAAGTCGCGCTTGCTAATGTCCGGGGGTTTTCATGCTCTTTACGTCGTTTTCACCGGTATCCACCCCACATGATCGGTTCCCACCCCACGCTGACATTCATTCCACCGACGCTGGACTGATGTCACCCAACTGATCCCCCCACTTTCCCGACTTTTGAACCGGTTCACACCGGGTCAAAACCGGAAACTACAAACCACCCCCATACAACGAATGAACTCAGTACCCAGCTACCAAATGCACAGGGCCAGCAAATACCTGGTCTCCTGTTTGGCTGCATTGGTCGCAGTTTCGGCTCCTAATTTGCGAGCCCAAGCTGCTACCACGACCAAGACCACCACGACGACCACGGCCGCTCCCCTCGCTACAGACGAAGGTGTGACGACCCTGTCGAAGTTCACGGTCAACTCCGACAAAGACAACGGCTACCTGAAGACCAACTCCGCCACGGCCACCCGTATCGGCATGGAAGTTCAGCGTACGCCCCTCGCGATCGAAATTAAGTCGGCCGAGTTCCTCGCGGACACGAACACGCAGTCCCTCACGGACATCCTGCGCTACACGTCCTCCGGTTCCGGTGACAATTCGTTCTCGTCGGCCCGCCCGGCCAACGGCGCCACGCCCGTGGGTACCTTCACGATGCGCGGTTTCCAAGTTAACACGTACCTGCGCAACGGCGTGAAGCGTTATACCGCCTTCACCCTCGATAGCACGGAGCGTGTTGAAATCGTCAAGGGCCCCGCGGCCCTCTTCTTCGGCAACGGCGCCCCCGGCGGTGTTATCAATTACATCACCAAGCAGCCCGTGTTCGCCAAGATCCCGACGACCCTGTCCTACATCACGGGCACGGACCATAAGCACAAATACGTCATCGATCACAACACGATGTTCTCGTCCAAGGCTGCCATGCGCATCATTGTGGCCGATGAAAACAGCGGTGGTCAGCGCAAGTTCGAATACACCAAGATGGACATGTTGCTCGGGTCCCTCGCGATCGTACCGTTCGAGAGCGGCAAGCTCCGCATCACGACCGAGGCGGAATACCAGAACCTGAAGTACAACAACACCCGTTCGACGGAGTGGTTCTACCCGCAGGCCTGGTTTGATGCCTACGCCAACACCGTGGCCAATCCGTCCGCCGCCTCCTTGGTGGCCCTCGAGTTGGGTGCGCAAGGCAACGGCGTCAACTTCGGTGTGAACGCCCTCGGCAGCGCCGGCGCGGCCACCCAGATGGCTGCCCGTTACAACATCATCGGTGGTTACGGCAACTGGGGTAACGACAATCGCGTCGCTTCCAACAACTACACCCTGCCCAATTACACCAAGGTCGAGCGTGGCGCCTATTACTTGGATGCCAACGGCAACAAGATCCACGACACCGGCTTCAACTGGGATGCGCGCGGCGCCATGCAAAAGGACGCTGTGAACACCGTCGACATCACCGTCGAAATGTCACCGTTTGACTGGGTTGACGGCCGTTACGTTGTCACCAGCGACAACAACCGCTATGACTCGATTGAAGGCGGTTATTCGCCCTATGCTGACGGTCGCACGTTCAGCTCCTTCGGCGGCGTCGGCGGTAACAGCTCCGGCTACTACCTCCGTTCCTGGGACCACCAGTTCGACATGATCCTCAAGAAGGACTTCTGGGGCATCAAGAACAAGCTGCTCATCGGCGGCACCTTCCGCGAGGCCATGCAGCAGTACAACGCGCAGGCGTTCACGTACTACGGCCAGATCCCCGGCGCCAGCAACGGTGTCGCGAATCCCGGCGGTATCTACACCGGCGGCTCGAACACCCTGGGCAATCAGCCCCACGTGCCGGTCAACCAAGTTGTGCGTGACCGCTTCGGCGCCATCAAGACCCTTCCCACGATCTTCTTGAACTGGGATCCGGGTTATGAAGTTCAGCCGGACATCAAGCCCCTGTTCGTCATCGACCGTAACGAGCTCGACGGTTACTACTACCAAGAGCAGGCCGGTTATGTGAACTACCAGGGCCAGCTGCTCGATGACCGCCTGACGGTCCTCGCCGGCGTCCGCCGCGAAATGCACCGGGACAGCGGCCAGTACCTCACGGACAACTTCCCGTGGGTTTCGCCCCCGCCGTCCGCCTACTACGATACGACGACCTACCTGCCGAGCTACTACGGCTATGATCCGGCGTACTCCGCCGACTTCGGTGGTAATCACTCCCGTATCGCCGGCACCGCTTGGATGGTCGGTCTCTCGTACCAGGTGAAGAAAGACATCAACGTCTACATCTCCACGAGCAAGATCTACAACCGCAACGGTGCGACGAACGCGGGCGGCTTCTCCCCGCTGTCGCCCCCGCAGTGGTTCGCCGCGGCGCAGGCCTACCTTGGCTCGCTCCCCGGTGGCAACGCCGCGAATCCGTTCGTCTACCGCGGCGCGACGCTCACCAGCGTGTCTGACCTGATCAACGCGCTGCACGCCAGCGGCGCTGACGTCCTGATCAAGCCCGAGACGGGTCGTAACACCGAAATCGGTGTCAAGACCTCCCTCTGGGATGACAAGCTCGTCGGCACCCTGTCGTTCTTCCACATGTACCGCGTCAACCGCCGCGTGGACGATGGTACCGCCAACAACAACGAACCGCTCGATTTCGCGAACAACTACCAGTACTTCGGTGCTCCTGGTGCGTTTGTGAATCCGACCGGCTTCAACTTCTCCGGCGCTCGCCTGCTCCGCTGGCGCACCGTTGGTCAGAAGGACGTGGTTGAGGGTGGTGACTTCGAAGTCACTTGGTCCCCGATCAAGAACTTCCAGTCCGTCGTTAATGGCGCCTGGCTGTGGACCGCGAAGACGGACAATGCCCCGACGGTCAACAAGCCCGGTTCCGCTGCTTACGCGGCGTACAACCTCAGCACGGTTGCCGGCAACAACGCGAAGGTCGCCTCGGACATCTACTACGGCGCCCGTCTCGAGAACGTTCCGGAATTCCGCCTGAACACGTTCAGCAAGTACACCATCACCGACGGTCTCTTCCACGGCCTCTCCCTGGCCCTGGGTACCCGTTACTCGTCCAAGATGGTTATCTCGCGTGACGTGACGTGGAATCCGCTCGGTGGCGGCTTCCAGTCCGGCAACTACTTCGTGTTCGACGCGAACGTTGCCTACCCCTGGGAACTCATGGGCTACAAGCTCACCTCCACCATCAGCGTGCAGAACTTGACCGACAAGCTGTACTTCGAAGGTGGCGTTGTGGCCTCCCCTGGTCGCCAGGTGTTCATCACGAACAAGCTTAGCTTCTAAGCTGGCAGCTTAACTGTCGCCTTACTTCAAAGGGCGGAGACGAAAGTCTCCGCCCTTTTTCTTTTTGCCGATTGGACGGGCCTGGCGCCAAATGGAGGGAATGCGCTGTCCCGACTGGCCGGCCCGTTTCCCTTCTCGCGCGTATCACCTTTCGTGCAACCTCCTTCCCCTCCGTCTTTCTGGCAGCGACGACTCATCCGGCCCGTCCGGTCCCTGCTCACCCATGGCGTTACCCCGGATAAGATCGCCCTCACTTTCGCCGTGGGCACGGCCTGCTCGCTGCTGCCTTTCCTCGGCTTCACGTCACTGCTGAACCTCGGGGTCGGTCTCTGGCTGCGTCTCAACCAGCCCATCCTGCAGACGCTGAACCAGCTGCTGGGCCCCTTGCAGCTCGGGCTCATCCTGGTCTACGTGCGGATCGGCGAAAAAATCTGGGGCTCACCCCCCATGCCGCTCTCGGTCCCCACGCTCATCCATTCCTTCCGGGACAGCCCCGCGGCGTTTCTCCAGCGGTTTGGCTGGACCGGCGTCCACGCCGCCACTGCGTGGCTGATCAGCGTGCCGATCATTGTCGGCAGCCTTTATTATTCCCTGCGCCCCATGATGCGGAAATTTTCCCGGCAGCCGGCCACCGGCTGATTTCCCCGTCGGTTCCGCCCGTCCGCCTCGTTTCGGCCCGGCACTCGACACTGCCCGCCATTCCCGCCAGCTTGTTTTCCTCGTCCCCCGGACAGTCCTTTCCTTTCAGCATGAATCCCGGCTTACAGTTCCGTGAAGCGCTCAAGGCGGAAAAACCCCTGCAGATCGCCGGCGTGATCAACGCCTATGCCGCGCTGCTCGCCCAGCGGGCCGGCTTCCGCGCCCTCTACCTTTCCGGTGCCGGCGTCGCCAATCATTCCTGCGGTCTGCCCGATATCGGTGAAACCGACCTCACGGACGTCCTGCCTGACGTCCACCGGATTGTCCGCAGCGGGAACCTTCCCCTGCTCGTGGACATCGACACCGGCTGGGGGGATCCCGGCGCCGCCGTGCATGCAATGTCCGGTGCTGGCGCCGCGGGGGTTCACCTCGAGGATCAGGTCCCGGCCAAGCTCTGCGGGCATCTGCCCGGCAAACAACTCGTTCCCACCGCCGAAATGGTCGCGCGCGTGCAGGCCGCAGTGAAGGGCCGGTCGAACCCGGACTTCGTCATCATGGCCCGGACCGACGCGGCCGCGGTCGAGGGCCTGCCCGCCGCGATCGCCCGCGCCCAAGCTTACGTCTTGGCCGGCGCCGACATGATTTTTGCCGAGGCCCTCACCACGCTCGAGGACTACCGCCAATTTGCGGCCGCGCTAAAAGTCCCCGTGCTCGCCAATCTCACCGAGTTTGGTCGGACCCCCCTGTTCACCCTCGACGAGCTGCGCCCGACCGGCATCGCCATGGCCCTCTATCCGCTTTCCGCCTCGCGCGCCGCGGCGGCCGCATCGCTGGAGGTTTTCCAGGCGATCCGGAAGGACGGCACGCAAAAAACCGTGGTCGGAAAGATGCAGTCCCGCGCCGACCTCTACGATATCCTCGGTTACAAGCCGAAGGGGTAACCCAAGTTGCACCATGAGCTCGGACTCCACGCCGCTTCCGGCCCCCCGGGCCAAGAAGTCCGTCGCCCTCTCCGGCATCATTGCGGGCAACACCGCCATTTGCACGGTCGGCCAGTCGGGCAATGACCTGCACTACCGCGGCTACGACATCGCCGACCTCGCCCACGGCGCCTCCTTTGAGGAAGTCGCCCACCTGCTGATTCACGAACGCCTACCCAACGCCGCCGAACTCGCCGTCTACCGGTCCAAACTCATCCGCCTCCGCGGCCTTCCTCCCGGCCTGTGCTCCGTGCTGGAACAGATCCCCAAACACGCCCACCCGATGGACGTGCTCCGCGCCGGCTGCTCCATGCTCGGCACTCTCGAACCGGAGATCCTGCCCGAGTCCGGCGCCGGCGCCGCCTCCGCCCCGGGGGCGCGCGAACTCGCCGACCGCCTCGTCGCGGTGTTTCCGTCCTTGCTGCTCTACTGGCATCACTTCGTCCAGAGCGGCACCCGCATCGCCGTGGAGACCGCCGATTCCTCCGTTGCCGCGCATTTTCTCAACCTGCTGCACCAGCGTGCGCCGACCCCGGCGCAGGTCCGCGCCCTCGACCAGTCCCTCATCCTTTACGCCGAGCACGAGTTCAACGCCTCGACCTTCGCCGCCCGGGTCATCGCCGGCACCGGCTCCGATTTTTATTCCGCCATCACCGGCGCCATCGGCGCCCTGCGCGGCCCTCGGCACGGCGGGGCCAATGAGGTCGCCCTCGAGATCCAGCAGCGCTACCGCACCCCCGCCGAGGCCGAGGCGGACATTCGCGCACGTGTCGCCCGGCGCGAAATTGTCATCGGTTTTGGCCACCCGGTCTACACCACCGGTGACCCGCGCAATCCGGTCATCAAGGAAATCGCCCGGCAGCTTTGCACCGCGGCCGGGGACCTGAACCCCTTCAACATCGCCGAGCGGATTGAAGCCCTCCTCTGGAACGAGAAGCGGATGTTCCCCAACCTCGATTGGTACAGTGCCGTCGCCTACCGCGAGCTGGGCGTGCCCACCGCCATGTTCACCCCGCTCTTTGTCATGGCCCGCACCGCCGGCTGGGCCGCCCACATCGCCGAGCAACGCATCGACGGAAAAATCATCCGCCCGGGCGCAACCTACACCGGCCCGGAGAACCGGCCGTTCGTGCCCCTCTCGCAAAGATAAATTCCTCACGCAGAGTCGCAAAGACGCTGAGCCCATCATCTCTCCTCTGCGTCTCCGCGCCTCTGCGTGAACTCCTCCCCATGTCCGCTCCCATTTCCAACGTCCGCCCACCGCCGGATGCCCTGCTGACCGCGATCGCCGATTACGCACTCAGTGCGCCGATCACCAGCGCCGAGGCCCTCGACACGGCCCGCTGGTGCCTCGCTGACACCCTGGCCTGTGGCATCCTGGCCCTGGCCTACCCCGCCTGCACCAAACTCCTCGGCCCCGTCGTGCCAGGGACCACGATCCTGCACGGCGCCCGCGTCCCGGGCACCGGTTACGAACTCGATCCCGTCCAGGCCGCCTTCAACCTCGGCACCATCGTCCGTTGGCTCGACTTCAACGACACCTGGCTCGCCGCCGAATGGGGCCACCCCTCCGACAACCTCGGCGCCATTCTCTCCGTCGCCGACTGGCTCAGCCGCCAGCAGGCCTCAGGCGTCGAGCCCGCCGCCTTCCAATCGAAATTCCCCAATCGTAATTCGAAAATCACCATGCACGACGTTCTCGTCGCAATGGTGAAGGCCCATGAAATCCAGGGCATCCTCGCCCTCGATAATTCCTTCAACCGCGTCGGGCTCGACCACGTCCTCCTCGTCCGCGTCGCCTCCACCGCCGTCGTCACGGCCATGCTGGGCGGCTCGCGCGAGCAGGTCATCAACGCCGTCTCCCACGCCTGGCTCGACGGCTCCGCCCTCCGTACTTACCGCCACGCCCCCAACACCGGCTCGCGCAAGTCCTGGGCCGCCGGCGACGCCACCAGCCGCGCCGTCCGCCTAGCCCTGATCTCCCTGACCGGCGAGATGGGTTATCCTTCCGTCCTCAGCGCGAAGACCTGGGGGTTTCAGGACGTCTCGTTCAAGGGCAAACCCGTCACCCTCGCCCGCCCGCTCGGCAGCTACGTGATGGAGAACATCCTCTTCAAGATTTCCTTCCCCGCCGAGTTTCACGCCCAAACCGCCGTCGAGTGCGCCCTGCAGCTGCATCCGCTCGTGAAAAGCCGCCTCGGCGAGGTCACGCGCATCGAGCTGACCACCCACGAGTCGGCCATCCGCATCATCGACAAGACCGGTCCGCTCCATAATCCGGCCGACCGCGACCACTGCCTCCAGTACATGACCGCCATCGGCCTGATCTTCGGTGACCTTACCGCCGATCACTACGAGGACTCGGTTGCCGCCGACCCACGCATTGACGCCCTGCGCGCCAAGATGACCGTCACCGAGGATAAGCAGTACTCACAGGACTACCTCGACCCCGACAAGCGTTCCATCGCCAACGCCGTCCAGGTGTTTTTCTCGGACGGATCGAAAACCGCCAGGATCGCGGTGGAATACCCCATCGGCCACCGTCGCCGCCGCGGGGACGGCATTCCCCTGCTCCAGCAAAAGGCCCGGGCCGCCTTCGCCGCCCATTTTGGGCCGGCCAAATCGGACCGGCAGATAGCTCTCTTCACTGACCGCGCCAGGCTTGAGACCATGCCCGTCCACGAATTTGTCAGCCAGTTCACGAAATGACGCCCCGCGCATGAGCCGCTCCGCCCAAACGGTCTTCGCGTTCGGTCTCTATCTGGCCGCCGTCGGACTCGCGCTGATCCTGTTTCCCAACCCGCTGTTCGCCGTTCTCCGGTTGCCCGCCAGCCACGAGATCTGGCCCCGCGTCGTCGGGGTGCTGGCGCTCGTCCTGGCCCATTACTACACGCAGGCGGCCCGCCATGAGGTGGTGGCGTTCTTCCGCTGGACCATCTCGGCCCGGCTCATGGTCTTTGTTGTCTTCGGGCTGTTCGTTTTCTTCGGCCTGGCCCCGCTCCCCTTGGCCCTGCTCGGGACCGTGGACCTCGCGGCCGCCCTCTGGACGGCCTGGGCGCTGCGCCCGTCGCCGGTCAATTGAGCCCGCCCACCCTCGTGGGCGAGGCCGTCCCGGGGTTCACGCGGACGCTTTATTCAGCGCTGCAGCCACCACGCCCAGCAGCACCGTGGCGAGGCCGCCAAAGCAGACCTGCTTGACCGCCACCGACAGCCCGACGGGCTGCACGGCATAGTAGATCAGGAATCCGGGCACGCAGGCCGCGAGCGCGAACCACACGCCGAAACGGACGCCCTGGCCGAGCCAGGGTTTGTCGGTCTCCCGTCCGCGCCGGTAGATCGCCGTGACGCTCACGGCGATGAGCGCATGGGCCAGCAACATGGCGGGAAAATGCCGCTGCGCATCCGCCTCCTTGCGCATCAACGCGGGTTGCGCGTCGTAAGCCGCTTTCAGGAGCACGCCGTGTACCACGAAATCAAACGCCATCGAGGCGACAAACAAGACCACGACCGAGATCAGGAACTGCTTCTTCATGGGGGTAACGAGGGGTTGAGTCTCACGCCCGCCGGGTTTGGCGGGCACGCCCGACCTTGCCGCAAAACACCGGCTGAGACAAGCCGGCTCTCCCGCAAATTGGACGTACCCCCGCGGCGAACCCGCGGCTGGTTTCACGCCCATAGCCTGCTCCAAACCCAAATCCATCTCCGGTAAAAACGCCGTCATCCCGGTTCGACGCCAAACCGCAAAAAATACCCGCCGCGGGGTAATCACCCCATCCGGTTTCCGGATTTGCCAGCTGCGCGCCGGGCGGCTTGGCTGAGGCCTTACCCAACATGACACGCACTCTGGTCAAAGACGCCCTCAACGCCGCCGCGCCGAACGACGCCATCCTGCTCCAGGGCTGGGTCCGCACCCGCCGCGACGCGAAGGCCTTCTCCTTCATCGAGCTCAACGACGGCTCCTGCCTCAAGGGCATCCAGATCGTCGCCGACGCCGCCCTGCCCGACTACGCGCACATCACCAAAGCCAACACCGGCGCCTCGCTCGAGGTGCGCGGCAAACTCGTCGAGTCGAAGGGCTCGGGTCAGAAATGGGAGGTCGTCGCCACCGGCTTCACCGTGCTCGGTGAGGCCGACGCCACCTACCCGCTCCAAAAGAAGGGGCATACGATGGAATTCCTGCGCGAGATCGCCCACCTGCGGCCGCGCTCCAACCTCTTCGGCGCCGTCTTCCGCGTGCGCAGCCGCCTTGCCTACGCCGTCCACCAGTTTTTCCAGGACAAGGGCTTTTATTACGTCCACACGCCCATCGTCACCGCCAGCGACGCCGAGGGCGCGGGTGACATGTTCCGCGTCACCACCCTCGACCTCGCCAACCCGCCCAAGGCGGAGGACGGCACGATCGACAATGCGAAGGATTTCTTCGGCAAGAAGACCTTCCTCACCGTCTCCGGCCAGCTCGAGGCCGAGATCTTCGCCTGCGCGCTCAGCAACGTCTACACCTTCGGCCCCACCTTCCGCGCCGAGAACTCCCACACTTCGCGCCACGCCTCCGAGTTCTGGATGATCGAGCCCGAGGTCGCGTTCTGCGACCTGAACGGCGACATGGACCTCGCCGAAGAGTTCGTGAAATACCTCATCCGCGACATCCGGGCCCACTGTCCCGGCGACCTGGAGTTTTTCTCCAAGTTCGTGGACAAGGACCTCCTCGCCCGTCTCGACTTCGTGCTGGAGAAGCCGTTCAAGCGCTGTAGCTACACCGAGGCGGTCGAAATTCTGACCCAGAGTGGCAAGACCTGGGAGCATCCCGTGTCGTGGGGCGACAATCTCCAGTCCGAGCACGAGCGCTACCTCACCGAGGAACACTTCAAGTGCCCGGTCACCGTCTACAACTACCCGCGCGCCATCAAGGCGTTCTACATGCGCCAGACCGACGGCTGCGCCGAGGGCCGCGAGACGGTCGCCGCGATGGACCTGCTCGTGCCCGGCATCGGCGAGATCATCGGCGGCAGCCAGCGCGAGGAGCGGCTCGACAAGCTCCGCGCCGGCATGGCGCTGCACCACCTCGACGAGAAAAACTACTGGTGGTACCTCGACCTGCGTCGCTTCGGCACCGTGCCGCACGCGGGCTTCGGCCTCGGCTTCGAGCGCATGCTCATGTTCGTGACCGGCGTCGGCAACATCCGTGACGTCATCCCCTTCGCCCGCACCCCCGGCACCGCCGAATTCTGAGCGCCTTAGGTGGTCGCCGATTTCCCCATCGGCGAGTGGCACCCGCACGACGGACATGCGTCGGTCTGGAAACCGACGCCCACCGAAGAAATATCCGTCACTTCGCCGGCGACTTCCGGCGCGCCACGAGCAGTAGCGCAAAAACCACCGCCAGCACCACTGGCAGGACCGCGACCCGCCCGAGCGTCTCCAAGCCGGCCGCCGCCTGGATCTGCATCCATTGCGCTCCCTCCAGGCTCTCGGCCGTGTGCCCGGCTGGCAGACGGGCCGCGATGCCGGTGTCAAACACCCGGCCCATGACCGGCAGCACAAAGCTCACGCTCAACATGCCGGCTCCGCCCATGATCGCGAGGCCCAGCGCTCCCGTCCGAGGAAAGTTCTCGCTCACGAAACCGAGCATCGTCGGCCAGAAGAAGCACACGCCAAGGGCAAACACCGTGGCCGCGCCGAACAGCATGCCACCGCTCGCGCGGCTCATCGCGAACAGGCCCAGCCCGCTGAGGATCGCGCTCACCAATAGCATGCCCGGCGGCGACAGCCGGTGTACAAACACGCCGGCAAATTGCCGGCCCACCGCCATCAGCCCCGTGATCCACACCAGCATCAGGATACCCGACACACCGGCGTTGGTCAGGATGTTCGGGATCCACTGCCCCGGCCCGAGTTCCGTCGCCGCCGTCAGCAGCATGCACGCCACCATCAGCAGGAACGCCGGCCGCAGGCACGCGGCAAACATCGCGCCCGTCGACACACCCGAAGTCACCCGCTCCGTCCGGGGGAAAACCTGTCCTCGGAACGCCCAGCCATAAATCGCGAGGGGCACGAGCATACTGGCAAACTGCACCTGCCAGCCGAGCCCGGCCCGGCCGAAGGCAAAGGCCAATAGCCCACCGATGACAATGCCGCCAGGAAACCAGACGTGGAAATGATTCAGCCGGGTGGTCTTGTCCTGCGGATAGAGCGTAGCGATGAGCGGGTTGCACGCGGCTTCCACCGAGCCGTTCGCAATGCCGAAAATCAGCGTCCCCGCGTACAGGCTCCAATAGTCCCAGGCGAAAATCGTCAGCAGGATGCCCACCAGATGGCCCGCCCAAGCGAGGCCGACGATGCGGCCCAGACCCAGCGTGTCACACAGCGGGCCGCCAAACATCATCGCCAGCGTGAAGCCCCAGAAAGCCGTGCCGTTGATCCAGCCGATCTGCTCGTGGGTGAGGTGAAACTGCGCGGCCCACGCTCCGGCGGCCTCGCCGCGGAGCGCAAAACTCATGGCTGTGACAATCAAGGCGGCACAACTTGCCGTAAACAGACGCTGGGCATTCATAGGCTGGAGGAGGGGGGTTGGGGCCGGCGACCGGCCGGCTTCGGAAGGAAAGCCCCGACACTCAAACCGTGAAGCAGGGAGGTTGTCGAAGTGGAAAGCAGAAGCCGGAGATTTAAGCCGGAAGCCAGGAACCCCGCAGAAACGCTCGGAGGCCTTGTTCCTGGTTTCCTCGCTTCTTGGTTTACGGCTTAAAAAACCGCCTACTTCCTCGCTGCCGGATCCGCCAATCCGTACGTTTCCTCCGCCGCCTTGAGCAGCGTCCGGCTGATGATCAGCCGCTGCACCTCGCTCGAGCCCTCCCCGATCTCGCAAAGCCGGGCATCCCGCCACATGCGCTCGACGAAGGTGTCCCGTGTATAACCCCAGCCGCCGCAGATCTGCAGCGAGCGGTTGCAGGCGCGCGAGGCGGCCTCCGACGCGTACAATTTCGCAAACGACCCCTCGAGGGTGAATTTCTGCCCGCGCGCATGCATCACGCAGGGCTGCAGCAGCAGCGCCTCCGCCGCCCGCAACTCCACCTCGCAGTCGGCGAGCATGAACTGCAACGCCTGGAACTCCGCAATGCGCTTCCCGAACTGCCGGCGCGAGAGCATCCGCTGTTTCGCAATCTCCACCGCCGCACGGCCCAGCCCGATGGCCATTGCCGCGATGCCCAGCCGCCCCGAGTCGAGGCAGGCGAGCGCCGCGTGCTGGCCCTTGCCGCGCTGGCCGACCAGTTCGCCTTTCACCTGCTTGAGGTAGAACTCACTCGTGTTGCTCGCGCGCACCCCGGCCGTCTTCACCTTCCGCACTTTTTCCGTGTGCGCGCTGTTGATCCAGAACGCGGAAAATTCCTTTTTTCCCTTCTCATCCCGGCCCGTGATGGCCATCACGATCATCCGGTCCGAGTGGTTGCCCATCGTGATGTAAAGCTTGTGACCGTTCAGCTCCCACGTGCCGTCGGGCAGCAGCGTGGCGGTCGTCTCGACGCCGCCGGTGTCCGAACCCGCATTCGGCTCGGTCAGCGCCCACGCCACCATCCAATCGCCGTTCAGCACGCTGGGAAAAATTTTCTGCTTCAGCTCGTCACTCGCGTAGCCCAGCGGATGCCCAACGCAGAGCGCGTTGTGCGCCGCCATGTTCATCGCGAACGCCCCGCAGTGCCGCGCAATCTCCTCGATCGCCAGGCAAAAGCAGAGGATCGAGAGCTGCTGGCCGCCCACGGCTTTCGGGGCGAGCATGCCCATCAGGCCGGCCTTCCCGGCGGCGGTGAACAACGCGCGGGGCAATTCTTCCTTTTCCTCCCAGTCGGCGGCGAACGGGACGATTTCCTTCTGACAGAACACGGCGGTCTTTTTCAGGAACTCGATCTCCGCCGGCTGGAGGAAATCATGGTAGAGTGAATTGGGGTGTAACATGGGAGTGACCCCAGTTTACGGGTGTCCGCACCACTCGCGCAAGCCGGCCCCGGGCTCCGCACCCCATTTACGCCAAAAGGATGAATTCGGGGCCCGCCCGGCGTTCCAGCTGCTCGGCGGTTGCGCCCGGCTGGTTCCCCCTTAGGTTTGAGTCGCATGCCTGCCGCCCCGAAACCCCGGTCCATGGCACCGCTCCGCATCCTCACCGCCGTGCCCATCTGCGACGGCCATGACAGCGCCGTGAGCACCATTAACATGGAACTCGCCCGCCACGGCTTCGAGGTCATCTACCTCGGCTACCACTGCCCCGTCAGCACCATCGTCCGCGCCGCGATCCAGGAGGATATCCACGTCGTCGGCATCAGCTCCTACAACGGCGGCCATATCGTCTTCTTCAAGGAGGTCGTGGATCAGCTTCGGGCGTTGGGCGCCGGCGATGTTCCCCTCTTCGGCGGCGGAGGCGGCACCATCACGAAGGCCGACGAGCGCGTCATGCAGCGCCAGGGCACCGACCGGATCTTCCACGCCGGCACCCCGCTCGACGGCATCATGGCCCTCATCCGCAAGGAATACGGCCGCACCCTGAAACCCAATACCAAGCTCCGCGGCGACCGCGCGCTCGCCCGGGCGATCACCCTTGCCGAACAGAATCCAACCCATCGCCCATCACCCATCGCCCATCACCCGCCGCAAAAGCGCACCCGCGCTTTTGTGGTCGGTGTCGCCGGCCCCGGCGGCGCGGGCAAATCCACCCTCATTGACGAGCTCACATCCCGCTTTCTCCGCCAAAACCCCGCCGGCCGCATCGCCATCCTCGCCAACGATCCCTCCCACCCTGACACCGGCGGTGCCATCCTCGGCGACCGCGTCTCGATGATTTATGCGCAGGACGACCGCGTGTTCTTCCGTTCCCTCGCCACCCGCGGCAGCCTCACCGGCCTCTCCGCCGCCGCCCCCGCGGCCATCGAGATCCTGCGCGCCAGCGGCGAGTTTGACCTCATCCTCGTCGAGTCCGTCGGCATCGGCCAAGAGAGCGATCCGTTCGGCCTCTTCGGCAAAAAACACCGGCTCGTTGACGCCATGCTCTTCGTCCTCGCGCCCTACTACGGCGGACGCCTCCAGTTGCAGAAGATCGGCCTGCTCAACGGCGCCGACCTCGTCGCCATCAACAAGTGCGACCATCCCATGGCCCACACCGCCCGCGCCGAGATCGCCGCCCGCCTCGCTGCCAACGGCAAGGGCCAGCGCCTCTTTGGCACCGTCGCCGCCAAACACCACGACCCCGGCGTGGACACCCTCTACGCCGCCCTCGCCGAGCTCGGCCACCTGAAAGTCACCCCCGGCGGCGAAAAACCCTGCCAACTGGAGGTCGCGCCATGACTGCCGTCTCCACCCATCGCCCATCACCTATCGCCCATCTCCTTGGCGGCACCGGAGGTGCCGCATGAGTTCCCTGGGCAAAATCGCCGACGCCGTCGACGCCTACAACGCCCACGTCGCCACCGAGGTGGCCCGGGCACGTACGGATATTGCCTTCGCCGCCGACCTCCGGGCCCGCTGGGCGAAGATCCGCGCCGGCATCGAGACCACCCACTCCCCCACCGGCACGCCGCTCCCGCGCCTCGCCCTCCCGCCCACCGACGAACCCGGCGCCATCGCCGAATACCTCCTCGGCCAGGGCCTGCCCGGCGAGTTCCCCTACGCCAACGCCGCGTACCGCGAAATGTACCTCGACCGGGATTCTGAGGTAGGGCGCGTTATCCCTAACGCGCCAGTTGGAGCCGAGTCCAAGGACCAAACCCGGCGGGTTAAGGATAACCCGCCCCACCCGCAGACCCCCGTCAGCGAGGAGCCCATGCGCCTGTTCGCCGGCCTCGGGCTCGCCGAGGACACCAACGCTCGCTTCCACTACCTCGGCAAGCACCAGAAAAGTCTCCGCCTCTCCACCGCCTTCGACGGCCCCACGCTCTACGGCCTCGACTCCGACCATGAGGGCGTGCTCGGCAAGGTCGGCGAGGGCGGCGTGGCGATTGATACCGTCGAGGACATGACCCGGCTCTTCGCCGGCTTCGACCTCACGCGCAAGGACGCCTCCGTCTCGATGACGATGAACGCCCCCGCGCCGGTCATTCTCGCGATGTTCATCGCGTCTGCGAAGCGCCGCTTCGGTCCCGATTGCGTGCCGAACCTCCGCGGCACCATCCAGGCCGACATGCTCAAGGAGGTGCAGGCGCAGAACGAGGTCATCTTCCCAATCGACGCCTCCCTGCGCTTCCTCTGCGACATGATCGAGTGGTGCGTGCCCAACATGCCGCGCTGGTATCCCGTCAGCATCTCCGGTTACCACATCGCCGAGGCCGGGGCTACGCCCGTGCAGCAGGCCGCGTTCACGCTCTCCAACGGCTTCACCTACCTTGAGTTGCTTCGGGCCCGCGGTGCCGACGTCAACGCGATCGGCCCGCGCCTCTCCTTCTTTTTGGACTGCGGTCTCGACGTGGAATACCTCGTCCTCGGCCGCGTCTGCCGCCGCCTCTGGGCCATCGGCATGCGTGACGCCTTTGGCGCCAACACCAAGGCGCAGGTCCTGAAGCTCCACACGCAGACGAGCGGCCGCTCGCTCATCGCCGCCGAGTTCCAGAACAACCTCACCCGCACCGCCGTCGAGCTGATGCTGGCGTACCTGAACTACACCAATTCCTGCCACTCCAACTCCGCCGACGAGCCGTTCACCACGCCCACCGCGAAGTATGCCACCCTCGCCTCGCACGGCCAGTCGATCATCATGGAGGAGTCCGGCGTGTTTAAGCACACGATGAACCTCCTCGGTGGCTCCCCCGGCCTGCTCCAGCTCGAGCGCCAGGTCGAGGCCGGCATCCTCGCCGTGTTTCGCGAGATGGACACCCTGGGCGGCGTCCTCGCCGCGCAGGAGCAGCGCTACCAGCGCAGCAAGATCCAGGAAGCCGGCCACGCGTACGAGCAGCAGATCTACTCTGGGAAACGTCCCATCATCGGACTCAACAAGTACATCACCGATGAGCCCATGCCGAGCGTCCCCCTGGCCCGCACGTCACCGAAGAAACAGCACCTGCAAGTCGAGCGCCTCCGCGCCTTCAAAAAGAAGCACGCCAAGTCCGCCCCCGCCGCCCTGCAGAAGCTGGAAAACGTCGCCCGCGCCAACGGCAACGTCTTCGCCGAGCTGATCAACACCGTCGAAGTCTGTTCCCTCGGCCAGATCACCGCATGCCTGACCAACGTGGTCGGAAAATTCCGCCCCATGGTCTGATTTCCTATGCGCAATTTCATGTTCACGCTTATCCTGCTTCTTGGCAGTGCGTGTTCGTACGATAAGCCGCGCGTTCAAGTGGGACTCTGGGCTGCAGAAATCAACGGGGCGAAGGTTGAGGTCGAAATAGTCACCAACGCCGACGGCAGACATGACTTGCTGACTGCACGAGTGAACGGGGTTGCCACCCATTACCGGGGCACGTTTGACGGTGACCACTTCGATGGACGACAGCCCGTGCCATCAGGGTCGTCTTATCGCAAAAATTTGGGGGCGTGGACAATTGCAGAAATCAATCGAGAGGGTGACCTCGTGTGCAAAATGCTCATCACCTCTCAGATTCCCCCAGATACAATTCTGCAGAAAACGAAGTAGCTCGATGAAATCCCCAACCCCACCTTCTTCCAACCCCCTCCTCGACCGCTGCCACGAAGTCGCGCAGCAGGAGGCAGTCCTCCGCGAGGGCGGCGGACCCGACGGACTCGCCCGCCAGCACAAGCTTGGCCGGCTCTTCGCCCGCGAGCGAATCGCCGGGCTCATCGACGACCCGGCGTCCTTCCTCGAAACCGGGCTCTGGGCCGCAAACGGCATGTACCTCGACTGGGGCAAGTTTCCGGCCGCGGGCGTCGTCACCGGCATCGCCGACGTCGCGGGCCATCCGTGCATGATCGTCGCGAACGACGCCACGGTGAAGGCGGGGGCGTTTGTCCCGATGACGTGCAAGAAGCTCCTCCGCGCGCAACGCATCGCCTTTGAGTGCAACCTGCCGCTGGTCTACCTGGTGGACTCCGCTGGCGTGTTCCTGCCGATGCAGGACGAGATTTTTCCGGACGAGGACGACTTCGGCCGCATCTTCCGCAACAACGCCGTCATCTCCGCCGCGGGCATTCCGCAATACGCCGCCATCATGGGCAACTGCGTCGCCGGCGGCGCCTACCTGCCCGTCCTCTGCGACAAGATCCTCATGACCGAGGGCAGCGGCCTCTACCTCGCCGGCCCGCAGCTTGTGAAGGCCGCCATCGGTCAGGAAACTGACACCGAAACCCTCGGCGGCGCCGCGATGCATGCGGAGATTTCCGGCACCGTGGATTTCAAGGAGAAGGACGA